>JAGAIU010000024.1 GCA_017626395.1 Clostridia bacterium | reverse complement strand
TGTTCCCCATGGCATATCTTCAATGTAGATTGTTCCATTTTCATCTGTTATAAATTCAGCTTCTGTATCATCTATTGTTATAACTGGGTCTGTACATTCTGCATCGTTATATACTTTATATGTTGCTCCAGCTACTCCATACATACTTGCTAATTCTTCTATTTCTTCTAAATCTGTTATATTTTCTATATCTAAATTTATATAATCTAAATCTGAGAATTTATACATTCCAAGCACTGCTGTATTAGCTATATTTATAACTTCTTCATTATTAATTGTTACATCAATAGATTGATTATTTGTATTTATATACTCAACTTCAAACTCAAATTTATCATCTAGTTTTCCATAAGGATTTGATACATATAATTCTTTTACATAGTACTCGCCTTCTGGTAACTCAATGTTATTTTCTAACATATTATTTTCATTTGTTTCAAGTATATCTACTAGTTCATCTGAAGTTAATATTTCTTCATTTTTATAATTAAGCATATTTGATGCAGTGTATACTCCAAATACTGCTTTTCTATCCGTAAATTTAAACCTTGATTCTTGTAATTCTTTATATACTTTTTCAAAAGTTAAATTTACTTCTTGTTTTTCATTTTTCTTTTCAACTTTTATTGTTTGTACTTCTTCATCTTGAGTTGTATATTCAATATTTAATTCAACTGGAGTTGTATCTAATACATATCCATTTACTGTTGAAATTTCTTCAAGAATATATTTTCCTAAATATACTTTTTCTGATGTAGCAATACCATTAGCATCTGTTGTAAATGTTGATACTACTTGTCCTTTAGTATATCTTACTGTTCCTTCTGGAGTTACTACATCTTCTGCAGCGGTTAACTTAAATGTTACTCCTTTAAGACCTTTTTCTTCATATACAGGTGTATTTAATTTTCCATATTGAGTATCTGTAGTTTCAAATCTTGTTAATTGCTCAGCAAGTTTTGTTACCTCTACAACTGCTTTTTGTGGCATATTTTTAAATTCAGCTGTATATTTGTACATTTTAGTTGGTATGTTGTCATATTTAATTGTTTCATATTCTAGAGTTTTTTGAACTCCATTATGCTCTGCAACAACATCTCCATTTTCACCTACTCCAATAAAGAACGAATATCCTTCATCCTCAAGCACATATCCTTCTGGAGCTTTAACTTCATATAATACATATGCTCCACTTTCTAAATGTCTATTTATAGTAAGTTGTCCTTGATCATTAGTTGTAAATTCAGTAATAAATTTACCTGATGGATATAGCATTTCACTATACCAACAATTATTATTTGCATCCCATATTTTAAATGTTGCACCCGCTGCTAATTTTTTATCTGTTTCAACATCATATTTTTCTATTGTAAATCTTAATCTTACATATTCATCATCTAATATGTATTTATTTTCTTGTTGTTGATATTCAATTGATGTTTGTTGTTTGTTAATAAAGATGTGTTCACCTGTATCACTTGTCTTTACTTCAGAGATTGTATATTTACCATACGGTATTGTGTATGGATATTGTGTATCCCTATAATCTTCATCTACAAATTCAGCATATCCATTTTCATCTACTATTGCTTCATAGTATTTATCTGGATTAGAATTTAAAGATAAGATTAATACTGCTCCTTCAGCTGGTATTTTATCTGATGAACTACTATTATTATTATATTTAATTAAATTTATAAATCCTTTCATAACTTGATCTTTTGAAGTTATTGAATGATAACTATATTCTTCAGTTTGTGCAACAGGATCTTGAGATACTTTATATACTTGTTCATCTATTAAATATCCTTCTGGTGCTTTAGTTTCTTTCATCCAATATGTTCCTACTAAGTACCATCCACTCTTTGCACTAAATCTTCCATCTTCATCTTTTGCTATTGTTATTGTTTCTATTGCATCTGTACAAGCTTCATCTCTATAAAGTGTATATTCAGCACCTTCTAGAGTTGCATCACCTTGTAAATTATTTCCTTTTTCAAGGTCTTCTTTATATATTGTTATTTGCATTTTTTCTGCAACATCTGTTATATCTCCCCATTTATATGGCTCATTTGTAGAGTTATCCACTTCTATAAATTGTTCAAATGTTGTATTTCTTGCATTAGAACCATCTATATAGAATTCTCCATTATATGCTGTTGGAGGTATTGTGCTCTCTTTTATTGTATATATACCATAAGGTAATTCTGTTATAATACAATATCCATTTTCATCTGTTACTGATGAATAATATACTTTAGTTGGATCTGAGTTTAATGTTGCACTAAACACAGCTCCTGCTAAACTTTGTTTTTCAGTCGAGTCTGTTGCTTCTAGATTTTTTATTATTTCTATATCATTTCTTATTACCTCATCTTTTGATGTAATAGAATGATAACTATGCTCCGCAGTTTGTTCGGCTGGATTTTGTTCAACTGAATAAACAGTTTCATCTATTAAGTATCCTTCTGGTGCTTTAGTTTCTTTCATCCAGTATTTTCCTACTAGATACCATCCACTCTTTGCACTATATGTTCCATCTGCTTGTTTTTCAATAGTTATTGTTTCTATTGCATCTGTACAAGCTTCATCTCTATAAAGTGTATATTCAGCACCTTCTAAATGTGCATCACCTTGTGTTGTTGTTCCAGTTTCTATATCTTCTTTAAATATTGTTATTTGCATTTTTTCTGCAACATCTGTTATATCTCCCCACACATATGGTTCATTTATTGAATTATCTACTTCGATAAATTGTTCAAATGTTGTTACTCTTGTTGTTGAATCACCTACATAGAACTCTCTATTATATGCTACATCTGGTAATGTGCTTTCTCTTAGTGTATATGTTCCATAAGGAAGTTCTGTTATAATACAATATCCATTTTCATCTGTTATTGATGAATAATATACTTTTGAAGTATCTGAGTTTAGTGTTGCACTAAATACTGCACCTGCTAAACTTTGCTTTTCTGTTGAATCTGTTGCTTCTAAATTTTTGATTATTTCTATATCATTTCTTATTACTTCATCTTTTGATGTAATTGAATGGTAACTATGTTCTTCTGTTTGAGCAGCTGGATCTTGAGATACAGTATAAACTGTTTCGTCTATTAAATATCCTTCTGGTGCTTTAGTTTCTTTTACATAGTATGTTCCTACTAAGTACCATCCACTCTTTGCACTATATGTTCCATCTGCTTGTTTTTCAATAGTTATAGTTTCTATTGCATTTCTGCAATCTTGTTCTTTATATAATGTATATTCTGCACCTTCTAAATGTGCATCACCTTGTGTTGTTGTTCCTGTTTCAATATCTTCTTTATATACAGTTATTTGCATTTTTTCTGCAACATCTGTTATATCTGACCATACATATGGGTCATTTGTTGAATTATCTACTTGTATAAATTGTTCAAATGTTGTTTTTCTTTCATTAGAACCATCTATATAAAATTCCCCATTATATGCAGTTGCTGGTAAAGTACTTTCTTTTATTGTGTATGTTCCATAAGGAAGCTCTGTTATTTTGCAATATCCATTAGCATTAGTTACTGATGAATAATATACTTTACTTGGATCTGAGTTTAGTGTTGCACTAAATACCGCTCCTGCTAAACTTTGTTTTTCTGTTGAATCTGTTGCTTCAATATATTTTGTTATTTCTATATCATTTCTTATTACTTCATCTTTTGAAGTTATTGAGTGAGAACTATATTCTGTTGTTTGTCTAGATGGATCTTGTGTTACTGTATAAACATTTTCATCTATTAAATATCCCTCTGGTGCTCTAGTTTCTCTTACATAGTATGTTCCTACTAAATACCATTTACTTGTTGCACTATATGTTCCATCTGCTTGTTTAGCTATTGTTATTGTTTCAATAGCATCAGTGCAAGCTTGATCTCTATAAATTGTATATTGAGCTCCTTCTAAGTGTGCATCACCTTGAGTTATTTTTTCTGTTTCTTTATCTTCTTTTATTACTGTTATATTCATTTTCTTAGCAACGTCTTCTAAAGAATATGAATATGTTTTATTCTCATTTAAAGTAACATTAAATGAACTTATTCTATTTGTTGCACCATTTAAGAAGAATATTCCCGCATACGCTTTACTTGGAATTGTATGCTCTGTAATTTTATATGTACCATATGGTAGTCCTGTTACTGTACAATTTCCATTAGCATCTGTAGCAGTTGAATAATATGTAGTTGTTGGACTAGCAAGCCCTACATTTCCTTCAAAACTAATTGCTTCAAGTTTAAAACTTGCTCCAGCTAAATTTTGTTTTGGCGTAGAAGCTGTTGCTTCAAGTGTTTTAGTTAAATTCATATTAACTTTTATTAAATCATAAGTATATGTAACTTCTGTTGTATTTTTTGTCATTGTACCAGAAGTGTTTCCACTATTACCTACTAATTGATATCCATAAATATTTTTTGATGATGTTGTATAAGTATCTAATAAATTACCATTAATAGTTACATCATCTGCAATTTTTACACCTTGTTTATTCACATAGTGCACAACTACTTTAGATTTTAGTGTTGTATTTACAGTATTTGAATTTAATGTGTGAGCATTATTTATTACTGTTGTTGCACTATTAGGAATAGTAGCTATATTAGACGAATCATTTACATTAGCACTAATTACAAATCTATATGTTTGTCCATTATATGGCATACTATTTAAGTATGAACTATTAAATGTATATGTAACCTGTTTTGTACTACTATTATAGCTTGTTGTACCAGCTGATACAGTTACATCTGTACCATTTTCATTATATACTCTTAAAGAGTTATATGTTAAATTTGTATTTAATGTATCTTTAAATACCATTGCAGAATAATGGAATGAGCTATCAAATCTCATTGATATTTTTTGATTTATAGTATATGTTATTGTATCCCCTAATTGAGATTCTGTTTTATTTACCATTTTTGTAGGGCTAGATGGTAAAGTTGCTGTTAACGGTGTATATTGAAAATGATATCCTATATTAGTTTTGTTTATTCCATATAACTTAATATTTAAATGATCTTTTCTTTTATATTGGAAAGATACACAGTTTAACGAACCAGCTTCTGTTGAACCACTTAATGTTCCATAATACACATCTGTATATTGTCTCCAACCGTTAACTGATGTAAGTGTACTTGCATGAGCCATATTAGTTGTTCCATAAATATATACTTCACTTGTTTGTGAAGAACCCGCACCTTCTCCATTATCTTCAGAAAATATAGATAAATATGCTACATCTATATTAATAGGTGTACTTTCACCAACATAGTAGAAATATATATCTACATTAACATGCTCTATACAAGCATACCACCATTCATTATTTGATGTCATTGTACTTCCAAAAGCTGACCAATATAAATAAGCATCTGCACCATTAGTCACTATATCTGAATAGACTAACTTCATATTTATTGGTCTTCCATTTAGAGTTCCACAATTGCTAAAATCTACAGTAACTCTAGAATCTAAAGTTTGGCCTGATCCAGTATTAGTATAATACACTCCTCTTCTAGGATGTCCAGAGCCTGTCGTACCATCTTGTATAGTATATCCTTGACTACCAGATACACTAACATTAGGAAGTGTGCTATAATTTAATACTAAAGTATCAAATGTACTTGGTATAAATAAATATTGTGAATCAATAGTTGCAGCCGCAAAAACATTATTATTTATATTAAAAAATGTCATTAGCATTAGTACTACTAACATACAAAAAATTGTTTTTAGTTTCTTCATAATTCCCCCTCTTTTCTCTCTATTTTTACAATTTTATTTTATAAGAAAATACAGATTTTTTCAACGAATTCAAATACTTTGATAAATGTGTAATATTTTTTTAATATTTAAGAAACATTTTTTATATATTAGTTATTTTTTAACAAAAAAGATGAGGTTTTCACCTCATCTCTAATTATTTGTTATACTAGTTATTTACTTTTCTTTTTTTAGAAATCACATGCATAATTCCTAGTATTGAAACTCCTAAAATACCTACCATTGCATATATTGCAATATCTCCTGTATTTGTTACTTCATAGATTACTGTGTCTCCACTATTTTCATCTATTGTAAATGTATATCCTGTTATATCTTCATCTAGTTCATATCCTTCTGGTGGAGTTATTTCTACGAATTTATATGTTCCATATGGTACATCTTTTATTACGTATTCTCCATTTTCTGCTGTT
>JAGAIU010000023.1 GCA_017626395.1 Clostridia bacterium | reverse complement strand
TTAGTTTTTGTGTTCCATTGCTAACATTATTTAGTACTATTTCTTTAAGGTTTGTACTGATATAATCTTTAGAAATTACACTATCTTTTACAAGTGCTGTTGCAAAATAAAAGTTCTTTCCATTTATTGTTATTTTTGCATCTTTAAGAGTACCATTTGTTAGTACATTTAAATCCATATATAATGTATCTTGTGTACCTATTTCTTTACATGTTCCTCTTATTTTCTCTGCATAACCATCTCCATCAAGATCACGTAGATAAAAAGCATCAAATGTAACGTAATCTGTTCCATATATTGCTTCATCTCCATCTTCTACTTGTTCATAATTTCGTGCTACAAGTATCTCCGGATTTGTTTCTGTATCTTTATTTATTACTTTTAAGCCTATTACACTAGCAAGTATAACAGCCAAAATTACTATTATTCCTATATATATTTTCTTTTTATTTTTCATATATATTCCCCCAATATAATTCAGATAAATTATATCATTTTTCTACACTTTTTTCTTGTATATTCACTATATTTTAAAGTATTAATTTACTTTTCACTTAAATGTAATATTTTTGTAATAAACCATAAAAAAGAGGCTAAAAATTAATATTTTTAGTCTCTTCATTTTCAAAATTTTTCTTGTTTTTTTTTACATTAGTCAATAATATATTTTTCTTCCATTCTTTTATCTATTTTAGTTAGTTGATTATTTAGATAATCTGATATTTGTGTTAAATCTTGACCAGGAATATTTGACCATCTTTCATTTTCTTTTTTTAAAGACTCTTCTGGTATTTGTTCCTTAAAACTTTCAAATTCTTTCATAATATTTTCTTTGGATAATATACCTTCTCTTAATTCAAAGTATCTATCTGCCACTTCATTTGGAAAACATTCCATAGTTCTTTTAAATAATAGATTACGATTTATTTCTTCTACTACATTTATAGTTATTCTTAATTTTTCGCCTTTTGAATCAGTACCAAATGTTGTATCTAAATCGTACAAAGTAGGATACCACACATAACTATCATACGTTACAAGTATTAAATTTTTACAAATATTATCCACTGCATTTGTTGTTAATAACACTGCTAAATAATTCAACATAGAATCTTTATTTATATATAGTTCATAATCTCTTTTAAACTCTTCATCACTACTATCTTTTACAAACCTAATTAATCTATTAAGTTTTTCTAATGTCACATCATTTTCTTCTCCAACTTGACATTGCCAGCCGTTTTCTTCAAATTCAGTTGCTTCTTCTAAAAACGATGTTGTTTTACTAAGATTTCCAGATTCTACTGCAATGTTATTAGAATTCTCATCATCTAGATTCCATAACCATTCATCTTTTGGAATATTCCATGTATAAAGCCCTAAAAATTCATTATTTATATATACTTCTACAGGAAAACCATCTATTGTACCATTATTTGGTGCATCCATAAGCAATCCATACTTTTCTTGAATAGCTGCTGCAAGTCTTGCTGTTACTATATTTCTTGAATGTGTTTTATCTATCCAATTAGCTTTTAAGCAATACTTATTTTGTTCACCCCACGCTTCATTTACTATAACTTTATTTTTCTCTTCACAGTTTTCATCTTGATACAGTTTAATAGTATAATTTTTCTTAGCATATTCTAAGCTTGAATCTCCTTGAATTTTTATTTGAGCATAAGATTCAAATTTGTTATTTTTATCTTTATATTTTATTTTAACAACTCTTTCATCTTTCTTATCTAGCATATTTGCTATATTTCCTTCAATATATACTCTAGGTATTTCTTGAGAGTTATTATTTATACATATTAAAGTAATTGTAGCTATTGCAATTAGTATTAATATACATACAATTATTATCCATTTCTTTTTACTTTTTTTCATATACTTCACCTTGCAAGTTATTATATCATAAATTTATTAAATAAAAATAGGATTAAAACATAAAGTTTTAATCCTATTAAAAAATTAAGAATTTTCTTTTTTATTTTTACTATTTTTTAATATTATAAACATCACAAACATTATTACAACACCTACTGTTGAAATTATAATTGCATGATTTATTTTTCCAGTTTCAGGTAATGTTAATTTTTCTCTATTTTTAACTGTTACCTCTAACTCTCTATTTGCTTTTGTTATTTCTACTTCTGTTACTTCCGTATTTAATTCATATCCTTCTGGAGCTTTTGTTTCTATTATTTGATATTTTCCAACTAACAAATCTGTAAATTCAACTGTTCCTGTTGTATCTGTTGTTTTTTCTTGTGCAGTAAATGTTGTGTCTACATTTCCATCTTCGTCTAGTTTTTCTATTTTAAATGTTGCACCAGATAATTTAGTATTTGTATTACTTATATCTACTTTTGTAACTGTTACTTTCCCTTTAATTTGACTATATACATAGATTACTTCTATTTGATTTTCTGTCATTGTACCATTTGCATTATCTGGTACTGTTTTTATTTCATAATCTAAAAATTCTTTTGAAGCTGTAGTGTATAAATCTCCTACTTTCCCATTTATTGTTTCAGGATTTACTAAATCTACTCCCCCCTCATTTTGATGTTTTACTACTATACTTGTAGTTTTATCATTTTTAATATCAATTTCTGTTGTATTATCATTACTTAACTCTACATCAGTTGTTTTAGTTTTAATAACATAACCTTCTGGTGCTTTTATCTCTTTAATTGTATATTTTCCAACGGGTAAATATACTTTGGCAATACCATTTTGAGTTTCAACAAATCCTAGCGACTGATTTCCAGGAGCATATACATATCCATCATTTCCGATATAGTGATATAAAGTTCTCATATTATTTGCATATGTAGTAGCAGAATCATTAGATTGAGGATAAGTTACACCAGAATATTCTAAAGTTTCCTTTATATCAGTTGGAAGTGCTGTTTCCAGATCGTTTCTAGTCACCTCTTGTTTTTCAACCTTTATACTATCTATTTCAAATCCTCGATACATAGCAGATCCGTCTGTTCTTAACCATATATAAAACTCTGATGATGGAAGTGTAATTGTAACATCTGCTAAATCTGTATTAGAAAATTTATATGTTTCATCTTCTTGATACCTATAAGTTACACCGTCTTTAACATAGTAAATTTCTATCCAGTCATAATTTATACTTTCAAATTTAAAGTTTGATGCAAAATGTATATTTATTCCTAAACTTTTTTCAAAATATATTTTGTTATTATTTTCATCATAAATTTCAAATTGTGCAGAATCCATAACTATTTTTTCATCTTTATAATCTACTTTATTTATTACAAGTTCTCCCTGTAACAAATAATAATAATTTACAATTTGATCTGTATTTAAAGTTATATATTCTTCTGTTGATGGTTTTTCAACCAAAATATATCCATCAAATTTTTTAGAACTAGTAGTTACTGCTGTATTTAATGGTTCAATAATTGTTTCTGTTTCTAAAATACTATCATCATTCTTTACAATATGATTAACAATTATTTTCCCATCATATGTAGCTAAACCTATATTAACATTTCTTTGTGTTTGAGCCGAATACCCCTCTCCATTTAAGGTAGTAATTATATTAGTTGTTCCTATTCCATTGTTTTGATTATCATAAAATTTAGATGTATAATTACTATTTTCTACTACTTCTGCAAGTGTTATATAATATTTTACATTATCATATTCAGCTTGAACTATGTAATCTGTTTTAGCCAAATTTGAAAATTCGTAATATCCTTCAATATTTGTATTAATAGATGCAACTTCATTTCCATCAGAATCTAATGCTACATTTCCTGATGAATCTAAAAGAGTTATTTTTATCCCACTTTTTTTAGGTTCAGTATCGTTAGATGCTAACAATCCGTCTTTATCTATATCTATCCAAGCAACACCTGATAGTGTTCTGTTAATAACTTTTGTTTCTACATTTACAGACTCTATTTGTTCATTCTCACTTAATGTTTGAGACGTAACCATATTATAATATACATCAGAAGATTTATTTCCATTTGTCTTTAAATAAACATCTATTACTAATTGGCCATTTTCTAATATTTCACCTGTTATATTAAATGCTTTTTCTTCCAAACTTATACTATAAGTACCATCTACTTCTTCTATTTTTGTCCATATGGTATCATCTTTTAATTCTTCAGATTTAGAGTTTAAATTTAAAACTTGTTCATCATTTGATACTCTTACTTCTAAATTAGAATTTTCTACAATATTTCCATCTGCATCATTTTGAGCAATCGATATATTTTCTATAGTGTAATTTCCATTAAATATACTTCCTCTAGTATCACTAGTTTGAGGCAATATATCTAAAAGTTGAAAATCTGGTAATGTTGCTGTTGTATTATTACTAAAATATATTTGATAGTGAATATCTCCATTTTTTTCAATTAAAGAAGTAGTAGTTTTTTTGTATAGTGAATATTGTTGTAAGTTTATTACTGTAATACTTCCGCCACTCATTCCACTTTGATAATTCATTTCATTTCCCCTTATTGGTACTGTTGTATTATTTTTTAATGTAGGATCAAATTCTAGAGACATAGCAATCTGATTTTCAAGGGTATAATGATATGTGTCATCTGTATAATATCTAGTCGTCGATTTACTTGAGCTAAAGAGCTCTTTAGAAATTTGAACATCATACCACCTTAAATACGTATATCCATCTTCACTTATCTTTACTTCAGGTTCACCAATATAAAATTCAGACATTTCAGAACAAGATCCTTCAATATATGATATACCTTCGCCAAGCTGAATTTGAATATCATAGTCTAGAAACTCTCCCATACTACTTTCACGACCAGTTGCTTCTAAAACTAGTGTCATATCAAGTCTATATTCATTGTTAGAGTAATCCAGTTTACTTATTGAGTTTTCGGAAGTATGTTGAGTTTGATACTTATATGTACGTCTACTTACGTTCCTACTTTTTAGCAAATAACAAGTTTCACCATAGTAGCAACCACCATTATTATATCCATACGAAGTATCATAAGTTAAATTATTTGTTAAATTTTTATCTCTTAAACTTGAATAATTATCATGAGGTGTATAATATCTTTCACCAGATTCCCAATCTGGTGAAGGAAGCTCTGCTTCTTTAGAAATTAAAATATTTTTTTCATTTCTATCTATTTCATCAAACCACACTTTTGTATATCCTGTTATTGTAAAATACTTTTCTACTTCTACGTCTTTTTTAATAAGAACTGGAACTCCTAACCATTCTTCCCCATCTGTTGCACCAGTCAATTCTCCTTCTATAGATTCAAAATACACTCCAATACAACTATAAGCTTCTGGAATATCCTCATAATTTAAGTACACATTCATATCATCAATTAAAGCATTATTCATTTCAGTTTGATCTATCCAATTAGTGCCATCTTTTTTTGTAACATAATATAAATTAAATGTCATTGAACTATCATAATCTTCAGTAATATATTTTTCTGAAGAAGTAGCATTAATTTCAAAAGCATCTGCATCAAATTTAACGAATTTTGTTGCGGCCTTTACAGTGTTAAAGTTATCAACACCTATAATAAAAGAAGAGCCTATACTATATTTGCTGTAATAATCATAAATCCTTTCGGGTTGATCTGATGCATAAAATGAATAAGATGAATTATATGAACTAGATGGATTATAAGCTATATCAAAAGTTTGATTAAAATTATTTCCCTTTACTACAACTAGCTGACTAGATATCATATCATCTTTAAAATATTTTTGATTAGTATCGTTATTGTAAGATTCTACAGTCATATTAGCTATTTCTGAATTTATATAAAAATTATATGTTAAATTCTCCATTAGTTCTTCATCGTATGGTACAAAAATTTCAATATTTCCTTCTGTAAGAATCAAATTACATTCAACATTATTAAAAAATGGGCAGCCATTCTTATGTCCATACATGTAGTACTCTGTAGGAAGTTTAAAACCTGATACATTTATATTTATCATATTGTCAATCATGTCTACTGTTTGTGTACCAGGAGTATATTTCTTAATGTTATATTCAGATAATCTTTCATAATCTCCACCATTTTTTTCAGTTATTTGATCAGCTTTATCATCATTATAGTCAATAAGAATAGGAGTTAATCTTTCAGTAATATCCTCTCCTTCTCCAGTTTCAGCGACAACTTTGTTAACTGATAAATCTATATTTAAATTTATATCTCCTGTTGGATTTTTTAATCCTTTTAAATTTTTCTTAGAATTCGAATCATTTTCACTATCAGAATTAGAAGTAAAAACTGCATACTGTAATGTATATAATTTACCTAAAGTTTCCGCTTCTCCATCTCCATCCAAATCTTGATACGACCATTGAGTTTTATTTCCATCTACAATTCGTGCATTAAAATTAGATTTTGAACTTATATAAACAGGGGCAGATTTATATGTTACTTTTTCATCATCAGTATTTTGATCTAACCATACATCAATTTGAGGAGTAATTTCAGTGCCATTTTCTACTCCAAAAGTTCCGACTCTAAAAGACAATGAAATTTGACCAGGAATTGAAACTGTACTTGTTGGTAAATCATAATATCCTTCCACCGTCCTGTTACTATTACTAACAGTTTTAGAAGTTGCCCAATAAAAACTACTAGTAATAAATTGAGCATTATTAAATTGCTCTTCTGGAATAGTACATTTAAAATAAATTCTACCACCATATAAAGATTTTATATCCGAATTAGGATCTTTCATTCCTAACGTAGCCAATAAATTATATGATACTTCATCATTACTTCTAACAACCATATCATTTTCTGAAATATCATTTCCTGCTGTCCATGTTACAGTTCCATCAGCATTACTAGAATCAGTTGTTGTTTCAGAATCAAATTCAGAAGTCCCGGTAAGTATTGATGTAATTTCTAAACTAGTAACTTTAGCAACATCACCAACAACTACTTCTTCACCAGTATCACTTGTTACAATAACTGGTTCTAAACTTTGATAAGTCTCATTAAAGACTTCTTCTCCTACCATTCTATCTTTTATAACATTCACACCTAATAGTGTAAACATAAATATTAATATAATTCCAATGTATATTTTCTTTCTATTTTTCATATATTCCTCCAACATAATTCATCAGAATTATATCATTTTTCTACACTTTTTTCTTGACATATATGCTATATTTTTAAGTATTAATTTACTTTTAATTTTAATGTAACAATAGTGTAATATATAATAAAAAGAAGCTAAATTTTAATATTTTAGCCTCTTTATTTTCTATATTATTTTTTTCAAATTTAGTTATTTCCACTTACAATATCATAAACTTCATTCCAATTTGTTACTCTTTCACACTCTTCATATTTTCTATTATATGGAGCATCAAAAAGTATTGCTCTTATATTTTGTTTCTCACATTGTTTATAATGTTTATAACTATCGTCTATAAGTATATCTATATTTTCTTTTTTAGATAGTTCACCTTTCTCTTTAATTCCTTCGTAAAATTTATCAAAAGGAATATTATAAGCATTTAAAAAATCAATATTTTGGTTTTCTTTTGCACTATTTCTAGCAGTAACAATTATGATTTCATGTCCATCTTGTTTTAATTTATTTATAACTTCTATTGCTCCCTCTTTTGGTTTTAAAGTTGGTATTAATTTATGAAAATTATTATCGACAAACTCTTCAAATCCTGCAAATTCGCTGTCTGTAAAAAATTCATCATATGTATATTCTTTTGCTTCTAGTTCATTATAATCTCTATTAAAATATTCTGCTATGTGTTTTAGTACTACAAGATATGTATCTGTTATTGTATCATCTATATCTATTCCTATTCTCATATTATATTCTCCTTATTCAGTTCTTAATGCAATAACTGGATCTTTTTTACTTGCCATTTTTGCAGGTATTAATCCAGATATAACAGTTAGTATCATACTTATTACAACAAGTATTAATGCTGGTTTTAATGGTACTTGTACAAGATTAGATATATTAGTAACCACTTTTAATATCGCATTTGCTGGAATTGTAATTAAATACGTACAAACTATACCTAATGTTCCAGCAAAAAATCCTATTATTAAAGTTTCTGCATTAAATACTCTAGAAATATCTTTTTTAGATGCACCAATACTTCTTAATATACCAATTTCTTTAGTTCTTTCAAGAACAGAGATGTATGTAATAATACCAATCATTATTGATGAAACTATAAGTGAAATTGATACAAATGCTATTAATACATAGCTAATCATATTAACAATTGAAGTAACTGATGACATCATAACACCTACAGCATCGGTATAATTTATTGTATCAGCTTCATTTCCTTCAGCTCTCATTTGCTCGTTATATTCATCTATAAAAGTTATTATTTTATCTTTAGCTTCAAAATCTTTTGGGAATATACTAATACTTGAAGGTTGTTCAAGTTTTACATATCCCATTTTATCTAATGTAGATTCAAAAGTTGCATTTGCATTTTCTGCATAAGCAGCCATAACATTAGCTAATTCTTGTTGAGATAAACTCATTAAGTACATTTGCTGATCTTGTGTCAAAGAACTTATATCAAAAGTTTTAGATGTCTCTTCTTCGTTAAATTCTAATCCTGTAAATACATTTACTTTTTCATTTGCTAATTGTTCTTTTACTATTTCAGCTTCATTTATTTTTTCTATCATATGTTCTTCTAAATCTTTAGTATAAGCAATAACACCAGCTGTTTGTTCATTTACTGCTTCTTCATCTGCTTTTATTATACCAACAATTTTTAAAGTTTCAGCTGTTTCAAGTTTTTTATCTATATATTCTTCATCTTCAGATTTATCTACCCAAATATTACCTTCTTTTTCATAATAATCTGTTTGTGGTAATATTTTAAATTCTATATTTAATAATTCGTCGTATGTATATGATGAAACTTCATCTGCCTCTATTGCTTCGCCTTTTAATATTGTTTCATATTTTTCTTCAAGTTCATCTTGAGATTTTAGACCTATACTATAAAGAGTATAATCACTTACTTGATTATTTTTATCTACCAGTAATACAACTTCATTATATGCTTCTGGCCATTTTCCAGCTATAACATTATATTTAGATTCTAAATGTTCTTGATTATCTATTAATTTAATAAATACATCTGATGAAGTAAACATAGACATCATAGAAGCATTTCCTCCCGAAGTCATTGTACTCATTCCTAGTTTTTCAAATACAGGACTAGGATTTGCTCTAACTGTATTTTCGCCCAATTGACTATATATGTTTAAATTCAAATCATATCCATATCCAACTGCTGTTAAATATTGATTTAAAGTTTCCTTATTACTATCTATATGTTGTTTAAATTTTTCTAAGTTATTTTCTTCAATCTTAGATGACATTGTACTCATTACGTCAGTCATCACATTATTTGAATATACTTTTCCTTCTTCTTGAGTACTAGTATCTATATTTGCTTGCCCCATCATAACTTCAATCATAGCAGAAGCATCTATAGTTTGTTCTTGTATAGTTAACGGATAAGAAGATAATGTTTCTTCTTGTGTTCGATCTATATAGCTTTGAACACCATTAGACAAAGACATAATTGCTGCTATACCAATTATACCGATACTTCCTGCAAATGCTGTAAGTATTGTTCTTCCTTTTTTAGTCCTTAAATTGTTTATACTTAAAGATAAAGCTGTCAAAAAACTCATGGATGTTTTTCTAGATTTTTTAGAATCTTTTATTGCTTGATTTTTTTCTTCTTTAGTAGCTTTATATGGATTTGTATCATCTATAACTTTACTATCTAGCAGTTTAATTATTCTTGATGAATATTTTTCGGCAAGTTCTGGGTTATGTGTAACCATTATTACAAGTTTATCTTTAGAAATTTCTTTTATTAGTTCCATAATTTGGACCGAAGTTGCAGTATCAAGTGCTCCTGTAGGTTCATCTGCAAGAATTATATCTGGATTATTTACAATTGCTCTTGCGATAGCAACTCTTTGCATTTGTCCACCAGAAAGTTCATTTGGCTTTTTATGTGCATGTTCTTTAAGTCCAACTCTTTCTAGCACTTCTAAAGCTCTTTGTCTTTTTTCTTTTTTACCAACACCACTTAATGTCATACTCATCTCAACATTACTTAAAACACTAATATGTCCTATTAAGTTGTAGCTTTGAAATATAAATCCTATTGAATTATTTCTATATTCATCCCAATCTTTATCCTTGTAATCTTTAGTTGATCTACCATTGATAATTAAATCACCACTATCATATCTATCCAGTCCACCTACAATATTAAGTAATGTTGTTTTTCCACTGCCACTAGGTCCTAAAATAGATACAAATTCACTTTTTCTAAACTCAAGTGTTATATCATCCAAGGCTACTTGAGTAAAGTCAGCTGTTTTATAACTTTTTCTTATTTTATTTAGTTCTAGCACTTTTAATTATTCCTCCTCTAACATAAATTCAAGTAAATTATCCATTTCTTTCATTCCTTGAATTAAAATATTTTTTCTTTTTAAATCATAACTGTCATTTATTTTTTTCTTAAGTATTTCCATTTTTAGATAGATTTCATCAAGCATATTTTGGCCTTTTCTAGTAATAGCAAGTTCTACTCTTCTTTCATCATCTTTAGCTCTTACTTTCTCTATTAGCCCTGAAGCTTCCATTCTTTTTAATAAACTAGATGTATTACCTTGATTTAATTCAAATTCATTTACAATATCATTAACACTGCAATTAGTATTTTCTTCTTTATTTTTTATACTAATTAAAACTAAAGCTTGAATTTTACTAAGTCCTACTTCTTTTAATACTCTATCCATTATTTTATCCACTTTCTTTTTTAGCTCTGTAACAAGCGATATAAGCTCGACATTTTCCATCTTAAATCCCTCCTCCAAATAGTATTTTATTGAAATTATATTTACACCAAATATAATATCATAACAAAAAAAGCAATTCAATAAAAAATTGCTTTTTTGACTTCTTTATATTAATATTCACATTTTCAACAATTTATTCCTATTTTTCTTCTTTTATTGGTTCAACATGAACTATAACTTTATCTACTTCTTCAAAATTATCTTCTATTTCTTCTTGTAGTTTATCTGCTATTTCATGACTCTTATATGTTTCTAAATTACCTTCAACCAATATTGTGATAACAAGCATATATTTATACCCTGTTGGAATAGAATGTATTGACTCTATTCCTTTTACTTCTGAAAATCTAGTAACATAGTTACAAATTTCATCTGTTGTTTTTGTATCTAATGAGCTATCCATTAGTACATTATAGCTTTCAATAAATATTTTAGCACCAGTATAAAAAATCCAAATAGAAATACCTACACCAACAACACCATCAAACCAGTTAATATTAAATCTACTTAATATTATAGATAAAGTAGTAAATGCAGTTACAATACAATCATTTCTATGATCTTTCATATTAGACTCTAATAATATATTTTTACATTTTTTTAGTGCACTCTTAGAATACATATATAATGCAAGTTTTGTAATAATTGTTATTATACAAACTGCTAGTAACCACCAAGAAAATTCTATTATGTTGCCATATACTATCGAAGCTATAGAGTCAAATAAAATTTTAAATGATATTACTATCATTGACATGCTAATAAATAATGAAAAGATATATTCCGCTTTTCCATGTCCAAAATTATGTGTTTCATCTTTTGGCTCACTTGCTATCTTATTTCCTATTGCAGTCATAGCAGAAGCAAATATATCTCCTGCACTGTTTGCAGCATCTGCAATCATTGCCTGGCTCTTAGACATTACACCAACTATTGCTTTTATAATTAACAAAACTATATTTCCTATTATTCCTAAAGTACCTACTCTTTTAGTTACTTTAAATCTATCCACTTTAATTCACTCCTATTTTAACAAAAAAAGTAGCACAACTGCTACAATATATATTATTCTTATAGCATTGTACTAGTGATTAATTTTATCATTAATATACATAAAAATCAATAGTTTATATAATACAAAAACGACAATATATTTTAAAAGTTATATATTTACAGAATTTACTAATTTGTGCTACAATTAGTATATCAAAAGAGAGGTTAATTTTATGGATAACAAAAATATTACAATACTCATACCCGCATATAATCCTACTAAAGACTTAATACCTTTAACTAATGGATTACTACAAAATAACTTTAATGTTGTAGTAATAAATGATGGTAGTAATACTGAATCAAATGAGATTTTTTCAAAACTTGACAGTAAGATAAAATTTATAGAGCATCCTCAAAATATGGGAAAAGGTCAAGCTTTAAAAACAGGATTTGAATATATATTAAATAATATACCTTGTAAAGGAGTTATTACAGCAGACGCCGATGGTCAACATTTATTATCTGACATAATCAAATTAGCAGAAGAACTAGATATAAATTCAACTAGTTTATTACTTGGTAGTAGAAAATTAGATGATACTACACCATTTAAAAGCAAAGCTGGAAATGCAATAACTAGAATGGTATTTAAACTGGCTACTAGAGTTTCTGTTTATGACACTCAAACAGGACTTAGAGGTATTCCTTATAAATATCTAAAAGATTTTCTAAATATTGAAGGTCAAAGATATGAATATGAGATAAATATGCTAATATATTGTGCTAAAAATAAAATACCTATGAAAGAAATAACAATAACTACTGTATATATAGATAATAACAAAGCATCAAGTTTTAAATTAATAAGAGATTCAGCTAAAATATATAAATGTATATTTAAAAATTCTAATTTACTACAATCACTACTTTTTGGTATATCTGCTCTACTTTCATTTTTAATAGATTTTATATTATTATTAATTTTAAATAATATAACTTCACCTCTATTTGATGAACGTATTGCATTATTGTTTAGTGTTATTGGAGCTAGAATAGTTAGTTCAATATTTAATTTCTTTGTTAACAGAAAAATAGTATTTCAAAGTAAATATAATGTGTATAAAGCTTTAGCTAAATATTATCTACTTGTATTAATTATAATGATTGCTAATTATTTATTGTTAAATATATTAACAATAAAACTAAATATGAGTCTTACTTTAGCTAAAATACTTGTAGAGATAGTATTATTTACAGCCAATTACTTTATTTCTAGATTTATGATATTTAAAAGAAAATAATGTGTAAAAAATATATAATTAAAAGAGCATCTAACTTTAGTTTAGATGCTCTTTTTACTATTTTATTTCTGCTTTTAACTTTTCATCAAGTTCTGGACACACCTTAGGTAATCTTACAGGTCTTCCACTAGAATTGATAAAACAATGTCTTGTTTTACCTGTAGCAATAATTTTACCATTCATATTCATAGCATACTCTATTATAAATTTAACCCCATCATATTCTTTACAAGTAGCAATGATTTCAACTTCATCATCAAAAGTAGTACTTCTTTTAATATCACATTCGTATCCAAGTACTGGTGAACCAATTCCTAATTCTTCTACTTTCTTAAATCCAAAACCTATTTGATCTAGCATATCAATTCTTGCTTCTTCCATCCATCTTACATAATTTGAATGATGTGTTATTCCCATTTTATCTGTCTCGTAATATTTTACTTTGTGTATATATGCCTTCATAATATTCTACTCCTTAACTTACATGTAATATTTTAATAAAAATGTGTCAAAATTGCAATTAAAAAATCGCTAGTTCTAAAAACTAACGATAATCTATGGCAGGGGCACTAGGAATCGAACCCAGCTCTGGAGTTTTGGAGACTCTTATTCTACCGATGAACTATGCCCCTATGCTAACAATTGATATTGTAACATCTTTTGATTTATTTTTCAAGTACTTTTTTGTAATTTGTTAGCTTAATTTTATAAGTTGGAATTTTGTAAAATCACAACCTACCATTGTATACTCTATATTTCCTATTATACCTTCTTTTACCATATTATGCCCAAATCCATGTAAATGTCCATAAACACATTTCTTTACACCATATTCTTCCATAATTTTAGTAAAGTCAGCTATAAATGGTGGAAAATGAAGTGCGACTATAATATCTTTTTTAATTCCTTTTTCTAAACATTCTTGTTGCAATCTTTTTCCTTCATTTAGTGAATTAATTAATCTAGCTTCTTCTCTAACGATGATTTTTTTATCTTGTTCAGCATTATTATTTTCAGTTTTTCCCCATCCTCTAGTTCCACAAACTATATAATTTTCAACTTCAAAAGCATTATTATGCAATACTTCAAATTTTTCAAATCCTGACGATTTAAAAAAGTTTTGCATTTTTGTTTTTGTTGAAAAGTAATAATCATGATTTCCTCTAAGTATTATTTTTTTGCCTGGTAAACTATTTAAAAATTCAAAGTCTTTTAAACTTTCATTTAAAGTCATTGCCCAAGAAATATCTCCTGGAATAATAACTGTATCTTCTTCTTTTACTGTATTTAGCCAGTTATTTTTTACAGTTTCTTCATAATTATCCCATACTTCACCAAATATATTCATTGGTTTGTTTACTCCAAATGATAAATGCAAATCTGATATTGCATAAATTGCCATTTATTCACCTACTCTCCTATTTTTAAATTTGCTATAGCATTTAAATCTAATTTATCTTTTATATCATATTTTTTACCACAAACAAAATTATAATGTGCAGCACTAGCTATCATAGCAGCATTATCTGTACAGTATTTTAAATCTGGTAAGAAACATTCATATTTTCTTTCTTTACAAGCTTTTTGTAATTTTTCTCTTAATACTAAATTTGCAGATACTCCTCCAGCAAGTGCAACTTTAGTTATATTATATTCTTTCATAGCAGCCATACAGTTTTCAATTAATTCATCTGTTACAGTTTGTTCAAATGAACATGCAAGATCTGCTCTTCTTAGTTTTTCGCCTTCTTTATGTGCTATATTTATTACTGCTGTTTTTATACCACTGAAACTAAAATCATAATTTTCAAATTTAGTTTTAGGTAAATCATATGTAAACTCACCTTCTCTTGCAAGTTTACTAACTTCTGGTCCTCCAGGATAAGGAAGTCCCAATACACGTGCTACTTTATCAAAAGCTTCTCCTACTGCGTCATCACGTGTTTTTCCAAGTATATCAAAATCTACATAATCTTTTACATGTATTAAATGAGAATGTCCACCTGATACAACTAAAGCCATAAATGGTGGTTTTAATTCTTCGTATGTTAAATAATTTGCAGCTATATGTCCTTCAATATGATGTGTTGGTACAATTGGAATATCTAAAGCATAAGCTAGAGATTTAGCATATGCCACTCCAACAAGTAATGCCCCTATAAGTCCCGGACCATATGTAACCCCTATATAATCTATATCTTTAAATGTTAATCCGGCATTATCTAAAGCCTCTTTAACAACAAAAGCTATATTTGTTAAATGCTTTCTTGAAGCAATTTCGGGAACTACTCCACCAAATTTTTTATGAATTGGTATTTGTGTAGAAACAACGTTTGCTAGAACTTTTCTTCCATCCTTTATTATTGCTACAGCTGTTTCATCACAACTACTTTCTATTCCTAAACAAATCATTTTATTCCTCTTTTCTATAAATTTAAAATAAACATTAAGAATTTTAGTACTAAACTATATGCTGGTTGAATTAAATATGAAGTTAAATTAGTCATATAAAGTACTAAAATTATAACGAATGAATATTTTTCCAAAGTATACATATATCCTCTAAATTTTTGCGGTAAGAAATAAAACAATACCTTTGACCCATCAAGTGGTGGTAATGGTATCATATTAAATACAGCAAATATAACATTAAACTGTATAGTAAGTAATATCATAGACACAAATATTTCAGCAATTTTACTTGTTGCTACTAAATTTACTGCACCTACCATAATTAAAACTTTTAATATTACAGTAAGTAATATTGCAAGTAAAAGATTAGATAAAGGTCCTGCAAGTGATGTAAGCATTGTACCTTTAGCTCTATCTTTAAAATTTCTATCATCAACCATTACTGGTTTACCCCAACCTACACCTAAAAGTGCTATACAGATAAATCCAATTGGATCAATATGTTTAGTTGGATCTAATGTTAATCTTCCTCTTATTTTTTGTGAAACATCACCAAGTTTATATGCTACCCAAGCATGAGCATATTCATGTACAGATAACGATAATAATAAAGCTGGTAATGTATATAAAAATTGTATTAATCCATCTTTTGTTAATATATCAAGCAAAATATCATCTCCTACTTTTTTTAAACTATATATTATTTTACTATATCTAGCTCTTTTTTGCAAGAAAAAGACAGGAATATACTGCTTTTTCTATCCCTGTTTAAATGATTGTTGGAGCAAGATACGAGAATTTTGGTATATTTCTCATCACTCCAAATATTAGAGTTATAACGAATAACATAATAAATATTATATTTACTGTTATTTTAACTATTTTATTATTTTTAAATTTCAAATAAATTATAGAAGTTATTATGATAATTGGTATATCTATAAAAAGTATCTGATTATATCTAAAAGCTTGATATATATCCCCCTTTACTAATGAAAGAATAGCTCTTGTAATTCCACACCCTGGACAATAAAATCCTGTTATTTCATAAATTATACATCCTATTGCTATTTTCCTATTTAATATTCCTATAAATAAAGCTATGCCTAGAAAAAGTATGAATATATATTCTTTCCTTATTTTCTTAACCATATTATCTCCTTTGTTCTATTTTATAATTGTATATTATACTATAAATTATATTTTCATTCAAAATATAATTTATATATTTTTATTATTCTTCATTGCTAGTACAAATTCTCTAAATAAAGGATGTGCATTGTTAGGTCTTGATTTTAATTCTGGATGGAATTGTACACCTACTGCCCATGGACTATCTTCTATTTCAACAATTTCCACAAGCTTGTTATCTGGTGATACACCCGCTATTTTCATACCATTTTCTTCTGCAAGCTTTCTATAATCATTATTAAATTCATATCTATGACGATGTCTTTCATAGATTAAATTTTCATTATATGCTTTATATGAATTTGTTCCTATATCTAATGTACAAGGATATTTTCCAAGTCTCATTGTAGCACCTTTTTGAGTTACATTTACTTGTTCTTCCATTATATTTATAACGGGATTTTTAGTTTCTAAATTAAATTCTAAACTATTGGCATCTTTAAGTCCTACTATATTTCTAAAGAATTCTACAACTATTAATTGCATACCTAAGCAAATACCAAATAAAGGCACTTTATTTTCTCTTGCATATTTAATAGCTTCTATTATTCCTTCTATTCCTCTATTTCCAAATCCACCTGGTACTATTACTCCATCTATACCTTTTAGAAGTTTCTCAGCAGACTCTTTTTCTATATCTTCAGAATCTACCCATCTTATTTTTACATTGACATCATTTTTAACACCCGCATGATTTAAAGCCTCATATATTGAAATATATGCATCATGTAAAGAGACGTATTTTCCAACTAAAGCTACCTCTACTGTTTCTTTTATATTGTCTTTTTTCTTACATAAATCATGCCACTGTATAAGATCATTTTTAGTTTCTTTAAGTCCAAATTTATCCATTATTATTTGTGCTACATTTTGTTTTTCAAACATAAGAGGAACATCATAAATAGAATCTGCATCTAAGTTTTCTATTACATGTTCAGGTGATATATTACAAAATAGTGATATTTTTTCTTTTAACTCTTGTGGTAGAGAATAACTTGTTCTCGTTACTATTAAATCTGGTATAATCCCCATTCCCATTAATTCTTTGCAACTGTGTTGTGTTGGTTTAGTTTTTAGCTCTTCTGATTTAGGTAAAAATGGAATTAATGTTACATGAACAAACATTACATTTTCTTTTCCTCTTTCAGTTCTAACTTGTCTTATAGCTTCTAAGAACGGCTGCGACTCTATATCTCCAACTGTTCCACCTATTTCAGTAATTACAACTTCTGCATTAGATATTTCACCAGCTTTGTATACTGTTTCCTTAATTTCATTTGTTATATGAGGGATAACTTGTACTGTTTTCCCAAGATAGTCTCCGTTTCTTTCTTTATTTAAAACTTGCATATATATTCTACCAGTTGTTATGTTAGAATATCTATTCAAGCTTTCATCTATAAACCTCTCATAATGTCCAAGATCCAGGTCACATTCTAGTCCATCATCAGTGACGAAAACTTCGCCATGCTGACAAGGGTTCATTGTGCCTGGATCTATATTTAAATATGGGTCAAATTTTTGAATAGTGACTTTTATCCCTCTAGATTTTAAAAGTCTTCCGATTGAAGCTGCGCTTATTCCTTTTCCTAGTCCTGATACTACTCCACCAGTGACAAAAATATATTTTCTTTCCATTTTTTCTGTCCTCCTTTTATATACTCTTTTCATTATATTATACTAATTTTTTTATTTCAATAACTAAAGATCAATTTAATATTTTTTTAACATTTGCATATAATTGTTACTTGCTTGACTTTGAAATATCTTTAAAGTAAAATATACTTATATAATGTTTAGGAGATTTAATATATGAAAAATTATTACGATATATTAGAGGTAAGCAGAAAAGCTTCTAAAGATACAATTAATAAAATATTTAAACTACATATGAAAGCAAATCATCCAGATTTATTTCATGGTGAAGAAAAAATAAAAGCTGAAGAAAAATCTAAAGAATTAACAGAAGCATATAATGTTCTTTCAGACGATATAAAAAGAGCTAAATATGATGAAGAACTTGAAGTACAAGAGAATGCTAACTCACAAATTCAGCAAATAATTAACGAAAATGAATATTTAAGACAAGTAATAGCTGAAAAAGATGAGCTCATATCTAGATTCACTAATAATGGCTCTCCGTATGCAAACTTTAATACTTATGCTAATAATCAAAATTCATTTAATACTTCAAATACAAATTCTTACCAGGAGCCTATAACTTATGGCAGTGGCTTTAACGGTTTTTCACCTAATAGAAGTACTAATCCTTATGAAGGAATGTCTCTTGAAGAATTACAAAAACTAAAGAAAGAACAAACTATCATGTACTATAAAGAAAAATTCAAAGAAGTAAGCATTAAATTATTAATAACTACAATGTTAGTTGTGGTAGTAGTTATATGTTTAATTTCTTCTTTTAATGACTTGGCAGAAATTTTAGGAAACTAACAAAAAAGCACTTAATTAAATTTTAAGTGCTTTTTATTTTCTTCTTACTATTATAAAAAACTTTCAACATTATTTTTTAATTCTTCAATTTTAGCTAAAGAATTACTATAATTAAAATGACTAGTTACTAGCCTATCTGTTGAATCTACTATTCTATCTACTAAGTTAAATTCATTAATTAACTCAATTTGTTCAACATTATCAACATCATTAAATATATGTAATCCTTTTTCAAATATTATAGATAATTTTATTCCATCATCACATGAAGTTACTACTTCTTGTGCATTTAAAACTAAATTTGCTAAATCATATGGTAAAGCATTATATATTCTTCTTCCTTTATAAAATAAAGTTTCTACCTTGTCTGCCACTATATAAATTTTAGCATTATTTTTTTCAGATAAATTCTTAGCATACTTTAACATATCTTGAGTAACAACTTCACTATAAACTAAAGTATAGTTATCATTTTCTATTTTTATATTACTATGCAAAGCAAAGTCATACCAATCTTCTTTAGGAAGTAAAAACATTGGATCTACAACTTTTTTTACTTCTGAACCATTTATTTCAAAAAGTGTAGAAATGTCTTTATACTTATCTTTTATGCAATTTAATTGGTCATTATTTATATCTCTCACTCCATAAGCATAATAATCTCCATTTGAAGTAGCAAGATTTAAATCATTATATGTTGCATTTGCAATTATATATTTATCTGCAAGCGGTGGATTATCCTCTATTTGCTCTACAGTTTTATATCTTATTGATGTTAATATAACATTATTATCTAAAAAATTATATAACAAATTATTTTTCTTTTTTAATCCAAAAGATTTTTGATTTCTATCTAACAAATTATAATCTATAATTTGTATTTGATTTCCTTTATCCTTTAAATATTCAAACATAGAATATATTTGAAAAGTTGATTCATAGTTTAATTTGTCATTACATACTAGTGCTGCTATTTCCATATATATTAACCTCTCTTTTTTATAAACATTTTATCATTATTTTGACATTTGTCAACAAAAAAAGAGGAAACATTTTATAATATAATACAGATTAGTCCACCACTACCTTCATTAATGATTTTTTGCAATGTTTCTTGTAGTTTCATCTGTGCTTCATCAGGCATTCTATATAATTTATTATGAAGCCCCTCATTAACAAGTTCATGTAAAGATTTACCGAATATATTTGATTGCCATATTTTTTTAGGATCTGTTTCAAATTCAGATAGTAAGTATTTTACAAGATCTTCTGACTGTCTTTCGCTTCCTACAATTGGAGATACTTCTGTTTCTATATCTGCCCTGATCATATGAATAGATGGAGCTGATGCTTTAAGTTTAACTCCATATTTATTTCCTTGTTTTACTATTTCTGGTTCTTCTAATTTTAGTTCATCTATTCCCGGGGTTATTATTCCATATCCTTTTATTCTTACTTCTTCCATTGCCATAGCAATTTTATCATATTCAGATTTAGTTTCGGCAAAATTTTTAAGAAGTGAAAATATATCTGCATCAGATTTAACTTCAAAATTAGATTGCTCTGTTAAAATCCTATAAAATACATCTGATGTAATATCCATTTCAATTTTAACTTTGCCGTCTTCCATATTAGCATCTTTTACAAATACTTTATCAAATATTTCATTTCTGCTTATTTCTTCTAATAATTCATTTATTTCTCTAATAGAATAATTATCTTCAAATTTTTCTTTTACTATACTAATAATATCTTGTTTTAACCAATGTTCAAGCTCTAAAATATTGAACCAATCTGGTAGATTAAATCCTATCTCTGTTACAGGAAATTCTTCAAGAACACGTTCAAAAATATTAGAAAAATCTTCTTCATTCATATTCTCAATATCCATACTTATTACTCTTGAATTATATTTTTTAGATAATTCGTTCTCTAAATTTTTTGCCTCTTTACCTCTAGGATTTGTAGAATTAAGTAACACTATATATGGCTTATTTAATAATTTTAATTCTCTAATTACTCTTTCTTCTGCTTCAACATAGCTGCTTCTATCTATATCTGTTATACTTCCATCTGTAGTAATAACGATACCAATAGTTGAATGATCTGTAATTACTTTTTTAGTTCCAATTTCAGCAGCACGGGAAAATGGTATCTCTTCTTGTGACCAAGGTGTTTTTACCATACGAGGCATATCATCTTCCATATGACCTACTGCCCCATCAACTAGATATCCAACACAATCTACAAGTCTAGTTTTAAATCTTACTTTATTATCTAGTACAACTTCAACTGATTCATTAGGAATAAATTTAGGTTCTGTAGTCATTATAGTTTTTCCTGATGCACTTTGTGGAAGTTCATCTAAAGCTCTATCTTTTTTATATTCATTTTGAATATTTGGAATAACAAAACTCTCCATAAAGTTTTTTATAAAAGTAGATTTTCCTGTTCTTACAGGACCAACTACTCCAATGTATATATCTCCATTTGTTCTTTTTGATATATCTTTATATATTTCTATATCCTTCATTTTCTACCTCCAAAGATAACTTTAATACAAATATATTCTATAGCTATCCTTTTATGATAAAAAATGGATAATAATCCAAAATATAAAAAAAGAAAGAGCTATACGAAATAACTCTTTACTTTATTATTAATTGTTTTTCATTAAATTGTTTATATTATTCACAATATATTCATTTAAATTTTCATATTCTTCTGTAACATTATTTTTTATTTTTAATTCCTCAAAATTAAGTTCTGTTACACTTACTGATTCTTTCTCTTGTGGTATGTTAACTTCTCTAAGTCCATTTTCTAATCCTATTATCTCATAACATTCTAATTTTTCATTATATGCTAAATATGCAAGATATGTTTTTCCCGCCTCTATTTCTACATCTATATCTGCTGTTATATACATCCATTCATTACTATAATCTGTTGATAGCCCTGCTTGTTCTCTTAAATATCTTCTTTTTTCTCTTGCTGCTTCTGGCTGAAGCTTATCCCATTCTTCCATATTTGCATATCCACCAGGTTCAACATATGTTATAACTTCTCCTTGTTTTAAATTTCCACTTAGCGAACTATTTATTAATATTTTTCCAAAAGTCTTACCTAAAAATCCAGTAGGATCCATATAATCTAAAGATATTACTTTAACAATAGCTATATCTGTTGAAAGCTCATACATTTTTTTAGGTGTATATTCATATTCTAAACAAAGAATTCCACCTGAATATTCTGCTTTATTTTTTATTTCTTCTGTAACATATGTAGAAACATTATATTGTGGATTTAATTTTTCCTCACTTGCTGTCTCACTCATATTTCCTTGATTTTCTTTTACTTCTATATTTTTTACAATGACACCTATTAAAACTAAGATTGTAATTGCTAATATAAACACTATTCCAAATTTAAATACTTTTTTCATAACAATCTACCTCCTAATTTAAAATGCTATCCAAAACTTCCCATTTACCAGTTTCGTTATTTAAAACTGTATTATTTTCTTTGTTATATTCTCTAATTGAATTTTTTTCTGATTGTAGTAGATATTCACCCGAATTATTTCGAATTAAGTATATCATATATACTTTCCTCTCTTCTACTAATTCTTTTAAATCTCCCTTTAAAACAGTTATTTCTTCTTTTAATTCACCTTTAATCGTTTTTATTATTCGTATATTTTCAATACTTTTTACTTCGACTATAACAACATCTGATGATTTTTCATACAAATCATCTTTTTCTCTATCTAATATAGCTGAACCTGGTGTTGACTCTAAATTTTGTTTTACATCAATTGTTATATAATTTATTTCCTCATTTTCTTCTGCAACTAATATGTTATTTTCAGGTTTATTATTATTAAATTTATTTTTGTATATATACAATGTAGATACTGATATAAATAATACAACTATTACTGCTGCTATTTTTAGATTCATTTCTCTTTTCTTTTCCGCTTCTGCTCTAGCCATAATATATTCTATTTCTTTCATAGTTGGCTTTTCTACAGTATACTCCTTTGCTTTTTTAGATAAAAACTCATCTAGTTCATCCCACTCATACCATTCTTCATTTTTATTTTTGTCCATTTTCTCTACCTCCCAACCTATTCTTTATTTTGTTTTTAGCTCTTAAGATTTTACTTTTTATAGTGTTTTCACTTAATTTTAATATTTCAGCTATTTCTTTTATTGTGTAGTTTTGACTATAAAACATTGAGATAATTGTTCTTTCTTCAATATTTAAAAAACTAATGTAATTTATAAAATCAATATTGTTAGTAATGTTTTCATACTCTTGCTCTGTCTGAAGAAAATTTTCAAAATTTTCCTGATCATACGATATCTCTACTATTTTCTTTTGCTTCATTAATTTATTGCATTTATTGATTAAAACAATAGTTATCCACGATTTAAACTTTGATACATTTTTTATTTTTCTTGCATTTTTAAATAAACAGATAAATGTTTCCTGTACTACGTCATCTGCTAAACTCTGGTTATTTAATCTTGACTTTGCAATTAACAATAATTGATTTTGTAATCTTTTAACTATTTCTTCAAAAGCACTTTTATCTCCATTTTTAAATCTAGTTATAAGTTTATCCATAAATTATATCCTTTCTAGAAAGGTACTTAAAATCTCTTTCTATTAATAAGAGTATTTTAGGGGGTAATTTTGTTGCATAAAATTGAAAATTTGTTAATTTTTTTATTTTTTTTCAAAAAAAGAGAATAAATTGTAAAATTTATCCTCTTATTTTATTATTTGTCCACCACCAACAAGTATATCATTAATATAAAATACTATAGCTTGTCCTGGTGTTACAGCTCTTACTTTTTCATCAAATTTTACTGTTAAAGAGTTATCTTCATTAATAAAGATAGTTGCCTCTTTAGCAGGAGCAGAATATCTTATTTTAGCATCTACTCTCATACCATTTGTAAAGTTATCAAATAAAATACAATTAGTATCTATTACTTTTACAGTATCTGTATAAAGTTCTTCTTCTTTTCCAACTATAAGTTGATTTCTTTCTTTATTTAGTTCGATAACATATAATGGAGTAGCACTTGATATTCCCATTCCTCTTCTTTGACCGATAGTATATCTGTGTAATCCTTGATGTTTTCCAAGTATTACTCCTTCTCTATTTATTATCTTACCATGTTTCATACCTTGAATATTGTGTCTTTCTAAAAAATTAACATAATCATTATCTGGTATAAAGCATATTTCTTGACTATCCGGTTTATTTGCAGTTACAAGATTATTGTCTGCTGCTATTTTTCTAATTTCATCTTTAGATTCAAACTCTGCAAGAGGAAATAATGTATGTTCTACCATTTCACTTGGTATGTTATATAACACATAAGTTTGATCTTTTTTACCAGCATTAGATTTTTTTATAACATATTTATTATATTCTTCACTAAATTCTTTTTTTGCATAATGTCCTGTAGCAATATAGTTACAATTTAACTCTTTTGCTTTTTGATACATATATCCAAATTTCATATATCTATTACATTTAATACATGGATTTGGGGTTAGACATTGTTCATATTTTTTTATGAAGTCATCTATTACATTTTCTTTAAACTCTTTTTGAAGATCATATACATAATGTTCAATATTTAATTTTTTACAAATATTTCTAGCATCTTGTATAGCTTGAGATTCTTCTCCTGAACAAAGTAACATTGTAATACCTACAACTTCATAACCTTGTTTTTGAAGTAATAGAGCAGATACACTACTATCTACTCCACCACTCATTCCTAATAATACTCTTTTGTTTTCCATTTTAACTCCTAATTAAAATATTTCATAAACTTCATCATAATATCCTTTTTTAAATATATGAATTACATCACAAATTTCATCTTGATAATTTTTAACTTCCTTTGGATCAACTGAAATGCCATATTTTAATGATATTATTCCGTCTTCATCTTCTATAGCACTCCCGTCATTTTCTTTAATTAAAGCTACTATATCTTTATATTTCATAGTAATTAAGTTTTGATTTAAGAAATATAATGCAATTTTATCTTCTAAAGCCTCTTGATTATATATACCTATTCCAGTACAACTTCCAAGTTCATCGTAATATGCATAGAAAATATCATAAATTTCCATATCATCATAATCTCTAACTTCTTTAGGTTCTGTTCCAAAATATTCCCTTATATCTTTTTTGTTTTGTCCAAAGAAAACAGCTAATTTTTCATTTCCTTGTTCTTTTATACCTTCATAAGATACAACACTATATGATTTATATCCTTCTGGTTCAGTAATTTCTACACTATCAATTACTTCTTTTTTCTCAAATTTTATTATATTTTTATTTTTTTCTTCCTCTTCTTCTCTTTTTAACTCTTCAAGTTTAGCCTTTATTCTTTCTTCAAGAATCTTTTGTTGTCTTTCTTCTTCTTTTAGTAATTCTTTTAACTCTTCAAGTTCTTTTTGTCTTGGAGTAAGCTCTATTTCTTCTATTTCAACTTCAATTACTTCTTCTGCTTTTTCTTCTACTTCTGGTTCAACTTTTATTTCAGCTTTTTCTTCTACTTTTCTATTTTCTTGAGGTACATCTATTTCAATTTCAAATTCAGAATCATCTGCAAAGTTAATATTTTCAATTCTTGGATCTTCAATTTCATCTACTATTTCTTCAGTAGTATTTCCAACATTCTTTTCATATTCTTCTAAATTTTCTTCTACATCTTCTTTTATTTCTTCTTGTTTTTCAACAACTTCCACAGGTGTTTGTGGTTGTTCTTCCATTGGCGGTATTTCTACCTCTGGTATCTCAACATCTGGTATTTCTACTTTAGGAATATCTACTTGTGGCATTTCAAATTTAGGTATTTCTGGCATAGGTGGCATCTCATATTTTGGTATTTCATAATTGTATCTGCTATCTTTTTTTTCTGTAATTTCATCTATGCTAGTAATACTTTTGGCTACTTCATTTATATCTACATCATATTTTTCTTCTTGAACTTTTTCTTCTTCAAAATAATATTCTTTAAAGAATTCTTCTTTATTATATACATCTACACTTGATACTGGTGCATTATCTAGTGCATGACCGTCCATATCTTTTGTTGCGTTTACTTTAATTCCGAAATGTTTAAAGCATATAGAATCGGGAAATTCGATATATCCATTTTTTCCTTTTCTATCACTTATACCAATTAAGAAATCCTTTGCAGTCTTATATGGCATTTTAAATAAATCAAGTCCTACACCATCTATTGTTAGACTCATATCTTTATATTCGCTCTTTTTATTATATAAAGTTATTTTTCCACATACACAATCTAAAGGTAATTCAAAATCTAAAGATTTAATAGTATCAAATGGATAAACTATTGTACCTTTATATTTAACATATGATGGCTCAACAACTACTCTGAAAGCATCATCTGAATTGTCTAGCATTTTAAAAGTAACTTTTACTTTATCTGTTTCACCAATTCTTTTTGCCTCATGATATATTATTGATATTATATCTTTAACATCTAAATCTTCGCTTATAGCGAATTGTTTTAATTTTTCATCGCCCTTTTTATTTAAGAAATTCAAGTCTAAAAAAAATACATTATTTACTACTCCCATTTTAGCACCTCAATCTTCATTTTTTCTCCATAAAAATATGGTTATCCGTTTATGCTTTTTATGTAAAAGCAACATTATGTTTAATATTATACTATAATTATGTATATTTTTCAAGATTTATACACAGTATCCTTCGTTATTTTTTGGCTTTTTTCTCACTTTTATATTGACTTTTCAACATTAAAAATGTATACTAGTAATTGCATTAGACAAAATATTTAGTGTAATGTTTTTAAATATTTTGTAAATCAAGAATTAAGGAGATGTAAAGAATGAAAAAAACTAAAATTGTATGTACAATTGGACCAGCTAGTGAAAACAAAGAAGTATTAACTTCACTTGTTAAAGCTGGAATGAACGTAATGAGATTAAACTTCTCACACGGTGATCACGAAGAACATTTTGGAAAAGTTAAAACATTAAGAGAAATTAATGCAGAACTTGGAACAAATGTTGCATTTTTACTAGATACTAAAGGACCAGAAATTAGAACAGGATCTTTTGGTGCAGACCAAAACACAAGAATGAGCTTTACTAAAGGAGACAAAATAACTTTAACTACTAAAGAAGTTGAAGGAACTAAAGATCTTCTATACGTAAACTATGCTGGTCTACCTCAAGATGTTGAAGTTGGTGGACATATCTTAATCGATGACGGTTTAGTTGATCTATTAATCGACGAAATTGACGGAACAGAAATTAAATGTACTTTCCAAAACTCAGCTGTTCTAAAAGGAAGACGTGGTGTAAACGTTCCTGGAGCTAAATTACAATTAAAAGCTATGACTGAAAAAGATAAATCTGATTTAAAATTTGCAGTTGAAAATGATTTTGATTTCGTTGCTGCTTCATTTATAAGAAAACCAGAAGATGTTATCGAAATGAAAAAATATCTTGATTCTTGTGGAGAACACCACATCAAAATAATTTCTAAAATAGAAAACCAAGAAGGTTTAGATAACTTTGATGAAATCTTAAAAGTAACTGATGGTATAATGGTAGCACGTGGAGATTTAGGAGTTGAAATTCCTGAAGAAAATGTACCAGCAGCTCAAAAAATGATGATTAAGAAAACAGTTGCAGCTGGAAAACCAGTTATAACTGCAACTCAAATGTTAGAATCAATGCAAAGAAACCCAAGACCAACAAGAGCTGAAGTTTCTGACGTTGCTAACGCTATATATGATGGAACATCTGCAATAATGCTTTCAGGTGAATCTGCACAAGGAGATTATCCTCTAAACTGTGTTGAAACAATGACAAGAATTGCAGTTGCTACAGAAAATGATATAAACTACTGGAAAAGATTTAAAAAAGCTAACTTAGAAAAAGCTTGTGCTTGTGAAGCTAGAGAATCTGATCTTAAAACAAAAGCTAACTTTAGTGTTTGTTGCTCTGCTCTATTCTCTGAAGCTAATGCAGTAGTTGCTGTATCCGAAGATGGAGATACTGCTTCTATCCTATCAAGCTTTAGAATTGGATGCCCAATCTATGTTATAACTCCAAGTGTTGCTGCATATAGATCAATGGCAGTTGAACAAAACGTTACTCCAGTTCTAGTTAAAGGAGAAACAGATTTCAATACTATCCTTAACAAAGGAATTGAAGTTCTAAAAGAAAAAGAATACTTAAAAGCTAACGATACAATCGTATTAAGTGGTGGATTCCTAAATGGAACTTCTCTACAAGATCAAATAACTGGTAAAATTGTTAGAGTATAATTAGTTTAAACATAAGAAAATAAGGCAATTTTATATGATTGCCTTATTTTTTTACTAAATTGTTCTCATAAAACTTGATTATTTAGAATAATTATGTTAAAATATGTGAGTAATTGATTTATTTCGAAATAAAAAAGGGGGCTTTTAAAATGGCAAGATGCGAAATTTGTGAAAAAGACGTAACATATTCACTACAAGTTAGTCACTCTCACAGAAGAACAGCTAGAACATTTAAACCAAATGTTCAATCAGTAAGAGTTAATGATAATGGAACAGCTAAAAGAATGAATGTTTGTACTAGATGTTTAAGAAGCGGTAAAGTTGAAAGAGCTTAATATTTAGTAGTGTATAAATTAGGAACCAATTAATTGGTTTCTTTTTTTATGCAAAAAATAGAAGAGTTTTTTATCATCTCTTCTATTATTCTTTCATATAGTTTAAAAGCTCAACCATTGCTTCTCCTGCCTCTTTATATTCTGTGAATAACTTGTTCACTATTCCAGAATTGTTATATTTAGGTTCTAATGTAACTAAATCTATAAAAAGACACAATCCCATACCTTTAGATAAAATATCTTGCATGTTTTTTGGACTTTTAATAAATAAACGTATATCTGCTGTACTAAGTATTAACGAATTATATTCTTTAGCATATCTTTGATGTTTAAGATATAGTTCATTTAAAAACTCTTCATAGTTATATATTTTATACACATCTATATCATAGAGTTTAGCAGCAAGTTCTAAGCCATATATTGTTCTTAAATTAAAGATACTTAAAAATTTATCAAATTCTTTAATATCAAAATAATAATAGTGTCCTTGCAATTTATTAAAAGCTTTAAGTGTATCTAAATATCCCATTGTCATATTCTTCTGAATACGAGCTTTATCAAAATCAAATATCCCACCTAATTTCTCATTTGGTTTTATTATTTTGATACAAGCTCCTTTATTTAGAAGTTTTTTAAATCTACCATTTTCAGAAATATCTACAACTATTAAATTAGTATATCCCTTTTGAAGTAGCATATTAACAGGAACATTATCACACATACCACCATCTAGGTACTCTTTTTCTCCTATCTTTTGCGGTTTAAATATTGGAAAACATGCTGATGCTAATATATAATCATATAGCTGTTCTTTAGGTATATCTTCTTTAAACACCTCTAATGCTTCTGTTTTTTCTTCTGCAGATGTTGTTACCATACCGTAGGTTATAGGTGAATTATATACCTTATCTATATCTATATATTTTGCCATAAGCTCTCTCATTGGTGCATTTTCAAGTCCTTTGTTTTTAGTAAACTCTCGTGTGAATTTAAATATATTTTTATGACTGAAAATGTCTCCCTCAGACAGTCTATTCTCTTCAGATACTTCTACAAGATCTTCAAATTTAATATTATTATACAGTTCTAATATTTTATCAAAATCATCCTGTAAAAATAATGCACCATTAATAGCACCAATAGAAGTCCCAACAATACCTGTAATATTTAAGCCAAGTTCTTTTATAGCTTTCCAAGCTCCAACTTCATAAGCTCCTCTTGTTCCTCCACCAGCTAGCACTAGTCCATATCCGTTCATCATATTAATTCCTCCCTTTCAAAATATAATATTATAGCAACTATTATACATTGAAAGTGTCTATTTTTCAAGCTTTTTATATTTTGAATATACTTTTAAGTATCATTTTCATAAATTTTCCAGGTTTATATATTACTATTTTCATATATATCTTCCTCCTTTAACAAAATAGCCATGTTATACCAAAAATAGCCATTGCTATTGCACAAATTGCTACCCATCCCCAAAAAGGAAGAACTAAACTAATTCCAACTCCTATAGCAAAGGCAAGTAAAAATAGCCCAATAGTTTTTCTAAAGCCACTTGTAAACATATTCTCCTCCTTTTTGACAAACAATATAAATTGTTGTAAAATGACTACTATATACTATGAATAAGGAGAATTATTGTGATTAAAAAATATAAAAAGCAAACTAAAAAACAAAGTGAAGAAATAGTTAAAATATTAATAGATGAATACAAAGATGCTAAGTGTGGACTAGACTACACTACTCCATTTTCTTTAGTTGTTGCTTTAATACTTGCAGCTCAATGTACAGATAAAAGAGTTAATGAAGTAACACCTATATTTTTTGAGAAATATAAAACAATTGAAGATGTAAAAAATGCTTCTTTTGATGAAGTCGTAGATATAATTAAACCATGTGGATTTTATTCTAATAAAGCTAAATCCATAATTGAAAGTGCAAGAATTGTATGTGAAGATTTTAATGGTATCGTTCCTGATACAATGAAAGATTTAACTAAATTATGTGGTATTGGTAGAAAATCTGCAAATATAATTCTACAAGAATGTTTCGGTAAAATTGAAGGAATTGCAGTTGATACTCATGTTACAAGAATAACAAGAAAAATTGGTTTTTCAAATGGTAAAACTCAATTTGAAATAGAAAGTGATCTTTTAAAATTATTTGATAAAAAATACTGGGGAAAGATAAATCATATGATGGTATTACATGGAAGAGCAATATGTATTGCAAATAGACCACAATGTGATAAATGTCCTGTATCTCATTTATGCAAAAAGAATGACTAGTTATCTAGCCATTCTTTTTTATTACTATATACATCATTTTACTAAATCCAGGAGTATTTTCTACTATTCCTTTTTCTAATATTTTTAAATTTGAATCTTCGACTTCTTTTTCAAGTTTATTCCAATTAACCATTCTACAACTAGTAGCAACTACGTCTACTACATTATTGTTATGCTCTCTTTTTACGATATTAAAAGCATCTTCTTTATTTGTACATTTAGTTTCTATTCCATCTCCCATAGAACAGACTAATGCAATACCGTTATTCTTTAAATGGTTATTTATGAATTCAAAAAACTTTAATCTATCCACATTATCTACAAGCATATGAATTACAGCTACTGAATAGATAAAATCAAATTTCTTATTTAGCCTTTCTGTTACTGCATCAAGCTTTATAAATCTTTCACTGTTATATTTCTTCTTACAATAATTAACTACTTCTTGAGATACATCGCTTGCAAGAATGTTATATCCTTCCTCAAGTAAAACTCTTGCATCTCTTCCTTCTCCACATCCTATTTCTAAAATAGAATTTTCTTTACTAACATTATATTTTCTAATAATATTTTTAACTATAGGACTAGGATCACTTTCTTCCCATTCAAGCCCTAAACTATGGACTTTATCATAACGTTTATCATAAGCTTCATAATATTTCATAACATCACCTAGATACAAAAAAATCGCCTTAAAAAGCGATAATCTTGTGGTGCGGGTAAAAGGACTTGAACCTTCACGCCTCTCGGCATCGGCTTCTAAGACCGACGTGTCTGCCAATTCCACCATACCCGCGACTACGTGTATTATAATACCACACTCACCTACCTTTGTCAATACTTTTTCTTCTTTTTTAATTAAGTTTTTTGTATTTTTTATCTTATTCAATTACTTATCAAATCGTTGACAAACTTTTGTTTGTTTGATATAATTTTTTCATGTAAAGAAATGAGGTAAATATATGGATTTAACAGTTATTCTTTGTGCTTTAATACTAGTTCTTCTACTAGTTATAATAGCACTTTTAATTAGTTTAAAAAACAATTCTAAAAACACAGATAATTTAAGACAAGAAATAGCTTCTATGCTTGCTGCTACTCGTCAAGAATTACTTAATACTATAGGAGCAAAAATAAATGAGAATGGTAACACTCAACAACTACAACTTGCTAATCTTACTAATATTAACGAGCAAAAATTAGAAAATACTCGTAAAAATATGGAAGAAAAGCTAGAACTTATACGTAGAACTGTTGAAGATAGATTGATATATATGCAAAAGGACAATGCAGATAAACTTGAAAAAATGCGTGTTACTGTAGATGAAAAATTACAAGGTACTTTAGAGCAAAGACTTGGTGAATCATTTAAAGTTGTTAATGATAGACTTGAGTCAGTATATAAAGGACTTGGTGAAATGCAAACACTTGCACAAGGTGTTGGAGACTTAAAGAAAATATTTACTAATGTTAAAGCACGTGGTACTTGGGGTGAAATTGAACTTGGAAATATATTAGAAGAATACTTAACTCAAGATCAATATTTATGCAGTGCTAAAACTAGACCTAATGCAACTGAATTTGTTGAGTTTGCTATTAAACTTCCAGGAAAAACAGATGGACAAAATGTACTATTACCTATCGACTCTAAATTCCCTGTTGAAGATTACAAAAGACTTGTTGATGCTGAAGAAGCTGGAGATCTTGATGCAATTACTGCAGCAAGAAAAAGTCTTGAAAACTCAATTAAATTATTTGCTAAAGATATTCATGATAAATATATTGAAACTCCATATACAACAGACTTTGGTATAATGTTTTTACCTACTGAAAGCTTATATTGTGAAATTGTGAAGAATACAGTATTAATCGAAACATTAACTCAAAAATATAGAGTTGTTGTATCTGGACCTAATACATTTGTTGCTCTACTTAACAGCTTACAAATGGGATTCAGAACACTTGCTATTGAAAAAAGATCTAGTGAAGTTTGGAAACTACTTGGTGGTGTTAAATCTGAATTTGAAAAATTTGGAGACTTACTAGATAAGACAAACAAAAAGCTACAAGAAATTAGTAACACAATGGAAAGAGCTAGTGCTAAAACTAGAACAATACAAAGAAAACTTAAAAATGTTGAAGCACTTCCAATTGGAAGCGAAGAAGAATTCTATGGAGCCGATCTTTTAGAAGCTGCTCTACCTTCTTCTGAAAACATAATTGAAGATGAAAATTATTCTGTAAACGAAGATGAATAAAAATCCTGTCAAGACTAGAGAAATCTAGTCTTGATTGACATTTAGGAACCTATGTGATACAATAGCCTTGTTATATTTTGTAGATAAATTTATAACATATAATAAGGAGAAGTGATTTTAATGAAAAATGTGAAAGCTATTGTTATGGCAGGTGGAAAAGGTACAAGAATGAAATCTAATCTACCTAAAGTGCTTCACAAAGTATATGATAGATGTATCATAGACTATGTTTGTGATGCATGCGAAAACGCGAATATTAATGATATTTATGTAATTGTTGGACATAAACATGAGATGGTTGAAGAAAGACTAAGCCCAAGAGAAAATGTAAAATGCATTTTCCAAAAAGAACAACTTGGTACAGGTCATGCTGCAATGCAAGCTAAAGACTACATTGAAGATGATGATCTTGTATTAATTGTTAATGGTGATATGCCACTTATCTCACCTTATACTATTACATCATTTATCTCATTCTTAGAATTAGGTAATTTTGATGGTGCTCTAGTATCAGCTGTTTTTGATAAAACTCCAGCTTATGGTAGAGTTGTTAGAGATTCACATGGCAACCTATCTAAAATAGTTGAACAAAAAGATTGTAATGAAGATGAACTTGCAATTAAAGAAGTTAACATTGGTCTTTATTGCTTTAAAGGAAAATATTTAAAAGAAAGTTTTGCAAAATTAAATAATAATAATGCTCAAAAAGAATATTATATTACAGATATACCTTACTACATCATTGAAAAAGGCGGTAGAGTTGGTGTATACGTAATACAAAACTCAGATGAAACTCAAGGTGTTAACTCTAGAAACGACTTATCTATTGTTACTAAAACACTTTTAAGGGATAATCGTATTAAACATATGGATAATGGTGTTACTTTAATTGATCCAGATAACACATACATCTCTTTAGATGTTTCTATCGGTAAAGATACTATCATCTATCCAGGAACTAATATTCAAGGTGAAACAATAATTGGAGAAAATTGTATAATAGGACCAAACTCAACTATTATATCTTCTACTATTGGAGATAATACTACAATTGAAAGTTCTAAAATAGATAGAGCTTCAATTGGTTCTAATTGTATAGTTGGACCTTTCTCTTATGTACGTGAAAATACATACATTAAAGATAATACTAAAGTATCTCCTTTAAACGAGATTACTAACAAATAATTTTAAACTTTAGGAGGTATTTTATATGAATAATTTAAAACTAGATTATTATTTCGAACATATGAATGAATTTGAACATAAAGAAGTATTTGAAGGATGTACATATCCTTGGGAAGCACTTGCAAAAGTTACTCCCCTACTTCAAGAAAAAGTTGAAAAAGATAATGTAAAAATAAATAACGGAACTTTAGGTGAATTCGTATCAATTGAAGGAAATTATATAATTGGTGAAGGAACTAAAATTCATGCTAATGTTAGTATTGAAGGACCAGTTATAATTGGTAAAAATTGTACTATTCAATCTGGTGCATTAATTAGACCAGGATGTATAATTGGAGATAATTGTGTTATTGGTCATGGTGCCGAAATTAAACACAGCATTATCCAAAACAAAGCTAAAGTTCAAAGTATGACTTTCGCTGGTGATAGTATAATTGGTAAATCTACTAGAGTTGGTTCAGGTACTATACTTGCCAACAGAAGATTTGACCAAAAGAATATTACTATTAAAAATTCTACTGGTGAAAAAGTGGATGTTGGTACAGATTTCTTTGGTGCTATAGTTGGAGATAACTCTAGACTTGGTGCTAACTGCACTACTCTACCTGGTTCATTTATTGGAAACTATACATGGATATTACCTACAGTTCAAGTTAGAGGATTTGTTCCTTCTGAAAAGAGAATATTCCCTGTAACTAATGTTAGAATTGAAGATAACCCAAGAGTTGAATTAAAATAATATAAAAGTGATTTATACACTTTAGAATGTAGATTCTAGAGTGTATTTTTTTATTTAAGTTACATTTTGTCGATACTATTGTATATTTTTTTCCTTTATTATAAAATTTATATAACACTTGGAGGCATATATGAATTATTTAGAAAAATTTAAAGAAAAATGTAAATTAAATAATGACTTCATAAGTAAAGTAGACTTTCTATTTGAAAAATTAGTTAGCTTTGGTTATGTAGACAGATTAAATATAAATAAACTGGCTAAAAAATTATATAACAATGTAGATGCTGTCTTTCTTAGTGCAGATAAAACTCATGATTATAAAACAGGATATTATGATGCTATAAAAAAAGAGCTTTATATTAAAGATACTAATGATTTAGAATCTATGTTTTTACGTATAATTTATGCTATTACAACAACTAAGAAGAAAGAAAATACATATAATGTAGGTTACTCTACTACTTCACTTTCTATTTTAAATTATAAACAAGAACATAAAAATTATGGTATTAATAGAGCTGTAGTTTCTAATCTAGTTTGTAGACTATTATATACTGAACCTACTACACTAAGTATTGTTCCAACATATAGGACATATACAAACGATTTTTTAGGTAATGGTATCGTTTCAGATAATAATATTTATTTTTTAGAAGGACAAATTTTAAAACAATTATGTTTTTCACTAAATGTTAACGAAGAAGATTTATACTATCACCTATTCGTTAATCCAGATAGATATTTAGAAAAAATATTAGAAAGAAATAAAGTTGAAGATCCTGAAAGATTATTAAAATTATTAGATAAAGCTAGTAGAAATTATTCTAATTATAATAAACTACTTTATTTTAATAAGCTTTTAGATGATAATTATTTAGCTACTAAAAGAGTTCTTCCAAACGAAGAAATTGATGAAAAACTGTTAAAAGAAAAAGAAACTATATTATATAGAATATCTAAATGTATATACGATATAAATCCTGAACTTGAAGAAGATGAAGTTGAAGATGTATCTGTAAGTTTAAATGAGACTATAAATGAACTTGAAGAAGCTCTAATTAATGATGTTATAAATATTCAAAACATTCTTGTAGATACTTTAATAACATCTGAAAATAGATACTCTCCTATCACATTTACAATTAAGCAAAAACAACTTTCAAAATTATTAATTTTTGATAATGATAAACTTGAAGATAGTATATTTAATACAATAACATATAAAGTATTAAATACTTTTGAAAGTAGTTCTTCAAATTTAATAGAAAAAATGAAATATAGTATTGTATCAGAAGTATTATCTTCTGAAAAATATGCAAAAGTATATAACAACATGGAGTTTATTCGCTTAACCAACCTTGATTTAGACGACAACACCGAAATTATGGCTTTATCTGTCGATGACACATTCTTACAACTAATAAAAGTAAAAGACCTTAATTTGCCTTTTAAAGCGTTAAGAGACAATACAGAATTAATTAAAATAGATAACTTTAAATTCTTACTTAACACACCAATGTCTGTATCAGGAACTCAAAGTATTGAAAAAGTTTATACATATATTAAAACACATCATGAAAAATACAAAACAATAGAAGTTGAAAAACTATATATAACTAATGTATGTAATAATACTTTAGTGCTAGTTCTAACAGAAGATAGTTTTGAAATATTTAAAATGGACATAGTAAATGATGAAGTTATAAGTAGTACAGTTGCTCTTTCTGAAAAGTATTCAATATTCAATACATCAAATGTTTCATATACAAATAAAAAATATAAAGAGCAAGAAACAGAAAGTACTAAACTTTTTGGACTATTTTAAAACTAAAAGCTACCACTTATTGGTAGCTTTCTTTTTTATTATTTTAATTTTTGTATTTCTTCAACAGATAATCCTGTTATTTTAGAAATTTGCTCTATATTAAAATTTTCATTTAACATATTTTTAGCAATTTCTAATTGTTTAGCCTTCTCGCCTTCTTTTCTCCCTTTATTATATCCATTATTTCTTAAAGTGTTTTCAAATAATATTGCCCTTTCTCTTATTTCAGCTAGTCTTCTTTCGTTTTCATCTTGACTCATTTTATCTAATTCTTCTTTAGCTTTTTTGATATCATCGTTTTCATTCATAATAGAATCCTCTACTTTCTCTGGAGTTTTTATGAATTTACACCAATGTGCAAGTTTTTTATCTGTTTCATTAATATTTTCCAGCTTCGTTAATTCTATTATATGTATTTCAAGCTTTTCTGTCAAGATTACATTTCCAAAGTCTTCCTCTCTTATTTGCCATTTTGTATGATATTTAGGAATACTATTTAAATTTTCCAGACAAAAATCTGCTATTAAAATACATATAACTTTATTTGTATTTTCATATCCTTCCCCTCTTTTTATAGAAGTGGAATACATTTTAGCCCAATACCAAAGAATTCTTTCTGCTTCGTTTTCATTCTTTACAACTTGCATTTCTATGTCAATATCAATTATCTTATTTACAATGACTTTTATATCTAATACTCCCATTTTACTTTCAAATAAATCTCTTTCAAGTATTGGAGTATCCTCTAAGCTTATTTTATCATATCTTATTCCTGTTATAGTTTCTAAAAATCCTATTGTTATATCCTCATTACCTTTTTTGCCAAATATTCTTTTAAATACGTAGTCGTTAGTTGGCTTTAACAACTTATTATTTTTAATACACATATATATTCTCACCGTTCCTTTGTTAAAAATTTAATTAAAGCGCTATAATTGTGTATTTATTATATTCGTGTAAGTTAGTAATTTCAATACTTTGAGTCCTCTTTTCCATCGTAAAATTATCTATAAAATTATTTGAAAAATTGTCAAAAAAAGAATGGTATAAATACCATTCTTTGATTATTTTATTTACTTTTTAACAACTATACTAATAGCTAGTCCATCTCCTATTTTAATTAATGTTGAATCTAATCTTTCATCTTCTTCCATTACAACAAGATATTCTCTAAGTCTATTAGTAGCCGTTCTATGTTTATGGTCGTTATAATCAGAAAGAGTTCTTCCCCTATATAACATATTATCTGCTATAATTACTCCACCTATTTTTGTAAGTCTTATAGCTTCTTCTAAGAATACTAAATATTGACCTTTAGCTGCATCTATAAATACTACATCATATTGTTCATCGTCAGGTATATTTCTCATATACTCTGTTGCATCGGCATTTATTGCTTCTATTTTATCATTAAGTCCCATAGCAGTAATATTTTCAAGTGCTTTATTATACATACTTTCTTTAAGTTCAATTGTTTTTAATTTGCTATTTTCGCCACATAAATGTTTAGCAAAGTTAATAGCAGAATATCCAACAGCTGTACCTACTTCAAGTATTCTATTTGGCCTCTTTAATTTTAATATTGTTTCTATAACTTTTAGAGGTTCATCTTCCACAATAGGAACATGATTTTCTAAAGCTTCTTCTTTTATCTTATTAAGGATTTCTTCCTTTTCCAATTTTAACATCTCCAATTACATTCTAATTTTATCTAATAAATTATCTTTAGAATCATTTTCATAAAGTATTCCATATAATACGTCTAAAGATTTAATTCTAAAGTTTTTCTTTTCCATTAAATCTCTTATTGTGCTAAGAGTATGTATTCCTTCTACAGTTTTTACAGACATAGTTTCATATGCATCTTGCATTGAATATCCTCTACCTATATATGTACCAAAAGTAAAGTTTCTACTTTTTGAACTCATACAAGTAAGTAGCATATCTCCAAGTCCTGCAAAAGTAAATATTGTATCTCTTTTACCACCAAGAGCAACTATTGTATCTCCAAGATTTCTTACAAGACATGCTAAACAGCTTGCTTTATATGAATCTTTCATCTCCATACCATTTACCATTCCCATAAAGATTGCAAACACATTTTTTATTGATGCAGCAACTTGTACACCAATTATATCATCACAAGTGCTAACTACTATTCCATTTTCAAATTGTTCTTTTACAATTTCAGCAGCTTTTATATTATTACTTGCAACATTAAATCCAGTTTTTGAATCATTAGCAATTTCTACTGCAAATGAAGGACCAGATATCATGCAAATATTTTCGTTATGAGTTGCTTCATATAATATTTCACTCATAAACATATTTGTTTTAGGTTCTATTCCTTTTGAAACTACACAGAGTATTTGATCTTTAGTTGCATAAACAGCTACTTCTTCAGATACTTGTCTTACAGCTGCAGCTGGAACTGCAAGTACTACTATACTTGCATCTTCCATACATGCATTTAAGTTCATAGTTATTTTTATCTCATCTGGAATTTTTACACCTGGTAAAACTCCAGCATTTTCTCTATTTTCCATTACAACTTTAGCTTCTTCTTTGAATTTAGCCCACATCATAATTTCATTGTCTTTATTTTTATTAAAAACTTTTGCAAGTGCTATTGCATAAGCACCTACTCCAAGTATTGCTATCTTCATCTTTAGTCCTCTTTCTTTTTATCTTTTACGTCTATTTTAATATGTACATCTCTTAATTGTTCTTCTGTAACATAGTTTGGAGCTTGCATTAATAAATCTCTTGCTTTACTATTTTTAGGGAATGCAATTACTTCTCTTATATTTGTTTCACCTAGAAGTAACATTATCATTCTGTCTATTCCAGGAGCAGCACCAGCATGTGGTGGAGCACCAAATTTGAATGCATTATATAAAGCACCAAATTTATTTTTAACTGTTTCTTCGCTATAACCAGCAATTTCAAATGCTTTAGTCATAACTTGTGTATCATGGTTTCTTACAGCACCTGATACAATTTCATATCCGTTACATACCATATCATATTGATATGCAAGTATATCTAGTGGATTTTCATTTTCTAGTGCTTCTAGTCCACCTTGTGGCATTGAGAATGGGTTGTGACCAAAGTCAATTTTTCCATCATCAGTTTCTTCATAGAATGGAAAATCTACGATGAAACAGAATTTATATACATCATTGTCTATTAATCCTAATCTTCTACCAAGTTCATTTCTTACATTACCTGCGTCTTTACAAGCTTTATTATATTGATCTGCAATAAAGAAGATACCATAGTTTTCTTTTGCACCTGTTTTTTCAAACATATCTTTTAAAACTTCTTCAGTTAAGTATTTAGCAATAGGTCCAACTACTGTTCCATCTTCATTTATTTTAATCCAAGCAAGACCAGCCATTCCTAAATCTGTTTTAGCAAATTCAGTCATTTCATCAAAGAATCTTCTTGTTACGCTGCTTGAATCTACAGCTATTGCTTTAACTGTTTTGTTTTTGAATGCATTAAATCCTGATGCAGCAAAACAATCAGTAACGTCTGTTAGAATAAGTGGGTTTCTTAAGTCTGGTTTATCTGAACCATACATATCCATAGCTGTTCTATATGGTATTTTTTGGAATGAGTCTTCAGAAATTTTTGCACGTCCTAAAGTTCCATATACATGTTTCATTATTTCAACAAGTACCGCTAATACTTCTTCTTGTGTAGCAAAAGCCATTTCAAAGTCTAATTGATAGAATTCACCTGGAGATCTATCTGCTCTAGGATCTTCATCTCTGAAACATGGTGCTATTTGATAATATTTATCAAAACCAGAAATCATAAGTAATTGTTTGAATTGTTGTGGTGCTTGTGGTAGAGCATAAAATTCACCTGGATGTATTCTAGATGGAATTAAATAGTCTCTTGCACCTTCTGGTGATGATGAAGTTAGTATAGGAGTTTGAACTTCAACAAATCCCATACTATCCATTTTATCTCTTAAAGTTTTTAATACTTTACTTCTAAATACTATTTTTTCATGTATAGATTCATTTCTTAAATCTAAGAATCTATATTGTAATCTTAAGTCTTCTTTTACTTCATGACTTTTTTCTACTTCAAAAGGAAGTGGAAGCATAACATTATTTTGAACTGTTATGTTTTTGATTTCTACCTCTACTTTACCAGTAGCTATTTTATCATTTATATTTTCTTCTGGTCTTTCAACTACTGTTCCTTCAACAGTTATTGAAGATTCAACGTTTATTCCTTTTATTTGTTCTAATAATTTAGGATCTTCTGTTGTAAGTTGTGTAATTCCATAGTGATCTCTTAAATCTATAAATACACATCCCCCTAAATCTCTTATTGTTTTTACAAATCCAGATAATTTTACTTCTTTACCTGCATCTTCTGCTCTTAATTCGTTACATGTATGTGTTCTATATTCGCTCATTTTTCTCATCTCTCCTTATTAATATAAACAGTTTCCTGGTGTTCTTGGGAATGGAATTACATCACGGATATTAGCCATTCCTGTCATGTACATTACAAGTCTTTCAAATCCTAGACCAAATCCTGAATGTACAACAGTACCATATCTTCTTGTATCTAAATACCAAGAATAATCTTCTTCTTTTAAATTTAATTCGTTCATTCTATTTATTAGTTTATCATAATCTTCTTCTCTTTGAGAACCACCGATTATTTCACCAATTCCTGGAACTAACATATCTACAGCTCTTACTGTTTTTCCGTCATCATTTAGTTTCATATAGAATGCTTTAATGTCTTTAGGATAATCTGTTACAAATACTGGTTTTTTAAAGATTTGTTCAGTTAAATATCTTTCATGTTCAGTTTGTAAATCTGTACCCCATTCTACTTTATATTCAAATTTATCATTATGTTCTTTTAACATTTCAACTGCATCTGTGTATGTAATTCTAACAAAATCTGAATTATATATGTGATTTAATCTTTCGATTAAGTTTTTATCAAAGAAATTATTAAAGAAATTAACTTCTTCTTTACATTCTGTTAATACTTTATTAATTATAAATTTAATCATTGACTCAGCAAGTTCCATATCTCCCTCTAAGTCACAAAATGCCATTTCAGGTTCTACCATCCAGAACTCCGCAGCATGTCTTGCAGTATGTGAATCTTCTGCTCTAAATGTTGGTCCAAATGTATACACATTAGAAAATGCCATTGCCATACATTCAGCAGATAATTGTCCTGAAACAGTTAAACTTGTCTTTTTACCAAAGAAGTCATCTGTATCTTTTTCATTTTTAGTATCTTCAAGTGTAGTTACTCTAAACATTTCTCCAGCACCTTCACAGTCAGATGAAGTAATAATTGGAGTATTTACATATACGAATTCATTTTTTTGAAAGAATTCATGTATTGCTTGTGCAATTACACTTCTTACTCTAAATACTGCTAAGAAAGTATTTGTTCTTGGTCTTAAGTGAGCAACATCTCTTAAGAATTCCATAGAATGTCTTTTATTTTGTAGCGGATAATCTGGAGATGATTTACCAGATATTTCTACTTCATTTGCTACAATTTCAAAAGGTTGTTTAGCTCCTTCAGTTACTTTTACAGTACCATTAACAATAATACTTGAGCCTATATTTAAAGAAACTATATCATTATAATTGTTTAAAGCTTCATCTAAAACTATTTGTGTAGATTTAAAATAACTTCCATCATTTAATTCAATAAAAGCTATTTTTTTAGAATCTCTTAAATTTCTAATCCAACCAGCAACCTCTACTTGCTTTCCATCCATATTGGCAAAGTTATTATTTATATTAGATAACTTTACTCTGTCATTAAAATTGTTATTCATACTATTACCACCTTTGCTAAAAAGCTATTTTTTCCTAATATTTAACGTTAAAATTATAACATAAAAATCTTATATATGCAATTGAAAAAGCCACTTTCTGGTAAATTTAAAAAGAAAAAAGGAAGTGCTTTACACTCCCTTATTAATTCTTATTTTAAATTTTCTAAATTTCCACTTAAAGACACAGATTTCCAACCTTCAAGTTCGTCTTTATATGCCTCATAAATATCATTTAACAAAAAGATTTTTTTGTTATGAAAAAAAGCAAAAGCCACTTCTGCAAATGAATTTGGTCCTATATAATTAGCGATTCCATTCTTTTCATTATTTACTACCAAAATAGCATCCGTATCTTCCGATATTATTCTATTAAAATGTGCACGTGAAGCAAGTTCTTTAGGCTCACCATTAATACACTCTATTGGTAATTTTGTAGTATGACCTAATTTTTCTAACCTTTTTCCAATATTTATAATATCTTCTTTAAATTTCATACTTCCACATAAAACAACTACCATATTTCCTCCTCTCAATTATTAAGAAAGAAGTGTCACCACTTCTTTCTTATAATTACTAGTTATTTACTTTTCTTCTTTTAGAAATTACATGCATAATTCCTAGTATTGAAACTCCTAAAATACCTACCATTGCATATACTGCAATATCTCCTGTATTTGTTACTTCATAGATTACTGTATCTCCACTATTTTCATCTATTGTAAATGTATATCCTGTTATATCTTCATCTAGTTCATATCCTTCTGGTGGAGTTATTTCTACGAATTTATATGTTCCATATGGTACATCTTTTATTACGTATTCTCCATTTTCTGCTGTT
>JAGAIU010000022.1 GCA_017626395.1 Clostridia bacterium | reverse complement strand
TCAATTATTTCACTGTCTGTTTCTATATCTGTTAACATTTCACCAGTTTTAATTACTTGAATTTTTCCTTTTAAAGGTTCATTTTCAACTGGTACTGTATATATTAAGTTTCCTCTTTCATCTTCCTCAACAACAATTTGATTTGTTAAAGATACTTTAACACCAGCTACTTCTAAGTTTCCTAAATCTGCTTCGTTTTCTGGAACAGCATATTTTGGATTTAAATAATATCCTTTTGGAGCTTCTGTTTCATATGCAACATATTCTCCACCTTCAAATTCTTGTGGCGATATAAATTCACCTTCTGAATTTGTTACGAATTCATCTATCATTTTTCCAGTTGAAGTATCAAGTTGTGTAACCCATTCTTTATTTATACAATCCCAGAATTTAAATTTAGCACCAGCTATTTTAATTCTTTCTTTTGTTACACTATCTACTTTAAGAATTCTTACATGAGTTTCTACTTCTTTATCTGTAACTATTACTCTATAAGTGTAAGTATTCATATTTTTTACCATTTCAATTTCTTCTGGATCAATTTCTATATAGTAATTTGAATTTGTATCATCTTCTGTTAATAAATATGTACCATAAGGTATATTAGTAAATTCTGCTGTACCTTCTGCATTTACAGTAGCTAAATGATATTCTTCTCTAGTATCACTTACTAAAGTTAATCTTAATACAGCTCCAACAGCTGGATTTTCTTCTGTACTTCCAACTTCATCTCTTTGTTTTACAACTAATAATTGAGTTGGTACAATATTATTTTCAGCTTTTATATATACTACAAAGTCTCCATCTTCATCTGTTGTTGCAGTTGAAGGATCAACTACGTATACTTTATTATTTGTTAGAGTTGAAGCATTAGATTTTTTCTCTTTTACGTAATATGTTTGATATGGAACATATTCAGTTTTATCTGATTTTCCATCAGCACCAATAGTTAGTGTTGCTACTTCATCTGTACAAGCTTCATCTCTGTATACACCAAATGTACAACCTTCTACAGTTGCATTACCATAATTTCCATTTATGTCTTTAAGTACTTTTTCTACACCTATTCTTATACCTGATGTATAAACTTTAATGTAGCTGTACTCAGGAGTTCTTGCTATACCCATTAATCTTGTCATAGGTTGTGAAGGACTTCCGTTATTATATGTTGGATTTTGCCAGAAACCAGCTACACCAACACCATTGTTTATTACTTTTTCTGCTGTTAAAGTAACAGGAGAATCTTTAGTTCCAATTATTTCGTTTGTCCATAATGTAACTTCATTTCCGTTTACTTCAGCATTTATGCCTGTATCTTGAAGATGCCATTTAATAGCAACTTTTTCAGCTGTATTTAATCCATTTGTATCATTTAATTTGTATTCAAATCTAGCAGTATCTGGATTCCATTTCATTTCATATACAGGAGCTTGTGCTTCTGTTGTTGATGAATATGAAGGAAATTTTAGAGCTGTTTGAATTTTTGCTATATAGCTATTACATAAGCTATATGCATATTCATCTAAAACACCATTTATACTACAGAAATGTCTTAATATTGCATCTTGATGTTCTGTGCCTATTTGATTTGTAGATGCAAGCCATACAACCATTTGAGTTGCAAAGTTTTCTGTAACATGGCCATAGATATATCCACCTACTTTATTTGTATCATTTCTAATCATACCTGTAGCTTCTGCTGGATATGAGCCATATCCCATGTTAGCATCAAATCCATACATTAAAGCTAAGCTTATTAGATTTTTTGTTTCCTCTGACATTTCTTTGTTTTCCCAGTCATATACTCTAACTTGAGTATCGATTGCAGCACCACTATTAATTGGAACACGATAACCAGAACAATATAATAGATATGCATTATATCTACCTTCTTCTTCGTTATAGAACCAACCTGTATAGAAAGTTTGTGTTCCTGTACCATCGTTAGAATGGTAAACATTAAATGGTTTTGGAAGATTTGAATTGTTTCCTACCCCTTTACCATATGGTGGATTCATATATGCATATACCATCATAGTAAATGTTTTACCTCTTAAGTCTGGATAGTCTGTTTTGTCATAGTTATATGCTTCTATGTTGCTTTTTGTTATAGTTGTAAGACTAGGAAATGTTACTGCACTTACAGTTCCAAACATAGTAAATACACAAACTAATACTAGTAATGCTAATACTATCTTTTTTGTTTTCATTATATTTTCACCTCTTTAAATTAATTTATATATTTACTATATCATTTATTTAAAATATCTTCAACAATATTTTGAAATTGATGTATAGTATTGCTTTTAAAGTTTATTTTCATTACATTTTTATTACAAAAAAATATCCAATATGTGTTCATACATATTGGATATAAAATTTATACTAATTCTTTTAATATTTCATCTTTACTAACTAATTTTTGGTCACCAGTAATCATATTTTTTAAAGTATACATATTTTTTTCTACTTCTTCTTCACCTATTATTATTACATATGGAATTTCAAGATTATTTGCATAACTAAATTTAGCTTTTACTTTTGAATCTTCTTTATATATCTCATTAGATATATTGTTTTCTCTTAATATATTAGAAATTTCAACAGCATTCTCAAGACCTACTCCCATAGTTATAATGTCTACTTTAGATATAGATTTATTTTCTGTGTTAATTAGCCCTAATTCTTTTAAGTTATAGAAAAGTCTTGTAAGACCAATTGAAATTCCAACACCTGGTAAATCTTTTTTAGTATAGTATCCCGCAAGGTTTTCATATCTTCCACCAGAACATACACTACCTATAGATTCATATCCTACTAGATTTGTTTCATAAACAGTTCCTGTATAATAATCTAGTCCTCTAGCAATAGTTAAGTCTATCATAAAGTTTTCTTCTTCTACTTTAAATAGTCTTACATATTTAATAACTTCTGTAAGTTCAGCAAGACCTTGTTTAAATATTTCACTTTCAAAATTTAAAGCTTGAAGTTTAGCTAATTTCTCATCTGTAGTACCGTCGATTTTAATAAATGATTCGATTTTTTCAATGTTTTCTTTTGATACTTCTAGTTTAGCTAATTCTTCTTTTACAGCTTCCATTCCTATTTTTTCAAGTTTGTCTATTACAATTAAAATATCTTTCATTTTATCTGCAATATTTAATTCATCAAAAAGACCATTTAATATTTTTCTATTGTTTATTTTTATTATAAAAGGTCCAAAGTTTAGTTTTTTAAATATTGTATAAATAATACTTGGTATTTCAGCATCATTTATTATGCTTAATTTTCCATCTCCAATTATATCTATATCGCATTGATAAAACTCTCTATATCTTCCTTTTTGAGCTCTTTCTCCTCTAAATACTTTTCCTACTTGATATCTTCTATATGGGAATGTTAATTCGTTATAATATGCAGCAACATATTTAGCAAGTGGTACAGTTAAATCAAATCTTAAACTTAAATCTTTATCTCCTTTTTTAAAAGAATAAATTTGTTTTTCTGTTTCTCCACCAGCTTTAGCAAGTAAAACTTCAGATGATTCTATAATAGGTGTTTCTTGTGGTAAAAATCCGTATAATTCGTATGTACTTTTTATTATATTTAACATTTCATTAAATTTTATTTGATCTTGTGGTAAAAGTTCCATAAACCCACTTAATGTTCTTGGTTCAACTCTTTTAATTTCTTCCATTTTTATCTCTCCTTATTTTATTATAAATATAATTTTATTTTTTTCTATTTTTTTATATCATTTTAAATATAAAAAAACACGTAAGTTCTTGGCCTTACGTGTAAATATATCACACATCAGGCACAACAAACTATGCCTGAGCTAATTTACTAAAAATTATTGCGCAGACATAGAATAAATATGATGATGTGCTAATGTGTTTATTTTGTTTGTTCTTTCCATTTTTATTCTACTCCTTTCAAACATATTTTAATTATACAATAATTACCTTTTTTTGTCAACCAAAAAGAATTATAGACATTAAAATATAAAGAAAAGATGCACCTATAAAAGTAAAATATGTAATACAAGATGAAAATATCAAATTAGATTTTTTATTATTAACACTTTCAATATTATTCTCTTCTACTTTACCTACTCTCCAAAAACATAATACAAGTTGAATAAAACTTGAAAATAAAATTAGAGTAATTGGAATTAAAAAACATATATTCCATATATAACTTAAATCATATACTCTATTAATTAATAATATAAATCCTAAAACTATAAAAGTAATCATGCAAAATGTTTTTAAAATTCCTATTGCACTTTCTATAATTAATTCATATTTTTCGTCTTGTTCTTTCACTTTACATTCTCCTATCTTGCTACATATATTCCTGTTTTTAATTCAGCAATAGCCATATCTTTATTGGGCATGTCACTATTTTCTAGATTTTTTATTTCTTTTTGGTAATCAAAAGGGACTTTTACTAGTTCATATGATATGTTTGCAGCATCATTACTATTATACTCACCTTCAAGAATTAAATACGAAGCTAATAGATTAGTTTCTTCATTTTTAGTAATTAAGTCGCAAGAATTAGAAACACTACCCGTATTTACAAGCATTTTATTATCTAATCTGTATATAAATGGTGAATGAATATGCCCAAATATAATAACGTCTATATTTTCTTCATCTTCAAACATATCTACTATCTCTTTATTTAAAGCTTCTGTAATATCGTAAATATTTATGCTTTTATATGTAGTTTTGGGACTTGCATGCATAAGTCTAATTTTTAGTCCACTCATATAAAAATCATAAAATTTAGGTAAACTTTTTAAATATTCTTCTCTCTTTTTTCCTATTTTATTTTTGTTCCAAAAATGTTCCTTTGTAACTGCATTTTCACTAACTATATCATCACAGTTTCCTTTTATTACCACTTCACATTTTTCTCTAATTAAATCTATTGTTTTATCTGGCTCTGAGCCTTTAGCTACTAAATCTCCTAGCATAAAGATATGTTGTATACCTCTTTTTTCTATATCATCAAAAATAGCTTTTAAAGACACATAGCAACCATGTACATCCGATATTATTGCAATTTTATCCATAAATTTTATCACATTCCTTTTTCTAAAACTTTTCTATCAAAATACTTACCTGTATAAATTTCACGATATGCATTTTCTTTATTTGGCATATCTGTTTTTAAAATCTGTTCTGCTTCTTTTTTATGATCATATATAAATTTTACAATCTTGTATGAAATTTCAGAGATTTTCTCACTTCCAAATTCACCTTCTAAAATTAAATATGAACCATAAGTATAATCTTTTCCGTTTATAGTTACTAAATCACTTGTATTTGAAACTGCACCAGGATTTATAAGCATTTTATTTTTTAATCTTATTAAAAATGGTTTATGTATATGTCCAAAAATTACTATATCTGGTACTTCTGAATCTAAATTATTTAAATATTCTGTATTTTCAAACATAGTGTTCATTCTATTTGAAAATTCACTATCAAAATCCCAAAAATATGCTTTTTGATGTATAGAATTAGGACTGGCATGCATAATTCTAATATTATATCCACTCATTTTAAAATCATATGATAAAGGTAAATCTTTAATTTTCTCTTTCTGCTTGTCACTGAGTTTTCTTTGATTCCAAAGATGCTCTTCTATTCTAGGAGTTTCTACTGTTCTTTCCTCACAATTTCCTTTTACTACCACTTCACATGTATTTAATATTTTATCTACACATTCAGAAGGTGCAGAGCATTTTATTAGCATATCTCCTAAGCAAAATATTCTTTTTATTCCTCTATCTTCAATGTCTTTTAAAACCGTATTTAAAGCTGTTATATTACCATGAACATCTGAAATTATAGCTATTTTTTCCATATTTTTCCTCCAACCACATTATATCATATAAATTAATTATTTAAAATATGAAAAGAAAAAACAAGGCACTTTATAGTGCCTTGCTATAATAAACTATTTTACTAGTCTTTTTTTATTTTTTAATATAAATGCAATTCCTGCAATACTTATAACTGAGATTACTGCTAGAGTAACTACTTGAATATCTCCTGTTTCTGGAGCTTTTTCATTTGTTATTTGTAATTTCATTTCTTCTGCATCTATTGTAACTTCATGTGCTTCAGTATCTATTATATACTCTTCTGGAGCTTCTAACTCTGTATATGTATATTTTCCATATGGTATATTTTCAAATACATATAT
>JAGAIU010000021.1 GCA_017626395.1 Clostridia bacterium | reverse complement strand
TCCAGTAATATCAGTTTTAGAAAATTCAACTAATGTTGTATCATTTGAAATATCTAATTTTGTTTCATATATCTTTGTAGTTAAATCTTTTTGCTCAAACTTAACTTCATATTTTGTTGTATTTAAAACAAGTCCATCTAATGTTTTAGTTTCAACTATTTCATAAGTTCCCATTGGAAGATTTGTTATTGTTAATTTTCCATCTTTAGTAAGATTATATTTTTTAATCTCTTGTCCTTTTTTGTAAATCACACTACCATCTGCCATATCTATAATATTTTCTTTTGCTGAAAGTTTAAATTCTATACCAGATAAGTCTGATGTATCAATTAAAGATGTATCTGCATCTTCTCTTAATGCAATAGTTTTATCCAATTTAATAGTTCCTGTTGGTTGCTCATTTTTAACAACGACTTCTTTTATAAAATCTCCATCTTTGTCTGTGTCATAATCTTTTACATTTTTAATTTCAAATGTAACTGATTTATCTAATTGTAAAAAGCCTGTTGGAACTTTTATTTCTGTTATTTCGTAACTTCCTACTGGTAATTTTAAAGGTGTTGTAATTGTTGCTTTATCATCATTTTTACTATTAAATGAGCTATCTGGAACAACTATATTATCTGCATTTGTTGTAAATGATGTGTATGTTGTATTTCCAATTTTTTGAGAAATAGATTCTCCTTTTTTGAATAATATCTTTTTAGTAGCTCTATCATATATATCTTTTGTTGCTTTTATCTCAAATGTTGTAGAATTTAATGTAACAAGTTTTCCTGTTTTTAAGTCTTTTTTGATTAACTTAATATATGTTTCTAATTGTTCATTATTTACTACTAAATGTTTTGTTTTTTTTGCTATTTCTTTGACTTCTGACTCATCATCTGTAATAGAAAATGTAAAATCAACTGCTGTTTCATAATCTATTGGAGTTTTAGTTTCTTTAACTATATATTTTCCATAAGGTAAGTTCTTTTGAGTATATGCGTTTCCATCTTTATCTGTTTTTATTGTTTCATAACTAGGAGCTATTACTTGTGCTTCTTCTACTCTTTTACTATCAACTTTTACTTGATTTCCATTTTCATCAATTCCATTCCATACCTCTGCATAAGTATATCCTTGTGAATATGCTTTTTCTACTGCTGAATTTAATTTAATTGTAAATTCTGCACCCTCTAATCCTGGTGTTTCTCCTGAATTTGTTTTCATTCCTGATTTGAAAATGTGAACTCCCATTTTCTTAACATTCTCTAAACTTGTTTTAGTATCTGTTATTACTTTTGTGTATTGGTCTTTGTATTTTAATTCAACATTGTAAGTATTTTTATCTAACATATATCCTATTGGAGCTGTTTCTTCTTTTACAATGTATTTTCCTAAAGGAAGATTTGTTATATCTTCTGTTTGCCCTTTTTCATTCATAGTTCTTGTAGCAACTAAATCTCCATTAGAATAGAATATTTTAGTTTTAGCTTTGTTGTATATATCTTCATTTGCATAAACTTTATAAACTGCACCATTAAATGTTGCATCTCCTTGTGGTACTGATCCAGTTTCTGAATCTTTCTTTATTATTGTAATTGTTCCTGTTGGTTCTTCATCTTTTATTCCAGTAACATCAATATAAATAACTTTTGTATTAGCATCCTTATATTTTAATTCTGTATCAAATTCTTTTGTATTCAATAAATATCCATCTGGAGCATTTGTTTCTTTTACAAAGTATTTTCCTAAATGTAAATTAGAGAATTGTACCATTCCATCATCATTAGTAATAGCTTTTGTAATAAACTCTCCTTTTTTATGCCAAGTAATTGTTCCTGCAACATTTTTTATATCTTCTCTTGCATATAAAGATATTTCTGCACCTTTTAGTTTGTTATCATAATTATCTGTTTTATATGCTTTGATTTCTCCTATTGGTTCTTCGTTTACTACTGCTTTTGTTGCTGTTTGATTTACTTTAACCTCAACATCATAAGATTTATTATCGATTAAATAACCATAAGGTACTGATATTTCATTTATTGTATAAGTTCCTTTTTTCAATTTTTCAATAGTGATTTTTCCATTAGTAACAGTTACATCTTTATTATAATCATTTGGTCCTCTTACTTTGAAAACTGCACCATTTACTAAATCTCCATTTGTATTTAATTTTGATAATTCTAATTTACCAAATGTTTCAATATTTAATCCAACTGCTAATGTTATTGGATCATTATATGCCATTGAATATAATTGATTTTGAACTCCACTTGCAAATTCAAAAAATACCATTGAATCATGGTCTTGTGTTCCATCTTTAATCATACCCCAAGACTTAAATTCTGCGTCAGTAATAACATAGTTTTCTAAATTAGTATTTTCATCTACTGATATTGTCATTGAATTGCTACCACTAGAATGTTGTACCCTTATTCCATTTGTTGTTCTATCTAAACTTGGATAAGCTGATAAAACACCATTAGAATCATTTAAAGTTTTACTTTCTCCTGCTTGAATAGTTATTGTTGTTCCATCAAAACTTGGTCTTCTATCCATTTGTGCTATTTGGTTTTCAATATTGTTTTTAAAACTTACATATTCTGCTTGAATTCCACTATCAATAAAAGTTGCATTACTTTGTCCTAATGTTTCCCATATTAATTGTTGTGTTAAAACATATTGTTTCTTTAATGCAGATGATGTTCCTCCATCTATAACATAATTTCCATGTTGTTTATACCATCCTAAATAAGCTACTTTACAAGCTTTTCTTAATTTTGAATCAACTGGTGTATAATATTTTCCATTGTAAACTGTTCCTGTATCAAAATCTACACCATGTTCTGCACAGAAAACTGTTCTTTGTTCATTAGTTGAGTAATTTATTAATCTTCTTAATAAAACTCCATATTGAGTATTTGCATTATCAGTTGTTTTAATGAATGAAGCAAATTGTCCTCCTACCCATTTACCTGTTCCTGATGCTGCAAATATTGGTTGTGTTGTACTTAATAATGTTATCATTAGTAAGAAAAAAGCTATAATTCTTTTACTTTTTAACTTTTTCAACATTTAAAATTCCTCCTTTTCCATAAAAAAAAGAACAAGTTTTAATTAACCTGCTCTTATAAAAATATTTAATTATCTCTTATAGTAATTTAAAGTCCATTTACCACAATACTGACAACTCCATATTTCATATCCACAAGGACATTGTTTGTTATATTCTTCAAAAGTTATCTGTCCATTATGTATTTTATTGCTATAATCCAATATTAGATTATCATAATATGAAACTGCCTCATTATAACTATTAAACCACTTATTTGAATTACCAACTCCTACACCATGTTTACTATCAGAACACTTTGGTGTTTCTGGTGCTTTTGAACTTTCTACTTTTTTCTCTTGTGTAACTACTGGATCTTTCTTTGGTTCTTCTTGAATATTGGTATTCTTAACCTTTACAATATCCGCTTCTAGTTGTATTTCTTCAACTTTCTCTTCTTCTACATTGTTTTCAACAGCAATCACTTCTGTATCTTCTTTTTCTTTGTCATCAGTATTATTTATTTCAGTTACAATCTCTTTCTCATTTTCCATTTTACTTAGACTTAATTTCTTTGATTTTATAATCATCATAATCGCAAATAATACCACTATTAAGGCTATAATTATTAAAACTAATATCTTTTTACTTTTCATTACTACCATCTCCTTATAGCTTAATTATATGCTTTTTAGAGATAAAGACAAATGTATAAATTATTATATAAAATATATTAAATAATATTATAATAATTATCTTTTAGTTTGTAATATAGTATGTATTTAAAAGGGATTGTAAGGGAAAACTTTGTAAAGTGTTCACACAAACAAGTATAACTAAATAT
>JAGAIU010000020.1 GCA_017626395.1 Clostridia bacterium | reverse complement strand
TTAGTTTTTGTGTTCCATTGCTAACATTATTTAGTACTATTTCTTTAAGGTTTGTACTGATATAATCTTTAGAAATTACACTATCTTTTACAAGTGCTGTTGCAAAATAAAAGTTCTTTCCATTTATTGTTATTTTTGCATTTTTAAGAGTACCATTTGTTAGTACATTTAAATCCATGTATAATGTATCTTGTGTACCTATTTCTTTACATGTTCCTCTTATTTTCTCTGCATAACCATCTCCATCAAGATCACGTAGATAGAAAGCATCAAATGTAACATAGTCTGTTCCATCTATTGCTTCATCTCCATTTTCTACTTGTTCATAGTTTCGTGCTACAAGTATCTCTGGATCTGATTCTGTATCTTTATTTATTACTTTTAAACCTATTACACTTGCAAGTATAACAGCTAAAATTACTATTATTCCTATATATATTTTCTTCTTACTATTCATATATATTCCTCCAATATAATTCATTAAAATTATATCATTTCCAACTATTTTTTTCTTTGATTTTTTCGACTTTTTTATACAGAAAAATAATTGTTATTTTTTTGTAATAAATAAGTAACAATTAACAAAAAAGATAGCTAAAAGTTACTTTCTAGCTACCTAAATATTTTATATTTTTTAAGATTATTTTACTTCTTCTTTGCTCATTTTTTTAGATATTACCATTATTGTCATACCTACTACTGCAAAGATTGCTATACCTATACCACCTGTTGCTGGTAAGTCTAATCCTTTTGAGTTTTGTACTTGTACTGCTGTTTCATATGTTGTTTTTCCTACTTGTACTTCTACTGGATTTTTTAGTAAGTTGTATGATTTTGTAACAGTTTGTCCATCTACTGTATCTGTATATGTTGGTGCTTGTGTTTCAACTAACCAGTATGATGTATCTGAACCATCATCTGCATAAGCAAGGCCTTTTATTTCAGCAATACCATTTGCATCAGTTGTAACTTCTATATCGTTTCCATCTGCATCTTTTACAAATGTTCCAGCTTCTGCATTTGCTTTAGTTGCTGCTATTTTAAATTTAGCTCCTGCAAGTTTTGTAGCTGTGTTTCCTTTTTCTACTTTTTCTATTTTTAATGCACCTGTGTGTACATTAGCTGTGTCTGTTGTAGTTGCTGTATCTTCTTCAGAACCATCTTCAGATATTTTACTTGTATATTCTAAAGTAGCTGTGTTAACATTTCCATCTCCACCTATTGTGATATTGTCCATATCTACTGTTGCATTGTATGTTACTACGATATCATAATATGAAGATATTTTTGTAGTATCAAATGTTAATACTAATCCTGTATCAGATAAAGAATATGCATCTGTTGTAAGTGTTTCATGTCCACTTCCATAGTTTCCTTCAACTGTTATAGAAGTTCTATCTAATGTTAATCCTGCAGGTAAAACGTCTGTTAATTTATATGTTGTCATATCTGCTATTTGTTCTGGTAGATCTGCTGTTATTTTGAATACAACTGTATCTGTTGCATTTATTCCTGCTACCTCTACATATGTTCCGGCACTATTTTTTACTTGTTTTGTTATTGTAGGTTTTTCGTTCATATATTGCACTTTTGTTAAATTATCTTCTGTTGTAACTGTAAAGAATTGTTTTTGACCAGATGTTAAATAATCATAATTAGTAATTATACTACCATCTGATGCAATATACCACATAAAAGATGATAATATTTCATTGTTTATAATATATCCTTCTGGTGCTGCTGTTTCAACTAAACGATAAATAACACCTGTTCTATTTTCAGCTGTTCCTTCTGGTAAATTATTTAATGTAACATTTCCATCTGCACCTGTTGTAACAGTTAAAACAGTTGATGCACCTTCTGGAATATAGTCTGTCCAAACATCCATTTCTAAATCTTCTAAATCACCATTCACTGCCGCTTTCATAACTTGTACTTTAAAAGTTACTCCTTGTATTGGATTTCCAGATTCATCTACCTTTGTAAACTCTATATTACCATATGCAGTAAATACTTTAGGTTCAACCGTTACATCATAAACTAATCCTGTTCCTGCTGTATTTGTCATAGGTATGTCTACTATGAAGCTTTCTGGCTCGTTACTAACTCCGTCAGTTACCCCTGTAACTTTTGCATAATATCTTCCTAGTGCTAGATTATCATATACTATTTTTCCATCTGCACCACTAATTTTTGCTGTACCTGTTACTGAATTAGCATTTACATATGTTTGTGCATCTGTAATATCTTCACAAGTATCATCTACTTTATATAAAGTATATTCTATTCCTGCCATGACAGGAGTTGTTGTAGCATTTTCATTTTTTATTTCATGTAAAATTATTGTAAGTGATCCACTTGTTGGATCAGCTGCATATACTGTTAATGCTGATACTGCAACCATTACTATAGCCATAAGTAGTAAGCTATATTTTTTTAGTTTAATTTTCATATTTTTCCTCCTCTTTCTTTAAATATATAGTAGAAATAGTAGAGTTTTTTCTACTATTTCTATTATAACTAATTTGCTTTTGTACTTTTAAATTTAATTAAAAGTACTGCTACTAACATTACTGCTAGTCCCATTCCAGAAATTATTATTGTATAATTTACACTTCCTGTTTCTGGAAGTACAAGTTTTAACCTATCTGTTGCTGTAACAGTTATACTTGTATTATCTCTTGTTATTTCAACATCTAAAGGCTCTGTACTTAATTCATATCCTTCTGGTGCTTTAGTTTCAGTTAGTCTATATTTTCCAACTAATAACTGTGTAAATTCAATTACACCATTTTCATCTGTAGTTTTTTCTTGAGATGCAAATGTTGAATCTACATTTCCATCTACATCTAGTTTTTCCAACTTAAATATTGCACCTTCAAGTTTAGTACTTGAGTTACTTGCATCTACTTTTGTAACAGTTATTTTTCCTTTAATTTGTTCAAATGTTACTATTATATGCTTGTCTTCTGTCATATTTTCAAATTTATCTAATGTAACTACACCATTCTCATCTTCTGTAAATGTAATAGCTGTTCCATTTATTGTTATTGATGCTACTTTATACTCGCTATATGGTGTTATTATTAAGTCTTTTGTACTATTTCCACCTTGAAGTACTGTTTCATATGGTGTTTCATCTTGTCCACTAATTGTACCGCCTTCACCATTTACTTCTGTTGTTATATCATATGTAATCTCTGCCTCTAAATATACTTTTTCAAAATCATCGTCATCTTCTTGACCTTTATAGTAATATGTACTATCATTTAGCTCGGATTTATTATTAATATTTCCTATATAGTTTGCTAAATCACTTATATTTGGTAAATTAAATGTATTGGAATCTATGTCTGATACATCTGTATCATTAACAATACAACTATCTCTGTTTATATATGCAACATTTGTTAAAACTTGCTCTTCTACTGTTTTTGTTGCTGTCACTTTGCATATAACTTTAATATCTACTTGACTTAATGTTATTCCATTAAATGCAGGAATTGTTGTAGTAGCTTTAGGTTCAATAGTCAATGTTTTGCCATCAGCAGATACTGTACAGTTATAATTTTCATCTATTGATACAAATTCTAAACCATCTGGTAATATATCTACTACACTTTGTAATATTCCATCTCCATTGCCTTCATTGTATACAGAAATTGTATATTCTACTAAATCTCCATTTTCTACTTTAATTGGTTCTTTTGAATGTTTGTATTCAAATTTACCATTAAATTTATCTTCTTCTAATAAAGCTTTTAATCCTGTTAAGCTATGTAACGTAAATGATAAGTCTTCATAATCTGGATATTTGTTTTGCAATCTTTCCCAATCTTCAAATAGTTGTGTTAGCCCTTCTTCATAATATGTAACATTATCTGTTACACCGTATTCATCATTAGGAGCTTGCAATTCAGCAGCACTATAAATCACTTTTCCATTATTTATAGATTCTTCTATTTCAGTATCCATAGCTGTATAATATGCATTTTGATTGTAATTCATAACCACAGTTGCATCCGAATTTTGAATTATACTTGTATATAAAGTTTTATCTTCTATTGAATCAGATGTATCCAGCCAAAATGGAATAACCATTATAATTTTTATTCCTTTTTCTTTAGCATATGTATATACTTCTTCAAGCGTAGCTTTATATGTAGCACTATAATCTTCAGTAAGATCTAATGTCCAAGGTTCTATGTCTAAAGCTATAGAATCAATAGGAGCATTTATACCTGTTCCAGAATTATATGTTACTAAATAATTTATTCTCTTTTTAATAGAATCTGGTTTAGCATACCAAGCAGCATCACCATGTAGATAAGTTACTTTCATATTATAATTAGTTTCATTTTTTAATGTTGTAACATAATCTGCTAGTGTTGTCTCTGTTGAGCTAAACATCTCACTTGGTATATATTGATATACTTCGTTAAGACCAAGTAAATTAGCTGCTTTTATTAAAGTGGTTGGATCTTCTATTACGCTTTCATCCCAGTTAAATATAGATCTATTTGCTCCTATTTTACTCATTTCTGCTTGCAACACTTCTATGTTAGGAATTCTATCACTAATAACATTGTCGTTAATAGCTGTTATATATTTTCTCAAACTTAAATCAAAAAGTGGTAAATCTACTTTTTCCCTATAAAAATATATTACATATTGTGTTCCATTCAAAATTGTACCTTCTGTATTTCCACTAATTCCAGAAATTTCATATTCTACATCATAGTTCGAATTTATCTCATCTAGCTTATCTTCTGTAGTATATGCAATTCCAATTTCTCCTCTGTATGTTTTTGTTTCTGATAATACATCTGTTACACTTTCCGGATTTGATACATCTGTACCTTCTAAAACATGTAATACTTTTACACTACCATTTCCCTTTATCATACCAGCATTTTGATTTTCTATTACTAAATTATAGCTAGATTGCGTATCTTTAATTTCTATACCAGTTATATTACCATCACTATCTACATGGCTGTTTATTGCTGGATCTTTACCTACTAATGTATCAGTAAATTCTACATATTCATCTTGTAATGTTACTTTTATGTTATATGTTCCCTCTAATAATTTTTCAAAAGAATAATATCCATTTTCATCTGTCACAATTGTTGTTAGTGGATTTCCTAAAGCATCTACTACTTCTGTCCCATCTGAATTAATTATTGTTACCATTGCTCCAGATATTTTAGTTTCGTCTTCATCCATTAATCCATTGATATTTTTATCATACCAAACTGTTCCTTCTATTTTTCTTGCAACTACACTTGCAAAACATGTAGATGATACTATTTCAGTGGTATCTACTGATGTTTGAGCTGAAGCACTATTTACATACTTGTTACCACCCATATTGTTACTTGGCTGTAAAATTATATCCACTGACACTTGAGTTGTAGCTGGTACAGTTCCTTTTAAAGCAATTGCTGTTGCCTCTTCATTGATTGCTCCAAATGTTTTATTTATCCATTCGCTACTTACTCCTATATTTGTATCTTTTGAAGTAATATTTCTACTAGCTTCATCATTACATATATATAATTGCAAATTATCTGTAGATAATTCTGTCTCTCCTTGTAATTGAGTTACAGTTATAGATTTTACTGTATAAGTTCCATCAAAAATAGTTCCTCTTGAGTCACCATTATACGGTAGAATATCTAACATTTGAAAGTCTGTAATTTCATCGTCTGTACTATTTATATATGTAACTGTAAAATGTATTTCTTCTTCTCTATCTATAACTGTATTTTCTACTTCTTTATATAATCTATGAGATGCTAAATTTATTACTTGAACTGTATAAGAATCTTGTCTTAGTTCTGGATAAACAGTTTCGTTTTCTGTAAGTGCAGTAGTTGCTTTTATTGTTACTTGATCATTATTTTTAAGTTGTGGATTTAAATTCAAACTAAAGTATATTGGATTAACTTCTTCATTCACCTTACAATCTGGTACTATCCACTCTAATATGCTATATTCTACACCATTGTCATCAGATTCAACAATTATAGTTGGATCTCCAAATTCACAACTTCCTGGCACGTATTCAGCTTGATTGCTAGGAACATATGCTCTTACAGCTATATTATGTGAATATGCACTATTAATGTTGTTTACTGTATCTGGAATTTTAATATATGGTGTTATTTTATAATCTACCTGATATTCATTTTTTCCAAAATCATAATTAATTTTAGAAATATTATCTTGTAATTGTGTTGTCTCAATTTCTACACCTGTATCGGCTTCTATGATAAGTAAGCTGTTACCTATTTCAGCATATACATTATGTGTTCCACCAACTTGGACACCATTTTCATCATATGCAGTTTTTATATAATCTTTATCACTATCTACATAGTCCGCTTCTGGATAAGCTGTACTATTTGGATCAGTCGCATAATATAACGTTCTATCTATTACATCAGTATAAAGTTCATATTCATTAACTGTTTGATATACACATCCAATTTTTGATGAATTTTTTACTTTAACAGGAAAATATATTTTTGAACTATCATCTGTATATAACGTTCCACTTTGAGATTCGCCTAAAAAACCTACACAAATTTTTCCATCCGATTTTAACTCTTCATATGTTTCATAATATATTAAATCTGTTCTTTGTGCTTCATTCATTTCCGTATCAGAAGTCCAACCTGTGCCATCTAATTTAGCTGCATAATATAATTTATATTCAATAACATTTGTGCTATCTGCATACCAAGTTTCACCATTAATACTTTCTATCGGTTCAAAACACTCATCATCAAATTTTAATAAATTCTCTATTGTACGAATTTCAAAATCTGCATCATTTTCCGAAGAAGAATCGATTCTCGATACTAACCATAAATTTTGTCCTTTGAATCCATAACCATCACCACTATCATATGATGTATGAACATATTCTTTATTTGTATCTCTTATTGTTACATTTGTCCAAAACTTACCTGGTTTAGTTTGGTAAAAATATACATAAGTGCTATCATCTGAAGTCTTTGCTTGTTCTTCTACTGTTACACCAGAAGCAGAAGTTGCCACAAAATTTTTATCTACAACATTAACACCGTATTGGTATGTAGGATCAGCATTATCTTCTGTAAATGGAATGAATATTTGGAAATATCCTGCTGCAAAACAACCTTCATTTGCATCGTAGTGAATTGGTGCACCATCATATTCTGCATTTCTTACAGGGAATACTCCATCAAAATCATAACCACTATTAGTTACATGGATTGTATAACCGCTTTGTGTACAAGAAAAAGCTCCTGATTCATATATAGAATCTCCTAATCTTTTTTCTTTTGCAACAGTATATATATCCCTTTGACCTCTCGGAGCAATTAATCTACCAGAAGCTCCTTTTTCTAAAGCAATATTCATAGGTCTATCTGGTATTACGCCCACTTTATCTGTATAGTTTACACCATAGTTGTATAATATAGGTGTTACTTTACCATTCATACCTGGTATATAATTTCCATCACTATCATATTCTTCTAAATATACTTTTAAATCAAACTCTATGTTGCCTGTAGGATATTCTATCCCCTTTAATCCTTTTTCACTATCTTTGTTATATAATTGTAAAGTTGCTGTATAACCATATAATCTACCTTTAGTTTCAACACCATCAACTTCCATTGTAATTAAGTGACTTAATTCTTCATTTCTTTTCAATCTTACATTATAGCTAGGTTTTGAAGTTATTGTTACAGTTTCAGCCACCAAATTTACTGCTTCATATGTTGAACTAGTTGAATTAGTATCATTTCCTTGTAACCAAACTTTAAATGTTGGTTGAACTTGAGTTCCATTAGTTTCGCCACCAACCTTCATTATCATCGAAAGTTCTTGTTTACCTGGAATTGTTACTTTAGATTCATCCATAGTATATTTTAAAGTTATTGTTTTTTTATCTTCAGATATACTTACAACTTCCCCCCAAGCCATAGAAGAAACATCCCATTCTTCGTATGTACATGAATCCGGAATTATACCTTCAATATAAATTTCTCCACCTTTATAATTTGCACTATCAGTTCCTTTTATTGCCATAGTAGCTTCTACTGTATAAGTTACTTGATCCATAGAACGAACTATCGTATTCTCTGCAGATGTATCATTTCCATCCCCTTCCTCCGTATCAAAAGGACCTGTTCCTGTTACCATACTTGTTATCTGTGCTGATGTAATAACTGCACCATTATCTGGAAGCACATCTCCTGTTTCCGCATATATAATAAAAGTAAACATACTCGCAAATACAAGAAGTATAGCTGCTACAAGTGCAATTTTTACTTTTTTATTTTTTCCCATATATCTACCAACTTTCTTTTTAATTTATCTTCATTTAAATTATATATTAAAAAGAATTATTGTTCTATTAAAAGTGCCTTTTTTCTAGTTTTTTCGTTTGTTTATTACAATAATATTTCGCTAATATTATTTTTATATTTTTTTGTAAAAAAAGCCAAGAGTTTTAATCTTGGCTTTTAATTTTTGTATTATTTTACTTCTTCTTTGCTCATTTTTTTAGATATTACCATTATTGTCATACCTGCTACCACAAAGATTGCTATACCTATACCACCTGTTGCTGGTAAATCTAATCCTTTTGAGTTTTGTACTTGTACTGCTGTTTCGTATGTTGTTTTTCCTACTTGTACTTCTACTGGATTTTTTAGTAAGTTATATGATTTTGTTACTTGTTGTCCATCTACTGTATCTATATATGTTGGTGCTTGTGTTTCAACTAGCCAGTATGATGTATCTGAACCATCATCTGCATAAGCTAGTCCTTTTATTTCCGCAAGACCATTTGAATCAGTTTCAACTTCTATATCATTTCCATCTGCATCTTTTACAAATGTTCCAGCTTCTGCATTTGCTTTAGTTGTTGCTATTTTAAATTTAGCTCCAGCAAGTTTTGTTGCTGTATTTCCTTTTTCTACTTTTTCTATTTTTAATGCACCTGTATGTACTTCTGCTGTATCAGTTATAGTCTTTGTACTTTCTTCTGTCCAGTCATCTGCTATTTTATCTGTATACTCTAAACTAGCTGTATTAACATTTCCATTACCACCTATTGTAATATTTTCTATATCTACTGTAGCATTATATGTTATTATTACTGCACTATATAATAAATATCCGTCTGTAGTTACTAATTTACTATGATTGAAAGTTAATTCTAGACCTGTATCAGATAATTGATATGCATCTGTAGGAAGTTCTGTACTACCGTTCCCTACTGTTCCTTCTACTTTAATACTATTTCTATCTAAAGTTAAACCAGCAGGTAATGAATCTGAAATTTTATATGTTGTCATATCTGTTATTTGGCTAGGTATATCTGCTGTTATTTTAAATGTAATCGTATCTATTGCATTTATACCAGCTGCATCTACAAAATTACCAGCACTATTTTTTACTTTCTTTGTTATTTGTGGTTTTTCATTATAGTATGTTAGTTTAGTTAAAGTTGTTCCTTCTTCTATTTCTACCATATTCTCTTGATCTGGATATAATTCATCTGTATTTGCAACCACTTCTCCTAAACTGTTTATTGAAAATGTTATATTTGATAAAATTGAATTATTTATAATATACCCCTCTGGTGCTGAAACTTCGACTAATCTATATATTACAACATCTCCACCACCACTCAAATTTTTTCTAAATGCTGGTAAGTTATTTAATGTAACTTTACCATTTGAATCAGTTGTTACTATTAAAGGGGTTGTTTGACCTTCTGGAATATAATCTGTCCAAGTATTATATTCTTCTATATCTTCTAAGCTCCATACTTCTTGTTGTTTTTTTACTTGTACTTTAAACTGTACTCCGGGTAAAGCTTCACCATTACCTATTTTTGTTATTTCTAAATTTCCATATGCTGTTTCTACTTTAGGTTCTACAGTTATGTCATAATCATATCCTGTACCTTCTGCATTAGTTCTTGGAATTTCTACTAAAAATCCTGTTATATAACCATAAAATCCATCTGGTATATCTGTCATTAAAACATAGTATTTTCCTAATGCTAAATTATCAAAAATTATTTTTCCATCTTCTCCACTAACTCCAGAAACACCTGTTATTGAATTGTCTTCTACATAATTTTTGGCACTCCACTCATTTTCTATAGTATCTGGAACTGGATATATTGTATATTCCATACCAGCTAGTGGTGGATTTGTTGTAGTATCACCATTTGCCTGTTCATGAACAATAATAGTAAGTGATCCAGTTGTTGGATCAGCTGCATATACTGTTAATGCTGATACTGCAATCATTACTATAGCCATAAGAAGTAGGCTATATTTTTTTAGTTTACTCATATATTTTCTTCCTCTCTTTCTTTAAATATATATAGTAGAAATAGTAGTTTTTTTTCTACTATTTCTATTATAACTAATTTTCCTTTGTACTTTTAAATTTCTTTATAAGTACTGCTACTAGCATCACTGCTAGTCCTATTCCAGAAATCGCTATTGTGTAATTTACTCCACCTGTCTCTGGAAGATCTAATTTTAATCTATCTGATGCTGTTATATTTACATCCTTTTGTTCATAATTTATTTCTACATCTATAGGTTCAGTTGTTAATTCATACCCTTCTGGTGCTTTTACTTCTGTAATTCTATATTTTCCAACTAATAACTCTGTAAACTTAGCTTTACCGTCTGTTCCTGTTGTACTTTCTATTGTCGTAAATTTTGTATCTACATTTCCATCATCATCTAGTTTTTCTAATTTAAATGTTGCACCTTCTAGCACTTTACTTTCATCTTTTTTGTCTACTTTTGTTACAGTTATAGTACCTTTTATTAATGTATAATAGTATGTTACTTCTGTTACTGGTTCTTCTAAAGTTCCCGAAGCATTATCTGGTAGCCTATCTGTAACTAATTCATATCTATCATCTAATACTGGTGGTACCGCAGGATTTGTTGTGTAGGATTGCCCTTTTGTCCCTTCACTATTTTCATCTGGTGCTACACTATCTTCTGTCCCATCTATATAGTGATGTACTATTAATTGTAACGGTTTTAATTCATAATAATATGTGATTTCTTGAGTTGTTTCTATGTATGTGCCACTTGCATTATCTGGTATTTGATAACTTCCATCATCATTTTTTACTAGTTCATACTCTTCTAAATCTAGCTTTGGTGATGTTGTATATTCTTCACCTACATTACCAGTATAATATTCGTCTGGTGCTACACTTGTAGTAGTATCTTTAATATAATGATGAACTATAATATCTGATGCAGTATTACTAAATTCTACTACTACATGTTTATCTGATGTCATATTAACAAATTTAGATAGTTCTACTGTTCCATCATCATTTTCTGTAAATTGTATTTCTTCACCGTTAACAGTTATTTTAACTACTTTATATCCACTATCTGGTGTAGCTATAATATCTTTTATACTATCATCTCCATGTTTTACTTTTTCATATGGTGTATATCCCTCACCTAAGATTTGTCCATTTCCACCAACTACTTCTGTTGTGATATTATACTCTATTCTTTCATTTTCAACTATTATATTTTGGGAAGCAGGAATTTCTGGTTCTGTATAATACTCTTGATACATTGCAACACCACTTTCAGAAGTTGCTATTAATTTATCTCCTACTGCAATAACATCATTAAAGCTTTTATTATCTTGAAAAGTATATTGAACTATTCCATCATAATCTGTTTTTACTATTCTTCCCGAATAATCAATTATTGCAATACCACCTTGAAAATCAGCCATTGCCATCATATCATATTGATTAAGATTCTCTTTAACTCTACCTACGTATTGTCCGTCAAAAGTATATTCTGCTAATCTACCACTACTAGCAATAGCTTTAATACAATCTTCTAATACAATAACATCTCTATAATAGTAAGTTTCTTCAGTATTTTCCCATACAAGAGTTCCATTAAAATTATATTTAGCTACTATACCAGTGTATCCAACTGCAATTATTCCATCTTCAACTAATGCTACTGCTCTATAATCATTAGCTTTTTCTAAATTTTCCCAAACTATATTTCCAGAAAAATCATATTTTACTACACCACTGTATCCAACGGCTATTATCCCATCATCCACAGCAACACAATCATAATATGCATATGTTACTCTATCAATTTTCCAAATAAGATTTCCATTAAAGTCAAATTTAACCAATCTACCAGATGTTAATCCTATAATTCCATCTTCAACAACTATAACATCTATATAGCTATGCAAACCTTCCGAATTTTCCCAAACAATATTACCGTAAAAATCATATTTTGTCATTTGTCCACCACTAGATGCAGCTACGAAACCATCTTCTAATTCTGCTAATGAAAATAAACTATATGAAAATTCTCTGTTTATCCATTCAACCTCTAAATCACTATTAAATTTAACCAGTTTTCCGGCAGAACCACCTGATATTATACTACCATCTTCTAAACAAATAACACATTCAAAAGCAACATCTTCATCTATCCTTGTCCTTACTATAAAGTTTCCATTGTAATCGTATTTAGCTACTCTATCATCGGAAGAACAAATAATTATACCATCATCTGTTAAATATATTTTCTCAAATTCATAGTCTTTTTCAACATTTTCCCATAGAATAGTAGTACCATCTAAACTATATTTTACTACTTGTCCTGTATGTGCTGCTACTATAACTCCATCAGAAACAGCAGCTACATTTACATATTCATAAGTTCTTTCTACATTTTCCCATATAAAAATTCCATCAAAATCTAACATAGCAACTTGTCCTGTTTCTGCTACTGTTACTATACCTTCAGATGTTATAGCTAAATCTTCCCACTCATATATTTTTTCTTGATTACTCCAAATAACATTTCCATTAAAATCGCATTTAGCAACAAACCCATCCTCTGATACTACTACAAATCCGTCTTCCATTACCTCTAAGTCTCTAAGCTCATGTTCACCTAAACTTCTGTATCCTAAAAGTTTACCTTCTAAATTATATTTAGCAATAACTCCATTATATCCTACTGCTATAATCATATCTTCAAAAACTTTTACATTATTATAGTTTATTAATATATCTCTATTTATCCAAACTGCTGTACCATCATTTAAGAATCTTGCAACTTTACCATCACTAGATACAGCAACAAAACCACCTTCTACAATATCCATACCATCAAACATGATACGTTCATTTTCTGTATTTTCCCATACTCTTTCAATAGCTGTTTGGCCTTCTTGACTTTGACCAATTCCAATTCCCGTATATAATTCTGGTGTTTTATATCCTTCTAATACAGATACTTCTTCAGCTTTATATAAACCAGTTGGTAAACTAATTCTTATTTTACCATTTTCATCTGTTGTCTGTATTCCTATTTCATTACCATTAACATCTGTTACAGCATTTCCATCCATATCCGTTATTTTAAATTGAACTCCAGCTAAAGGTTCTCTTGTATCTTTATCTACTTTCGTTAATGTAAATATTGGCTCGTTTTCTATAGTTATATTTATTATTGGATTATTTACATCTGTAGTATCTACTGTAACTTCTTCTACAGCCTCCTTTATGGTTCCGCTAATAATTTGAATTTTAAGATTATTTTCAGAATCCTTTTGAGCTTTAAATACTAATGCAGTTTCATTTAAAACATATCCATCTGTCGGGAAAATTTCTTGTAAAGTGTACTCTCCAGTAGTATTTTTTCCCTCTATAAATTCATATAAATTTTCTATTACAATATATCCATTCTCATCTGTAGTGTATACCTCATCTTTGTTCTCGCCTGTTATTCTAAATTGTGTTCCTTGAAGTACAGTATCTGTATCCTTTTCAACTTTTTTTACTTTTAAACTATATGTAGGTACAATCTCATTTGTAATACCGACTTTAATACTTGGTATCTCACCACTAATATCTACATTTGAAAGTACATTAATTTCACCATTGATAATATTAAAGACAAACTCATTATTAATATCTCTTTCCATGACAAAAGTTATTGGAGATTTTAAATAGTATCCATTAGCTTCTATTTCTGTTAACGTGTACTCTATATTTGGTTCTAATAATGAAAGCAATACTTTTCCTTCACTATTAGTAATATATTTTTTTGTACTACTTCCATCTGTTAATTCAAATTTTACTCCTTCAATTGTTTTTCCTGATTCACTTTCTGTTTTACTTAATTCTAAATTGTATTTTACTTCATTTTCTAATGCAATATTAACTACATCTTCATTTTCAGAATTAATTTCAACATTTGTAAATGAAGTTATTATTTCTCCTTCGAGTACTTCAAATGTCAAGTTACCATCTACTATATGTGCTATTATTTTTATTTCTTCTTCCATTAATACATGATTGCTATTTGTTTTTATTTCTCTTATTATATATTCTCTTTCTACATACAGATCTTTAAATTCTGCTATGCCGTTATTGTATGTTGTTGCAATCTTAGTTTCACCATTAACTGTATCTTCTAAATTAAATGTAACTCCAGATAACAATTTTTCTGTTCCTTTTTCATATTTTGTAATTTTTAAATTATAATTATCTGCTATCATAAATCCTAATTTGTTAGGTTCAGTTTGTGTTTTTAATTTTCCTTCGTCAGTATCTAAATAATAATATACAGCATGATCGGCATATGAAACTTCATTATAATCTAAACCACCCGGAATATTTATTTCATAGTTAAAAGTTACAGTTTCTCCTTTTGACATTATGTATTTGCCAAAATCTACTAAATATGTTTTTACTTTACTCATATCTTCTGGTGTTGTTGTCCAACCATTTTGACTATCATTTAAATCTTCTGTAACAACTTCGTTATATGAATAATATATAGTTGCATATTGTTTTAATTCTTCTGGTATTACTATTCCACTTTCTGTCATTGTAGTATCAAAAGTTGAACCTAAACTTTCACCATTTAATTGATACGAATTTCCTTCGAATGGAATCTTACCTATAACTTTTATTTCACTAATAGTATTGGAATAGTTATTAGAAACGTTTACACTTACTTTTGCTGTTGTATTTTCTTCTACTTTTTCAACTATAGCAGTTTGTGGAGCAATAACTATACTTCCTTTATTATCATAATCGCTACCTACTTGAGAAGTTATTAAATTAGATGGAGCAATTATATTTATAGTATTTATAACATATCCTACGTTTTCTACAACATTCTCATCATTATTTATATCATATATATCTGTATTTCTTGTTTCATTATCATAATTATGACATAGAGGATTATAAAAATACATTTCAACATCTCTTGACATAGTTGATGTTAACGGATTTGCTGTTATATCTGCATCAATTTCAATATTAATATCAGTTTCATTAGTATTAGAAGTGTATACTTTAGTATATATATATCCATTTTCTTCATATGTTTCTATCCCTGTAATTTCAACATTTACATTTTTAGAAACAACACTATTTATTTTCACGTCAATTATCTCACTCGGATATTTTATTAAAAATTCACCATTTTGCCATTTTCTTGTATTAAATTGGCCTGAATCCGATGCTATGTTTAATTTAACACTCTCTTGTGTTTCATTATTTGAAATATACTCAGGATTTATATTTAATATTGCTATTGAATATGGTGTTTCGTATTCTGCAAAATTCATATCAGTTCCGCCATCTTGACCACCAACATATTGTTCTACATGTGAATAAATATTTTTTAATTTTTCAAATTCTTCTTCTGTATAATCTGAAATAAGTCGATTATCATCTATTTCTTTTACATTATATATATCTAAATATGAACCCTTATTTACACCACTTGTTTCTACTCTTATATGCTTAATTTTTTCGTCATACATATAAGGATTAGATTCATTATAATTATTCCAATTTTCACTTGTAAAAGTATATATAAGCTCATCAGTATCATTATTAAATACATTTATATATCCTTGTGAGCCAAGCAATGCATGAGCATTTTTAAAGTAAATACCTACATTTGCTATATATTCATCCATAGATGAATATACACCTTCAGAATCTAAAAATCTATCGCTATCATATAAAGCATATTCATTTACTACTAATGGTAAATCTTGAGAACTTTCTCCAACATAACAAAACCATTCAACTGTATATCTGTCTTTTTCTGATTTCTGTACTTCTATTTGATTATATAATTTTTGCGGTAAATCTTTAGAAACTACATATTTAGTAGTTTGGCTATATTCATCCCAAACTTTTTTTCCAACAAATAATTCTATATATGGATCACCTGGAATAGGCTTTCTATATATAATATTTAACACATCTTCCGCTACATTCGAAACATATGGATTTACAAATTCCTCGTTATCATTATTATATCCTTCAAAATATGATTTTACAGGTATTTCTATAGTTAATATAGTACTTCCATATTTTTGATATGCCTCTATAGGATACTCAATTGTAAGATTATATATTAAATCTCTAGAAATAGTTGTAGTAGCTATTCCGTTTTCATCTATTTCTGTTTGCTTTTCAATTACAAATTTTCTTGTAGTATCATCGTATATTAAAGTTGCACCTGAAGTTTTTAAGGTTACTTTACTTGGTGCATATCCGCTAAGTAATGGTAACTCCCCTTCAACATAGTTTTTAGCTAAAATAAGTTGTTTATCTCTTTCTCTTGTACTTATTTTTAAATCTAGTCTAATTACCCCTGCTTCTTCATCTATTATGCTAGTATCTTCATATTCTTGATTGCTATAACTTGCATCTAATACTGTTCTTGTTGTACCATACCAATCATTTGTTAAATAAACAGTTTTAGAAACAGGTGTTTCTGTACCATCTTCTGCTACATGTATACCTGTTAGTGTTACACTATTATCTGTTACAGAATATTTTGTAGTATCATTACCTATCGCAGCAGCTATATTATTAGATGATGAATAATCTCCACTTTTAACAATACCAAATATTAATTTTTGAGTACCATTTGTTACATCATTTAAAACTATTTCTTTTGTATTTGAAGATATATAGTCTTGAGATATTACATTATCTTTTACAATAGCTGTTGCAAGATAAAAGTTTTTTCCATCTATTGTTATTTTAGCATCTTTAAGAGTACCATTTGTTAGTACGTTTAAGTCCATATATAATGTATCTTCTGTACCAATTTCTTTACAAGTTCCTCTTAATTTTTCTGCATATCCATCTCCATCCAAATCTCTCAAATAAAAAGCATCAAAAGTGACATAAGCAGTATTATCTATTGCTTCATCTCCAATTTCTACTTTTGTATAAGTATCTGCTCTTAAGTTTTCAGCTATATTATTTCTATTCTTTTGTTTAAATATATTAAAACTAGTTATACAAACAAGTATAACAGCAAAAATTACCGCAATATATAGAATTTTTTTCTTCTTTTCCATACATCTTACCTCTTTCGACATCTCTTAACACAAGTATATACTAAATCGAAACTTTTTTCTATATTTCAAGGAATCTTTACTCTTTTTAGTTTACTAGTATTACATTAATATTACAAAGATATTATTGTAATATTTATTTTCATTTTTGCTTAAATTTAGATATAAAAATAGGACTAAAACTTAAAGTTTTAATCCTATTTAATTAATAGATATTTTCTTTTTTATTTCTAGTGTTTTTTAATATTATTAATGCAATTGACATTACCACAATACCTACTGCTGATATTATAATTGTATAGTTTATTTCACCTGTTTCTGGTAATGTTAATTTTTCTCTGTTTTTAACTGTTACGTTAAGTTCTCTATTTGCTTTTGTTACTTCTACTTCTGTTACTTCTATATTTAATTCATATCCTTCTGGTGCTTTTGTTTCTGTTATTTGATATTTTCCAACTAGTAAATCTACAAATTCAACTGTTCCAGCACTTCCTGTTGTTTTTTCTTGCGATGTAAATGTTGTATCTACATTTCCATCAGCATCTAGTTTTTCTAGTTTGAATGTTGCACCAGATAACTTAGTATTTGCATCATTTATATCTACTTTTGTAACTGTTATTTTTCCTTTTACTAAACTATACACATAGATTACTTCTATTTGTTCTTCTGTCATTGTACCATTTGCATTATCTGGAACAGTCTTAATTTCATAATCTTCAAAATCTTTTTCTGTTGTAGTATATGTCTCTCCTACTTTTCCATTTACTGTTTCTGGATCTACTAAATCTGTTCCATCTTCTGTTTGATGTTTTACTATTATACTAGTATCCTTTTTCTCGAATTTTACTACTATATACTTGTCTTCTGTCATGTTAACAAATTTATCTAATGTATGGTTATCTTCTGAATCCGGTGTAAATTCTATTGCTTGTCCATTTACTGTTATACTTGTTATTTTATATCCATATTCTGGTGTAATAGTTATATTTTTTAAGCTATTTTCTCCATGTACTACTTTTTCGTATGGATTTTCATCTTGTCCACTTATTACTCCACCTTCTCCATCTACTTCTGTTGTTATTTTATATTCTTTCAATTCATTTTTAACATCAAGTTTTACTTGTTCTTTTACTCCTATTTCAGCAACGATTGTATCTTCATAAGTATATGTTTCAGAATTTGAATAGTCGGTAACATAATATGTGTTTCCATTAACTGAAATATCTATATATTCGTTCCAAAATGCAGAATAACTTATGTCTTCAAGTATTTTAGCAGATACTAATAATCCATCTTTAGAATATTTCATTATTACAGAAGTAAAACCACTATTTTCTATTATCATTTCTTCCCCAGAAAGTGTTTCTTCTGCTGTAAATTTTATTCCATCTACAAAATATCCTGCAGCAACATAACCATCATCTGCTTCTCTAACTAAAGATAATTCGCCATCTTCACCAATAGAATTATTTAATTTTGCCCATTCAATTTTTCCTTCAGGATTATATTTAATTATATACCCACTATAATCTCCATCAGGTGTTAATGTTATTTCTTCTCCATTTACTGTATAATCTGATGGAATAGTTATATGGCTATATATATATCCAACTTCTACTATTGAGCCATCAGATGTAAGTATACTATTTCTTATACCAAATCCATCTATGTTTTCTGATAAAGAATATGTTTGAATAGTTCTACTTTCTGTTAAAGATACAGGTCCAGTACCACCTCCACTAGTACTTACACTTCTAACTTCACTTGCATTTTCAATCATTCCATTACTATTATATTTGATTGCTACCATTCCTGTATCGTAAGCTTCTACTACCATGTCTACTCCTGAAGTATTCTTTTCTGCTGGTATTGTTAATGTTTCGTCAACAGCAATATTAACCATATAAGATCCATCGTCATACGATTCAATGCTTCCTGTAAATGAACTATGTAAATAAGCAAAGCTGTCTGATCTAATCCATTCAACTTTCATGTCTTTATCGAATTTTATAACATATTCTTTAGTAGTATCTGTACTTGTAATTTGTAGTTGCTCTCCACTAACTGTTTGATCTGCAGGTATTGTTAAAGTTCCTACAAATATACCAATTCCTATCATGCTTCCATCTGAATTTTCATCTAAATCTGATATTAAGTTATTAGATTGTGAATCGTCATTTGATGATATAACTTTCAACCATTCAACTAGTCCAGTCGAATTATATTTAATTAAAATACCATCTGATTTCTCATAAGTAGGTACTACTATTTCTTGATTCGCTACTGTATCTTCTGCTGCAATTGTTAATCCCTCATATACTCCACCATATTCTACATATCCACCATCTGATGTGTTTAATATTCCTACTGGATTTGTTGAATTAGAAGTAATGTCCTTAGATGAAATTAATTTAATTTCTTTTATTATTTGACCTATAGTTATTTCAAACTCATATGTTCTATCTTCTATGTTCTCTGGTAATGCATATCCCTCTGGTGCTTCTACTTCAATTGCTTTATATTTACCAGCTGGCAAATTAATACCTATTATTCCTCTTTCATCTGTTTTAACAACTCTATATTCAGTTCCATTTATATTTTCTACTGTACCTATTGTATTTCCATTACCATCTTTTGCATCTTCTTCTGTACCATCTTCATTTATTTTCTTTATTATGAATTTAGCATTTTCTAGAACTTTAGTTCCATCAGCATTTTTCTTCTCTATTACTAAACTAACATCATTGTAGTATTTCATATTAAATGAATTTTGACTTATTTCCTCTTTTTCTACTGAAACTATTTCTTCTCCTTCAAGAATACTAATTTCTATATTTCCTTCAGAATTTATTTCAGCTATAAACTTAGTTCCATTTTTATTTAACACATATCCATCTGGATAAGTTGTTTCTTTTAATGTATATTCTATTCCAACATAAAGTGATTCAAGATTTATTTTACCTTCAATATTTGTTGTGTATGTTTTTTCTCCATACATATTAGATAGTGAAAATTCTATATTTGACATTGTTGTATTATTTACTCTATCTATTTTTTCTATATCTAAATTATATGTTTCAGATTTAACAAATTTTACAACTACATGCTTATCTTCTTTGACGCTTTCAAATATAGGTAATATATAACTTCTATCTGCATTAGGTGTAATCTCTTGCTCTTGTCCATTTATTGTTACACTTGAAATTACATATCCTTCATTTGGAACAATTTTAATTTCGTTTACACTATTTTCTCCATGTATTACTATTTCATATGGAGTTTGTCCTTCACCACTTATTATTCCACCTTCTCCATCTACTTCTGTTGTTATTTCATATTCTTTTACAGTGTAATAATATGTTACTTCTGTTACAGCTTCTTCTAGTGTACCACTTGCATTTTCAGGTAATTTAGTTGTTACTAGTTCATACTTTTCATCTAATGTTGGATATTCAACTGGACTTGTTGT
>JAGAIU010000019.1 GCA_017626395.1 Clostridia bacterium | reverse complement strand
GTAGCATCTACTGAAGCAGTTATCTTATGAGACTTAAGCTCTATGTAAGATAAAGTTGGGTCTGCATCATGGAATGCACCATCTTCTGCAGTTATAGCAGCTTGTCCGTAGTTATCTTCTCTTAATAATCTTAAAGTTCCTTTAGAAGAGAATCTCTTAGCTTCTTCTAATATTGGACATTGTTCTTCTAATTTCTTTATTAAAGTTTTAGATATAGTTAGTGGTATAGTAGCAGCATTTCCTGATGTAGTTGAAAGCATTTTTCTAACTTCTGGCTCTAACATTTCTCCTCTGAAGAAAGATTCTAAAGCTCTCTTTTCAGCACTATCCATGTTTCTTTTTTCTTCTAATTCTTTAACAGCTTCTTCTTTGTTATCACATTCTAAAGCTCTTCTCATTTCTATAGCAGCTATAGTAGCATCTATATCTTTTATTTCTTTTTCTAAATTTTTGAAATCAGCAGTTTCAACATCAGTTAAAGCTCTAACTTCACCATTTACTTCTAAAGCATTTACCATTTCGTCTAATTGATTTATTTTTGCATCTCTTTTTTCTCTTAATTGTTTGATTTTCATTTGAAAAATCCTCCCTATAAATTATATTGATTTTAATTTTATTAATTGAACCCTAAGTCTTAAGACTTCAAGGCCTCTTCTAGCCACTTCAGCTTCTAAATGTTTTTCTTCTTCTCTGTTGTATTCTTTTATGAACTCCAGATCTTCTTTAATAAATTCTTCCATGCATTCAGCATTCTCAAGTTGTTGTTCTTTTTCTTTTATTATTTCATCTATAACCTCTTGATTTTTATCTTTTCCATCTATAACTTCTTGAGCTTTGTTTATTTGTTCTTCAACAAAACCTCTTTTCTCGTTATGTTCAACAGGTTCTTCAACATTTACATCTTCTTCGATTTCAATTGTTGGCTCCTCAACAACTTCTTCTTTAACAGGTTCTTCTTCAACAACTGGTTCATCATTGATTTCTTCAACCTTTTCATCTTCTTTGATTTCTAATGCTTTTTCTATAGCAGCATTCATATTTCTAGTTTCAACTAAAGATCCAGCATATGCAGGATTTTGAACTAAAGATATTTCTAGTAATTCTAGATCTTTTAAATATCTTTTTTCCCTCATATCGCTTACATCTTCAAATTCTTGTTCAATTGGTAAGAATCCAAAAGAGCAGTTGTTTATTTCTTTATTTAATATTTTATTATAAACTTCTTTATCTCTTATTTCAGCATCAAATCTTAATCCTATTTGGTCTTCAACAAGAGTTAGATTATTCATACTAGTATCAGCCAGTCTTTTTTCATAATCATGTTCTAATAATAAAGGTATATTTTTTCCAGAATCTAAACTTCTTTTGAAAGCTCCTTGTTTAACTACTTCGTTGAACCATTTACCTCTTTTACCAGAATATAAAAGTTCAGATTCTCTTTCAGTTACATTTACATAACCACCTATTTTGAAAGAACCATCATTTCTACATTCTGCTTCAAGAGCTTTAAATCTTATTTCCAAAGCTATTCCTCCTTTCCTTTAGTTTTATCATCTATTACATCCTCTTTTTGTTTTTCAGAGGACTCATCTACAATATTTTGGTCTTCATCAACTTTTAACTCATTTTGTTGCATTTGATTTTTAACTAATTGAATATTTTTAAGTTCTGCTATAGTATCAGAATCCCCACTTAAGTTAAGCGCAGCTCTAACTTCATCAACAGTAACTACACCAGCTGCATATAAGTCTAACATATATTTAGCTTGGTCTTCAGGTGTAAGTTTTAACATTTCTGCTGTATTACATTTGAAGTAATATCCATTCATTAATTCTTCTTCAGTTAAAAGTTTTTGATTACAAGCATTTTCTAAAACTATTACATAAGGAAGTAAAGTATTTTGCAGTAATTGTAATCTTTCTTGAGTGATATTTGAATAAGTTCCTTGTTGTCTATCTATATTTAGAAGATGTTTAGGAATATTTAAATATCTTGCTATATCAGTTATAGTGAAGTTTTTATTCTCTATAAGTCTAATATCTGCTGGAGTTAATGACAATGATTTTAAATCAAAATCCCCTTCTAAAACCAGCATTTTACCTGCGTTTGCAGATCCACTATAGAAGTTTAATAAATCTCTCTTTAACTTATCTTTAAGATTACCTTTTAATCCATTTTTTGCGTTTAATATAGCTTTGGCGGATAAACCATTTTTAAATAAATTAGACATGTAAGTAGTTTCTTCAGTAGCCATGTCTAATGTTAAGGCAGCATAATCCAATAAACCTTGCCCCTTGATTGAGTTATATTTATTATTTCTTATTAATACTATCATATCAGAATAATCAACTATTCTTTTTTCCATTTTTTCACCAAGAACATCAGTAGTGAAAGATTGTATTTCGAAATAATAACCTGTTCCATCTTTTTTAACAGTAACATAATCTAAAGGAATATATTCTAATTCTATATTATCTCCAGTCCTATTTATTAATGCATAAGCATTCCCTTTTAATATCAGATCTTTTAACATTGTTCTTTTTAGGTTTAAAGCTGATAATGTTTGGTTAGACATAAGAGAAAGAACTAAATTTCTTTTATCATCTGTTACTATTTGTTGATAACCATCTACTTCGCGATATAAATATATTGGCATTGCGCCTATAGTATCACATATTATATTTATACCTTGATATAAAGCAGATATTTTCATAGCTGTATCTTCATCTATGGTAACATTACTAGCTGAGCTAGATACATTATCACTAGCTGAATCTTCGCTCATGTTGAAAGTTTGAGATTCACCAGATACACTATTTCTAAAAAAATCAGAAATTCCCATATAATGCACCTCCTATATCATAAAGTAATCCCCTTCACAATCTTCGACTTCCTCTTCAATAATCTCAGAAAATCCTATTATAGAAGAAACTAATAAATCTATTCTGTTGGTACTTTTAGTTTTATCTAAAAGTATATTTTCTTGAGTATCTTCCTTTGTTACGGCATTACCAACGCAAAAATTCAATATAGGATTGTATTCGTGTTCTATGCCCCTATCATATACTATTTCCCTAAATCTCTTTATGACTGGAGAGAAGTATTTATAAGACATTTTAACATCTATAACGTCATAATCTTCTGCTAGATTGGACATTAAATGAAGAGCATTCCATGAGTCGAATGCTATTGCTTTTATTTTACATCTATGAGTTTGTTCTATACTTCTTACATAATTTTCAACAGTTAATTGGTTGACATATTTACCAGGGGTAGCCTCTAACCAATCTTTACCAGTGGCTATATATGAGCTATATGGTAATTTATCCATTGTTTCTTTTTGTATTATATTTTCACTTGGAATAAAAGCTTTAGATTTCATTATTACTTTACCTTGGTCATTCTTAGCTATTATAGTTACTCCAGTTAAGTCGGTTGTCTTACTCATATCTATACCGACTATAACTTCTCTACCACTGAAGTCTATTTTATCAACTTGACATTCTTGCCAAACTTTATAGTCTAAATAACTCTTAGCACCTTCACCAACTAGCCAAATGTTTAAGTTTTTAGTCATAAAACCTCTCATTTTTTCGGGATTAGATAAACCATCTTGGTAGTCGTTTTTCATTTTATCTAAAACTATTGGGAAGTTGGCTAATAATGGGTTAGCCTTTATCCATTTCTCTGGATTTCTCCATCCATTTGGACCATCATCTTCTATATCTTCTTCATCTAATTCATAAATCATTCCAAAATAACGCTCGTTCATTGGTATTTTACCATCTAACATATCCATAACCATACATCTCTCAGAATAAGCTGGAGAAGTTAATGTATTTGGATAAGCAGTTGTTATTATACAAATTTGAGCGTCTGGTTTATACATCTGAGAAGATAATATAACATTGTAAAGATCTGCATTTGGATGAGCTCCATATTCATCAACTACTCCCAAGTCAATCCCCAACCCATCTAGTGTATTTGCATCACTAGAAAGAGGGCCAAGTTGAGCATCAGTTACTGAACATTTCATATGTAATCCAGAATATACTTTAAATTTATCTTTAACATAAGTTGCTCCATCTAGCATTTTCTTTATTTCACGCATTACTATAGCCGCCTGTTCTTTTTTAGTGGCAACTACGAACACCTGAGCATAAACAGTAAATAGTGCTTTGAATAAACCAATGTAACCAAGCAGCATTGATTTACCATTTTTACGGGCAACTTGTATATAAGCTTTTGAATATCTATTATATCCTTTTTCTTTATGTTTCCAAGCAAATAAATTGTGTAATATAAATTCTTGAAAAGGGTCTAAAACCATTGGTTTTCCTTGAAGCATTCCGTCTGCAAATTTAAATAATTGTTGGAAGTCAGTTATTACTTCAGCTATTTCATATTTAAATTCCCATTCAAAATCTTCCTCTTCCATTCTTTCCAAGTCACTTAAAAACTTTTGACAAGCTAATATTATATATTTTCCAGATATTATTTCCCCATTTACAACTTTTGTAGCATAATCATAAGATTTTAATTGTTTATATTTATAATTATCCATTTGCAGCTGTCATTTTCTTAGCTAAAGCCATTAATGGGTCATCTTTTTCTTCTTTATCTGAAGGTTGTAAATGTGCAATTTTAGCTCTAGAAGAAGGGTCTAAACCAAACTTTTCTGAAATTTTCATTAAAGATGCCATATATTGTTGTTGAATTTTTATATATGGATTGATTACGGCATTAGTAGCCCCACCTTTGTTGGTATATTCAGTTACTAAATCCTGTTCTTCTATTTCTAAAGTAGCTCGATAATATATACTATAACAATTAGCATATACTCCAAGCATTACACTGTCGACATTGGTTACAATATTAACTTTCTTCAACTCGTCTACAACTCTGAAAAACTCTTCTAGAGCTATTTCATCATTTTCTATAAACTTTGGAGGTGGTATATTATCACTACCGCCAGTTATAGCTTTTTCTCTTTTGACTCGTTCTTTAAGTGCCTCTTTTGTGTAAGCTCCCTGTAGAGCATTTACAGTTTTTCTAGGCCTAGCCATAATAAATCACCTTCTGTCTAACTTTAATATTCTTATTTGTTCTTCATAAGGTAAGTCTTCTAAGGCTTTGTGGTGCTTATTACAAAGAGTAACAAGATTATCTAAATCATACATTAAATCTTCTCTATCGACTCTTTTTCTTAAGTGATGCACTTCCAGTTGTCTATATTCACCAAAGTTATTCAATAAGCATAATCTACAACATCCAGCATCTCTTATTAAGACTTTTTCTCTAACCTCTCTCCATTTTCTAGAGTTAAGTATACCTTTTTCTTCAGTTTCTATATTTAATTTTTTTTGAAAGAGCTTAAAATCTCTTTTTTTAGGTTTATGCTCTTCACAATAAGTTTCTCCATGTTCTATTCGTTTTTTACATTTAGTACATCTAGTTTTTAACGCCATGTAAATCAACTCCTTTTTAAGGTAAAAAAAAAGGAAGGGGTAACCAACCCCTCCCAATAAACGGAGATAATACCAACAAATGAGTTCGTTTATGAACTCTAAACAGCTAAATATTGAATTAAAAATATATGAGCTATATATAAATCATTTTAATTTTAGCAATTACGAGCTTATACAGCTCATATATTGATACATTATATATAGTTATATTTTTTGAATAAGTAAACCTATTTTTAATATTTTTTTTCTATAAAATAGTTAACTATTCTATTAGTAATCCTATTTATTCTATTATAAACAGCTTGTTTACTTATTTCAAGTTCTTTACCTATATCCTCATAAGTAAATGATTTATCTTTATTTATCATTTTTAATATTTCTATATCTTTTCTATCTAATTTTTTATTTTTATATAAATACTTTATAGCTAAGTCAACATCATATCTTATCATACTAAGCTCATCATCGGGAGATATAACACTTCTATTTATATATAATATTGCTCTTATATGCTGTTTGTTTTTATAATCAAATTTATCCCAATCTGTTTTAGAAGTAAAATCACCATTAAGAGGTAACTTTATTGGTCTTATTATCTTCTCTTTAGTTAAAATCATGTCATCTTTTAGTTCTTTTGATATTTTCTTTGCTAATTTTATGTTCTTTATTTCAATTTTTTCACCTTTTCTAGCCAAAGATAATTGACTTTTGACATAATCAAGCATGTTTTTATAGCAAATTAATATATCTTTTATTCTTTCGTCCTCAAAATCTGAAGATTCTATGGTAATTGTCTTGGCTAAGTACTCATTTCTTTTGTTATTTTTTAAAAAATTAATAGCGTTATCATAATCTACTTCATTTTCTTTATTAGCCTTTATAAAAAGTTGTTCATCTGTAAATATTTTGTAGTTTTGTTTACTTTCTGTTGGCAGATCTTTTGAATTTAATATATAAGTAGTCAATAATTCAATATTTTTAAATATATTTATATCCTCTGATAACTCATTCGTTGTAGAAACTTTGTAATATTTATCATTGTACTCCATTAATAGGTCCTCGCAATGTTTTAATATGTTTTCTACGTATTCTATCCTATCTTTATTATTGTCTATGTTAAAGTCAAGCTTTTTTAAGTCGCTAACTGTTTTACCATTTATATTCCCTTTAAATTCTGCTCTGTCACTGTAGAATTTCATATATTTTCCCCCTTATCGTTAACGTTTCTTAAATTATAATAGGTTTTACGATGTTAAAATGTAAAAAAAATTTAAAAAAATGGTTTACAAATGCATAAAAAGTGAATAAAATGTAAATATAAAATGAATTTAGGGTCCTTGGAGAAATTATGCTCTCTTC
>JAGAIU010000018.1 GCA_017626395.1 Clostridia bacterium | reverse complement strand
CATCTATTGTAACTTCATGTGCTTCAGTATCTATTATATACTCTTCTGGAGCTTCTAACTCTGTATATGTATATTTTCCATATGGTATATTTTCAAATACATATATACCATTTTCATCTGTTACACCTTCCACTACAAAGTTTGTTTCTAAACTTCTTAATTCAAATTTACAATTTGGTATTGGTGTTGAATCTGCAAAGTCTAGTTTTTCAAATATAACTGTTGATTCTTTTCTTAAGTTTTCAACTAGAATTTTTTCAGTTGCCCATTTTCCTTCTTCATCAAATTTAGCAACAAATTCATGTGGTTCTTTATTAAGATTATATATTTCAGGTGCATCTGTTTCAGTATATGTATAAGTTTTTCCATCTTCAAATAAATCTACTGGGATATATGCATTACCTTCTTCATCTGTTATAGATTTTAGAAGTAAATTATCTTCTTCATCTCTTATTTCAAATGTACAGTTTGGTATAACTTCACCTGTAAATATATCTACTTTTGTTATTACATTTGCTTGAACACTACTATCTGTTAAAGCTCTGTATACCATTGCATCTTTATCTTCTCTTGTTAGAACTACTGTTATAACTTCCTCAGATAATTTATATCCTGTTGGAGCTTTTGTTTCTATTAAGTAGTATTTTCCTAAAGGAATATTTTCTAATGTAATCATACCAGCATCATCTGTTACAAGTTCAGCTTCAACAAATTCTTCTCCAGATTTTAAATATAGAGGTTGTGTACATTCTTTATCTATGTACATTTTATATGTTGCACCTGGTACAACTTTAACATTAGTATTCTTTAGATATTCTGCTGTTTCACTTGCAGTTAATCCTTTTAGTGTTTCTAAAAGTTCTGTTAATTGTGCATCTAGTTCACTATCTTTAATTTGTTGTCCTTCTAGAACTAAATCATTAATTGTTGATGTTGAAACTTTTACTAACGATAATGATGCACTTAGATATGTATTAGTAAATCCTTCCATTGAATAAGTTATATATTCATCTTTATTTCCTGAATATGTAAGTTCAACTTCTTTAATTTCTTCACTTATTGAATATGGATAAGATGCATCTAATTCTTGTACATAGTATTTTCCTTCTGGTAAATCTATTGTACTAGTTGCATTTGTTTCTTCTCCTTCTATTCTTATTATATCTACTAAATCATCTTTATTTATTACAATTGTTCCATCAACATTTTTGATATTTTGATTTGCATATACTCCAAATACTGAATATTTTACATATTCTTTTCCATTTACAAAGTTTACTTCATCATAAGCTTTATTAAATGTTAATTTTAATTTTTGTCTTACATCAGTTAGAGATTTTTCTGTAACTTCAATTCTCTTTAATGTATCTGTATTTTCTAAAGTTACATTTTCGATATTTTCATCTGTTAAATATCCTACTGGTGTAACAACTTCTTTAATTTCATATTCGCCAAGATATAATTCTGTAGTTGTTGCATATCCATCTTCACCAGTTGTTATAGTATCTACTTTAGTTCCTTTTTCTACATAAGTAACTAATCCATCAGGTGATTTGATATCTTCAGCAGCATATATATCATATGTTACTCCTGCAAGACCTCTTAAATTATATACAGGTGTATATTTTTCACCATATTCTGTTGAATCTATACTTGAATCTGTTAAAACTTCACCAGTTTTAAATATTTCAAGTTTTCCTTTTAATGGTTCATTTGGCATTTCTACCATATAGTATAAATCTAATCTATTTGCAGGTGTATTTTCTATAACTCCCATAGCAGCTTTATCTATTCTTAAGTATTTTCCACCTTTATCTGCATTACCTATATCTTTTTGATTTTCTGGTATTCTCCAAGCTTCTTCTAGGTAATATCCTTCTGGTGCTTGAATTTCATATACTATGTAATCTCCTGCTTCTAATTTATGTGGTAATGTTAAGTTACCTTCTTCATTAGTTTCAAATACGTCTATATAATTTCCACTTGGGTAAACCATTTGAGATACCCATTTTCCAGTTTCGCAGTTCCAAACTTTAAATTTAGCTCCTGCAATTTTAACATTTGCACCTGTGTCTTTATCTGTTTTTTGTACTTGTAAGTACATTTCTACTGGCTCATCTGCTTCTATTCTATATTCTTTTTGTACTTGTTTTCTTATTACAACATCTTCTGGTTGTACAAAGAAACTTGTATGTTCTTCTTTATTACTTTCTTTAACTTCTGTTATTGTATATTTACCATAAGGTATTGTATTTGGATAATATTGTTCTCTTGATTCTTCTTCAACAAATTCAGCATATCCATATTCATTTATTACTGCATCGTAATATTTTTCTGGATTTGAATCAAGTGTTAATCTTAATATTGCTCCTTCTGAAGCTACTTCATCTGATGAATTTAAAACATCATCATATTTAATAACTTCTACACTACCACGAATTACTTCTTCTTTTGAAGTATTATAATGATATGTTCTTTCTACTGTTTGTAAATCTGGTTGTTGTTCAAAATAATATGTTTCTGGATCTGCTAAGTATCCTTCTGCATAAGAGTAGTTAATAGTTTTTCCATCTACTACTTCTGTGTAGCTTATTTTTTCTTTAACCATATATTTACCAACTAGTAAGTCTTTAGATTCTGCACACCAGTATTCTTCACTATCTTTGTGGTCTACTGTTATTTCGTATACAGCTTCTGTATAATCATCTGTTTGTGGATCATATCTATATATTTGATATATAGCTCCTTCAAGTACTCCATCACCTTGAGTAAAGTCTGGTGCATCTGTATCTTTTCTATTTGCATCTACTTTTCTCATTTTGATTTGCATTACTTTTGGTGTATCTACAATGTTCTTGCTGTATGGTTCAGCTTGAACTTTTTGGTCTTCTTTTATATTGATATCGAAATTATCACATTTTAATGATATTGGTGATACTTTTGTCTCTTCAACTACATAATCACCATAAGGTAAATCTTCTATTATACAATATCCGTTAGCATCTGTTTCAGCTGTACATTTTCTTGAAAATACATTATCTGTTCCTATTGTTGATTTTAATGTAGCTGTAAATTCACATTTATCTAAAGGTGCTTGAGCTGTATTAGATGTTTTACCTATTTCTTTATATATTTCTATATCATGTCTTTTTGGCTCATTTTGTACAGTAAGTGATACTGTTACAAGTTCTGTGCCTTGTTTAGTATTATCATATGTAACTGAATATACTTTATTTCTGTATGTTACATCTTCACCAGGTATTGTTGCATCTGGATCTATTCCTTCTGGGAAGACTGTTTCTTTAATATAATATGTTCCTGTTCTCATTGTTCCAGAAATTGCATATCCAGTTTTGTCTGTTGGTCCTATTACACATACTTTATTTGTACAGTCAGCATCTCTATATACTGTAAATTCTGCACCTTCAACTACTGCATCAGTAGCTTCTCCATCAGCAACTAAAATTTCTTTAAAAATCTCAATTTTCATATCTTTTGAAGTATCTACTTTTGTATAGTCGTATGTTATTCCATGTTCAATTATACTTACATCAAAAATATCTATTTTTTCTGCTTCAGGTGGCACTATGCTTTCTTCAATTTCATATATACCATATGGAAGATTTTCAAATTTGCATATTCCATCTAATCCTGATACATTTGAATAATGTACTTGTGTTCTATCTGATTTTAATGTTGCTTTAAATTGAGCACCAACTAAATCTATTTCAACATCATAATCTAGAGCACCTAATCTTTTATCTATATTTATAGTTGAATATTTTGGTTCATTGTTTACATCTAAAGTTACTATTACTTGTTCAGTACCTTGTTTTGTATTGTCATATGTAACTGAATATACTTTATTTTTGTATGTTACATTCTCTCCTGGAACTGTAGCATCAGGATTTATTCCTTCCGGGAATGTTGTTTCTTTTAAGTAGTATGTTCCTGTTCTCATTGCTCCTTGAGATATTGCATAACCATTTGCATCAGTTGGTCCGATTACACAAACTTTATCTGTACAAGCTGCATCTCTATATACAGTAAAGTATGAACCTTCAACTTTAGCATCTGTTTTCCAATTATTTACTACAACAAGATGTTTATTTATTTCAATCTTCATATCTTTTGAAGTATCTACTTTTGTAGATTTATATGTTTTTCCATTTTCTAGAATCACAACTTCAAAATTAGCTATTTTTTCAGCTGCTGCTGGTACTACACATTCTTCTATTGTATATGTACCATAAGGTATATTTGTAAATGTTGCTATACCATTTGCATCTGATTTTGTTGAATAATATACCTGTGTTGGATCTGAATTTAAAGTTGCTTTAAATTGTGCATCTTTTAGATTTATTTCAGTGTCATAATCTAAAGCACCTAATTTTTTAGTTATTTCAACATTTCCATATATTGGTTTTTCAGAAATTTCAACACTCTTTTCACCTATAGTATAAACATATTGTCCACCATAAGTTACTGATACATTTACAGCATTTCCATTAAGTAAAAACCCTGTTGAAGCTTGTATTTCTTTGTAGTAATAGTTACCTATTGGTAAATTAGTAACTGCTGGAGTATTTCCTGCCGCATCAGTTGTTACTGTTGCTATTACTTGATCTTTTGAGTAAATTTTTGTTGCACCTTCGTATATATCTGCAGCTGCACAAAGGTTAAATTTAGCACCTGCTAAAGTAGCATCTCCTAAAGTAGCTCCTCTATGATCTGCATCATATTTTACAAGTCTTACACTTCCTCTTGGATATCCATTTTGTCTTGTATAAGTTGTAGTAGAACCACTATTTACTGCAACAGAAACTGTTCTACCAGATTCTTCATTTTTCATATTACTTGGTGCTTGTGTCTCAGTAATAGTATAAGTTCCTTTTAATATTCCATTTAAATATGCTTTACCATTACCATCTGTAGTAACTGTCCAAGAGCCACCAGGTCCTGATACTGTAAATGTAGCACCAGATCTATATGTTCCATAGTTGTCTTTCTTTTCTACAACTAAGTTTCCTACTGGATTAATATATCCTGTTGCTGTTTCTCCTCTAGAATCTGTATAAGATCCACCAGAAATTACAACGTTTTGTCCATGTGAACTTTTATTATTTGGTCCACCAAACATATCTGCTTCATTATATCTAACAGTACTCATACTACTGTATATTTGTACTGTTGTAGAACCAGATATTGCACTGTCTGGAACAACTACTCTCCAGTTATCTCCATCTCTTTGTAGGCTTCCTATATTATTACTTACAGAAGCTCCACCTTTAATGTATACCCAGTTTGAAACCCAATTTGTACCTTCTAAATTGAAAGTTAAGCTTTGAGTACTCATTTGATTATTTATATCTGCACCATTTGCATTTGCTTTAGCAGCTTCATACAATGATATTGCTATATTTACATATCCATTTTTTCTATCTAACGAATATATATCATAGTCTCCATTTAAAGCCCAAATAACGGCTTGTCTAATTTGCATGCCTTCTTCCCAAGAAAGTCCTGCTGGTGGGTTATCATAAACATATGATATTTGTCTACCTACATCACCAGAATATTTTCCTAAAGAACTATATTGATGTCCACCATTAAACACTACATGTGGTTCAACACAGAAAACTGTTTGGCCCGTATCACTAAAATAGAAATGCCAATATAAGTTTGGTGTGCCTGGATGCCACGGTAATGTTATTAAGTTTGTACTACCAAATTGATCTCCTTTTGTTAAATAGGCATAAGCATTATTTTTAGAGAAAATAACACATAATATAAACATTGTTACAATCATCCCTAAAAATTTAAACTTTCTTTTCATACACTTTCACCTCTTATTTTTCGTATATTTTCATTATATTTCAACAAATATTTTTTTTCAATATTTCTTTGATAATACAGAATATTTAGCCTTTTATATTTCAATTTTATTACATTTATATTTTCTTATTTTTTCATTTAAAAAGAAGATGGATTTTTACGTCCATCTTCCTATTATTTTAAATTATTTTGTAGATTTTCTTCTATTTTTTGTTATAACAAATATAATTCCAACTACAGATAATACTGCGACTGCTGCTAGAGCAAATACTGCTATATCCCCTGTATTTGTTACTTCAAATATTATCGTATCTGGTGATTTATCACTAATTTCAAATGTCATTCCTTCCATATCTTCTTCTATTTTTTCATAGCCTTCTGGAGCTTCTACTTCAATAAATTTAAATTTTCCATAATATGGATTTTCAACTTTATATTCACCATTTTCATCTGTTATAGCATTCTCAACTAAATAAATAGTTTTTCCTTCGCTATTAACATATGGATTTCCATTAACATCTAATAGAACAATTGAGAATTTACATCCTTGTAATGGTTCTCCTGTTTTTTCATCTACTTTTCTTACTATAAGTTCTTTAATAGTTTTTCTTCTGTTATCTACTTCTTCTGGTGGATTTAGCCATCTGTATTTTCCTGTTTCTTCATCATATTCGTAGTTTGCTACAAATGTATGTGGTTCGGTATTTAAATCGTAGATTCCTGGTGCTTCTATTTCTGTATATGTATATGTTTCTCCTCTTTTTAAAAGATCTATTAATATAGATGCCTCACCGTTTTCGTCTGTTATAGAATGTATTATAACATTTCCATCTTTATCTTTTATTTCAAATATACAATCTTCAATTGCTTCTCCTGTAAATATATCTGTTTTTACGATAAATTCTGGTCCATCTACCATCTCATCGTATAAAGCTCTATATACAACTTGATCAACATCATTTCTGTTTATGTCTATAGTTACTACATCTTCTGATAACTTATATCCATCTGGTGCTTCTAATTCTTTTAAATAATATTTACCAATTGGAATCGCAGGAATTTCATACATTCCATTTCCATCTGTTATTATTTCAACAATTTCTGAATTTCCATTTTCTGTTCTCATTTTTAATGGCTTAGTACACTCTTCATCTGTATAAATACCATATTTTGCACCTGTTAAAGATATTTTATTATTATTTTTAATATAGTCTATAGCTTCTGCTTTTGTTTTACCTTTAAGTTCATCCATAAATTCAGCTATTTTTTCATCTACAACATCTTTATTTATTTTAGTTCCCTTTATTCCAGTATTTTCTGCATCTGCAAATGATGATGCACTAAATTTAATTAATACTAGACTTCCTACTTTAGGTTGTGTATTAATAATTGTAGGGCCTGTTATTGTAACTTTTACATCTGTTGTATTAGTATGTGCTATAGTAAATGTGTGTTTTGTAGTATCTGCTACATATGGTGAACTTACATCTAATTCTTGTGCATAGTATTCACCAGCAGGTAAATTTACTTCTGATTTAATTGTAACTTCTGTACCATCTGATTCACATTCTCCAATTACAACATCCACCAAGTTTCCTTTTTGAATTAATGTTTCTGTTTGATTGTAATTTTTAAAATCTTGATTTGCAAATATACCAATTACAACTTTTATATTATCATCTTCATTAATTATGAAATTTGACTTTTCAAATTGTTTTTTAATTGTAATTTCTGTTTTTTGCTTTACGTTTTGTAATTCTTTTACAGTTGTTTCAATCTCTTCTGTCTCGCCATCATTTGTTAGTGTAATATCTGGAATATTTGTATCAGTTACATAACCAAGTGGTGTTTCTGATTCTACAATTTCATATATTCCTAAATATAAATCTTCTGTTATAGCTTCACCATTTTCATCTGTTCTTATAACGTATTCTTTATCTGTAGATACATATTCATAGCTTCCATCCGGTGATTTTATAGCTTCTTTAGGTTTTATTGTATATTCAACATTTTCTAATCCTTTATAACTATAAGAAGGTTTTATTATTTCACCATATTCAGAAACTTCTGTATCTATATCTGTTAGCATTTCACCCGTTTTTACAACTTTAATTTTACCCATTAAAGGATAGTTTGGAATTTCAACTTTATATATTAAGACGTTATCTTTATCATAATCTGCATCTTCTGAAACTCCTAGCATTTCTTTATTTAAATCTACAAACATTCCACCTTTAGATTTCACACCATAATCCGCTTCATTATCCGGTAATTTATATTTTTCATTTAAAGTATATCCAGTCGGTGCTTTTGTTTCATATACTATATATTGACCTGGTGCTAATGTTTTGGGTGTAACTAAATACCCTTCATCATTTGTTTCAAATTCATCTATTAATTCAAATGATGGATATATGTTTTGTGCAACAAATTCATTCTTTTGGCAATCCCAAATTTTAAATTTAGCACCTGTAAGTTTTACAGGTAATTTTGAAATAGCATCAATTTTTACAATTTTTAGATATGCTTCTACTGGTTCATCTATAACATATCTTATCTCTGTTTCTTGATCTACATATAATACGATTGGTTCAGGATTGATATAGAAATATGTGTGAACCCCTTTGTTACTAGCTTGTACTTCTGTAAGTGTATATCTACCATATGGAATGGTACATTTTTCTTCCGGATGTAATTTTGCAAATTCTTCATCTATAAATTCTGCTACACCTTTTTCATCTACTGTAGCTAGATAATATTGTGTAGGATCATCATCTAAAGTAAGTTTCAAAATAGCTCCTTCTGCCGAGCTTTTTAGTGTACTACCATCAGTAGTATTATCCATCTTTATAACTCTTGCTCTTCCATAAATTTTATCTTCTTGTGAAATAAATTCTTCATATGCTGCTTTTAAAACATATTGTCCTTCATAATCAATAGAAAATTCTATTTTCTCATCATTAACATTATATCCTTCTGAAGCATTTGTTTCTTTCCAGTAATATTTACCTATTGGTAGATTATCTACAACATCTGTATAACCATTTTCTTTAGTTAATTTTGTTGCTACAACCTCTCCATTAGAATATATTTTTGTCACACCTTCATAAATATCTTCATTTGCATAAAGTTTATATTCAGCACCTGAAAGTTTAGCATCTCCTTTTGGAGTTTCACCTTCATATGCATCTATTTTATGTATAGCAGAACTTCCTCTTTGATATGAGTTAATTCTTGTATATGTAACACTTTCACCTCTATTTACAGTTACTGTTACACTTCTTCCAGATTCTTCGTTTGTCATATTTTCTGGTGCTTGTGTTTCTGTTATAACGTAATTTCCAACTTTTAAATCATTTAATTCGGCATATCCAGCATCATTTGTTGTTACGTCAAATTCTCCAGCTGGTCCTGAAACATGGAATGTTGCATTTGCTTTATATTGTCCATGATTATCTTTCTTTTCTATTTTTAGATTTCCTACTGGATTATCATCTACTAAACGATAGAAAACAGTATACCAATCTCCTCCTGGAACATATCCATATGGTTCTACTCCTTGAGCATCTGTATTATCTGATGATTGTAATGTAACACTATTCCAATCTATACCACTACAAATTAAAGTATCACCAATTTGTGGATTACTTGATGATGATTTTGCACCATATTGATATATTGAGTCTCCAACAATATGTACAAATCCTACGTGCTCACTACCTCTTGTTGGGTTGTTAGCATTAGTGATAAATAATATATCTCCATTTCTAAACTTTCCAGCATTTGCTTTAACATCTGATAAATAACCTTGCCATACAAACATTACTTCATCACTTTGTGAGGCATTTTTATTCATAGTTGTTACACTTTGTACAACTTTATCGTTAAACCAGCCATTGTTATAGTCTACTATAGAGCTACCTATTCCAAGATCTCTTAAAACTCTTGTAGCAAGTCCTGTACATGTACCAACTCCAGTATATGTCCAAGAACCATAGCTCATTGCTTGATTAATTATATCATCGCCTGTTACATGTGTTGCTAAAGCTGCTTCAACTTTAGTACTAAATGGTAACGAAGGCATACTACACATCATAAGCATTATTAATGATAGTGCAAATATTTTTAGCAATTTCCCCTTATTTTTCATACTTTCCTCCTTATATTACAATTTCACAATTGTATTTTATCAGTTTCAAGGAAATTTTTTAATTATTATTTCGATTAATGCTATATTTTTTTGTTTTTTATTACGTTTTTATTTACTAAATATTTCTTTTTTATTACATACTAAAAAAATAACACTTACCTTACGGTAAGTGTTATTTTGTCATAATATTTTTTAATATTAACATGGAGATTTTGCTTCATTTGCAATTTTATTTATGAATGCTTCAACATCCATAGATTCTTGCTCTTGTACTCCTCTTATTCTAACATTTACTTTATTTTCTTCAACTTCTTTGTCTCCTACAACTATCATATATGGAACTTTAGATAATTGAGCTTCTCTGATTTTATATCCCATTTTTTCTTCTCTTGCATCAACTTCTACTCTTATTCCCATTCTTTCTAGTTTTTGAGCTAAAGCATCTGCATATTCAATATGTCTATCTGCAATAGTTAATACTTTAACTTGTGATGGAGATAACCATACTGGTAAGTTTCCTTTAGTTTCTTCAATTAAGAATGAAATAAATCTATCAGAGCTTCCTAGAATTGCTCTATGAATAACAACTGGTCTTTGTTTTTCACCATTTTGATCTACATATTCAAGTTCAAATCTTTCAGGTAAGGCGAAGTCTAATTGACAAGTTGGTATTGTTACATCATGGTTTAGAGCTGTTTTTATTTGGATATCTATTTTTGGTCCATAGAAAGCCGCTTCACCTTCTGCTTCATAGAATTCTATATTAAGTTCTTTTAATATTTGTCTTAATTGACTTTCTGCAGTTTCCCACATTTTATCATTATCTATGTATTTTTCCACATTGTTTTTATCTCTTAGAGATAATCTATATTTAAATGAATCTGGTGAGAATCCAAAGTCTTTAATATATACTTCTTGAATTAGTTTTAATACATTTCCAACTTCATCTTTTATTTGTTCAGGTCTTACAAATAAGTGAGCATCATTTTGGCACATTTGACGTACTCTTTCAAGTCCACAAACACTACCACTTGCTTCATATCTAAAGTCATTTGCAAGTTCACCAATTCTAATTGGTAAATCTCTATATGAACGTAATTTATTTCTGTATACTAGCATATGGTGTGGACAGTTCATTGGTCTTAGTACCATTTCTTCATTATCCATTTGCATTGCTGGGAACATATCATCTTTATAGTGATCCCAGTGACCACTTGTTTTATATAATGCAACGTTTGCAAGAGATGGTGTATATACATGTTTGTATCCTAATGCAATTTCTTTATCTTGAATATATCTTTCAAGAATTCTTCTAATAGTTGCACCATTTGGTAGATATAATGGAAGTCCTGCACCAACTAGTTCATGAGTCATAAATAAATCTAATTCTTTACCTATTTTTCTATGATCTCTTTGTTTAGCTTCTTCTAATTGTTGAAGATAAGCATCCAATGCCTCTTTAGAATCAAAAGCTGTAGCATATACTCTTTGAAGCATTTTATTTTTTTCATCGCCTCTCCAGTATGCACCAGTAATATTCATTATTTTGAATACTTTAACTGCTTTTGTATATAGCATATGTGGTCCAGTACATAGATCAACAAATTCACCTTGCTTAAAGAAAGATAATTCTTCATCTTCTGGTAAATCATTTATTAATTCTACTTTATATGGTTCACCTTTTTCTTCCATAAGTTTTAAAGCTTCTGCTCTAGAAAGTTTAAAAGCTTCAACTTTTAAGTTTTCTTTTATTATTTTTTTCATTTCAGCTTCAATTTTTTCAATATCTGATTCAACTAATTTAGGTTCAACATCTATATCATAATAGAAACCATTTTCTATTGATGGTCCAATTGCAAGTTTTGCATTTGGATATAATCTTTTTATGGCTTGTGCCATTATATGTGAAGCAGTGTGTCTTAAAACACTTAAATCCATATCTGCTTCATAAACTTCATTATTACTATTTACATATTTACTCATAATTAATCACTCCTATAAACTTTATTCTTTTTTGTTATTTTTTACTTATTTACTCGTTATTCCAATTTGACGTTTACAGGTGACTTTTAAAATACTTAACATAGAACCCTTTTCCTCCTTAAACTTAAATGATAACAAAAAATGTACCCTTATAGACACATTTCTTGTCTATAGGGGTACAATTATCTATTGCACGGTTCCACCCTAATATTTTACTTAATTTAGATTGTACGAAATCAACGGCAGTTTCCTGCTAACTCAGGGGTAGTCTTCAGTAATATCTTATTAAAATTGGCTTCCAGCCTACGACCAATTCTCTCTTGTAACAGTGTTAAAACTTACTCGTCCCGTCAACGTTATATATTAATTATACAATTTATTTTTATAATTGTCAACTATTTTCCTTTCATAGTTTCAGTTAAAATCTTATAATAACTTCCTTCTTGATACTCAAAAATATTATATGTAACATTGAATTCTGTTACTTCTCTAAGTATAAGTTCACTATTTCCATCTCCATTTAAATCTGCTAAAAATTCAATCGAAGACAAAGGATAATCGTCGCTATTTTCAAAGTCTTTGGTGTAATTATATTGTACTAGTTCAGCTTTATTTTCATTAGTAAATGCTATAACTACGGCATTATATATTCCACCAAAAGTACCTTTTGTTCCACTTGTAACAGATATTATTCTTACAGGTGTATTTAAATTAATATATCCGCTGTATACTTTTTTTACACTTATAGAGTTATTATACATACCGTAAATACCTAAAGCATCTTTTACATATTCGTTATCTTTTTCTTCAAAAGTTGCCTCTTTAAATTGAGATGTTAAAGCATAATTATCTGACGAAAGTAATGCAAAATATTCATCTATATAATTAGGATAGCTAGTATTAACAAAAACACTATCTCCAGAAGTATATAGCTCTTTTATTTTATACACCCCTGCTCTTGTTTCTTTATTATATACAGATACTTCAATATCGTTTTTGTAATTGCTCTTTAAATAATACTTGCTAGCACTTACCCATCTTGAATTATATGTAGCACCTACAACTAGATTATCTATAATAATTGGATAAGAGTTTGCTGCAACATCATCTGATACTGTAACAGCATCATTTTTCTCTTTACAAACTTCTATATTATCCTTTAAGCAAAAAGTAAAAAGTAATACAACTCCAGCAATTAACAAAGCTACAAACAAAAAAACTAAAAAAATCATTGCTCTTTTTAATTTTAATTTTTCTTTAGAATATGTTTTCATTAATACACCCACTTTCCTGAATCAAATGAAAAGACACATCCGCAAAACTTCTGCATATAAAGTCCGTATTCTCTTGCTTTATTTTGTCCTTCATAGTATGTATGTCTATAATCTGAATACACATACTTAACACCATATTTGAGAGCTAAATCTTCAGCTACTTTATTTATAACATCATGATTTTGAAAAGGACTTCTAGTAAGTGTAGTTGATACTATATCATATCCATTTTCTGATGCATATTTAAAAGCCGCTTCAAGTCTTCTATAGTAACAGTATTTACATCTAATATCATATTTTTTATCTTGTCCAACATTCTCTATTACGTCTTTTACAAATCCATTTAAATCATATTCATCATTTATTACATTACTAACATTTTTCATTTCACAGAATTTAATAAAAGCTTCTTTTCTTCTCTCATATTCTGCTTTTGGATGAATATTTGGATTATACCAATATGCAGTAAGTTCAACTTGTTCACGATTATTATCTATCAACATTCCATTTTTTTCAATATCTTCTTGTATTGTTATAAAACATGGTGCACAACATACATGCATTAAAACTTTCTTCATAATTTCTCCTATTATTTTTTATCCTTAAAAGGATATTCTTTATTTAAATGTTCATATGCAAGAGGAGTCGCAAGTCTTCCTCTGGGTCCTCTTGTTAAAAATCCTATTTGCATAAGATAAGGTTCATACACATCTTCAATTGTATCTTTATCTTCTCCTATACATGCAGCAAGTGTATCAAGTCCTACAGGCCCACCATTGAACTTTTCTATCACAGCCTCTAACATTACTCTATCTGTATTATCTAGTCCTATTTCGTCAATTTCAAGCCTATCAAGAGCTCTTTTTGCTACATCATAGTCTATTGTTTGTTTTTTCTCAACTTGAGCAAAGTCCCTTACTCTTTTTAATAATCTATTAGCTATTCTTGGTGTTCCTCTACATCTAGAACCAATTTCTAAAGCTGCTTCTTCATCTATATTTTCTCCAAGAATTGTTGCACTTCTTGTAATTATTTGTGCAAGCTCTTTTTGAGTATAAAGTTCAAGCCTATGGATAATTCCAAATCTATCACGTAAAGGTGAAGATAGTGATCCGGCCTTAGTTGTAGCACCAACTAAAGTAAATTTAGGTAAATCTAGTCTTATAGATTTAGCAGCAGGTCCTTTACCTATTACTATATCTAAACTAAAATCTTCTAAAGCAGGATATAATATTTCTTCTACTGATTTATTAAGTCTATGAATTTCATCTATAAATAATATATCATCTTCTTGAAGATTAGTAAGGATTGCAGCTAAATCCCCAGCTTTTTCTATTGCAGGACCTGATGTAATTTTAATATGACTTTCCATTTCATTTGCAATAATAGTTGCAAGAGTAGTTTTACCAAGTCCTGGTGGTCCATATAATAATACATGGTCTAGAGCTTCTCCTCTTTCTTTTGCAGCTTCTATATATACTTTTAAATTTTCTTTTACTTTATCTTGTCCAATATATTCTGAAAAGACTTGTGGTCTTAACGTTGTTTCGTCTATTCTTTCTCCAAATTCTTCATCTTCAAATATGACTTCTGGAGATATTACTCTATCTTCAATCATCTTTTCCACCTCTATACAAAAGTATTATACCAAACATAAGTTTTTAAGTCAAACTATTATTCATATTAAATACCCTTTTTAATATACTAATATTGAGGAAAAAATGAAAACAATTTATATAAAAAAGTCAACGATAAAATTACTGCTAATTGTTATGCTTATACTCTCTTTTGATATTATCTTTTTGCAAATAAAAAGTGATACTATAGAATACAGTGTGTATGACTTAGCACTAGTCAAAAAATACAATAATAGAAAATTACTTGCTTTAACTTTTGATGATGGTCCAAGTAAATATACATCTCAAATACTCAATATATTACAAAAAGAAAATATCAAGGCTACCTTTTTTGTTTTAGGACAAAGTATAATAGATAAAGAAGATATTTTACTTAGAGAATATTTAGAAGGACATATAATTGGTATTCATAGCTATGAACATGTATTTTTTACTAAAATTTCAAAGGAGAATATACTTTACCAAATTACCACAACTAATACTATGATTAACGATATTACTAACTCATCGCCTATATATATTCGTGTTCCTTATGGTATTACAAATAATCGTGTTAATGCAATATTAAAAGAACAAAACTTAGAAAATGTACTTTGGACTGTTGATTCACTAGATTGGAGTTATAAAAATAGTGATAAGACTATAGAACACGTTATTGAAAATGTAAAGGGAAATGATATTATTCTTATGCATGATACTTTCAAATCTACAGTAGAAGCTGCAGAAAGTATTATTAAATATTACAAAAATAAAGAATTTGAGTTTGTTACAATTTATGAATTTTACAGAATTCAAAAGATAGCTACATCTTTAAAATAGTTTGCTATTGTTATATTTAATTGGTATAATGAGTATGGTGATTGATTATGAAAGATACAATAAAAAAGATTATATCGTTTGTTGTAGTAATTGGCATAGCTGTTTTTGTAGTTTTATTTATGAAAGATAAAATAAATACTGCAGAGCCAAATACAGAAGTAACTGATACAATAAAAGCATTATCTAATTATTTATTATCTACTGACTCAAATTTCACTCTTACAGAAGCAATTGTTACTAAAGTTGTTGATGGTGATACATTATGGGTTACTATAGATGGTAAAGAAGAAAAGGTAAGACTTATAGGAGTCAATTCTCCTGAATATACAAAAGAAATTGAGCCTTATGGTAAAGAAGCAACAGAGTTCACTACAACTGAATTACTAGGAAAAACTGTATATCTTCAAAAAGATGTTTCCGATACAGATTCATATGATAGACTTTTAAGATATGTTTGGACAAAAGATGTATCAGATAATTTAACAGATGAAAATTTACTGGACTATCTATTTAATAATACTCTTATTAAAGAAGGTCTTGCAGAAAGCAATTACTATAAGCCAGATATATTATTTCAAATATTTTTAGAAGAAACTGAAACACAAGCTAAAGAAAACAAAAAAGGAATGTGGCAATAAAAGCCATATTCCTTTGTTTTTTACTATATTAATTTTTGAGTTAATTTACCTTTGCCATCTTTATATTCAAATGTAGCATAAGAACCATTTATTATGCACATTTGAGGTGGTATATGTCCTATATCTACATTGTATACAATAGGTACACCAAATTTAGATAATGCTCTTTCTACGGCATCTTTAAATGTAAAATATATATTATTATCATTATTTTGCATCATAGAACGTCCTATTAAAAATCCTTTTACATTTTTAAAATATCTCATTTGCTCCATTTGCCATAATCTTCTGTAAAATTCACATGAATTTAATTCACAATTATCTAAATACCATATCACACCTTCATCAAATTGTGAAACGAAATTAGATACATTATCCATTTTAGTTCCTGCAATCAAATGGAATGTATCAATACAGCCACCTATTATTCTACCTTCAAAAGAAACATTACTTTTGTCGCATTCATATGCATTTTCTTCTGTTAAGTTATATCCTTTTAAATTGCCTTCTTCAAACTCTTGTTTTTGATACTTAGGAAAACTTTCTTGAATAAACTCATTTTCTTTACTAAACATAAAATCTATGTTATCTTGTATATTTTTATATCTAGGATTCATAGCAAATTCACTTATATTTTCCATATGTATAGTTGCTATATTAAAATTAGTTGTTATATATAAATTTAGAAGCGATGGATCTGAAAAGCCTTGTATCCATTTAGGATTATTTTTTATAACATCTCTATGTTCATCAAGATATGGTAACATTTCCATCAAAAACTCTCCACCACGAGATGCAATTATATATTTAACATCCGCATTTTTATATAATTCTAAAAGTTCATATGCTCTTTGCTTACCACTAGAACTTACTGCTCCTTCTGATTTTCTTACGTTATCTGTTTCTATAACTTTAAGTCCTAATTCTTTTAGATTTTCTATTGCAATATCTATTTTATCTAAATTAGCAGTCATTGATACAGCTGTAGTTGCAATAGTATCCCCTACATTTAATTTTTCAGGATATATAATTGTTCCCATATTACTCCTCCATTTCATACACTAATATTGATAATAAATTTAGTGCAGCAGTTTCTGCTCTTAAAATCCTTGTTCCTAGACTTACTACTTTTACATTATCTTTTTCTTTTAGTTTATCTGCCTCTTTAGGAGTAAATCCCCCTTCTGCACCTATTATTATCCCAACATTATTATATTTATTATTCTTTATATCTTCAATTTCTATTCTTAAAGAATCATTAGCCGCTTCATATGCAAATAATACTTTTTGAAGTTTTTCTACATCATTTAACACTTCATTAAATTTTAAAAAATCTTCTACTATAATGCTATCCATTCTCCCACATTGTTTACATGCTTCATCTGCTATTTTTTGTAGTTTTTCTTTTCTTTTTTGTCTTCCTTTATCATCTAACTTAACTATAACATTACTAGAAAAAAATGGAACTATAGTTTTAACTCCAATTTCAACTGCTTTTTGCACTAAAAAGTCCATTTTATCATTTTTAAGCATAGCAAAATATGCAGTTATATTATTTTGAGGTACACCTTTAATTGGTGCATTCTCTAAATACTCTAATACAACAGTTTCTCTTTTCATCTGAACTATTTTATATATTTTAGTATTTATTGTAATTTCATCTCCAACATCATGTCTTAAAACTTGAATATGCTTTACTTCATTACCAATAATTTCTATAGTTTTTTCATCTATTGCTTTAATATCTTTTTCATCTACAATAAATCTTCTTGCCATGTTTTTCTTCCTCCTAAAACATATTTAAATTATATAATAATTATATTGTAAAGTCAAAGAAAAAGAAGATGATATTTATTTATCATCTTCCTTTGTTTTAAACTATTTTACTAGTTGTTTTTTGTTTTTTAGTACATATACTATTCCAGCAATGCTTATAATTGAAACTACTGCTAGAGTAACTACTTGAATATCTCCTGTTTCTGGAGATTCTTGTAATTTTTCATTTGTTATTTGTAATTTCATTTCTTCTGCATCTATTGTAACTTCATGTGCTTCAGTATCTATTATATACTCTTCTGGAGCTTCTAACTCTGTATATGTATATTTTCCATATGGTATATTTTCAAATACATATAT
>JAGAIU010000017.1 GCA_017626395.1 Clostridia bacterium | reverse complement strand
GTTATTATAATCTTCTGAACCTTTAACGATATTATTATTTAATATAGCTGAAACTTCGTTACCTTTAATAACGACAATTTTACTATCTGTTAAATATCTACCATCATTTAATCTCCAATAATATTTTAATTCATACCATCCTGCATCACCAGTGCTAAATAATTCTTCACCTCTCCATTTAGCATCATTTAATGCATCACCTGTAATTCTAGCTTCTTCATCATAATTTATTACAGGTACTGTTACCTTACCGCTATCTTCTGTTTCTATTTCTCTATATGCAACACCTAAACTATATACTTCAACTTTAGCAAGTCCTGTATCTTTAGAATTTCCTATCAAAGCTTGCTCATACATAGAATCAAAAGCTTCTGTTGTTTGATTACTAGCATTTAAATCTGCAGGATATCTATTCCATAATGCAAATAAGTTTATTGTACTTTCATCTTTAGATGTTATTTGCCCAGGATAAATTATAGCATTGTCTCCTAGATTTTCTTCATCTGTTATTACATACATTGTATCTTCTGCATGTAAATATGTAGATGTTATTGTTCTGCTTTCAACTTCTACTTTATTTTGTAATACATTTTCTTCATTTGAATTATCTGTAACTATTGTAATTTCTGTATAATTACCAGCATCTAAATATGCTGTTGGTAATAATCTTAGTTTTCTTGTTCCAATCACATTGTTACCAAATGTATTTTCAACTGTTACTTTAACCCAAGATTTACCAGGAGCAAAATCATAACATTTGTATATATCTAGTACATCAAGTCCAAATGTTGCACCTGATGCTTGATTCTTAACAGGATTCTGAATAGATAAAACAGGTACACTTTTTTCTGTTCCATCTTCTTGCTCTATTTTTAGTTCTTCTACATATCCTTTAGTAGCATTCGTTTCACTATCTACTCCCCAAGTTATATCATAACCAGAAGAATTTGAATTTTCATTACTTGTAAATTCAAAAGATGATGTAATATCTCTTATAGTATCATAAATTTTAGTTGCATCTGACTGTTCAGCAATAGTTCCTTCTTCAGTCATTAAACTATCCCAATGATTTAAAAATACTGTTGCAGCTGATGCTGTTGAATAGCTTTGTACTAATTCGCTATTAGCAAAATTTGATTCAGCTAAATCCGTAAACACTCTAAGCTGTGGGTAATATCCGTCTTTATATATCCAAGAACTTCCATCTTGCATGTCTGCATTAGTTAATCCTTGTACCCCTTTAACATCTGATTGTTCAGTATATAAACCAGTAACACCTTTTAAAAGACAAGTTTCTTCACCATTACCTGTCATACCAACCGCTATTTCTCTCATTGCAGTTGTTTGTTTGTCATAAAAACAATTATATATATTTCCTATAGAAGCTGTATTAGTGTTATATCCACCCATAAAGCCACCAATTTTTTTACTTTTAGCTGTACTGGCATTAGTATCTGTACCTATATTACCAACTTCACCTGCGGCATAACAGTTTAAAAATAATGAGCCAGTAAATGTACCATAACCATCTATAGTAACATTAGGTGTAATATCATTAGCCATTCCAACAAATCCGCCAACATATGTTCCTGAGTAATCCATACCAGTCATTGTAGTAGAATAGCAGTTTTTATATATACCAGCACCACCAGTTTCTCCTCTACTTCTTTGAGCATCATTACCAACAAATCCACCAATTTCTGTTTTTCCTTCAACGACACCTGAAGAATAACAGTTTTCAAAATATGCTGATACTAAAGGTTTACCTGCATCGTCCATTTGATTTCCGTGTGATGCTCCTTCTGATGTAGGACAACTTATTTGAGATCCTATAAATCCACCTGTTTGACCTTCACCATACATTGAATTATTTGTAAAACAGTTTCTTACTATTATTCCGCCACCGGCACAAGAAATAAATCCACCTGAATGTCCTGATGTTGAGAAAATTTCAGAATCTATGGAATACGAATTCTCAATCATAATTGGATATCTTAAATCTGCTGTTCCTTGAGTTGTAGATGAATTGCCAAATGTTGCTTCTGGTGTCTCCGGCATAGCAGCATCATAACTTACAGGACTATCCACACCAGAGCATAATATTGCTGTAAATCCACCAGAGTGAGCCCCTGCTCTTGAATATGCATTTCTTACACTACAATCTCTAATAAATACATTACTTGCATATATTTGACCAGTAAGTACTGCAGTAGCAGTTCCAGAAGTTTGTCCAAAAGCTCCGTCAATATTTATATTTTCAAGTAATAATCCTCTATTTGAACTACTAATTGTTCCCATAAGTCCATTACTTGTTGTACTTACAAATTTTATTGATTTAAAGTCTAAATTTTTAGCAATAAATGAAGATGATACCTGTCCAAAAAGACCTGATACAGCATTTAAGTTATATATAGTATGTCCGTTTCCTTCTATATAAAATCTATAATTCCCCTTACTCAAGCTATATCTTTGTAATAATCTACCTTCTCTACCACCCATATCTATATCTTTAGTTATATTTACTTTAATATGAGTATAATCCCCATTACATTTTTTAGATATAATATAAAATAATTTTTCTGGTGTATCAACATTATACACATTATATTTAACAGTTTTAGAAGTAGTAAGTCCTCCATCTACTACAGTTGAATAATTATACGTTTCTGTAGGAAGTACACCTTGTTCGTTATAAAAATCCGCATCAGTTAATGCACTTCCATCTTCTTTATTTATAGTTCCGTTCCATGGTTTAATTCCTAAATCATCTGTATTAATCCAATTAAAATATGGATTTCCTTCTATTACAGTAGCCTTTTGTAATGAAGTATCTGTTACAGACGATGCTATACCTTCGCCAAAGACTTGATTTTGAATTTCAGTCCATCTAGCTGTAGTAAATGCAGTTATACTTGCATAATTTGTTTGCATAGCTTTATTACTATTTATATTACCAAAATTATATATGATTGTATTCGTACTTAATACTATTGTAGTTACTATTAACATTAGTGAAACAAAAAATACTCGTTTCTTGTATGAATAGCAACCGTTATGTTCCTTATTCATATATCAAGCCTCTCTTTATTTTATTTTTGATACATTTTTTCATTATAATTTTACCATTATATCTATATTTCCTCAATATTTGTAACAGTATTGTAACGTAAAAAATACCCAATATACATACGAAACTTTAACTTAATTTTCATTGTATATTGGATATTCATTTTTAACTATTTATTTCATTTTTTTCTTGTTGCTCTGAAACAATTTCTTCTTGTTTTTGTTCTAGATTTTCTTCTTCTTTTTTATTCTTTTTACCTTTTTTAGCTTTCTTATCTTTCTTTGGCTTTACCACTAAAAGAATTGAGAAGAATGTTATTATTACTAAAGCGATTATAAGTTGAATACGATATTGTACAATAAATACAAGAATCTCCTCTTTCCATGTAAGTGTTTTTTCTACTGGAAACTCTACTCTTTTTCCTGTTACTAATAGTCTATGTGTATTTATACTTTTTGGTGTACATGTAACAAGTGTTACTAAAGTTTCATCATTTTGTATTTGTAAACTTTCTGTCTCGTATGGAAGTACTACTCTTATATCTATTACTTCATAATTTGTCAACGTATCTAAATACTCTATTTGGAAGTTATCTCCTATTACAACTTTATCCAAATCATCTAATATTTTAGCCCTTGTAAGACCACTATGTCCTGCAAGTACACTATGAGTACTTGGCTCTCCTGTAGGATATGATGTATCATTTAAATGTGCAACTCCTTTTTCAAGATTATACCCATCTATTCCATCATAAATAGGAATCTCAACATTTATTTTAGGTATCATAAGAGTACCTATTACTTCACCTGTTTTCAAGAAATCAAAAACACTTTGAGATTCTTGTGTTTCTTCAATTTCTTCACCCATACTTACTATAGGTCTTTCATCTGCAATCTTGTTATTATATTCACTCGAAGCTTGTTGTTTTTTTTCTAGTTCCTCTTGTGTAGTTTTTGAAACTTCACTTTTATAATTGTATATTGCAGTAGTTTGGTTAAAATATGCTATTGCACGCATTACAAATGGGAAAAGAAATATTAATAATCCTATTACAAATAAGATTTTAGTAAATATTTTTTTCATATTTATTTTTTCCCTTCTTTCTTAGCTTTCCTTTTTTTATTAAGTTTTTCTCTTATATAACTCAAAATATTTAATATAATTATAAGTATTATTAAAATAAATATAATCATAAATAAATGAGAATTTTTCTTAGCAAATTCAATAAATAGTTCTAAATCACTCTTTTGCTTTACTTCTTCGTTAAGCAACTCTTCACCATTCATTTCATTAGCTATCTCATCTTTTTCATCAACAGTTATACTTTCAAATACTTTTTCACCTTTAACTAAAAGTCTGTGTGTATTTACAGTTTTAGGTGTACATGTAACCAATGTTACAAGACATTTTCCAGATTCTACTTTTATTTCATTTGTTTGGTCTGGAAAAACTATTGATGTATGAGTAACTTTGTATTTACTTGTTCCACCATAAAATGTAATATAGAATTCATCTCCTATTTCAAGTTTATCTATATTATCAAAAATTTCAGCTTCAGAGATTCCTGTATGTCCTGCTAAAACTGAATGTGTATTCATGCCACCATTAGGTAATGATGTATTTTCCATATGAGCTACACCTTTAGTTAAGTTATTAACAGTTATTCCTTCATAGATTGGAATCTCTAAATTAATTTTAGGAATAGTTATATATCCCATCATTTCACCAAGTTCTAAAAAGTTATATGTACTTTCATGATGCTCAGAGCCTTGTAAAGAATTAGGATCTACAACAGTAGTCTCAGTAGAATTATTTTTATTAAATTCTTCTGATTGTTTTATTTTTTCTTTTAACTCTTCCTCTTGCATTATAGCAAGTTCCTTTTTGTAATCATATATACTCTCTGTTTGGTTCTTATATGATAAAAACTTAGAATAGATTGGATATATTATACAAAAAGCTCCAGCTATATATAATATTATTTTCAAAATTTTTCTCTTCATAAAAAACACCTACTGATATTATACAATAAAAAAAAAAGAATAACTAGTTATTTACTAATTATTCTTAATAAACTATTTTATATTTTTAATTTCATCTTCACTAAGCCCTGTAACTCTTGATATAATTTTTATATCTATTTTTTCTTTTAACATATTTTTTGCAATATTTATTTTTTCTTGGATTACTCCTTGCTTTACTCCTGCCTTTTCCCCATCTTCATATCCATCAGATTTAGCACTTTTCATATCCCTTACATATTTATCTCTAAGTTCTGCTATTCTTCTTATTTCTGCATCACCAGATAAATATTCAAGTTCTTCGTCTGCTTTTTTAATTAAGTTGTTGTTTTCCATAACTTTTTCCAACTCCTTTTTCTTTTCACCATCTATAAAAGTTAACCATTGAGATGTTATATCTTTCATATTTACTTTGGCATCCCTAAATTTAGGTAACTCTATATAATAGTATATAACATTGTTATTTAATTCATACTCTCTATGTAAATCTGTAACCATCATAGATTTTGTTATATATTCTTCAAAAGGAAAGTAATTAAAATCCATTATAAATATTACTATAACTGGTTTTATTAATTTATATTCTTGGCTTTTAGACAGTTGTTCAGATACCAGTTTTGAAGCATAAAAAGTAGATCTTTTTACAATATTCTTTTCATCACTTCTTTGCATTTCTATATCTACACAAGTATCATCATTTAAAGTAGCTTTTATATCTAAGATTCCTAATTTCTTATCTTCTAAATTTATTTCTAAAGCTACATCATGCTCTATTTCTATTCTCTTTATTTCTAAATTTAAAAGTCCAGATAAAAATTGTATAAGGTATTCTTCATTTCCTTTTTTAGAAAATAACTTTTTAAATACAAAATCATTTTTAATAGACAACTTTTCCATCGAGTTTTTTATCATGTATCTACCTCCTTAATGATATCAAATTTATAGTGTAATTTCAATATAAAATGTACATTTTGATTACTTTTTTGTGTACTATTTTAAAATTTATATTTTGGATAATTCATTGATTTAACAATAAGATTAAAATAATTGATTTAAATAAAAATATTTAGAATTAAAATAATTAAGAATACTTTTCTATTATATAAAATATCATAAAGATGTAAATATTTAACTTCAAATTAGTTTATTTATTACAAAAGTAGTTCATATAGCCCAAGCTTTATTTTTTAAAAGATAAAAAAATAGCGAAGGTATTTCTACCATCGCCATAGATATTATTTATATTATGCTTTTATTACATTTGTTCTTGTTCTTTTTTGATAGATTTAGCTATTACTACTAAAGCTATACCAGCTAATGTGAACATTATAGTTCCCATTCCACCTGTTAATGGTAAGTTGTAAGGTTTTTTGTTAACAACTTCAACATCTACAGTGTGAGAAGTTCCACTAACTGAAACTTTTACTGGAGCACTTAATAGTGTATATGATTTAGTTGTTGAAACTCCATCAACTTCTTCTGTGAATGTTGGAGCTTGTGTTTCAACTAACCAGTAATCTCTTGCAGTTTCATCATCGTTGTATGCAAGACCATTAATTACAGCATATCCATCAGCAGCTGTAGTAACTTCTATATCATTACCATCAACATCTTTTACGAATGTTCCAGCTATAGCGTTAGCTTCGCTAGTTGCAATTTTGAATTTAGCACCAGCAAGAGCAGCACTTTGTGGATCTACTTTGTGAATTTTTACTCCACCAGTTACAACTTTAGCTGTATCTTCAGTTGTTGTTGTAGATTCTTCTACACCTTCTGTATCTACTTTATTAGAGTATTCAAGAACAGCTGTGTTTGTGTTACCTTCAGAACCTATTACAACATCTGTATCTACTGCAACATCATAAGTTACTATAATAGTTGCATAAGCAGCTATATCTGCAGTAACGAAATCTAGAGTTAAAACTCCATTTGCATCAGTTTTTGTATAAGCAGCAGCAGCTACTTCTTCAGCTTCTCCACCATCTGTTGGAAGACCTTTAACAACAACGTTAGTTCTGTTAGTTAATCCAGCTGGTAAAGTATCTGTTACTTTATATGTTGACATGTTAGCTATTACTGTTGGAACGTCAACTGTTACGTTGAATGATACAACATCTGTAGCATTAACACTTGCTACGTCAGCATATGAACCATCATCAGTTTTAACTGTTTTTACAGCAACTGGTTTTTCGTTGATCATTTGTAATACACCAGTTTCAGCAGCTGCTTCAGCTGAACCATCAGCATGTACAACAACTGTTTTACCATCAGCTGTAGCATATACATAGTCTAAATGGCTATTATCCATGATATATTCTTCAGCAACTACTGTTTCAACGAATCTAAATTTTGCAGCTTTCTCTTGGAAAGTTATTGGATAGTTTTCTAATTTAACTTCACCAGCAGCATCAGTTGTAAGTGTTAACACTTTATCTGCACCTTCTGGAATATAATCTGTCCAAACACCATCTTCAGTGCTTATTTGAACTTTGAATTCTACTCCAACCATTGGTTTTTGTTCTCCATCTAATTTTGTAAGAACTGCATTACCAGAAGCAGTTTTTACTTTTGGACTTACAGTGATATCATAAACCCATCCATCTCCAGCAGTATTTGTCATAGGTACGTCTACGATAAATGATTCTGGAACTGAAGAAGTTCCTGTTGGATATCCTGTTACTTTAGCATAATATCTTCCTAATTCTAAATCTGTGAATGCAGCAACACCGTCATCACCAGTTGTTACTACATCTGTAGCTGTAAGAGAAGCAATAGCTGCTTCAGCTTGTGCAACTGTTGTTACAGTTGTTCCAGCTACAACGTCAACTTTGTATAAAGAGTATTCTACACCAGCAAGAGGTGTTGTATCACTAGCACCGTTTAGTTGTTCTAAAGCTGTGATAGTAAGAGACCCTTTTTTTGTAGTATCTACGATTGAACCAGTAGCAGCGAAAACTGCATTTGAAACTGTTACTAATACAAGCATAAATACTAGCATTAATGAAATTTTACTTTTTTTCATACGTTTTCTCCCTTTCTTTCATAATATCAAAATAGAACCTATTGTTTCTATCAATATCATTATACTAGATAAAACTATAAAATTCTATTTTGTAACTGAATTGTAATAATTTTGTTGAAATATGTACTTATATGCAACTTCAACTTAATCTATATCAGTGGAAATAGTAGATACTATCCACTATCTCCACAAATATACTTTTTAATTTTTATGTAGTTTTTTACCTATTATTGCACTAGTCATTAGTACAATACCAATAATTGATGTAACTATTATATAGTTTACCTCACCTGTTTCTGGTAATACTAATTTTTCTCTGTTTTTAACTGTTACATTTAATTCTTTATTTGCTTTTGTAACGTCTACTTCTGTTATTTCTGAATTTAATTCATATCCTTCTGGTGCTTTTGTTTCAGTTATTTGATATTTACCAACTAGAAGTTCGCTAAATTCAACTGTTCCAGCACTTCCTGTTGTTTTTTCTTGTGCTGTAAATGTTGTATCTACATTTCCATTATCATCTAGTTTTTCTAGTTTGAATGTTGCACCAGATAACTTAGTATCTGTATTATTTATATCTACTTTTGTAACTGTTATTTTTCCTTTAACTAGACTATATACATAGATTACTTCTATTTGTTCTTCTGTCATTGTACCATTTGCATTATCCGGAATAGTCTTAATTTCGTAATCTTCAAAATCTTTTTCCGTTGTAGTATATGTATCTCCTACTTTTCCATTTACTGTTTCAGGGTCTACTAAGTCTGTTCCATCTTCTGTTTGATGTTTTACTATTATACTAGTATCTTTCTTCTCGAATTTTACTACTATATGTTTATCTTCTGTCATATTAACAAATTTATCTAATGTATAGTTATCTTCTGAATCTGGTGTAAATGTAATTGGTTCTCCATTTACTGTTATACTTGTTATTTTATATCCTGCATCTGGTGTTACTATTATATCTTTTACACTATTTTCTCCATGTACTACTGTTTCATATGGTGTTTCTCCTTCACCAGTTATTACTCCGCCTTCTCCATCTACTTCTGTTGTTATTTTATATTCTTTCAATTCATTTTTTACATCAAGTTTTACTTGCTCTTTTACTCCTATTTCAGCTGTGGTTGTATCCTTATATGTATATGTTTTAGAATTTGAATAATCTGTAACATAATATATATCTTCGTTAATTGAAAGATCTACATTTTCATCCCAAAAAGCTTCATAATATATATCTTCAATTATTTTAGCGGATTCTAATAATCCATCTTTAGAATATTTCATTATTACAGAAGTAAAACCATTATTTTCTATTATCATTTCTTCTCCTGAAAGTGTTTCGTCTGCACTAAAGTTTATTCCGTCTACAAAATATCCCACTGCAACAAATCCATCATCTGCTTCTCTAACTAAAGATAATTCGCCATCTTCACCAATAGAATTATTTAATTTTGCCCATTCAATTTTTCCTTCAGAATTATATTTAATTATATAACCACTATAATCTCCATTTGGTGTTAATGTTATTTCTTTTCCACTAACTGTATAATCCGATGAAATATTTACAGTGCCATATATGTATCCTACTTCTATTTTTGAGCCATCAGAAGTAAGTATACTATTTCTTGAATAAAGATCTTCTATCTCATTAGCTAAAGAATATGTTTGAATAGTTCTGCTTTCTGCTAGAGATACTGGTTCTCCACTTCCGCCACTGCTATCTTTTGCTTCAACTTCGCTCGCAAATTCAATAATTCCATTACTATTATATTTAATAGCTACCATTCCAGTATTGTTAGTTTCTATTATCATCTCTACTCCAGAAATATTTTTTTCTGCTGGTATAGTTAATGTTCCATTAACAGCAATGTTAACCATATAAGATCCATCATCATACGATTCAATGCTTCCTGTAAATGAACTATGTAAATAAGCAAAGCTGTCTGATCTAATCCATTCAACTTTCATATCTTTATCGAATTTTATAATATATTCTTTAGTAGCATCTGTACTTGTAATTTGTAGTTGTTCACCGCTAACTGTTTGATCCGCTGGTATAGTTATAGTTCCTATAAATATACCTATCCCTATCATACTTCCATCTGAATTTTGATCTAAATCTGATATTAAATTATTAGAGTCAGAATCTGATGATATAACTTTCACCCATTCAACTAATCCATTCGAATTATATTTAATTAAAATACCATCTGATTTCTCATAAGTAGGTACTACTATTTCTTGATTTGCTACTGTATCTTCTGCTGCAATTGTTAATCCATCATATACTCCACCATATTCTATGTATCCACCATCTGATGTATTTAATATTCCTACTGGATTTGGTGAATTAGAGGTAATGTCTTTAGATGAAATCAATTTAATTTCTTTTACTATTTGACCTATAGTTATTTCAAATTCATAAGTTCTATCATCTACATTTTCTGGTAATGCATATCCTTCTGGTGCTTCTACTTCAATTGCTTTATATTTACCAGCTGGTAGATTAATACCAATTATTCCTCTTTCATCTGTTTTAACAATTCTATAATCAGTTCCATTTATATTTTCTACTGTACCTATTGTATTTCCATTACCATCTTTTGCATCTTCTTCTGTGCCATCTTCATTTATTTTCTTTATTATAAATTTAGCATTTTCTAAAACTTTAGTTCCATCAGCATTTTTCTTTTCTATTACTAAACTAACATCATTGTAGTATTTCATATTAAATGAATTTTGACTTATTTCGTCTTTTTCTACTGAAACTATTTCTTCTCCTTCAAGAATACTAATTTCTATATTTCCTTCAGAATTTATTTCAGCTACAAATTTAGTTCCATTTTTATTTAACACATATCCATCTGGATAAGTTGTTTCTTTTAATGTATATTCTATTCCAACATAAAGTGATTCAAGATTTATTTTACCTTCACTATTTGTTGTGTATGTTTTTTCTCCATACATATTAGATAATGTAAATTCTATATTTGACATAGCTGTATTATTCACTCTATCTATTTTTTCTATATCTAAATTATATGTTTCAGATTTAACAAATTTTACAACTACATGTTTATCTTCTTTAACACTTTCAAATATAGGTAACGTATAACTTCTATCTGTATTAGGAGTAATTTCTTGCTCTTGTCCATTTATTGTTACACTTGAAATTACATATCCTTCATTTGGAACAATTTTAATTTCGTTTACACTATTTTCTCCATGTATTACTGTTTCATATGGTGTTTGTCCTTGGCCACTTATTGTTCCACCTTCTCCATCTACTTCTGTTGTTATTTCATATTCTTTAGCTGTATAGTAATATATTACTTCTGTTACAGCATTTTCTAAAACTCCCCTATCATTTTCTGGCCATTTACTTTCAACAAGTTCATACTTTTCATCTAATGTTGGATATTCAACTGGCTCAGTTGTATATACATCACCTTTTTGTCCTTCTGTAATAACATCTGGTGCTACACTAGTTTCTGTACCATCTAAATAATGGTGTACTATAAGTTGAACTGGTGCTAATTCAAAAGTAACTACAATATGTTTATCTTCTGTAACACTTGTAAATTTATCTAATGTATATGAAGATGTCTTATTTTCTGGTAATGTTTGCTCTACTCCATTTATTGTTATGCTCTTTATTTGATATCCTTCATCTAGTGTAATTATAATATTATTTACACTATTTTCTTTATATATTACTGTTTCATATGGAGTTTGTCCTTCACCACTTATTGTTCCACCTTCTCCATCTACTTCTGTTGTTATTTCATATTCTTTTGCAGCATAATAATATGTTACTTCTGTTACAGCTTCTTCTAGTGTACCACTTGCATTTTCAGGTAATTTAGTTGTTACTAGTTCATACTTTTCATCTAATGTTGGATATTCAACTGGACTTGTTGTATATTCACTTCCTTTTTCTGCTTCACTAGTTACATCTGGTGCTACACTATCTTCTGTTCCATCTATATAGTGATGTACTATAAGTTGAACTGGTGCTACTTCATAGTAATATGTTATTACTTGTGTTTCTTCTGTATATATACCACTTGCATT
>JAGAIU010000016.1 GCA_017626395.1 Clostridia bacterium | reverse complement strand
TGCTCGAATTTCCTTTTCTAGTAAAACATTAATAGCAGCTTTAAGTTCAGCAGGTTCTGAAATTACATTTAATAACATATCATGATATCGTCTATATGAACGTTCAATAAATGGCGCTAAGTGTTTTAGGGCAATGCTCTGTCCTCCGTACTGCGAACTAGCAACTTGTGCCATAATTTGAGTAGCAACAGTACATGCTGTTAAAAATGAATTTGGTGATTCCACTAACTTGTCATTAATAACAGTTCCATTTAATAACATATCCTCTAAATTTACTAAATCACAATTGTGTATTGATTGGATTGAATAATCGGCATCCAACCTACATAAAAATATGTAGGTCTGACTATATCATATTCTTGCTATCTATTACCAATAGCAAGAACCCTCGCACTTCCAAGTAAGGACTTTCACCTTAAATGTACTCTACTCACTTCTTCACATAGATATTTCTTCTATGTTATGTTTTCGATAGTCGATTAACCTTTACTTTAATTTCTCAACTTTAATATTATTTTCTATGAATTTTTTAACACTAACACCATTAGCTGCTTTCTTTATACAAGCATCTGCATAACTTTGTGATATACCTAATAGCTTTGGCAAATCTATTCTTTGTATTTCCATGCCATTAATTGTTATATTATATCTAAATCTAGGGTTATTTTTACCACTTGAACAACCTGATTTTTTTATACCATCAGATATTCTTTTTGAGGTTCTTTTCCTAAATTCTTCGTTTTCCCACCTTTTACTATTACTAATAGATATATTATTTAAATTATTATCTCTTGCATGTTCATTATTGTGAGCAACATCGCGCCATTCTAAATTTGTATAATGATTATTTAATGGTATTTGTGTTCCATCTATGTGATTAACCACTGGTAAATTATTAGGATTTTCTAAGTATAACATAGCTACTAGCCTATGAGCTTTATAATTTACACTTTTTCCATTTATACTTAGAACATATCTAATATACTTTTTCTCTTGTAGTTCACCTTTCAGCTTACGACCATGTTTATTATATACATCGCCATTTTCATATACTCTATAACTATAAAACTGTTTGTATTCCATTAACATTTCTCTCTCCTTAGAAAAGTTAAAGAAATTAAAGTACTTGGCACAGGATTAGAATTAACTTTCCCTGTTAGCATAACTATTAATCATCATTTCCTATGACTGCTAATCGCTAGTTATACACCCTAGTTTTCTAGGTTCACGAGGTTTTTAACTATATATCACTATATAGTGGCACAATACTACTTATGCCAATGGAAGATTCCTTCATCATGCGCTTGTAATAAATGTGTCGGCATAATTCTACGTCGGAAAATATCCTTTGAAACTTCTCCTGCAATTAAATCACGTTGAGTTGCTGCTGTATCTGCTTTTTTATTAGAGTTTTCCTCTAAAGCGTCTGCATTTGTACCATTAACTAATGTTAAAATTTCATGGTCAGTTGAATTTGTTTGTCTTGCAAATTCACGTTTAGAGCGATAACTTTCATATTTTCGTGCTGTTTCATCTTGTCC
>JAGAIU010000015.1 GCA_017626395.1 Clostridia bacterium | reverse complement strand
TATGTTTCGTTATTTACAGTCTTTGTATAGAATTTCAAATCATCTGTATTTACTTCTACTTCGTCTATTGTATATTCTATTGTATTACCATTTTCATCATATTCAGGTAAATCTGTAAATGTATATGATTGTGTATTTTCTATTGTTACATCTAGTACTTGCTCTTGTAATACAGTATCTCCATTTTTAAGTTGTAATTTAATTTGAGATGGCCTCTTTAAGTTTATATTATCATTATCTACCCACGTTTTAGTAGCTGCTATATCTACTTTAGTATCTGGAATACTAAATGTATTTGTTATAGTTGCTTCATTTTCACTATAAGTAATTGATGAATCATACATGTATAAATCGTCTGTATTCACTTCTTTTTCCACTACAGAGTAATTTATTTTGTTTCCTGATGAGTCTAGTAGTGGAACATTAAATTTAGCTTCCCATTGATTTTTAATTATAATATCTCCGTTTAATGTTATATTTTTTACAAAACCTCTATCCAAACCACTGTGTGTTGAAGCACTTTTTCTGTAAATGAATTCAATTATATATTTTCCAGAATTCAAATTTATATTAATATCAGAATAAGTTAAATTACTATATACTGTACCATAAGATGTTCCACCTATCTTAGTACTTGTTCCACCTGTTACTGTTGCATTTGTATCTGCATTTTTAATAATATAATATAAATAATCATAAGATTTACCTTGAGACGATACAGACCACTCAAAATTTAGTACTGTATTTTCTTTTACTTCAAAAACATCACTAGTCAAGACACTTGTTGTACTATTAACATTATAGTTTCCGCTTTGCCAAGTACCATCTTCATTTTGTGTCCAAGGATATGTGTCAGACATTTGACTGAATTTTATATCAGTTTGGTGTATTATTTTAGGATTTTCTTCACTTATACTTTGAGTTTCTACTAATTCATTACCATTATATAATTGTATTTCTACATTTTCAGGTCTTTTTCCTAATTCATTGCTATTATCTTCCCAAACTTTAGTTACTATATAGTCTATTATTTCACTTTCAAAGCTTACTATGATATGCTTATCTTCTGTCATATTAGTAAATTTATCTAATACATATGGAGATTTCTTATCTTCTGGTAAATTTTGTTCTACACCATTTATCGTTATATTCTTTATTTGATAACCTTCATTTGGTGTAATTATGATATCTTTTACACTACTTTCTTCTTGTAAAACAATTTCATAAGGAGTCACTCCTTCACCACTTATTGTTCCATTTTCTCCATCGACTTCTGTTGTTATATTATATTCTTTAATCTTATAATAATATGTTACTTCTGTTATTGATTCATCTAATGTACCACTACCATTTTCAGGCAATTTAGTTGTAACAAGTTCATATTTTTCTTCTAAAGTCGGATATACAACAGGACTTGTTGTATATGCTGCACCTTGTTGTCCTTCGCTAATTTCATCTGGTGCAACACAGTCCTCCGTACCATCCAGATAGTGATGTACAATTAATTGTACTGGAGCTACTTCATAGTAATATGTTACAACTTGAGTTTCTTCTGTATATATACCGCTTGCATTATCTGGTATTTGATAGCTTCCATCTGCATTTTTTACTAATTGATATGTAACCAAATCTGTTTTAGGGAAGGTAGAATACTCTTTTCCTAAATCTCCTTTTTGAGTTTCATCTGGTGCTACAGATGTTGTTGTATCTTTAATATAGTGATGTACTATTATATCTACTTGTGGATCATTTTTTACTGTAATTATATTTTCTTGCCCCGTCACAAAATCATAAATGATTGGTGTTGAATTTAATGTATATCCCTCCGGTGCCTCTATTTCTGTTATTTCATATCTCCAATCTTTATCTATTTGAATTACAGCCTCACCATCTAAATTTGTGACTATTTCTGTATCCTTTAAAAAATCACTTTGATTCAATGTTAAATTAATGCTATTTACAGTAAATTTATCATCTCCGCTATCCGTTGAATCATTTTTTCGATATCCTAAATGTAAGTAATATTGCTTTCCACCTTCAAGTACAGTAGTATAATCTTTAGGGGTAGTATAACCACTAGAAGTTCCAGCGATGTATATAAATCTTCCTGTTGATGTACTGTATGTAGGAGCATCAGTACTAGTAGTTATTGTCGCATATCCATAATCGTTACCTGATTGACTTGATACATTTGCATTTACTATTAAATTATATTTACCTTTATATCCCGTTAAGTCTATTGGGATATATGAATTTGCAGTTGTGCTAGCTTGTCCTTGGTTATTTGATTCATAACCACCATTTCCATTTTCTACAAAATTGTATGTATTTGATATTGTATTATATATTTTTATACTATTTACTGTGAATTTGTCATCTCCACTATCTGTAGAACTGTTCTTATAATATCTTAAGTGTAAATAATATTCTTGTCCACCATCTACCATAGTAGTATAACTTTTATCCTCTTGAGTTCCTGATATATATATAAGTCTTCCTGAACTATATCTATTAGGCTCTCCTGTTGAGTTTGTTACAATAGCATACCCATAATCATAACTTAGTTCACTAGAAATACTAGCATTTACAACTATAGCAACTTTTCCGACTTGTTCTGTTAAATCAATTTTTATATATGAATTAGCTGTACTACTGGATATCCCCTGATTATTTGATTCATAACCACCATTTCCATTATCTATAAAATAATAATTTTCATTGTTATTAACCATATCTCCTAACACATTTTGTATTTCAGATTCTGTATTAGTCTGATAATATATATTTCCGTTTGCTACTATACTTCCTACTATTTCTTCTGTAATAGGTTCTGTTCTCTCTTCAATTTGCTTTATATTAAATCTAGCATTAACTAAAGGAGTACCTAATATACTATTTATTTTTTTTATTATTAATGAATTACTTTCTTTCACAAATGATACAATAACTTCCTTGTCTTCTTTCATAGCTGTAAATTTATTTAATTCAACCGTTTTGTCATCATTTTCAGAAAAGTCTATATATTCACCATTTATTGAAATATTTTTTACTTTATATCCTATTGACGGTTTTATTATTATGTCTTTAGTACTATTTTCCAAATATCTAACTTCTTCATATACATTTTCGTTCATTCCTGATATTGATCCGCCATGTCCTTCTACTTTAGTTGTTATTTTGTATTTACTTATTTTATTTTCTATAATTAAATTTCTAGAATCAATAATTTCTGGTTCTGATATGTGATTGATATATTTTTCTATAGTACCTCTTATACTTACTACTATAACACCATTTTCTATTGTAGTTACTCCTATATAGTTTTCCATTCCTATTTTAGATGATAATACATTACCATCTAAATCAAATTGCTCCAATCTTCCACGTGCACTAGTTGTGTTATAAATACTTCCGACAATAACAATAGTATCATTCAATATAGTAATATCATAAAAATCATCAAAAGAATCTATACGCTTAGACCACACTAAATTTCCATCAAAGTCATATTTTTTTATATATCCATCCTTATCAACAGTTATAACCCAATCTTGAATAACTACTATATCTTGAAAATCAAAATCACCTTTATTTTGATCGTAAATTACATTTCCATTTAAATCATATTTTACAAATTCTCCACTATCTCCTACAGCAATAACACCATCTTCTACTGTTGTTATTGCTTGATAATTATACGTTTTTTCAGAATTTTCCCATTCTTTATTTCCATTTAAATCATATTTTACTACTTTTCCTTGAGTACTAGTTGCTATAACACCGTTTTCTACAGAAGTTATAGCAGTATAATAATATTTATATGATTTTTCGGTAGTTTCCCATACTATATTTCCATTCAAATCATATTTTACTATACACCCAACCGACTGTATTCCTTCATTTTTAATTTCTGGATATCCATATCCTGATACAATTACACCATCTTCTACTACTGTTATATCATTATATATCCATAATTTTTCAGTATTTTCCCATTCTTTATTTCCATCAAAATCATATCTTGCTACATTACCACTCTCTGCTATAGCAATAATACTATTGTCTACAGTTACTACATCCTTTAAATTCCATGTTTTTCGTGTATTTTCACTAATCAAATTTCCGTTCAAATCATATCTTACAAATTCTCCATCATATCCTACAACAGCTATTTGAGTTTCATTATAAGCTATTGAAGAACATCTATACCTTTTTTCAGTATTTTCCCATACTATATTTCCTTCAAAATCATACTTTAATATTGTACCTGTAGCAGAATATTCATAAACGCTACTATTACCATTTGTAACAATAATACCATCATTAACTACAATAGCATCTTCATAATGCATATATTCCTTTTTAGAACTTTGCCACTTAAAATTACCACTAAAATCATATTTTACTATACATCCATCATATCTATGGCTTTCAAAATCGTTTGCTATAGCAATAATACCGTCTTCTACTACAACTACATCATTATATTCCAATGCCTTTTCAGTATTTTGCCATACTATATTTCCATTTAAATCATATTTTACTACCTCTCCATCAGAGCTAACTACTATTGCTCCATCTTGTACTGCAACTATTCCTCGGTAACTATATGTTTTTTCAATATTTTCCCACACCAAATTTCCTTCAAAATCATATTTTACTACCTGACCTTCATTTGTTATAGCAATCACTCCATCTTCTACTGTTATTATATCATTATAGTTATAATAATCGAACGTAATCTTAGTATGTGACTTTTCTATATTACGCCATTGAAACTTCCCACCAAAATCATATTTAGCTACTTCACCCGATAATGATGCAACAATAAAACCGTCGTCTACTATTGTTATAGCATTAGGTTCGTTATATGATTCTACTTCTAAAATTTGCCACTCAATATTTCCATTAAAATCAAATTTAACTATATTTCCAGAATAAATAACACTACCACTAACCCAATTATTTCCTACTGCAATATAGCCATCTTCTACAGCAGCTATATCAGAAAATCTAGCATAGATATCTCCTTTTTCCCATTCTAAATCTAATCCATCAATAGTAGCACTTTTACTTTCTCCAATACCAATACCAGTATACAATTCTGGTGTTTGATATCCTTCTAAAGGTTTAGTTTCAGTTGCTTTATATAAGCCTTCTTTTAAACTTAAACGTATTTTTCCATTTTTATCTGTTTTAACTGTTTTATCTGCAGATATTAATTTTAGATTTTTTACATATCCTCTATCAGTTCCACTGTTTGAATAAGAATTTTTATAATATACAAATTCTATATTATATGTTCCTGGTTCTAATTCTATTTGCTTATTTTTAAATATTAAACTTTCATATTCTGTTCCATATGAAGTTCCACTTATTTTTGTATTAGTTCCTCCAATAATTTCATCTGTAACTGTATTTATAACTCTATAATATAAATAATCATAATAATTTTGTGAAGAAACAGACCAATCAAAAGATAAAATTGTATTTTCTGTTATTGTAAATCTTTCACTAGTTAGTATACTATCCGAACTACTAATATTATAATTTCCACTTTGCCATATTCCGTCTTCATTTTGTGTCCATAAATATTTTCCAGTTGAACTTAAACTCAATTCTTCTATTTCATTTATTCCTATTAAATTTCCATTTGCATCAGTTACATAATTTCCATCTAAATCTGTAATTTCAAAACCCACCCCTTCCAGAGGTTCTCCAGTCTCTGCATCTACTTTTGTTAATGTAAATACTGGATCATTGTCTATTGTTATATTTATTATTGGATTATCTGGATTTGTATTATCTACAACTACATCTTTAATTGCTTCTCTTATTGTTCCACTTGTTATTTCAAGTGTTAAATTATCTGTAGCATCTTTTGTTGCTTTAAATACCACGGGTTCATCATTTAATACATATCCTTCTGTTGGATATATTTCCTGTAAGCTATATTCTCCAGTTATATCTTTTCCTTCAACATATTGGTATAAATTATCTATTTGGATTACACCATTTCCATCTGTTGTATATAGTACATTATCTGCTTTATTTTCTCCTATTAATTTAAATTGTGCTCCTGCTATAGTTGTTTCTGTATCTGCTTCTTTTTTAGTTATTCTTAAAGTATATGTTGGTATTTTTTCATTTTCAAGTCCTGCTGTTACTACAGGCACTTCTCCTGTTTGATCTATTACAGGTAGAGTATCTAAATCTCCTGCTAGTACATTAAATTTAAGATTATTATTTTCATCTCTTACCATCATAAATGTTACAGGTTCTTTCAAATAATATCCTTTATATTCTTTTTCAGTCAATGTATACTGCTTATTAGGCTCTAATAATTTTAAAATCAATTGACCTTCTTTATTAGTTGAATACCATTTAGTTTTTCCATTATAATCTGTAAGTTCAAATCTTATACCTTGAATTACATCATTTGTTCCTGTTTGTGTTTTATTTAATACAAAGTTATATTTTACTTCGTTTTCAAGTGATGCCTTAACTTTTGTATTTGCATTTTCTATAACTTCAATTGTTGGTGTTGTTTTAAATCCACCTTCTAGTATTTCTATTTGAAGTTCTCCATCTACTATATGTCCTATTATTTTTGTTTCTATTGTATCTAATATATAATTATGATTTGTTTTTATCTCTTTAATTATATATTCTTTTTCAACATATAAATTTTTTATTGTTGCTATACCACTTGAATATGTTGTAGCTGTCTTTGTTTCTTCTGCCCCAATTTCTTGTGCTGAAAATACAACACCTGGTACTACTTTAGTAGAATTTGTTTCATATTTAGTTATTTCCAAGTCATATTTTTCAGCTATTCTAAATCCTAATTTATTTGGTTCTGTTTGTGTTTTTAATTTACCTTGGTCTGTATCTAAGCAATAGTATACTGCATGTGCCGAATATGATACTTCATTGTAGTCTAATCCACTAGGTATTTGTATTGTATAATTAAATGTTTTAGTATTGTCTACTGGCATTACATAGTCACCTAAATCTATTAAGTAACTTTTTACTCGACTCATATCTTCAGGTGTAGTTGTCCAACCATTTTTCTTTGCATTTATATCATCTGTTACTTCTTCACTATATGAATAGTATACAGTAGTGTATTCTTTTAATTCTTCCGGTACAACTATTCCTTCACTAGTCATAGTTGTATCAAATGCAGAACCTAAATCTCCCTTATTTAATTGGTATGTATTTCCTTCAAAAGGTATTTTACCTACTATTTTTACTTCACTTATTGTATTTGAATAATTATTTGTCAAGTTTATATTTACTTTAGCTGTCTTTGTTCCATCTATTTTATTTACTGTAGCCTCTTGAGGTGCTACCACTACGCTTCCAATATCATCAAATTCAGTGCCTATTTGTGAAGTTAAAAGATTTGATGGTGCAACTAAATTTAAAGTAGTTGTTGTATATCCTACATTTTCTTCTGTATTTTCATTACCATTCATATCATATTCATCTGTTTTTCTTGCTGAAGAATAATAATTATGACATGCAGGATTATAATAATACATTTCTATTTTCTCTGTGGAAGTAGGTTTTCTTGGATCAGCAGTTATATCTGCATTTATTGTTATTTGGAAATTTTTCTCCACATCATTTGATGTATAAATTTTAGTGTATAAATTTCCATTTTCTTCGTATGTATCTACACCTGTAATTTTTACTGTACTATCAGATACTGTTACACTATTTATATTCATATCTATTATTTCTTCCGGATATTTTATTAAAAATTCACCATTTAACCATTTTTTCTTTATATATGAATTAGAATTAGTTGTTATACTTATATTTACACCTTTTTTTGTTTCTTGGTTTGTAATAGTACTAGGATCTATACTTATATATGCTTGTGAATATGGCATTTCGTAGTTTGCATAGCTAGTAGCTGTAGCATCAAATGTTGATTCACCTGCTTCATTTTGAGTATATCCTTCTAAATATGAATATATTTTACTTAAATTATTAAATTCCTCTTCTATATAATCTGCAGTTAATTTAACATCATCAATTTGTTTTATATTAAATACGTATAATGTAGAACTTGTAATAACATTACTAGTTTCAACTCTTATGTGTTTTATTGGTATTTCATATTTATATGGATTAGATGATGTGTATAAACTCCAATCATTTTTTGTAAAGGTATGTAATAGTTCATTTGTTTCATCATTATATACATTTATATATCCATATTCTCCTAATAAAGTTTCTGGATCAGAAAAATATATTCCAATGTTATCTATATATTCTAGCATATCTATATAATTAGCATTTACATCTAAAAATTTATCTGTATAGTTTAAATCATCTTCTCTTAAAACTACAGGCACATCTTTTAATTCTGTTCCTGTAGAAAAGCCCCATCTAACTTTATATAAATCTTCTGTGTTTTCGGATTCAATATTATTATATATATTTAGTGGTTTTTCTTTAGAAATTAAATATCTTCCTTCAACATATTCTCCAACTCTTATATCTATTGATGCTTTAGTCCCTTCTGGTTCAGTATATAATACCGTAATTATACCTTGTGCAACATTAGATACATATGGATTTTCAAATCTAGTATTATTATATCCAGAATATGTTGCGTCAATAGGAATATTTAATGCAAATTCTTTTACATCTGCAGCTTGATAAGCTTCATATGGATATGTTAATGTTACAGAATAAGAAAGAGATCTACTTACTGATCTAGTAACCACTCCATTTTCATCTACTTCTGCATTCAAATCTATAGTTAACAATGAATTTTCAGAATCATAATTAACAATTGCTTTTGTATCATCTACTGTAACTTTAGTAGGTTTATATCCAAAGAATTCAGGTACTTGTATTTCTACATGTTGATTTGAAATAATCAACTCTTTATCTACTTCTTTTGGATAAACTACAAATTTAACATTAACTACATCATTTTCTTCATCTAAAGCATTAGCTATATTATATTTTTGAGAAGTTGTACCTAGTGTAGTTGCAGTTGTTCCATACCAATCATTAGTTAAAGTTACTGTTTTAGAAATTTCTGTCTCTACACCTTCATCTGATACGTGGGTACCCATTAAAGTTATTGTATTATCTGTTACATTATATTTATTTGTATCGTTACCTATAGCTGATGCTATATATGATGAGTTTATATAGTCTCCACTTTGTATCATACCAAATATTAATTTTTGTGTTCCATTAACCACATCATTTAACACTATTTCTTTAGTATTAGTACCGATATAATCTTGTGAAATAACACTATCTTTTACAAGTGCTGTTGCAAAATAAAAGTTTTTTCCATTTATTGTTATTTTAGCATCTTTAAGAGTACCATTAGTAAGTACATTTAAGTCCATATATAATGTATCTGTTGTTCCTATTTCTCTGCATGTTCCTCTTAATTTTTCAGCATAGCCATCTCCATCAAGATCACGTAGATAGAAAGCATCAAATGTAACATAGTCTGTTCCATCTATGGCTTCATCTCCAGCTTTTACCTCTTCATAACTTTGCGATACAAGAATTTCTGGCTCCAGCTCCACATCTTTTTTATTAAATATTTTAAAGCTAATTATACTTGTTAATATAATTGCTAAAATTACTATTATTCCTATATATTTTTTCTTATTATTTCCCATACATATACCTCTTTTATTCAATTATAAATTATATCATTTTTCGCCTTTTTTTTCTCGCAATTCATGCTATTTTAAAGCAAGTTATCCATTTGTTATATTAATGTAATAAACAAGTAACATTTTCTTTTAAAACTTGATTTATTCACACTTTTAAATTTTATGATATAATGTTAATCAAGAGAAAAAAATAATGAATATATTTTAATTTGGGAGGTTAAAAATATGGAAAAAGAATATTTAAAATTTGCTAAAGAAATAGCATATAAAGCAGGAAAAATTATGCTTAAATATTTTAATGAAGATAACAAAGCTAGATATAAAGAAGATCAAACAATAGTAACTATAGCAGATACTGAAATAAATAATTATTTAGTAAATAAAGTAAAAGAGGTATTTCCTACTCACTCTGTTGATGGCGAAGAAGAACAATTTGGAAAAAGTAATTATGTATGGGTATGTGATCCAATAGATGGTACTGCAATGTATGCAAGACATATACCAATTGCGGTATTTTCTTTAGCTTTAGTTGTAGAAGGTGAACCTATTGTTGGTGTTGTATACGATCCTTTTACAGATAAACTATATTCTGCAATAAAAGGACAAGGTGCATGTTGTAATGATAAAAAAATACATGTTACAGATAAAAAACTAGATAATATGAAAAGTGTTTGCCATTATGATATGTGGAATGATGCCGAATATGATATATATGATGTAATAAAAGAATTAGGAAAAAAATCTTACTTTGTTAGCATCGGAAGTATAACTCATGCAAGCATCTATGTAGCAACTGGAGATTTTAACTTAGCAATATTTCCAGGTTCAAAGCATAAAAATTGTGATATAGCTGCTATTAAAGTAATTGTTGAAGAAGCTGGCGGTAAAGTTACAGATTTCTTTGGAAATGAGCAAAGATATGATGAAGATATAAATGGAGCTGTAATTAGTAATGGTGAGCTTCATGATGAAGTAATTTCAATAATAAAAAAATATGTTAAGAATAAGAAAGGATAAAAAATAAAGGTTAGATAACTAACTTACCTAACCTTTGCACTGTTTTTTGAAAAAACAGTGCATTTTTATCTTTTTAGACATGCTTTTTGCACACTTTTAGTGCAAAAGTATATATTTTGAGCAAAAAAAATTGTAAAACTTAAAAGCTTTACAAAATTTGTGGAGCGGGTGATGAGAATCGGACTCACGTATTCAGCTTGGAAGGCTGACGTTCTACCATTGAACTACACCCGCATTCAACTTACATTATTTATTATAATCATCTTTGACCTTTTTGTCAATACTTTTTTTGAAAATTTTTCAAAGTTTTTTATTAACTATTTTTCTTATGTATTCTTCACTTATATCTTTCATTACAATATAGCTTATGCTCTATTTTAAAATTTTATTCATTTTTTTATTGCAATTTAACCATATTATATATATAATCTCATTAAGGTGATGTTATGAAACGAGATATTTTAATATTTCCAAAATTTAAAAATTTAAATTTAATTCAAGATGTAAGAAAAAAATATGATAGATTAGCACAACTTGTGCCACCACATATTACTCTTATCTTCCCCTTTACAGATGTTATATCTACTTTAGAATTATCTCAAAAGATAAAAGATGTCTTAAAAGATTTTCAGAAGTTTAATATAACATTTAAAGGTGTAACTATGTCTAAAGATAACTATATATTTTTGAATTGTTTACAAGGTTATGATGAAATTGTATCTTTACATGATACATTGTATAAAGAAGTGTTACCTACTCATTTAAATAAAAAGATAAAATATGTACCACATATTACATTAGGCCAATCTGATACTTTAGGATATTTAAAAGACTTTAATTACGAATTTAAATGCGAAGTTGATGAACTAGTAATTGAAGAAATTGGAGAAAATGAAGAATCAATAATTTTAGATACCATAAAATTAAAATAGGATAGTTTTTACTATCCTATTCTTTTATCTTAATCTAAACAATTCCATATATCATTGATATATCTGTAGGAACTATATATTTAGCACCTATCTTTTTAGCTACTACTAATACAAAAGCACACATTGCTCTTGTTGCATACCACCATGCCGGCTCTTCTACTCTACTTCTTATTTCATCTAGTGAAATTTCTGTATAATATTTTTGTGTATCTTTTATTCTAGTTTCAATATCCATCATGATAGTCTCGCAAGGATCATCATATAGAGTATTTTTTTCATATGTTACTCCTGATTCTCTAGCAAAATATTCATGACCTCCACCCGCAAGAATCATAATATCTGTTTTTATATCTGGTACTTCTATTCTTTCTTCAATATAATCCATTATTGTCTGTAAATCTGTTGTAGCTGTATCTTCTGCTAAATCTGGAAATACATTTAAAATATCCATAACACCAAATTTGTTATTTTTCATTTCTTTTATTCCATCACTATAATATGATATTTCAGTTGAACCTCCACCACCAACAAATACAAGTGCCTCTTTAACAAATTTAGTTGCACCTTTAACTGTATATTCATTTTCTTGTTCTTGAGAAATTATATTAAACTCTAGTCCAGTTTCCTCTTTAAAAAGATTTAAGAAAGCAAGTTTTTCACACTCATTTAATTGTCTAAATACACTAGTTCCACAAACAAATATATCTTCATATTCTTTTAAAGAATTCACTAGTTCAATTAGCTTTTCAACATCACTAGAATTAAGTTTATTTGCTATTTTAAAATTCTTTTTAAATTCAATAGGTAATGTTTTTAAATGTATGATTTTTTCTCCATCATACTTATCTACTTTTGTACAAGTTGAGCCAACTTCTACTACTATTTTTTCCATTATCACTCCCCCTTAATTATCCTTAAATATATCGTTTCTATATAATTTAATTTGTTCAATCATATGCCCTATATTACCTTCACCTGCAAATCTAGTAGTATCAAAAAAGTTTTCATTTGAATTAAACCAATATAGTTTATTTACTTCATCTACCACTTCAACATCTTTATTTAATTTACCAGCATAAACTTGTAATTCAACATCGTTAATTTGATATTTAAAATCCATAACATGAACAAGTTTTATATCTTCTGGCATTATTCCTGTTTCTTCGTTTAGCTCTCTATATGCTGCATCTATATATGACTCATTTTCTTCTATTTTTCCACCTACAAGATTATACATTCCTTTATATGGTTCTTTTTTTCTATGGCACATTAATATTTTTTCTTCATCATTAGTATATACAATTATTACGTTTAGTTTTTTCATTTTATCCTCCTATAACAAAAAAATACGTAACCTTTACAGTTACGTACTTTTGTATTTCACTTCAAGGTATTGAGTGAACTTATATGGTACCGATGGTGGGGCTCGAACCCACATGCTACGAGAGCAAAGGTGTTTGAGACCTTCCTGTCTGCCAATTCCAGCACATCGGCAAAAAAATAAAGAGCAAACTTTTTGTCTGCTCTCTTATTATACAATATTTAAAATTATAATGCAAGGTCTTAGTTATTATTTTTTTGTGTCTTCAGCTCTAAAACCTGTTCTTGTAATGTCTATATCATTATATAGTACAGTTTCATCAGTAGGTTGAGTACTTTCTCTTCCAAACCAATTTTTTCTATTCTTTTTTCTCAAGTCTATTTCTTCTTTTTCTTGTTCTTCAACAATCATATCTTGAGTTTTTCTATTTTTTAAAAATGCATCTATTCTTGAACGCATAGCATTAAAAACAAATTCATTTTGTATTATATCTATATAGCTAACATCTTCATTTATTAAGTGTTCTATAACACCCATAGCTTTATCAAATTCATTTCTAGTAACATATATTATTGCAATTTTATAATAAGCTTTCAATCCATAAGTTTCACTTTTTATTATTTCACTATATAAACTTAAAGCTTCATTATATTTACCTTTTATTAATTTTATATTACCTAAACTGTATATAGCTTCATTTATATCTGGCTTAATAACCAAAGCAAATTCTAGATTTTTTTCAGCTTCTTCTGTTTTACCAAGTTCAAGTTGAATCATTGCTAAATTATATATTAGCTCATATGATTCAGCATGGTAATCTATTGCTTTTTTATATAAGTCTTCGGCTAATTTTAAATCACCATTTCCTGCAAGTAATATTCCTAAAGCTTCATATGCATCATAATATTCAGGTTCTATTTCTAAACATTTTTTATACATATCTATAGCAGAGTCTACGTCATCTTCTTTTTCTAAAATATTACCTAGTAAGAAATATGCTTTAAAGTTATTTTCATCTAAATTTATTACTTCATATAAATTTTCTTTGGCTATTTGATATTCTTTTAGCTCATAATAACATTTAGAAACTAAATATAACATATCACTATTTCTACCTTGACTTGCCATTAATTTATGCAATGAAGTTATACATTTTGAATATTTTTTGTTTAAATAAAAGTTTTCTGCTCTTTTATATAATAATTTGTTTCCGAAATTAATATTATTATATTGTAAAAAAGCACAAACACATGGTAATAGGAACATTCCTATTCCTAGAACTATTTGATATCTTATTCTTAAATATACATCAAAAACAATTACTGGCAAATATATTCCTAGTGAAAATGCTAATATTGATATTACAATTAGATTTCCAGGTGCATATTTTTTTACATAATTGACTGATAAATATGTTATTAAGATTATAGCTACGATTATTACTATTATATTATCAATTATCATCTACCCATCCTCCGCACAGGTATTATATAACATTTTTTGTCAACTTTCAAGCTTATAATATATATTAACTCTAATTTTTTAGTGCTCATTGACTAATTTAATATAATAAGGTATAATAATCAGTATAAAAAGGATGTGACTAATAAATGACAAAAGACTTTGCTGCTTTGAAAAACATACGTAAAATCCATATGATTGGTATCGGTGGAGTTAGTATGAGTGGTATTGCTTTAATACTAAAAAAAGACGGTTTTGAAGTAACCGGTTCAGATAAAAATTATGGAGATATGATAGAAACATTAGAAAAAAATGGTATTCCTGTATTCATTGGATCTAATGCAGATTTAGTTAAAGATGCTGATGTTGTTGTATATACATCAGCTATTAATCAGCATGATCCTGAATTTGTAAGAGCTAAAAGTTTAGGAATTCCAACTTATGAAAGAGCCAAATTTCTTGGCTTACTTTTAAGTAGTTATGAAAAGCCAATTTGTATCTCTGGTACTCATGGAAAAACAACAACTACTTCTATGGTAGCTTCTATCTTTATCGATGCAAATATGGATCCAAACGTTCAAGTTGGTTCAAAGTATGAAAAATTAAATAATACTAATTACAGATTAGGAAATTCAGAATATTTTATTCTTGAAGCTTGTGAGTATGTGGATAGTTTCTTAAACTTCCCACACCACTGTGCAACAATACTAAACATTGAAGCTGAACATTTAGACTATTTTTCAGATATAGAAGATATTAAAAAATCATTCAAAAAATTTATACTAATGTTACCTGAAAATGGTATTTTAGTCATAAATCAAGATGATATGTACTGTATGGAAGTTTTAGATGATGTTATAGATGAATTACAAAGAAAAAATGTAAGAGTATTAAGATTCTCTTTAAGTGATCCAGATGCACATATCTATGCTAAAAACTTTAAAGTTAATATGAAGGGATTCTATACTTTTGATGTTGTAGATCCAAGAAATGGTAAATCATATAACTTTTACTTAACTGTACCTGGTATTCACAATGTATATGATGCACTTGCTGCTATTACTACTTGTTATGCTTACGGTATAGACTTTAGTGATATGAAGAAAAGCTTAAGTAGATTTAGTGGTGCTAAAAGAAGATTTGAGTATAAGAAAAAAATTGCTAAAGGGGTTGAACTATATGATGACTATGCTCATCATCCAACAGAAATAAAAGCAACTCTTGCTGCAGCTAAACAAAAAGAACACAATAAAGTTATTGCTGCATTTCAACCACATACATTCTCTAGAACTAAAGAATTACTAGAAGACTTTGCTCACGCTTTTGTTGATGCAGACGTTGTAATGATAATGGATATATATGCTGCTAGAGAAATTGATGATGGTACTATTTCTTCTAAAGATGTAGTAGATTTAGTTAATAAAAATGGAACTAAAGCTATATATACACCTACACTAGAAGATATAGCAGAAAATGTAAAGAAAATAATCGAGCCTGGAGATATTGTTCTTTCAATTGGTGCAGGTAATATAACTCATTTAGCAGATTATTTTGAAGATTATAGTAAAAAGAAAAAAATTCAAGGTAGTGAAAAATAATTCACTACCTTCTTTTATTTTAACTATTCACCAGTTCATATAATAAAATCGGTTCATCTACAAAAACAGTTGGTCGCCTTGAAAGATTTACATCGTATTCTCTTAATATATTTTCATTTTTTATTCTATATTTTTTAACCAATTTATTTAATAAGTTCTTTAATGCTTTTAATTCTACTTCATTATAATTTCCCTCATCATTTACTGTTAACATTATGCTAATACTTTTACTATCTATATCCACATTATGAGTACATATAGCAGATTCTTTATCTGGAATTATATTCAGTACTACTCCATTAGTATCAATTATGTAATGACAAGACAATTCTTTATCTTGCTTATATTTTATTTTTTCTATCACATTTCTATTTTTTAAAGAACTAAATCCTTTATATTTTGATGAAGTAATTACTATGTACTCTATTCTATCCATTTTTTCCATTCTTCTAGTATTATCACTTCTAGTTAAAAGATATCTTTTAATTTCCATTTTTAATCACCATAATATATTTTATGTTAATCAGAAGTTTTTGTTAATATTCTTGACAACAAATTTATCTTTGATATAATATTATTTGTAAAAAAGGAAGTGTTTAAATTGAAAATAGGAATAGTTGGATTACCAAATGTCGGAAAGTCAACACTTTTTAATGCTATAACAAAAGCAGGTGCTGAAAGTGCAAACTATCCGTTTTGTACAATAGAACCAAATGTTGGTATGGTATGTGTACCAGATAAAAGAATTGATGTATTATCTAAAATGTATGAGACAGATAAATCTACTTATGCTACAATAGAATTCGTAGATATTGCTGGTCTTGTTAAAGGAGCTTCTCAAGGTGAAGGACTTGGAAACAAATTCTTATCTCACATTCGTGAAACTGATGCTATCGCTCACGTTGTTAGATGTTTTGAAGATGACCAAATAGTTCATGTTGATGGAAAAATAGATCCAATAGATGATATAGAAACTATATCTTTAGAATTAGTTTATGCTGATACAGAAACTATAATTAAAAGAATTGATAGAGTTACTAAACTTACAAAATCTGGAGATAAAAAAGCTATAGCTGAACTTGAACTTTTAAAAAGAATTAAAGAACATTTAGATGCTGGTGAACCAGTTAGAACAATGGACTTAACAGATGAAGAAAGAGATACTATAAAAGATGCTTTCTTCTTAACAGATAAAAAAGTTATCTATGTTGCAAACGTATCTGAATCTCAAATACCTACAATAGATACTGATGCTAATGTTTTAAGAGTTAAAGAATATGCTAAAAAAGAAGGTGCTGAAGTTATTGCTCTATGTGCAAAACTTGAAGAAGATTTATCTGAACTTGAAGATGAAGATAAAGAAATGTTAATGAGTGACTATGGAATAACTGAATCTGGTCTAGATCAATTAATAAAAGCTAGTTATTCTTTACTAGGGCTTATCTCTTATCTTACAGCAGGTAAACAAGAATGTAGAGCTTGGACAATAACAAAAGGAACTAAAGCTCCTCAAGCTGCTGGCAAAATTCACTCTGATTTTGAAAGAGGATTTATTAAAGCAGAAGTTGTATCATATGATGATTTAATAAAATATGGTTCTATGGCTGCTACAAGAGAAAAAGGACTTGTAAGACTTGAAGGAAAAGAATACGTTGTACAAGACGGAGATATAATATTATTTAGATTTAATGTATAAAGCATGATTTATTTCATGCTTTTTTCTTTTTTCAAGTATTTCAAAGTACTGTTCACCGCTCTATTTACATAACCAAATTACTTAAAAAATCTTGCTTATTTTTTTATTTATTTTTCTTCATTTTTTTAAGAAAAAGTATTGACTTTTAAGTACAAGTAGATTATAATAATAACTGTCCACAGAGATGTGGGCCTTTAGCTCAGTTGGTCAGAGCACTCGGCTCATAACCGAATGGTCCGGGGTTCGAATCCCTGAAGGCCCACCATTTATAATTTATCTTTGGGTAGGTGCCCGAGTGGCTAAAGGGGGCAGACTGTAAATCTGTTGGCTTTCGCCTACGATGGTTCGAATCCATCCCTGCCCACCATAAAGTAAATGGTTTTTCTTTAGAAGTACGCAAGTACTTCTTTTTTTTACCTTTTTTCTATTTTAGTTATATCTTCTAACTCTTCCACCTTTATCTTCTGTTCATCTAATGATGTGATATTGCTTAAAGGAAATATATAGTCATATTTCTCCAAATTTGGATTTTGAGCCATTTTTCTTTCAATATCTAATTGGTATTCAATATTCTTCTTATTCTTCTTTTTTGACACAATTTCACCTCAATAATATTATTTATTTTTTAGAAAATAATATACAAAAAAATAGAGTGCATTAAATGCACTCTATTTTAAATATTCTTCAATATCGATTTTTTCCCATTTTCCGTCTGAATTCATTATGCTATTAATGGCTGGATCATATTCTTTAAATCCATATTTAGAATTTTTTTCAACGTAATACTCGTTATCTTCTTCGACTAATGTTATAAAATACACCTTGTCTTCTTCAGGCTTTGCAATTTTATATTGTTCATAGTATTTAACATATATTTTGTCGTCATCATCTAAAGATTTAATTTCTTCTGAATTATACTCAAAATCTGAATTTTTCAATTCTGAAACTGTCCAAATACCTCCAGGTACCCAAAAAGTAATTTCAGTTAATTCTTCACCTTCAAAAACATTTTCAACTTTAGCTTTTACTTTTGTTATAGGATAAGATATATCATTTTCATGGTATGTGGAATATTCAACTATTTCAATTTGCTTTATAGAATAGACTTTATTTTTTTTATATTTTCCACCATAATAAAACTCATCACCTTTTACCTCAACTTCTTTAACAAAACTTGTCATATTCTCTTCATAAGTTTCTCTTTCAGACTGTTGTTTAACTTCATTATCTTTATTTATACCTATCGCTATTAATGTAATACTTATTATAACAATTAAAAATACTGCTGCAGCACTAATGCTATACTTAATAATTTTTCTTCTTTTCTTAATGGCATCGCCTTTTCTAAAAATCTCATCCAAATCGAAAAGACCATCCGGAACTTTAACATCCGCATATTTTGTCTCTAATAATTTGTCGAATTCTTCTGACATAAAAAATTCGTCAGACTTATAATAATCTTCATCGTGTTCATTTTTCATTAACTATCACCCCTGTTATATTTTCTTTTTATTCTTTCAAATGCTCTTTTAATTCTAGTTCTAACAGTATTTTCGTTTACTTTCATTATACTAGAAATTTCTTTAGATGTATACCCTCTATAGTATAAAAATACCATATGTCTATCATCTATTTCTAAAGATCCTAACATATCAAACAAATCTACTTTATTATTAATATTCGTAAATTCATCTTCTATCTCTAAATCTGTGGAATCTTTTCCTTCAATAGTTTCAAATCTGTGATTATGTCTAAATATATTGTTGCATTTATTCATCAGTACTTTTAGTATCCAAGGTTTAAGTTTGTTGACGAATTTAATTTTATTTAGATTCCTGAATGTTTCAAGTACTGTTTCTTGTATGGCGTCTTTCGCATCATCATCATTGTTTAATTTTAACTTTGCAACAACATATAATTCTTTTATATAATCTTCATTAAATATTAAAGCAAAAGCATTCATATCTCCTTGCTTCGCTCTTTCAACTATTTCTTTATCCATAATTAAGCAACCTCTTTTCATTTATTGCTTCATTATACCACAAACTTTGACATATTTTGGTACACATTTTTGCAATTTTTTTATTAATTGTATAAATAATTAATTGCATCATGGTCACATTGTTGAACTGTAGTAACATATGTATCAGTAATATTAGGACACATTATGCTATAGCTGTTTTCAGTATGAGCAAGTCCAAAGGCATGTCCCATTTCATGTTTAGCAGTTCTTATATCATATGAGTCGCTCAAATCCAAATTTAAAACTATTTCACTATAATAATAGTTATATGTTGGATATGATCCAAATGGAGCTACTAAAGTTCCATCCCCATTCCAAAAGCTAGTAAATCCTAAAGCATTATTATTTAAATAGCTTTCTGTACTGCTTGTTTTGCCATAAAAGTCAATATGGGTTCCATAGTTGCTTGCGACAGGAGTCATATAGATTGGGTTCCATCCATATCCTGTATCAACCCAGTTGTCTGCTGCCGAGTTGATTTGGCTTGTGTAACTTGATGCACTACTATCTACATAGTAACAACAATTACTTACGCCTCTCGAAAATTTAATATCATTTGGGAATGTAGGGGTCATAGTGGCAAAGATATTACCTCCTACAAAAATAGTTAAGATGGCAAACATGCAAAATGTTTTTTTAAAAAATTTCTTCATACTTTTTCTCCTCCTTCTTCCATCTTGAAAATGTCTCTTGAAAAACATCTTCTATATATATAGACGTTTGGGAAGGCCATTTTGTTTCAAAATTTTTAAAATTTGTTAAATTTTTTTAAAATTTCTCGATTTTTTTCATATTTTTGTAATATTTTCATAGTTTTTTATATTATTTTAGGGATAAAACTATATTAGATTTATACTTTAAAATATAAATCTATTTAATGATTCTGGAAGAATTGAATCATTAAAAAGTTAACTTTTTTAAAATTTTATTTTTAAATTTAACATTTTTTTTATTTAAAACTTATTATAATATTCTTAATCTATTTTTGTTTCTTCTGAATTAATTTCAACAAATGCTGGTTGTTTACCTAATTCATATAAAACTTTTATAGATTCTCTACTAATTGGATTAGTTGCAATTGTAAATATCATAATAACTACTTCAAGTATGAAGAAAAATATGTATAGTTTTCTAAATTCTTTCATCACGTCTCCTTCCCTTTTCTTAGACACCATACATAATATATGACGTTTGGGAGAGGCATTTTGTTTCACTTTTTTGAAAAAAAGTGCAAATTCGACAAAACTCGACAAAAATATTGTGCAAATTTCTTAAAATTGGCTTAAAAAAATGAGATTTTTAAAATCTCACTTTTTACTCTTCTGCAACAAAATTTTCTTCTTCTAATTCTCCGTTTTCACCTTGAACTAAAATATTTATTTTCTTTTCTGCTTCATCTAATTTTTCACTACATTCTTTTGAAAGTTTAATTCCCTTTTCAAATTCTTTTATTGCTTCGTCTAATCCTAAGTCTCCACCTTCAAGTTTAGAAGCAATTTTTTCAAGTTCTGCTAAACTTTCTTCAAAAGTTTTTTTATTACTCATTATACTTTCACTCCTTATTTTACAATAGCATTTATCTTACCATCAGTAAGTGTTATTCTAATTTCATCATTAGCTTTAACATCACTAACTTTTTTAATTACATTACCATTTATATCTTCTATTACACTATATCCCCTAGTTATTGTCTTTAAAGGGCTTAGTGCATCAATCATACTTATACTTTTGATACATCTTGTTCTATATTTTTCAATATTATATCTTAAAGCAGATTCAGATTTAGTAATTAAATTATCTATAGTAAGTCTATATCTATTAATTTTATCTAAAGGTACTTTTTCAAGTCTTGCAGCTTTTAATCTTTCCACATACTGTCTTCTTCTATCTATATAGTTTTTCATAGCTATAATAGTTCTTTTTTTATCTGTCATAATTCTATTTACTATTTCACTATATTCTGGATAAACAAGTTCAGCAGCTGCAGATGGTGTAGGTGCTCTTAAATCTGAAACAAAATCACAAATAGTAAAATCTGTTTCATGACCAACAGCAGATACTACAGGTATTTCTGACTCATATATTTGTCTTGCTAATGCTTCGTCATTAAATCCGAACAAATCTTCAAAAGATCCGCCACCTCTAGCAATTATTATTACATCAACATTATTTAGTCTATTAAATGTTTTTAATCCTTCAATAACTGTTGATGCAACATTTACACCTTGTACAGCAGCTGGATATACTAAAAGATTTACATTAGGATATCTTCTTGTAGATACATTAATTATATCTCTAATTACAGCTCCTGTTCTAGATGTTATTACTCCTACTCTTTTAGGTAAAAATGGTATTGGCTTCTTTTTAGTTTGATCAAAAAGCCCTTCTTTAGATAATTTAGCTTTTAGTTGTTCATATGCTAGATATAAATCTCCAAGTCCTTCCGGACTCATAGATTTACAATATACTTGATATACACCATCTCTTTCAAATGCACTAACTTGTCCATTTATAACTACCTTCATACCATCAGCTGGCTTGAATTTAATAAATTGTGCATATCCTTTGAACATTACACATTTTATTGTGGAATTTTCATCTTTTAAAGTAAAATAAAAATGACCTGTATAATGAGCTTTGAAATTGGTAATTTCTCCTCTTATACTTACATTATTCAGTAGCATATCACTATCAAAAATCATTTTGACATACTTATTTATATCTGATACACTAAATATCTTTTTTTCGTCCATTCTATTCTTCCTTACATTCTATAACTTTAGCAATTACTCCATTTACGAATGATTTTGAATCGTTATTTCCATAAGTTTTAGCAAGTTCTACTGCTTCGTTTGCACTTACTTTTTCAGGAATATCTTCCATATATTTTATCTCATATATAGCAAGTCTTAATATAGCTAAATCTATTTTAGCAATTCTGTCTAATGACCAGTTTTTTAGTTTAGATAAAATAATTTCATCTATTTCTTCTAGATTCTCTTTTATACCTTTTAAAACTTTTTTAATATATTCTTGTTCATCAGGTTTATTGTTATTTTCTTCATAACAATTATTAAGGATTTTCTCTAAATTTTCATCTCTACCAAACTCTAGTTCATAAACACATTTAAATGCATTATCTCTTGCTTTTTTTCTACTCATTTTAACTCCCATCCTAATATTTTAAATATTATTTTTTATCATCACTATCTTTGTAGTAATATACTTCTTGTTTAAATCCCTTTCCATGCAAAAATTCTTTTATTGTACCTTCATTATCCTGAATTTTTTTACCTAAGAATATTGCACCTCCAATTAAAGCTACTAATATAATAGCCTTTGTTAAAAGTTCAACTATACCTAAAGCATATAAAATTACTACGATAGTAACACAAATTATTACATATTTATTTTTTAATACATAATCTAAAAAATCTTTCATAATCTCACATCCTTATATTCTAATTTTGTTGTTTCTTTTGTGGCTCTATATATACACCTTTAATTTTTACATTTGCTTCTTTAATTTCTATTGTTGTTTGTTTTTTTACAGTATTTTTTATATTATCTTGTAATTTAGCTGTTAAAGTAGGAACAACTGTATCTGGTAAGATTTGAGCTATAACGTTAGCTTTAACTCCTTCTTCTGATATAGAAACTTCCACTTTAGGTGCAACTAATTCTGGATAATTTTTAGTTATTGACATTATCATAGATTCAAAAGTGTCTCTGTTTAGAAATACAGTACCTGATTCATTTTTAATAGCTAGTCCACTTCTAGATTCATCTGAAGAATCTGAAGATGAAAATAGTCCTATTAATCCAAGTATTGATACTATAGCTCCAATAATTAATACCCATAGTTTATGTGCAGTTAGGAAATTTACTGCTACAGCATAAAGATCTCCTACTTGAATCATTCCTGTTGAAACTAGTATGAAAAATACTGCTAAAACTATCATAATTACTGAAAAAATACATAAAATAAATTTTTCAAAACCTTTCATATTGATATCCTCCTCAAATTTATATAAATACGTAGCCCAAACGATTTTTTATATTTGTTCGGGCTACAATATCTAGTCTATTATTCTGCTTCTTGTGGTGCTTCTACTTCTTTTTTGTCTTCTTTCTTTTCTTCTGGTTTATCAAAGATAATTCCTTGAACATTGATGTTAACTGCAGCAACTTCTAATCCTGTCATAGTTTCTACAGCATTTTTAACAGCTGTTTGAGCTGCCCAAGCAACATCTGGAATTCTTACACCATATTTAACATTAACAAAAATATCTACTGTTACTTTTTTACCTTCTAGTTCGATTTTTACACCTCTAGAATATTTTTTGCTACTTCCTAAAATTTGGTTAATTCCATCAACAAATCCTAGAGTCATACCTGCAATTCCTTCAACTTCTGAAGCTGCAAGTCCTGCAATTATACCAATAACATCTTCAGAAATGTTAAGGTTTGTAGCAATTTCAACTTTTTCTTCATTAGCTTCTGCTTGAAGAACTTCTTCTTCTACTTTTGTTTTATCACTCATTATCAAATTCCTCCTTTGTAGAATTGTTCTACTAAACTGATTATATTATACCCTATTTTATATTAAAAGTCACGTATTTAACAAAAAAATCAATTTTTACACAAATTAATCATGTATTATTTTTGGTCCAAGCTTTTTACCAGCTATAAAATGATAATGTAAGTGTTTAACTTCTTGTCCTGCATCTTCACCACAGTTACAAATTACTCTATAACCTGACTCATTTACTCCCATTATTTGAGCTACTTTTTTGAAAGCTTCTTGAACTTTTCCAACATATATAGCATTTTCTTCATTTACTTCTTCAAGACTCTTTATATGAACCTTTGGTATTACTAAAACATGTACAGGTGCAACAGGATGTAAATCTTTAAATGCACATACATATTCATCTTCGTATACCATTGTACTAGGAATCTCTCCTTTTATTATTTTACAAAAAATACAATTTTCATCCATCATAATATTCTCCTCCTATTTTTTTATTTTATATTTCTTATCTAATTTTTCTTTTAAGATTTCAGATAATTTTTCATAGTTACCTTCCATATTTGCCTTTGAACAAATAAATGCTTGATTATTAGCAATGTAAAAATATATAGCATCTTTTGTATCAACTACTCTATAGAAGTCTTGATATTTAACTATAGTATTTCCAATATTTTCTCCATCCATAATAGTATTTAGTTCTACTTTTTCATTATAAAACTCAAACTCTACAGTTGAATTACTATTAATTTTAGAACTTTTTAAAGCTTTTTTAGAATGCAAATGTGGTAATAGCAATATTTCTGCAAACCAGATTATAGCTATAACTAATGTCATACCTCTAAAGCTTAATTCAGCATCTTTTGCTAGTATTGAAAATAATATTAAAAATACAGATAATACTGATACGATTTTTGTACTTACTTGATTGTACATATGAAATTTATTAAATTTCTTTACAGTTTCAAAGTCATATGATGTTTTAGATTGTAATATTTTTTCTTCCACCTAAAATCACTCCTTAAATTATTGAACAAAAACAGCTTTTATTCTTCTTACTCCAGCAGATACAGCTTCTTCTTTTTTAATTTTTATATGTGGTATTTTAGAAGTGTTTTCAACGTGAGGTCCACCACAAAGTTCAGCAGAAACGTCTGCTATTTTATATACTGTAACAACATCTGGATATCTTTCTATAAACATACATTCAGCACCAGATTTAATAGCTTCATCTTTGCTCATTTCAGTTCTTGTTACTTCATATCCCGCATCTATCCATTCGTTAACTAAAGCTTCAACTTTTTGTTTTTCTTCATCAGTTAATTTATGGTCACAAGAAAAGTCAAAACGCATTCTTTCAGCAGTTATATTACTTCCTTTTTGATGTACATCTTTATTTACAACAACTTTTAAAGCAGCATTTAATAAGTGAGTAGCTGTATGATACTGAGTTTCAACATCTCCAGTTGCAGCAAGTCCACCTTTGAATTTATCTTTTGCACCCGCACGAGATAATTCTTGGTGAGCTTTAAATTTTTCTTTAAAGCCTTCTTCATCTACTTCTATTCCCATTTCTGCTCCAAGTTCTACTGTAAGTTCTATTGGGAATCCAAAAGTATCATATAGTCTAAATGCATTATCTTTATCCATTTTTCCATTTTCAATTTTTGAAGCGATTTTTTCAAATTCTTTTAATCCTTTTTCTAGTGTTCTATTGAATTTTACTTTTTCATTTCTTAATACTTCAAGAACAACATTTCTGTTTTCTTCAATTTCTTTATAGTATTTTTCATATTTGTCCATAATAGTAATTGCTATTTCTTCTTCCCAATTACTATTTATATCTATGTTAAGCTTTTTCGCATATCTAATTGCACGTCTAATTAATCTTCTTAAAATATATCCTTGATCTGTATTACTTGGTTTAATTCCAGCTGGATCTGCACTAACAAATACAGCACTTCTTATGTGGTCAGCTATAATACGCATAGCTTTTTCATTTCCTTTATATGGAAGACCAGATATTTCTTCAATTTTAGCAATAACATCTGTCCATATAGAAGAAGCATAATTATCTGTAACTCCTTCAAGTACAGCAGTTATTCTTTCAAGCCCCATACCAGTATCTACATTTTTCTTAGGTAATTCTGAGAAAGTACCGTCTTCATTATGGTTGTATTGCATAAATACATTATTCCAAATTTCTACCCATCTATCATCTTCTGGATTAAATTCTTCTGGAATTGCATCTTCACTTCTAAAATAGAAGATTTCAGTATCTGGTCCACATGGTCCTGTTAATTCCATGTTAGGCCACCAGTTATCGTCTTCTCCTAAGTATTTAATTCTTTTTTCTGGAATTCCTAGACTTCTCCAAACGTCAGCCGATTCATCATCTGCAGCTACTATATCATTTCCTCTAAATACAGTAACAGCAAGTCTTTCTACAGGTATTTCAAGAACTTTTGTTAATAATTCAAAGCTCCATGTAATACTTTCTTTTTTAAAGTAATCTCCTAAACTCCAGTTTCCAAGCATTTCAAAGAATGTATGGTGTGTTACATCTCCTACTTCGTCAAGGTCATTTGTTCTCATACATTTTTGGTAGTCACAAAGTCTTGTTCCATATGGATGTGGTTGCCCCATTAAGTATGGAACTAAAGGTTGCATACCAGCAGTATTAAATAATACAGAAGGATCATTTTCAGGTACAACAGGTGCACTTGGTATTTGTTTATGTCCTTTTGATTCAAAAAAGCTTATATATTTTTCTCTAATTTCTACAGGTTTCATATTTGCATTACTCCATTCCTTTTTAATTTAAAAAAGCACTTAAAAGTGCTGATTTTAGCCATTTCATTATATCAAAAAAAGATATTTTAGTCAATAAAATAGTTATAATTATGTTACTATAATAGTCAAAAAGTTATTACAGTTTAAACATTTTACTAAATCTTGATTTTTCACACTAATTATGTTAAACTATTTAATGTTTTATGGAGGAAATTATGCTACAAACAATAACTGGTCATGCAAGAAGGGCCATTGAAGATTATAATATGATTGAAGACGGAGATAAAATAGCAGTCGGGCTTTCAGGTGGTAAAGATAGCTTAACTCTACTTTATTCACTTGCAACTTTAAGAAGATATTATCCTAAAAAATTTGAACTTATGGCAATTACTGTTCATCCTGGTAGTGATACTTTTAAAACTGATGATCTTGAAAAAATATGTAAAGATTTAGGTGTTGAATATGTTGTATATAATTCAGATTTATCTAAAATAGTTTTTGATATACGTAAAGAAAAAAATCCATGTTCTTTATGTGCTAACTTAAGACGTGGAATGCTTAATAGTGTTGCAGTTGAACATGGTTGCAATAAAGTTGCTTTAGGCCATCATTTAGATGATGCTATTGAAACATTACTCATGAGTATGTTTTTAAATGGTAAGATTTATACTTTTGCACCTGTTACTTATCTTAGCAAAAGTAATTTAAACGTTATACGTCCACTTATTTACGTTTATGAAAAAGATATCAGAGCGCTTGCTCGTCAAATAGAATTTCCTGTTATGGGAAAATGTTGTCCAGCTGATGGAACTACTAAAAGAGAATATATGAAAGATTTAATATTCGAACTTAGAAAAGATATTCCAAAAATTCGTGAAAACTTAATTGGTTCAATAAAAAGATCTAACATTCCAGGTTGGGAATTACCAAAAAAAGATACACCTGCACAAGATTAGTGCAAGTGTATTTTTTATTTTATTTTTATTTTTCTTTTTAATCTTTATCTATTTGATCTTCTAACATTCTCTTTATATCTTCATCTGTTAAATTTTCAAATATATTAAATGTAAGTTCATCTTGTGGTCCATCGTTCTTACTTAAGTCCACTAGTTTTATTCCTTCGCTTTTTGGTTCTTCTTCTATTCCATCAGCTCTTGAAGTATTCTTTTCTAAGCTTCCTCTTCTACCTATTCTTTGAACTTCTGGCTCATCAACACTTTTTTCATCTAAAAGTGGTATTTGCATTGTTTGCATATTTTCAGTATTTTGAGTTGATTCAAAAGTGTTTGGTTCAGGTTGTTTTTCTTCTTCTTTAATTTCTACTTTTAATATCTCTTTTTCTGCAGGTGGTGTATCATCTGGTCCATTATCTTCTTCATTACTTGTTAATTTTTTTACTTTTCTTCTTAACACTATGATATTTATTAATTCAATTAAAATTAATAGATACATTAAAACTAACAAGTAGTTTTTCTTAATAGCTGCCCAAATATATTTTATATACGCTATAGCAACATCTTTATTTGATTGATTGCTTTTAATATCCTTTAGGTATTCTTTCATTTCTTGTTCAGCTGCTTCTTCTACTGTTGCCTCTTTAACAGTATATTTAATTTTATATTGTTTTTCAGTTACACCGTCTGGAGCTATAACTTTTACTATTATTTCTCCTTCTCCAACTTTAGCTAGTGTATTTGCTCCTATAATTTCAATTTTAGCATCTACATCTTTAGTTGTAGCAACTACATTTATAGCTTCTTGTGTAGATAACACTTCTCCTATGCTATATTCTAAAACTTCAGATTGAAAAGCTTTATCTAAATTAAAATTCTCAATTATTAAGTTTTCTAAATAAGCATTAGATTTATCTTTATCTTTTGTTTTAGTTACAGTTATTGTATAAATTCTGTAATATCCGTTTTGTGCTGTTACCTTAATTTGTATTTTGTTATCTCCCTCAGAGATACTTTCATGTCCTGTTATCTCAACTCTTGCATTTGAATCTTCTGCTCTTGCAAGTACTTGGATAGAGTTTACATTCTCACCTACTGCAATAGAATAATCTGTAACATTTCTAGTAAAGTTTGGAGTTAATCCTTCTTCACTAATTTGTAGATATTTTAAGTAATTATTGCTATTTAAAGTTTGACTTGATGTATTTGTATTATTACTAGTATTATTGTTATTTGATGGTGGTGTAACTACAGGTTGGTCTTCTTTTGTATCATCTTTAGGTACATAAGTATTAACCATTTTCTCTGCTGTAACTGTTCCTAAATTGTCCATTGCCTCATTTGCACTTATAGTACCATTTGTAACAACTGTTATTCTTGAAGAACCTTCTTTAAGTGCTTTAAAAGTATATGTTTTTGTAGATATACCTTTAGATTCAACAGATTGATCCCACCAAACTTCTTCTGTAATAAGGTCACCAGATACATATTCAAACATACTTGTATCATACGAAACTTTTAAATTATCATAAGCACCTACATTTGTTCCAAAATCAAAAGTTAAAGTAAACGTATCACCTACTTTTACACTTGAACTTCCCGTTAGACTTGCAGCATAAAGACTAGTGCTAACAAGTATTACTAGTGCTAATACTAATGTGCTAATTTTCCTTAATTTATTCTTAATCATATACTCCTCCTATGATTTACTGTTCAATAACATATTTACCTAAAATATGTCTTTGTATTTTTAGTAAATCTGCAGCCTTTGGTTCTTGACTTACTTTATCTATAATAGCTGCTTTAATTTGAATTGGTTGTAATTCGGCTTTATTTAATATAAATCTTTGAAGCATTAATAAATCTCTAGCATTTATAACTCCTGTACCGTCTACATCACCATAAACTATAATAGTATATTCTGCTATTAACTTATCTCCATTTTCAAACTGAATTTTTGTTCCAGTTCCAACCTTATCTGTATCTGTTAATTCTTTTGAATCTATACTTGTAAATGTAATATTGCAATTTGTATTTATATTTTTCTTTACATCTGCAACAGTATTAGCATTTAAGTCTATTCTTGAAATATGGTTATTTTCTAATTTCAATGGTTCTAATATTTCGATGTAATTTTGTGTATCATCTTCTTTTACAACAATTTTAGCTTGTGCTTTATGATTTCCATCTTCTGTAATAAATGTAGCAATTGTTGCCCCTTCTGCAACACCTACTATATTCTTACCATCTACTTTTGCTACACTAGTATCTGTAATTTCTATACTATAGTTTTTATTTACAGCACCATTTGGTAGTATAGTTGGTGTTATAGTTAAAGATTTACCAACATTTATTGTATATTCATTACTTTCTAAAGTTATTGAAGTAACACTTTTAGAAACAACATTTAAAGTACATATAGCTGTTTTATTTTGATCTTTTGTAGTCGCTGTAATTGTAACTACTCCTGGTTTTAATCCTTTAACATTACCGTTACTATCTACTGTAGCTATAGTTTCATCCGAAGATGACCACACTACACTTTTATCTAGTGCGTCCGATGGTAATACATTAGCTTGTAATTTTAATGTATCGTTTACCGCTAAATCTGAATATGTTAAATTCAAGCTAACTGAATCTACTTTAACATACTCATATTCATATATCCATTTTTTTAGCATATATCCAATTCTTCCATCTTCATATTGAATTTTATCATAAAGAGTATTTTGACCTATACCAATTCTTGTAAATTTAGTTCTATTTTCTTGCCCGTCTTTAGTCTCATATAGTTTATCTATTATAGTAGCTAAAGTATCTGGACCTGATCTAATCCAGAATTCATCTGTAACACCTGAATCAGCTGGATCATTTAAATATACTTTGGTATTGTCTGGTGTAAATGTTACATCTTCTGGTAAAGGTATACTTGCAGGTTCTTCTGGCATATTATCATATACTGGAATATCAAAAACAAAGTTTGATTCTAAAAGCCCTGCTTTTGAATATGCATTATATGTTATGCTTGCTTCATTTTTAGGTCCAAATATATTTGTCATATATCCAGTATCTAAAAGCCATTGTGCTGTACCTGGATTATTAACATCAAAACGTTCAAAGTATATAGTGTTTTGTCCCCATTTTACATATTTATCATAAATATATCTTATACCGCCCATTATAGCAGTTGGTATATCTGTCCATCCTTTATTTTGAGCATATCGTATTCCGTTTGTTATAGCATCAGTTGTTGGTGTATCATATGCACCTATATTATAGAAATTATATACACCATAATCCCCATTTATTAAACTTCCATTAATTATATTTCCACTGTTTTCTTGTCTAATTCTTGAAGCAATATGTACTGGATTTATTCCCACTTGTGCAGATAACTCATGAATTATTTCTGCATAAGTTTTATCTAGTGTTTTCCATTCTCCATAGTATTTATATTTATTCTTATAATCTCCGCCCATAGGAGTTGCTGCTAGTACACTTTGCACAGCATCAACAGTTTGAACTTCTTCTACATATCTTAATGCTTCAAATTGGAATATTCCGCTATCACATAAAAAGTTTCTTGGATCTAGTACATATGCAACACCTTGTTTAGATGCTGTTACGAAATTTCCATCTTTTGCATAGTTTTCTCCGTCCCATTTCCATTCATCTGAATATATATTTTCAACTAAACTAATTCCTGTATTTACTTCATAGCACTCATGAGATAAAACTGTTTCCCAATCTAGTCCTGTATGAACTGCATTAAAAGTCCAAGTTGGATGCTTCTCTTTTAGTGCATTTATATATGGCATATATGATTCAGGAAAATTCTGATCAATATATGATACTGGCAAATTAGTAGTTATTTTCGCTTTAACATGTTGAAAATTTATAGTTGAAGTAATAATACATATAATAAGAACAGATATTATTGCTTTAAACTTTAAATTTTTCTTCACCATCTTTCCCCCTTATGACAAAAATAGTCATTATATATAAAAATTATATCATAAACGTATACTTTGTCAAAGCATTTGATACAAATTTAAAATTATGTTCATTTTTTCACATTGTTTTCACATATCACTCTCTTCCGTTTTTAGAACATTTTATTAATTACATAATTCAGTTTTTTGTCATTTTTGTTTTTTTCTGCATAATTGACAATATTTTTTTTATATAATATAATGGGCAAAAGTGTAATTTTTCTTGGAGGTGGAAAAATTAGAAATATTACTCTTAGCGCAAGGGCATGAAAAATGCTGACGAGGATGATAGTTGTCGAACAATCAGCGGGTACTATCACGGTAATTAGATATCGTTATAATATAGCAAAAAGCAAAATCGGGAATTGTAACAAAACTATATTAGCTCTAATATAATAAATTAAATTGTACATTGAAAAATTTAAATATTTAGGAGGTAATTAATATGTGCGGAATAATTGGATACACAACTAAAAGAACTGATTCTGTATCTGTTGCCCTAGCTGGGTTAAAAAATTTAGAATATAGAGGTTATGACTCTTCAGGAATTGCTTTTTATGATGGAAAGAAATTAGATATGGTAAAAGCGAAAGGAAAAATATCTAATTTAGAAGAAAAGCTTTCACAAATGGATATTGCTTCCAGTTGTGCTATTGCTCATACAAGATGGGCTACACACGGAGAACCAAGTGAGACTAATGCTCACCCACATCAAGTTGGTAAAGTTACATTAGTACATAACGGAATTATTGAAAATTATGCTTCTTTAAAAGAAGAATTAATTGCTAAAGGATATGAATTTAAATCTCAAACTGATACAGAGGTAGCAACAGCATATATAGATTATTGCTACTCTTTATGTAACAACAAACTACAAGCTTTAGTAGATGCTTGTAAAGGTATTAGAGGTTCATATGCATTTAATGTTATATACGAGGATGAACCTACTACAATATATGCTACTAGAAAAGATAGTCCTTTAGTTATTGGATATAGTCATGAAGGAAACTTTGCAGCTTCTGATATATCTGCTATTCTATCTTATACTAACAAGTATTCATTAATAGATGAAAATGAATTTGTTAAGATAACTAGTAGTATTGTTACATTCTATAATGAAGATTTAACTGAAACTTCTAACGAGATAAAGACTGCAACTTGGGATGCAGCTCAATACCAAAAGAATGGCTATGACCACTTTATGCTAAAAGAAATTTATGAACAACCAAAGGTTATTCAAGATATATTCAACAGATACTATTCAGATTGTGATTATTCAGATATTCACTTTGAAAATTTTGATAATATACACATAGTAGCTTGCGGAAGTGCAATGCATGCTTCACTAGTTGGTAAATATCTTCTTCAAACATATGCTAAAATTCCAGCTATGGTAGAAATAGCTTCTGAATATAGATATGCCGAAGAATTAATAACACCAAAAACATTATTAATTGTTGTTTCTCAATCTGGTGAAACAGCTGATACACTAGCAGCATTAAGACTTGCTAAAGAAAAAGGTGCTTATGTTGTAGGTATTGTAAATGCGGTTGGCTCTACTATCTCTAGAGAAGTAAATAAATGTATTTATACATATGCAGGTCCAGAAATAGCTGTTGCTACTACAAAAGGTTATACTTCACAAGTAGCAGTCTTCTCTACTCTAGTTTTAAATGCTATGAAACAAAAAGGATTATTAGATGAAACTCAAGAAGCTGAAATTAAAGATGAGCTTTTAAATATTAAGCCAAAACTAGAGCAAGTTATATCTCAAAGAGATACTTACCTAGACATTGCTAAAGATATATATAGTCATAAAGACTTATTCTTTATTGGTAGAGGTATCGATTCAACTGTTTGTATGGAAGGTTCATTAAAATTAAAAGAAATCTCTTACATGCATTCAGAATCATATAGTGCTGGAGAATTAAAACATGGTACTATCTCTCTTATTGAAGAAGGTACTCCTGTTATCTCTATTGCTACAAATGAAAATCTTTTTGAAAAAACAGTAAGTAATATAAAAGAAACTAAAGCTAGAGGCTCTTACACTATCTTTGTTACAACTGATGCACACGATGCTGTAGACTTTAGAGAGTTTGCAGATAAAACTGTAATTGTTCCTAAAACTAGTGAATTCTCACAAGCTATTCCTGTAGTTATGGCACTACAATTAATAGCATATGAAACTGCTAAACTTAGAGGCTGCGATATAGATAAACCTAGAAATCTAGCAAAATCTGTTACAGTTGAATAAAAAATTATATATTTAAAACTAAAGTCCGGAAATATTCCGGGCTTTTTTTATGGAAACTTTAAATTATCTTTTTATTGACTTTTTCCCTATTCAGTGATAAAATACTAAACGGATTTTAATGTTATATCTTAAAATTACTATTTTTAAGAATGGAGGGATAATTTTGAAAAAAAATTATGAAAAAGGAAAAAAGTCTTATTCAGATGTTTCAAAAGGGAAACATTATAGTCAAAAAAAAGGCCTTAAGCAAAAATTAATGGACTTTGCTTTGACTAAAGAATATCAGCAAGAGTTACACGATAAAAAAGCTAATAACTTAAAAAATGTAAATCAAGATATAAAATCGGATACAGATTCTGTAAATCTAAAAATCGAAAATAGTAATGCTAAAACCACATCAAAACCCAAAAGCGGTGTAAAGAAATTTTTTGGTACCATTGTAATTTTGATATTAATTTTTATTGTAGCACTATGTATATTTTTTATACCTTATCTTTCAATGGCATTTAATTCCTATGAAAATGGCTTTGATACAACAAGAATTGATATTGAATCAGTACCTCATATTTATGATAAAGACGGTAACTTAATTTCAATTATGTACGGATATTATGACAGTGGTAAAGAAAATTTCGTTCCTACCTACTCTAGTGTCTATACAGATTTAACATCATTACCTAAATTTGTAGGTGATGCTTTTACTGCTATTGAAGACGAAACTTTTTATGATAATAGCGGTATATCTGTAAATAGATTACTATATGCTACCTTTAATTATTTAGTTAAAGGTGACTCATCTTTTGGTGGAAGTACTATCACCCAACAACTTGTAAAAGTATCAACTGGAGATGACTCACACTCACCTTCTAGAAAAGCTAGAGAAATTGGAAGTGCTCTACATCTTACAGACAAGTGGTCAAAAGATAAGATACTAGCAAGTTATATCAACTTAGTGTATTACGGAAATGGTGCTTATGGAATATATGAAGCTTCTATTACTTATTTTAATACAGAACCGCAAAATTTAAATATTGCACAAGCTGCAACACTAGCCGCTATTCCTAACTCACCTGAAAGTTTAAATCCATATGCAAGTGAATCTAGCAAAACAAGACTTATGAATAGACAAAAGTTAGTATTAAAGAAGATGTTAGAATTATCTTTAATTACCGAAGAAGAATATGCTGAGGCTAAAAATTTCAATGTTGAATTTACTAATGGCTCACAAAAGATTATTAAAAATAATCCTGCTATTAGTCCATATCTAAATATAGCATTCTCTGAAGCTATAGATATAGTAATGGAACATTGTAATTGTGATAGTTCAGAAGCAATGGACACTATATTAAATGGTAAAACTAAAATTTATCTTAATATGGATACTTATATGCAAAATAAAGCATACGAATTAGCTACATCTAATTATACTGACTATCCAGACTTCGAACTTGGTGGTGTTATGACCTCAAAATCTGGTGAAGTTTTAGCTGTAATTAGTTCAAGAACTAACTCACAAGTAGATCATGCCTATTCAATGACTAGACAAACAGGTTCTGCGATCAAACCAATTAGTGTTTACTCACCTGCATACGATTTAGGAATTATAGAACCAAATAGTTATTTAAATGATAGTCCTGTATCAATTAAATCATCTTCTGGTACTTGGAACGTTTCAAATGCAGATAATAGGTTTAGAGGTAGAATTTCTGTTAATGACGCAATAGCATATTCACTTAATACTACTGCTGTTATTACTTTAGAAAAAGTATCACTTAATAAATCTTTAGACTATGTTAAAAGCTTTGGAATAACTACAGTTGATGAAAATGATTTGTATTATCCAGCACTTGGACTTGGCGGATTTACTTATGGTGTATCTCCTTATGAAATGGCTCAAGCATATAATGTATTTAATAATGACGGTGTATTTAGAAGTATATCCACAATAAATAGAATAGAAATTAACGGCGAAACAATAACTAAGGATAAAAATGAACATCAAGTTATTTCAAAAGCAGCAAATGACAAAATGAAAACATCTTTACAATGTGTAGCTAAATACGGTACTGGTAGAAAAGCTAGTTTAAGTATTAAAACAACTTACTTAAAAACTGGTACTACTAACGATGTTAAAGATGTATGGACTTGTGGCTTTACAGATGATGTTACAACATGTATATGGGGCGGATACGATATTCCTAAAAGTGTACCTTTCTACAACGTTAATACTGTGTGGAAACAACTTATGGAAGCGTACTATATTAGATAAAAAAAATGACATTTTAAAAATGTCATTTTTTTTGTTTCTATTTTCTATTAATCTATATTTTTTACTAATTTATACTTTCTTACTAAATTTCTTTAAATTCAGCTATTTTATATTCTTCATCTACTAATTTGAAAGTATATTGTACACTTTCTAAGCTTGTACTATCTATTGTTTTATCATCTATTTTTGTTTTTACGTAATTTGTTTGATTAGCTTCATTATCTAAACTTGTATCTGTAATAGTTAAAGCTGGTAATGATTTAGCTTTATCATAGAATAGTTCATTCTTTATATTTGTTGTAGTAGATTCCATTTCTACTGTTTTTGTAATATACACTCTATATGCAAGTAGCTCTACTCTATCTGAGTATTGAGTTATTTTATATGGAACTTCTATAGTATAACTAAATGTTCCACCTGCATAACCTATTGATGGAACAATATAACTATTTGTTTCTTCATCATATGGTAATGTATCCTCTATTCCTTCATCTGTTACTTGGCTATCTGCAAAAGTATCAGCTATAACTTTATGCATATTTTCTGCTGTAATATATGTATTAGAATATTCATCTGAATATTCTGCATAACTTGCATACTCTTGTGTTCTAAATATTTTATCTAGTCCTACTAATATTTTAGCTTTGTTACTAAGACCATTTTGATCCATTTCATCTGTTATAACGTTTGAATACATATTAGATAGTCTAATAACTTCTCTTAATTGTACTCCTATTCTACTTGTTACTATTATATTTTGACCTTTTTCTTCTCTACCTACAACTTCTTCTTGTTCTTCTTGAGGTTGTTGTTCTTGTTGTTCTCCTTGACTTGGAGTCTCCACTTCGTCATCAGAATTTAAGAAAATGTAACCAAAACATGCAACTGCAAGTATTATTAAAATTACGCATACTATTGTTACTACTTTATTTTTCATTTGTTACCTCCTTTTTATAATCCACTAATTATTGAATCAGTAAATACTTGTCCAAACAGTTCAAAATCCACATAGCTCTTTAATTCAAAAGAAAAAATCTTTTTAAAATCTGAACGAATTACAAATAATATCGCATTATATGTAGCTTTACTTATCTGTATCCTATTTTTTGAATCTACAGTAGTTTTACACTCTTCGCACAAGAAAGTATTACTACTATAATCATAAAAAACAGAAGCATCATTAGACTCTAGTAATGGTTTAGAACAATTTGAACACTTGTCCTGTCTAGGAGCAAACCCTAATACTGAAAATAATTTTATTTTAAAAGAGTTTACTACTAGTTTAATATCTTTTTCATATTTATCTAACACATAAATTGTATTTAAAAACAATTTTAATATTTTTTCACAGTCCTGATTTTCATCAGTAACTGAGTTTATCATTTTAGTCATATCAAAAACAATTTGAAGTTTATCAAAATCTATCCTTAAGTTATAAAAAGTATTTATAACAGCAGCTGAATTTAGATAATAGTATCCAGTGTTTTGATATAATACAAATTCACTATATACAAGATATTGTGAACTAGCAAGGAATGGGCTGTTAGTCTTTTTTGCACCTTTAGCTATAGCAGATACTTTTCCTAAAGAATCTGTTAATATTGTTATTATTTTGTCATTATCTTTATATGCAACTTCCTTTATTACAATCCCCTTCACCTTTACAAGTTTCATTAGCTATTTCACCCTTTTTCTCATATATACTATTACGACTTAAAGCTAGCATTTTTTTATATTCCATAAAAGTTTCAACATTCCCAGTAATTAAAAATTGCTCCCACGCAAAATCTTCATACATAATATCCACCTCTTATTTATATTATATGTAAATTATTTATTCAAATACATTATATTTTTGATTTAATATTTTTTAAATAATTTTCATTATCTTGCCAGTCTTGTCTTACTTTTACCCATAATTTTAGATTAACTTTATCTTCAAGCATATTTTCTATATCTATTCTTGCTTGTGTACCTATCTTTTTAAGCATAGCACCATCTTTTCCAATTATAATGCCTTTGTGTGACATTTTTTCGCATATAATATTTACTTCTATATCATATATACTTTGTTTTTCACGGTTCTTTCTTTTCTTGAATTTTTCTACTTCAACTTTTATACCGTGTGGCACTTCCTCATCTAAATTATTTAAAGCTTTCTCACGAATTATTTCTTCAATTATTTCTCTTTCTGTTATATCTGTTATCTCATCTTCACCATAGATTAAATCGCCTTCTGGTAAATATTTTACTATACATTCTTTTAAAATATTTAATCCATCTTCTCTATAAACAGATATAGGTACAATTTCTTTGAATTCTCCACCTACAGATTTAAAATATTCATTATATATAGTTATTATTTTTAATATTTTCCCTTTTTCAATTTTATCTATTTTATTTATACACAAAATAACATTATTCTTCTTTCCTGAAATATTCTGCATAATCGTTTCACTAGCTTTATCTATAGTAGGCTTGCTAGCATCCACCATGTAAATTATAACATCAACCGATTCAATAGCACTATCTACATTTTTCATCATGTACTCACCCATTTTATCTTTAGGTACATGTACACCTGGTGTATCTATTAATACCATTTGTGAATTTTCATCAGTTATAATTCCTTTTATATTAAAACGTGTAGTCTGTGGTTTTGGAGTAGTTATTGCTACTTTGAACCCTACTAATTTATTTACAAGTGTAGATTTTCCAGCATTTGGTTTACCTACTACTGTTATATATCCTGATTTGAACATAATTACATTTTCCTCCACACATGTATTATATCAAAAAAGTAGAAAAAATACAATGATATTTTAATATTTAGGGTATCATATTAACAAGTTAAAGTGTTAACATAATATTGACTTTTCTCGCATGATATGTTATAATATAAGAGCAATTAAAAAATTAATTGTTGTAGCTGATTATGCTGCAAAGTTAGGGGGTAAAAAAATGAAAAATTTGTTAAGAAGTGTATTGGCAAAACCAATGCTTCTAACAAAAGAAAAGGAAGTTGTAGCTACAGTTTTAGGTTACGATTACGTTACTAAAAATGTAGTTGCAAAAGTTAGAGATACAGAAGCTTCAATAGCTTTAGAGGATATTTCAATATATCAAAAGGCATACAAAAATAAGGATCAAAACATCAATGGCGACTACCTTCACAAGTTATTAGGATCACAAATACGTTGTGAAGTTATAGGCTTTGATAAAGGATATATCTTATCTAGGGCAAAACTAATGGAAAAAAGATCAAATAAATATAATAAAGGTGATATAGTTGAGGCAACAGTAGTAAATGCTTCGGATAAAGCTTTATATTTAGAATTTGATGAAGGATTAAGTGGAATCATGTACATAAACCAATTAACCTCTTCAAAGGTCAATAAACCATTAGATCTATATGAAATTGGGGACAAAATAAAGTGTCAAATTATAAAGAAAAATGATGAATATAATTATTTCGAATTGTCAAGACTTGAACTTTATAAAGCGATTACTTTAGATTTGCAATGTGGTAAAACTATAACTTGCAAAATCACCCAAAAGTTAAAAGACGGAACAGGATATTTTGTAGAGGTAATGTCTAATCCTCTTTATTCTGGAATCTTTGACTTAAATGTACATAACAAGAATAACAAGTATGTAGTTGGTGACTCAATTAGATTAAGAGTTGTTGAGATTAAAGGCAAACAACTTAGGCTTAGAACTTGTTATTAAAAAAATTTAGATAAAGTGTTGAAAAATTTTCAATGCTTTATTTTTTTAACATTTTTTTACTTTACACATATAATATATTAAATCGAGGTGAGATTATGGAAGATTTTTGTTATGATTTAGCTATTAGACAAAGAAAATGTCAAAATGGTATAGCTGTCACAACAGACAATGTTTATACTAATATTGAAGAAAATGCTCAAATACAATTAGCTTTTGGATATACTTTGACTATAATATCTAAAAATAATAATAGTGTTACTATAGGTATTGAAAATTTTGACCTTTTAGAAAGAGTAAAATTTAACATTCCAATTGATAGCTTTAAACTCTTTGACTTACCTATGTACAATGGAACTTATGTCATATTGATAGGTATTTCAAGAAATAATTGTCCATGTCCCACTATAACAAGGTGATAATATGAATATAACTTTAAATATAAATGATACATATTGTACAAAATGCTACAAAAATTCTAGAGAAAGTACCACTACTTTTGCTTCCGCTGAACAATCTTTAGAACTACAAAATAATTATAATTTAAATGTACTTAGTGCCTCTAACTCTACATTTAATGTAATAATTCAAAATGGTAATTGTGTTATTATCCGAAAAATACAATCAGGAGTAGAAACAAGTATTTCAATACCTTCTAAAAATACACATATCGTTACAATTACTAGTGTGTAACGATATTATACTTGTAGCTACTTCTATCTCACTTTGGATATATAATAATTTTCCTTTAGATATTGTTATTTATCTAGCTAATCTATTTCAAATAATAGGGCAAAATCTTTCTAGTATGATTGAATTAAACTCAAATAAGTAAACAAAAAAACTGCACTTTGTGCAGTTTTTCTTTAAATTTTAAAAGCATTAATTTGCTTTTTAGCTTCTTTTTCTTTTAATGATTCACGTTTATCATAAAGCTTCTTACCTTTACAGATACATAACTCTACTTTAAACCATTTTCCTTTAGAATATAGTTTAGATGGGACCAATGTATATCCACCTTGTTTTATATAATTTAAGAACTTTAATACTTCTTTTTTGTGTACTAAAAGTTTTCTATCCCTAGTTGGATTTACATTATATATATTTCCATGTTCATATGGACTTATATGCATATTTTTTAATAATATTTCGCCATCTCTTATAAGAGCGAAACTGTCTTTTAAATTACACATTCCATCTCTTATAGATTTAACTTCTGTCCCTTTTAGCTCTATTCCACACTCTAATTTTTCTATAATTTCATATTTAAAATTTATTTCTCTATTTTTAATACAAATATCACTTTTATTTACGTATTGTTTTTTCATTTAATCTCCTATTAACTCTCTAACATATTTGCTAGCATATCGTTGTACATTTTTGTTATACTTATATTATTTTTAGAAAGAACACCTAATTCTTTTTTCAATAAAGTAATTAGATTATTCATTTCTATCATTGAGTCTAAATTATTTTTATTTAGATATTCAGTTAAATTATCTGGTAAATCTATATAAATATATTTTGTATAATTAAATATTTTATCGTCTACCTCTATTCCTGAATCTATTTCTGCTATTATTGATGAAATTTTATCATTACTATCTTTAAGTAGCATATTTATATTATTTGTATAGAATTTATATTCTCTTGATAAAACTTCTTTATATTTAGAATATACATTTTTTATCTTTGTTTCGTTTTCTTCAAAGATTTTATTTTTTTCTTCTTGTGTTAGCTCTTTAACTTCTTCTGTTTTAGGTTCTTCATCTTCTGTATTTTCTTTATTATCTGTTTCTTTATTCTTTGCTTCGTCTAATTGTTTTTTATATTCATCTTGTAAAGTTTCTATTTCGTCTAGTTTTATTTCCATATAATCTAATGTAGCATTAGAAGTTACTTCATAATTTACTATTGTTTCTACAATTTCTTCTTTTTCATCTTTTTTTGTTTCATCAGTTGTTACTTTGTCTTCTTCATTGTCTTTACTTTTTTCTTTATCTTCTACTTTTACTTCAGTTGTGGAATCTGTTATATACTTATCCATTGCTTTAGTTCTAGCATCAAAATCTTCATATACATTTTCTAAGAATAATGCATAATCCATATTTTGAACAGCTGTATTATATGCTTTTTGTACAGTATCTTTAAATTCTATAACACTAGCTTCAAGATTTACAGATTTTTTTGAAAGATTTACTAAATCATCATCTAGTATTAATTGATTTTTAGCAGCTTCTGAAACTTCATATAAGGTTGTACTTATAGTTGAATATTGTTCACTATATGTAGAAACATCTTTACCTAAAAACTTCATTATTGTTATTTGATCTGAAATTAATTCTAAATCTGTTTCAAGTTTTAAATTTCTATCCTTTATAGCTTTTATGCTAGTTTTTTTATCATCTGCTATATAATCTTTAAAAATTTTATTTGTTTGATTATTTACAAATTCATATGCACTATTAACTTGTGATAAATATTGTATACATTTAACTAATGTTAATTTAGCTTGTGATAATTCCATACTAGAATCTATATTAACTTCTACAGTTGATACAACTATTGAACCTAAGTATGATTCTGGTAACTTTATCTTTCTATTTTTTACAATATCTCTAATAGAGTATTTAGAAGCCACATCTGATGTAGAAATATCTTTTTTTACTCTTAGTCTATTTTCTACAACAGTGTTCATACCAAGAATTGGACTATCTACATTTAATCTTATTGCAGGATAATATGCAAATTCTTCTTGTAATCTTATATACTCTATTTTTTTATCTATATTGTTTAATTTAATTTCTATATCGTTTAAACATTCATCTATTAGCTGTAAAGTTTGTTCTTTTTCTTGACTCTCATCTTCCATTTGTTGTGTATTATTATCTTGTTGCTCCGCAAATATTTTTAATGGAGTATTTAATGTTAATACTACAACAAGTGCTATGAATAAAAATTTACTTTTTTTCATATTTCAGACTCCTTCTCTTGCCCATTAATTATACCATGTAAGTACAAATATGTAAAGTTTAATACCATTAAACTATTAGTTTATATATGATGAAAAGTGAAAATCTGATATTGATATATTTTCATAAACTTCGTTTAATAAATAGTCTACTTTTTCTCTTAATTTATTACCATTTTTTAAATAACTTACATTTTTATTTAATGTCATGATTTCAGCAAAAATTTCTGCTCTATCTTCTTTAGCAGATGTTTTAGCATATTTACTTACAAAATATGCATCTTTATTTTCTTCATCTGTTAAATAATTATTATATACATATTGATCTGTTAATCTTGAAATATTTGATTCATATTTGAATCCAATTGGATTATATGAATTCCAAGAATTATATAAATATTTGGTTCTATCCGCCATATAATATTCTAAAATATGGAAAAATTCATGATGAAAAGCTCTCTCAAATTTCTCATCATTACTTAAATATATCCTATATTGATTTAATGTATTTTTAGAGGCTAAAGCTATGTTGTTATCATTAAAATGTGATACTAGTAATATATATAATGAATATTTTTCATCTTTAAAAATATCAAATACATCATCTGGATATTTTTGTAATGCTGAATAAATTGTTTTAAGATTATTATTTACAATATTAATATCATTTTGTACACTTGCATCAACTGATGTTAAAAAGCTCTTTTCAGATTCTCCAAATGTTATATTTATTCCATATTCCTCTTTTATTTTCTTTATATAATACCTATTTTCTAATTCTACATTACTTTCAATGTCTTTTTGATATAATATTTCCTCAAATCCAGGTGAAATATTAAGTTCTTTAACAAAAAGTATAGTTATAGCTACTACACATGATAAAATTAGAAAATACGTAAATACAGAAAGTTTTCTTGCATTTGTATTATCCTTTTGCATTAGTTTCCTCCATTAATCAAAATACTCTATATTTAAAGCTTTCATTATATACTGATATGGTTCTTCAGTAGCATTAACTAGCATTTGATTATATCCATCCATATAGATATAGGAAGCCACACTATCTTTTGAATCTGTTTTTGATTCTAAAACTATTTTAAGCTGTTCAACAGATACAAATTCTTCTATTTTTTTAGATTCAGAAATATATGTTGCTATTTGTTTTGCATAAGTTTCTATAGCAGCTTTATCCACAGTATCAACTTTTTTATCAAAGCTTACTGTAAGTACGTTCATCTCATCATAAAAAATATCTACTCTCAGATCAGAAGTATCTATATTAGCCATTTTATCAGCAATATCATCTGATACTTTGTTTAGTACTTGTCCTTTATAATCATCTTGTATATTGTCATTATCATTTAAATATACAATAAATTTACCAGATTGATTATGATTTAAAGTATCTTCTGTATAAAAAACATATTTTGAATTTTTAGAATATGAATATTTTGAAGAAACTATTTTAAATCTACTACTTGATGAATATTCTTGTACAAAATAATTTTGTAATTTACCTTTAGCTTTCATATAACTTAAATAATTTCCGTTAGTTACTGAATTTATTACTAAAGCTATAAATAACGATAATATACAAATTAAAATATTTTTTATTTTTTCCTTTGTTCTTTCTTTGTTCTTTTTTAATTTAAATAAACGTATTAATTCTTTTATATAAATACCACAAACTTCTCCAAATACACATCCTAATGATATTTGTACTGAGATTATTATATTTGCTAAAATTTGTGATGGAATTTTTATTTGAAGTAAAACTAAAGCAAGTAAGAAAGAAAAAAAACTAGTCATAAATTTTTTCTCGAAAATAAATTGACTTATAATTCCAACAACAAACATAATTGGAAACATTTTAATAAACGTATTTCCTGATATACACATATATACACCAAGAACTAATATTATACACCCTATAATTGCTTCTATATATCTTTTTAAAACATTATTCTTTTTTTTCAAGGATAATCACCCCATTTATTAAATTATATATTAAATAAAAAAATATAGCAATTGTATCATCAAAGTAATTTTAATATTTTATAGTATATTTTTTAGCAAATTCAAATATATTGTTATGAGGTAATTTTACATATGAATAAAAAAATTATATTAACAATGTTTTTAATAATAAATATACTATCTTCTTCTCTATTTGCTGTAGAGATTTCTTCTCCAAATTCTGTAGTAATATGTAGTGAAAGCGGTAGAATTCTATATAATAAAAATGCAACTGAACAAAGAAAAATGGCCTCTTTAACTAAAATGATGACTGCAATACTGCTTGTAGAAAACTGTGAAATGAGCGAAGAAATAACTATAGATAAAAGAGCTTGCTATATAGGTGGATCTGAAGCAGGAATTAAACCTAATGATATTATAACTGCAGAAAATCTACTTTATGGTATGTTACTTCCATCTGGAAATGATTGTGCAATGGCAATAGGTTATCATGTAGGTGGAACTATAGAAAATTTTGCTACAATGATGAATAAAAAAGCGGCTGAATTAGGATTAAATGATACTAACTTTGAAAATCCTCATGGTCTTGATAGTGATAATCATTATACTAGTGCCTACTCTATGGCTTTAATTACTAAATATGCTTTGTCCTACCCTAAAATAGCGGAAGTAGTTAGTACAAATGACAAAGTAGTAGATTTAGGCTCATTTACTAAACACCTAACAAATACTAATTCACTCCTTAGAACTTATGATAAAGCAGATGGTGTAAAAACTGGATTTACCAATGGTGCTAATAGATGTTTAATAGCATCCGCTACAGAAGGTGATTTAAAATTAATAGCTGTAGTACTTGGAAGTGAAACTTCAAGTATTAGATTTAGTGATGCAAGAACTATTCTTGAAGATACATTTAGCAAATATAAATTGTATGATATATCTAATTTCTTAAATGTATATATTAATATTCCAATAATAAAAGGTACTGAAAACAACTATGTTGAGACATTTAATGACACTAAAAAAGTAGCTTTAACAGAAGAAGAATATTCTAAAATATATGTATCAGAAAATTTTATAGATAAAATAGAAGCTCCAATGAATGCCGGAACATACATTGGAACTTATACTGTAAGTATTGAAGATGAAATTCTTTATACTAAAGACTTCTATCTTCCATATAATATTACAAAAAAGACTACTTTAGACTATTTTGTATCTTGTATTAAAAATATGTTTTCTAAACTAGAAATGATTTAAAGATTAATCATATCTTTTATAACTTCTCCTGCTATCATAAGTCCTGCAACAGATGGTACAAATGATATACTCCCTTGTACTATGCCATTTTCACTTTTTAGTGGTGAATGTGGCTCTTCTGTTGAAAATAGCACTTTTAGTTTAGTTATGCCTAAACGTTTTAATTCTTTTCTAATAACTTTAGCTAGTGGACATACTGTAGTCTTCGAAATATCCTTTATTTCAAATTTAAATGGGTCAAGCTTGTTACCAGTACCCATAGAACTAATAACAGGTATATTTGCCTCTTTAGCTCTTTTAATTATCTCTATTTTACTCTTAACACTATCTATTGCATCTATTATATAATCATATTTTGAAAAATCTATTTCAGTTGTAGTTTCATCAAAAAATATTTTATATGTATTAACTTTAGCATTTAGATTAATACTTAATACTCTAGCTTTAGCTACTTCTACTTTATCCATTCCTATAGTATCATGTGTTGCAATAAGTTGTCTATTTATATTAGTTACATCTACAACATCTTTATCTACAACGTCTATGTTGCCAACACCAGCTCTTGCAAGTGCTTCTAAAACAAATGATCCTACTCCACCACAACCAAATAATAACACTTTTTTATTATTTAAAATTTCAACATTTTCTTTTCCTATTAAAATTTCTTCTCTTTGAAAAATTTCCATATTTTTATTCTCCTTAAAGCTTAAAGATATTATAACACAAAAAAACTAGAATTTCTTCTAGTTTTTTCATATTTCTTATTCGTTTATATACATTCCACCATCTTTAAGTGTAGTTAATACTTTTTCTCTTTGAGCATCAATTTGTTCTTTAGTTAATGTATCTGTATAAGAACCAATAGTAAATCTTACTGTTACTGTTTTCTTACCAGCAAGCTTTTCTTCATCTTGGTAAATATCTACTAGAGAATATTCCATTAGATATTCCATATCTGCTTTTTTAACTATTTCTTCAATTTCAGCATATTTAGTATCTTTGTCTACTATTAAAGATAAGTCAAAATTAACTGTTTGATATTTAGAAATTTCTTTGTACATAATATCATGTTTAGGCATTTCACCTAAAGTATCAATATCAAGTTCTGCTACAACAATAGCTGCTTTTGGATTTATAGCATCTCTAACTTTTGGATGTACAACTGATATATATCCTAAAGTTTCATCATTTACTATAACAGCAAAGCTATTTACAGGATGCATCCAGTTATTTTCTACTGTTTCAATGTTTGTATATTTTACATCTACATTTTTGTTTATTTTAATAATGCTATCTATCATAGATTTAACATCATATACAAGTTCTTTTTCTGTTTGTTTTGTACTTGATACTGCAAGACCTAATACTTTATTTTCTTTAGCATTTTTTCCATCGAAATTATATTCAAATGTTCTACCTACTTCAAATACTCTACATTCTGGCATATATTTTAAGTTTTTATTTACTGCATAAAGCATAGTTGGTGCCATTTCTCTTCTTAAAGTATTATCTAGTCTTACTATACCATTAACAATTTTTAAATTGTCTTTTACTTTAATTCCAAGTTCTGTATTAAGTTCTGTGTTATACCATACATAACTGTGAACTTCGTTCATGCAATATTTACTTGCAAGTAATTCTTTAGTAGCATATTCAAGTTCTCTTACTGGATCTTTTTGAACTGGAGCTACTTTCCATAGATTTGTTTTAGGTTCAATGTTATCATAACCATGGATTCTTGCGATTTCTTCAATGATATCTGCTTTTTGACTAACATCTTTAGTTGCTCTGAAAGTTGGTACTTCAATAGTAATATTTTTACCATCTACTGCAATATCATATTCAAGATTTTTTAAAGTAGTTGTAACTTCATCCATAGTTAGAACTTTACCTATACTTCTATCTATATAGTCTTTATCTATATGAATAGTTATATGTGGATATCTTTTAACATATACATCTGTAAATGCTGATGTAACTTTAATATCTTTATCTTCATCTTTTAAAACTTTAATGAATCTAGCTATTGCAAGTTCAGTAAGCTCTGGATCTAATGTTTTTTCATAACGAGCAGCTGCATCTGTTCTTAAATCTATTTTACTAGCAGTTTTTCTAATTGCTACAGCATCGAAGTTAGCAGATTCAAGTAATAATTTTGTAGTATTTTCAGTAATTTCACTATCATAACCACCCATTACACCTGCAATTGCTACTGGTTCATCTTCTTTACAAATCATTAGAGTTCCTTTATCTAATTTTCTAGTTTGCTTATCCAATGTTGTAAATTCAGCATCTTCTTTTAATGTTTTAACATTAATGCTTCCAACTATTTCTTGATCGAATGCATGCATTGGTTGACCAAGTTCTAACATGATATAGTTTGTCATATCTGCAAGTAAATTAATGCTTCTCATTCCGCAATAGAATAATCTTACTTTCATTTTCCAAGAAGCAACTTTTTTAGTTACATTTTCTACTCTTAAAGCACTATATCTTAAGCATAGTGGATTTTCATCATCCTCAACTTCTACTCCAACACTTAATTGTTCTAAATCTTTATATAATTCTAGATTTTCAACATCTAATGGTTTTAATTTTCTACCAGTAATAGCAGCAATTTCTCTTGCTATTCCATAGTGTCCCCACAAGTCTGGTCTATTTGTTAATGATTTATTATCTACTTCATAAATAATATCATCTACTGGGATAATATTTTTAATATCTTCACCAAGTTTAGCATCATCATCTAATATTATAATACCTGAATGATCTTCACTTATTCCAAGTTCTTTTTCAGATAGACACATACCATTACTAATTTGTCCAGCTAAAGTTGCTTGACCAATTTGTTGTCCACCTACAATACTTCCAACTTGAGCAAATGCTACTTTTGCACCTACTTTAACGTTTGGAGCCCCACAAATTACTTGTAGTTTTTCTTTACCAGTATCTACCATTAGTTTATGTAATTTTTTAGAATTTTCCACTTCATCAACACTAAGTATTTGTGCTACTATTACATTATTTATATCTTGACCATATTTAGTAATACCTTCTACTTCAGCTGTTGACATTGTAAATTTATATATTAATTTTTCTACATCTATTCCATCTAGATCTACGAAATCTTTTATCCAATTTATTGATATATACATTTAACTTTCCTCCTACTTAATATTCATTTGTTTTAAAACTCTTACATCACAAGAATTTAATGCACGTAAGTCGTTAATATTATATTTCATCATAGCAAGACGGCTAAGCCCAAGTCCAAATGCGAATCCAGAATATTCTTCAGGATCAATTCCACCCATTTTTAATACATTTGGATGTATCATTCCACAAGGACATAGTTCTATCCAACTTCCACCTTTACATACTTTACATCCTTTTCCATCGCAGTAAGGACATTTAATGTCTAATTCAAATCCAGGTTCAACGAATGGGAAGTATCCAGGTCTAAGTCTTACTTCAACATCTTTCTTGAATATTTCAGATAATAATGTTTTCATGAAATATATTAAGTTAGATATTGAAACATCTTTATCTATCATCATACCTTCCATTTGGAAGAAAGTGTTTTCATGAGATGCGTCTAAAGCTTCATTTCTAAAACATCTTCCAGGGAATATTGCTTTTAAAGGAGCACCATATTTTAACATTATTTTATTTTGTGCAGCTGATGTTTGTGTTTTTAATAACTCACCATTTTCAAGCCAGAAAGTATCTTGCATATCTCTAGCAGGGTGATATTTTGGAACGTTAACTGCTTCAAAGTTGTTATACTCTGTTTCAACTTCGTTTCCATCTTCTACTGTAAATCCCATACCAGTAAATATTTCTTCTAGTTCTCTTTGTACAATTGTTATTGGATGTAAAGAACCAACTTTATCTTCTACTGGAATTGTTATATCTATTTTTTCTGAATTTTTTATGCTATTTTCATATTCTAATTCCTTAAGTTCTTCTTTTTTAGTCTCAATCATTTTCTCAATTTCAACTCTTAAAACATTAGCTTTTTCTCCAACTTCTTTTCTTTTATCTGCTTCTACGTTTTTTAAGTTTTTAAGAATTTCAATTACAAGACCTTTCTTTCCTAAATATTCTACACGAATATTTTCTACGTCAGAAGCAGTTTTAACATCATTCATTTTAGCTACTACTTCTTCTCTTAAAAGTGATATTTTTTCTTCCATCATTTTTTCCTCCTTCAATAAAAAAAGTCACTCCATCCTATTACATAGGACGAAATGACTTTAAATTCCGCGTTACCACCTATATTCATTTACAAAATTGTAAATGCTCTCAAAAGCTATCACGGGCATACCCGCTTGTTCCTAATTGAGTTACCGTTCAAAACAAGACCTCCAAAGTGAAATTTCAGTAGTGGTATATTAGTATGCTTACAGCCGGTGACATACATTCTCTAAAATATATTCTCCATTACCTACTTTGCTTTATCTACGGTTTTATGTATTCATGATTTGAATTATAACATAGATGTTTAGATTTGTCAAACTGAAATGTAAAAAAACAAAAAGCAAGGATTAAATTTTTCCTTGCCTACTTCACCATTAGCATCATGAATTCAAACTGTATAGTTTTTTTATACAGGCAGAATTCCCTTTTTAATAATTTAATTCTAATTAAAGGTTATATTAAGTCTATTTTACGTTTTAGACTTTCTACAATAGGACTTAAAGTTCCAAAGAAATAGATTTCGTTATCTTCTTCTATTTCTTGAAGTAATGCTCTCAAATCATGAAGCTTAGTATAATATGTTGATACATATTTTTTATCTAAAGCATCAATCTCACTTGAGATTTCTACTTTTACTTTAAGCTCTTTTACCTCCTTTAATTTAAAATTAAATATGTTTATTTTATTGCTAATAGTTCCTTCACCATTAGCTATTTTACTTAATTTTGACTTGTACATTCTAAATTCCTCCTTACAAAAAAAGAATTCACTAGCTAATGGCTTTTAATACATGTTTTACTCAAACATCTTATATACTATTCTGATTTTGCCTAATCTGCAAAATCTTATTCATATATATCCTGTATAGACTATACAGTTTTATGTGAATATTATATCACTTTTAGAGTCGATTTTCAAGACATATAAAAAGGAGCAGATTTCTCTGCTCCCAAAGTATAATTTAGTATATAAGGTAATTCGTAAAACCTTATATACATTTATATTATATCACTTTTGAAGTCAATTTTCAAGATACATAAAAAGGAGCAGATTTCTCTGCTCCTAAAACATAATCAAGTATATAAGGTAGTTCATAAGACCTTATATACATTTATATTATATCACTTTTGAAGTCAATTTTCAAGATACATAAAAAGGAGCAGATTTCTCTGCTCCACAAGTCAAAAAGTACATAAGGTAATAAACAAACCTTATATACATTTATATTATATCACTTTTAGATTCAAATTTCAAGATATTTAAAAAGGAGCAGATTTCTCTGCTCCAAAATTAACTCCGTTAGGAGGTAATAAGAATGATTATATTAAGTATTGTATAGTTATATAAAATTAGTTTTTGCAATTAAAGTAAATGTACTACTACCTTTAAACATATTTTTCATTTTTTAAAATTAGCTAATGGTGAGAGTACTATTAGCACAAAAATAAACAGATTTAATTTTAAATTAGAGAAGGTAATAGAACTTAAAGCAAAAGTAGAAATCTCAAATGAGACTAAACTTTATAATTTACTTATGCTAAAACTAATTGTATTTTTATACAATATTCATCTTATATAATCTTACAAGAATTATTATGTAATATACCCATATATAACTATCCAATCTTAATAAATATACTGACTTACGTTAAGTATATTGGTCATTAGCGTAAGTCAGCATTGCTGTATCTTCCCTTAAAGAAGGGACGTAAATGAAAAATAATCAATTAAACTTTAAAATTTAATTGACATCTATATTATATCATACTATTGTTTTAAATACAATAAAAAATGATGCACGACAAGCATCTTGGTCATTGTCGTACATCACAAATTCCCATTTTAGAGGAACAAAATAAATTGAGATATTTATTTCGTAACTGTATTATATCACTTAATATTTATATTTTCAACCTTTCTACAATCCTACAAAAACAATCTACCAAGTTCTTGAAATCATACTCCTCACAAGGTTTATATCTGTATTTGTTATTTATCTCAATTTGAAAAGCTGGAATATTACATTCTCTATTTATATATGAACTCATACAATTAGCACCTTTTGCATTAAAAGGTTTATCTATAGTTACTTTACTATATCCATATTCATTAAACGTTTCTACTAATATATTTTGTAAGTCTATTCTTTCTAGTATATTTCTTCCATAAGCAGTACCTATGCATATGTCTTCTTCTCTTTTGTAATCCATACCGTGTATATCTAAAAAGATGTTTATATTATTATTTAATACATATTCTTTACAAATAGTCTTATATCTACATTCTTTATCCCAATTTGCATCTTCTGTTAAAGACTCTGTTTTATATATAATACTTACATCTTTTAAAGCTTTTAGCTCTTTTACCAAAGTATCTGTGTTAATCTCTTTAGGTTTAATTTTGCCTTTTCGTAAATGATCTGCACTATGTGGTGCAGAAAACATTATACTTACATTTCCCTTTTCAATAACTTCCCCCACTTATATCTCCTTTCTTAGCTTTAGTTGATATTCTTCAAAGCCTGCATTTTCATAAAAAGCTCTTGCACTATAATTGTTACTTAACACATTTAATTCTAAACTTGTTAAATTTCTTGTCTTTGCCCATTTAGTAGCTTCCTCTATTAAAATTTTACCATATCCCTTTGAACGATATTCTGGAAGTACTATTACTTCATCTATGTATGCAAACTCATCTTTTTTAAAGCATTCATATATTTGAATTGGTGCAGCTCTTTTTTCTACTAATGCATATCCTACTACTTTATCATCGTCTTCAATTAAAATGTAATCTGAATTATCTGCTCTAATCATAGTAGATATATACTCTCTTGGAAATCCAATTGGATTATATATATTCTCCTTTAACTCATTTAGTACAACAAATAATTCTGTATTTAAATTATATATTTCTTCTATATCTTCTAGATTAGCAATTCTTACCATAAAACATCCCCCAATTCCGTACACCATTATATTATATACTTGTTTCTTTTTCAATAGCATAAAAATAAGATGAGTAAAAAACTCATCTTATTCATATATTTCTACAAGTTCAAATTCTTCAAATAGAATTAACGTATCCTCATTAAAATCTTTGTGATATTTATTAAAGAAGTCTATGTGTATCTTTCTCCACACTTCTAAATTTCCTTCGCCTTCTTTAACAACGTCTTCTTCTTTTGCCTCTTTAAACTTAAAAACTTTATATCCTGTTATACGTATTTTACAAGCATCAATTCCATTTCTAGTTATTATATTTTCCTCACCTATTTGTGGTACTTCTTTTTCTTCATACACACTAGCTGTAGCTTTCTTTTTTCCTTTTATTACAAGCTCTAATAATGCATCATCATCAAAACTCCATCTTTTCATTATTTCATTTTCTCCTCAATATATTTTTTATGGTCATTATTTACAAATATATTTTTCCCCTCTGCTATTTCTTCTAGTAGTTTATTTAAAATTGAATAAGCCATATCATATTGAATTTGGTCAATGTCGTTTTCCTCTAGTGCTTTTTGAAGCTCATCTTCATCCCATACTCTTACAATATCATCATTTACTCTATCTATTGTAATATCTAGATATAAATCATCATAGTATAGTCCTTTTCCCACTTCAATTCCTATACTATCTATAATATCGATATAATATGAAATAGTTTCTTTTTCATCATCTAAAAACACTCTTACACCATAATGTTCATCTTTTGGTAGATACTCTACCATATAATATCCCTCTTTTAATAGACAGATATCTTTTCCTACATGTGTTGTTATATATGGTTTATCTATGCTATTTACTTTTTTTATTACTGAATAACAATTTAATTCCTTATCTTCAAGTTGCATCATCATATAATTATCTACGCCTCTTAAATATGTATTCGTTAAAAATTTTCTTTTCATAGCTTCACCTTCCCTTCAAAATTATAACAAAAAAATATAAAAGCTTCAATATTGAAGCTTTTATGATAATAATATGTTTAATATTTTCTCTTTTTGTTCTGGTGTTATTGTACTTCCTGCTGCACTATCATGACCTTTACCGCCCATTTTTTCTGCAACAATTCTTACATTAACTCCCGATTTTATACTTCTATATGAAACAGTTCCTTGATCTATTGCGACCATCATTACGAAATCTATATCATAGTTGTTATCTATTAAAAATTGTGCAACTTCATTTCTATATTCATATGATATAAAAACAATTCCAGCTTTTAATCCAAACATTTCTTTATACACAATATTTCCAGTATAAAATAAAACTTTTTCACTCATTTTAATTTTTCTATTTTCTATAAGAGACTTTTCAACATTTGAAAAACTAAATTTTGTATTATTTTTTAGCTTTTCATAAAGAATGTCTATATATTTTTCAGCACCAACAGACTCGTATAATATACTTAAATCTCTTGCAGCTTCATCATTATATATATTTTTCCATTCCCATGTATCATATCTTCTTGTAAGTTCTGTAAACTTACTTAAAGCTTCATTTTCAATTAATATATTATTCTTTACTAAGTAATTATAGAACAAACTTGTTCCACAGCATAATCCATTTTCATCTTTTACAATAACACTAACAAAATCATATGAATTAAAATCTAGTACCGACTTATGATGGTCAAATACTTTAACTCTTTTATTTAATATTTCATCATTTTTTATTATCTCGAGATTTTCAGCATCAAGGCATAAATCTGTTATGTAGATATTATCATAATCATATATAGTTTTATCTAGATAATATTTTTGAAATTTATTATTAACATTAAAAGTCTCACAAAGCTCATAGTCTACATTTTCTCGTGCAAGTTTTAATAGCACTACTCCACCCATTCCATCAATGTCACTTTTATGAGAAAAGATTAAATTTTTCATACTGCCTCCAATTATTTATTTTTTATAATTACTTGTATTTTACCAGTTTCAAAATCTAAAATACCAACTTGATATGGCATGTCATTATCTTCACTATGTATAGCATAACCTTTGCTAAAAGTATGAGTTCCATTATATTCTATATCATTTACTTCTAGAACGTATGGTACTTCGTAAGAATAAGATTCAGCAGTTTTATCAAAATCTAAATCAGAATCTATTTTTAAAACAATTTTATTACCTGCATCTTCAACAGCTAAATCTTGATGTGCTTCTAGCCAAACTTTTTCTCCTATTGTACTTTGTACACCTTCTGGTGCTCTATTTACAACTAGTAATATCCCACCGACTACTGCTACAACTAGTATTATAGCAACTACTATTTTTACAATGTTATTTTTCTTTTTCATAATATCCTCCTAAAGTTTTTTAACTTTCTTGCTTTTGTATTATACCATACTGTATTATACAAATTCAACCATTATTTAAAGAAAAAAAATCACGTGTTAAATACGTGATTTTGTAAACTTTATAAAATAGTTACGTTTTTTATAGGCTATTCATATCTTCAATCATATTCTCAATAAAAGCTCCATATCCTCTTTCAGGATTGTCTAGAAATACGTGAGTAATAGCACCTATTAGCTTTCCATTTTGAATAATTGGAGCTCCGCTCATTCCTTGCACAATTCCACCTGTTTTAGCAAGTAACTCTTCATCTGTTATTTTTATTGCTATATTTTTATTTCCTTCTGAGTTTAAATATACTTTTTCTATTTCTATACTATATTTTTTCTTAACATTATCATCTAAAGTAACATATATGTATGCCTCTTTAAGTTCTATATCTTCTTTCCTTCCTAGTTCTATTGTTTCATTTGATTCATATAATTCTTTATTCTCTACCATTCCAAAAATTCCATTTTCAGTATTGCAGTAAATCTGGCCTATCGTTTCGTTAGTAATCATACCCTTAAGTTCGCCTGGAATTTTAGCTACACCTTTTTTAATCATATATATTTCTGTTTTAGTTATTCCACCTGTTGTTATTGGTAAAATATATTGATTTGCCGTTTCTGTTATCGCATGCCCAAGTGCTGCAAATCTTCCAGTATCTTTCTCATAAAAAGTTACTGTTCCAACACCTGCACTGCTATCTTTTACCCATAATCCTAGTCTATATAATTTAGTATTTTCATTTAATTTAGGTTCAATTTTAAATTTTAAGTATTCATTATTTCTTGAAACTGTGAGTTCTAATGGTTTTCCAAGATCTGCATATTCTTCAAGTTGAGCTCCTGTTTCAATTTTAGAACCATTTACCTCTAATATTATATCTCCTATTTCTAAAGGAAGTTCTTCACGTTCTACTCCCATAACTAAGACACCACTTGCAAGAAGCTTAATACCTACTGCTTCTCCACCGACACAATATTCTTTTTCTTTTAGAGAACAAGCTATAGTTTGCTCTCTTTTATTTATACCTAGATATATACTTGTAGTTATGATACTTATAATTGATATTATACTTACCATTATTAATATTCTTTTTTTCTTGTTATACATTTACACCAAGTATTCCTCCAACTACTCCTGTTAAAGAGCAAATAGCTATATATATTCCTAAAGTATTAGTAATACTAAAACTTCCATTTAATATACATGATATTACAAAAATAATTAATACACTTATCGCATTTACACATATACCATGAATTAATCCTTGTTTCTTTATCTTTTTACATAGAAAAAATGAAGATATAAATGCAGATAAAGACATTGCTAAAAATATAGCTGAGTCAATAAATGTATCATTTATATTAGTATAAGCAAAAACTAAAGATATTATTATTAAAAATAACGTTATTGATACTGCAAAACTTAAAAGTGCAATTAAATAATTTTTTAAATATTTCATATTATCTACCTCAATTCATTATATGAATTTTAAAGTTAAATATAACAAGTAAAATATATTAAATATATAAAAAGTATTAAGACAAAAAAATAAAACTGTTGACAGTTTGTCAACAGTTTTAATCTATAATAGTTTTTTAAGTTCTTCCTTTGATGTACTTTTAGGATTGTCAATAAAGTAATTACCTTCTTTTCCCAAAACTAACATCTTATCTGCCATATATAACGACTCATTAATATTATGTGTAACAAACAATACTGTATTTTGCATTTTAGTTACTATTTCTTTAGTAGATTTTTGTAATGCTTCTCTTGTTGAAATATCCAGAGCTGCAAACGGTTCATCCATTAATATTAAATCTGGATTTAATATCAAAGCTCTAGCAAAAGCTACTCTTTGTTTTTGTCCACCAGATAATTTATATGGATACTTGTTGCTATGCTCTTCCAAATCTACTAGTTTAATTAACTGTTCTGCTTTTTGTCTTATTTCTTTATCATTACTCATAAAACTTTTAAGTGGAAGTTCTATATTTTTTATAGCTGTAAGCCAAGGTAATAATTGGTTGTAATCTTGCTGTAAATAAATAACATTTTTAGTAGGCTTTACGTGTTCTTCTCCGCTTTATTAAAATACTTCCTGAACAAGGACATAAAAAACCTGCTATTATTCTTAATAATGTTGATTTACCACATCCTGACTTTCCAATTATACTTAATACTTCGCCTTTTTGTAATTCAAAAGAAATATCTTTTAACACAGTATTTTCTTTTTTGTCATTTATAAAAGTGTGTGTCAAATTTTTAACTTCTAAAATATTATTTTTTCTCATATGACATCCCCCACTTCTTGACAGTGAATCTTTCTAGCATAACAAAAAATTTGTCTATGATTACACTGATCATAATTATTAACAGAACCCCTACCATCACTTTTGTCAGATTTCCGTATGCTCTATTTATATAAATATACATACCAAGGCCACCTGAAGTCCCTATTATTCCAAAAATTGCTTCTGAACTAATAATAGATCTCCAAGCACGGCCACATCCGAATTCTAGCGGCTGCAATTACACCAGGTAATATTAGCATTAAATATATGCATACAACTTTTCTAACTGAACCGCATTTGAATATTTGAACAAAAGTCATGGTAAACGACCGGGATTGATTGTACCTTTTCTATCAAGTTGGTAATCATTGGCCAAAGTACACTATGAATAACTAACACTAGCATCGCATTGTCATTTATTCCCATCCAGATAATTACAATAGGTAATATTGCTACACTTGGTAATGGCGATAAAATATTACATATGGTTTTAATGAAATTCTCAAAGTACTTAAATTTATCACATAAAATTAATACAATTACAGATAATATAATACTAAATATTATTCCGGATAGTACTATTCTAAAAGAATTTAGCACCTGTATTAATATTTCTCCATCTTTAACTTCATTTACTAGCTCACTAAAAACTTTAGTAAATGGTGGCAAAACATATTGTGAAACAATCCCTAATCTAGATACGGCTTCCCAAACTATTATAATGCAAACTATCCAAAATATATTAGACTTTAAAATTTTACTTTTCATATAAAGCCTCCTATAATATATTTTTTATCTTGGAATAGAATTATAATTTGGTAAGTCTTCTAGTTTTAAAGGTTTGCTAAGCATATCTGCTTCATATAATAAATTTGCAAGATCATTAAATCCTGTAAGTTTATCTGTAGGTGGCTGAGTTATCATTAAATCTTTAACATCCTCAATATCACAGTTGTATTGTTTTGCAAGTAATTGTGCATTTTCTTCAAAATCTTTTTCCCAGTTTTCAATAACTTCATTTTGAGTTTTTCTTATGGCTTCACATATATCTTGATTTTCATTATAAAATTGTGTATTTGCTATTAAAGCTGTACCTATACTATATTTTTGTATTACATCAGTAAAGTCTCTTATCATATGAACATTATCTAATTTTTCTGCTTTTAGATTTGCAGAGAAAGATAAGATACTTCCCTTTATTTGATTATTTGTTTCTAGCATAGAAATAGCTTCGCTATTTGGTATTTTAACTAACATTTTGTTATATTTTTCAACATCCAATCCGGTCTTCTTTTAAAGCTGCTAAATATGCTGCTTGCGGATTTGAAGCAAGACCGCTTATACTAATTTGATCTCCAGTGTTAAAATCTGCTATTGAGTTTATATTTTCTTGATTTGTATATGCTTTAACTGTTGCATATCCATAAAAACTCATTATTGTTAGAGGCATATCATTATCTATAGCTGTCATGTACGCCATTATTCCTGGTGTACCAATATCTATATCTCCAGCTACCATAGAGTCTCTAATATCTGATGCAGATGTAAGTGTAGTCCACTCAATTTTAACATCCTCTGGTAAATATTTTTCAAAAATACCTTTTTCTTTTGCTATTTGAAATACAGAAGAAGCATAGTTATCTGGATTATAATTTATAACCACAGTCCTTTCTTTAGCAATTTCTCCTTCTTTAGAATCATTTAGTAATACTAAGCTAAATGTTGTAGCAACTAAAACTACTACAATAAATAATAAAACAATTTTTACTATCTTATTCATAGCAATACACTCCTTTTTAAATTATATATTTTTTTTACAAATAGTACTAATGATACTACTATTCCTCACCTCCTGAATTATCATTTGGTTACTATTTGAAAATCTGGGTTTAGTATACCACGGTTTTGTTATTATGTCAAGTTAAAAAGCAAATCATTTGCGTTTTAAGATAAAAAAAATAAGAAATGCCTAAGCACTTCCTATTCTAATATATTTTATATTCTATATTTTTTATTTCATTTTTAAAATGTGTAAGCATATTTTTGTCATATCTGCAATTAGTATAGTCTAAAACATACTCTTTATATAAATTGAATTCTTTGATTAATTGTTCTTTTATGTTTGCATCATTTATATACTCTGTTAAATTATACATATTTTGCCATCTCTTGATAACTTCATATGGTTGATATTTTACAGTTCCTTCTGTTTGAACTATATGTTCATATATATATTCTTGTTCTTCTACAGTTAAAGAATTACTTTCACTCAATAATTTAACATATTCTAAAACATTACTTAAATTTACATTTTCTTCACTATAAGTTTCGCTATCTATATTGTTTCTTTTAATTTCAATCATTTTATCTATATTATTTTTTTCTTCTGATTTGTATGCTAAATATAATCGCTCTTGCAAGTTTGTATTAAAAGGTAATATTTTATACATATTTTCAAACAACTCGAGTTTTTCATATTCTTTTCCTTCAACAATAAATCTTGTACTTTCTATATAATATTTTTCTAAAGAAGAAATAGTAAATGATATTAAAGATGTAATTATTAAAATAATTGTAAATGTTCTATTGTATTTAATATGTATTTTTTCCTCTTGCGAACTTAAAATAGCAAGCATTATTGAATACAACATTAAGACATACATAAAAGACATATTAAAATCTAATATACTATGAATAATTAATGCTAAAATAGCTACTTCTATACTCAATATTCTTATATCATAATTTTTATTTTTTATATCTTCAATAATTTTTTTTACGAACCATACAATTATTAAAATTGTTGCAACAAATCCAATTATTCCAAATTCTAAAAAAGCTTGAATAATATAATTGTGTACTTCTCTTGCACCATAATTATAATCTTGAATCTTATATTGTAAATTATTCCATGCTTCTCCACCGTATCCAAATAGCCAATTATCTTTTATTAATTCTAATGCATCTCCAACAAAAGTAAATCTTTCCCAAGCACTTTTATTATTCAAACTGATACTTTCTATTTTATCTATTACATTTGTTGGTAACAATTTATGTTTTAATATTAATTTTTCATCATTTAAGGTACTTTCTGTTATTTTAGAAACACCTTGTTCAGATAAATTTTCAATATTTAAGTATATAACAGATGTTTCATTTAATGTATGTATTTTAATTTCTACGTCTTCGTTATTTAATTCACTATATTCATAATTACTTGTATTTACACTATCAAAAAATTTATTTTTTTCAGTTATAAATACTTTTATTCCAGGTGAAGTTACTTTAAATTTAAAAATATAGTCTTCATTTGGCTTTACAGTATATAAAATCTTTTGATATTTGCTCTCTATAACTAGTTCTGAATCTAAATTTAGTCCAATTGCAATGTAAGAAATAATTAACACAACTATAGTAATTATTCCTATTATAAAGTTTCTTTTACGTTTTAAAAAGAAACTTTTCATATCATACTTTCTTAAATACAATAGTAAGTATATTAATAATGTAAATGCAAAAACAATATATACTAATCTGCTATATGTAAGAATAAGCGTTATTCCCATTACTGCTAGAACTAGTAAATACATATATTTCAAATTATTATTTTTATTTTTTATTATTTCTCCAATAGTTAAAAATATTCCAATAGCAGCAACTATTGCCATAGTATTAGGATATGAAAATAAAGATCCTATTCTTTCTTCATCATAAAGTACAAATTCGTAATTTAGTGAATCTTTAAAAAACCTAAGTTCATTTGAATTTATTTCATCAAGACCTATAAAACACAATCCCAATATCCCTATAATTATACACGTTATTATCGTACCTATATTTTGTTTATCTTTTCCACATTCATTTTTAGCAAGAAAATAAATATTCAATACACTAAAATATTTAATTATCATATAAATAGTTTCAGATAAACTCGCATACGACCTAAATATTAGCGGTATTGTAGATGAAAAGGTTAATAATATAAAAAATGCATCTAACTTATTAGTTATTATTTTTTCTTTTTTTATAATACAACTTATATAATAAATTATACTAATTAAATTTACTACTATGTTAATAATAAATACATTTTCACTTTTTAAAGGAGTACCAATTAAAAATGTTGTTATAAATATAATTACTGCTAAAAAGATAATTCCAAATTTTTCTATTATTTTTTTCATATTCACTCCTTATTTTAATTGCATAAAAGTCCACTTAAATCATAGACTTAAATGGACTTTAATTATATCATTTTATTTATACATTTGCACTATCTTTAGCTTCTTTTTTATTTGCTGCAACTGACATTGCCATTATTGTTATACCAACTACTGCAAATATAGCTATACCAATACCACCTGTTAATGGTAGTTCTAATTCTTTTCTATTTACAACTTCTATTGTATCATTATGTGAATATCCAGTTACTGTAACTTTTAAAGGTTTAGATAATAATTTATAGTATTTAGTTACTTCTCCTTCATCAGTTGTTTCAGTATATGATGGAGCTTGTGTTTCCACTAAATAATAATCTTTAGCTTGATAACTTGTATCACTTTCTCGATAATATAATACTCCATCATCATTATATGCTAAACCATTTATAATTGCATATCCATCTTCCCCAGATGTCGCTACAATTTCGTTTCCTTCATAGTCTTTTAAGAAATTTCCAGCTTTAGCATCTGCTTCTGTTTCCGCAATTTTGAATACAGCACCTGGTAATACATTTCCTGCTGAATCTACTTTTTTAATTTTTAATCCACCTGTTTGTACATATCCAAATGCATAATCATCTCTTGTAGAAACTTGACTTCCACTTGCATTTATATTATTTGTATAAGTAAGTTTTGCTTTATTTGTATTCTTACTATTAGCAAAGAATCCCATAAAACCAATATCCGCATTTTCTATATCTATATATGCATTATATGTAATCTTAACTGTATCATATCCTGAAAGTTCAGCAGGTGTGAAAACTAAAGTAAGAACTTTTTCTGTTTCAGTTTTAGTATAAACATTATTTTCTGTTAAAGTAGTTTCTGCACCATCTTTAACACCAACAATTTTCAAATTGTGTCTATCTTTTATACCAACTGGTAATTCATCCACCATTTCAAAAGTTCTTAGCTCTGCTATTCTAGAAGGTACATCTATTTCAATTTTATAATCTAATGTATCTGTTATTCCTGCACTTATTTGGTCAAAATATGTTCCATCATCTCTTTTTAGAGTTTTTGTAACACCTGTTTTATCGTTTATCATTTGAATTCTACCAACATCTGCAGGTTGTTCAGATGTTCCATCAGCATGTACAACAACTGTTTTTCCATTTTCTTGTACATAGAAATAATCTAATTTACTGTTGTTTATAATATAATCATATTCCTTTTCATCTGAATCAGATACACTTTCTTCAAAGAATCTAAATCTTACTTCTTTACCATCTATTGTTATTGGTAAATTTTCAACTGTTATTTGTCCATCATTATTTGTTGTTAATTGAAGTACTGAACTTCCCCCTTCTGGTACATATCCAGCCCATGTAGACCAAGTATTATCTGAAACCTTACTACTTACTTGTACAGTAAACGTAGTTCCTACTAATCTTCTACCATCTTCATCAATTTTATTTAATATAACAGAACCTGCTGCAGTTGCTACTTTAGGTTCAACTGCAATATCATAAACCCAAGCATCTCCTGTAGCATTTGTCATTGGTATATCTACTAAGAATGACTCTGGCACTTGGCTTGTTCCTGTTGGAACATCTGTTACTTTAGCTAAAATTCCTATAAATAAATTTATACAAATTCCTAAAATACCTTCAACATTTAAAATATTGTATATAATTATACTAATAATCATGATTAGGCTAAAAATACTTATATACTTTAAAGATATTTTTAAATATTCTTTCATAGATTTTTTAAACTCATATTTATATATTAAATATGTATCAAATAATAAATATGTAAATAATTTAGAAAAAGCTGTAGCAATAAATATTCCAGCTATTCCTAAAAATTTAAATAATGTAATTGATAAAATTATATTAAGCATCGTACTAATATACGGCATTGACTTCGCTTTATCAAATAAGTTTAAAGTACTCCTATATATATAACTCGTTTCTCTTAATCCTTCTATAAAGAAGTTTATACTTAAAGCTACTACTACCCATATATCTAATACATATATTCCGCCAAGCCACATTTCAATAAAAGGATTTAATACAAACATAAATATAATTCCTATAAAAGAATATGCAATATAATTAATAAAATTTATATCATAAAAAATTTTTTCTTTTTTATTTTTATCACCTAAAACATTTAAGTTTCCAACACTTGCTGCAACTGAATTTAAAGCAGATGATATTATTAATTTTACTGAATTTATTATCAAGGTATAATTAGCAACTAAACCAACAATGCTAGTCCCTGTAAATATTGAGATTAATATGTTATCTGTACTAGTTATAAGTACTAATCCCATCCTATATATAACAAAATTTTTAGCACTGTTGAGCATTTTCTTCTTCTCTTTTTTAGATATTTTCTCTACTTTTTCTTCCTTTAAATATGGATACATCTTATTGGCTTTAAAAATAGTTATGAGATTCTCAATCACCGTGCCTAAAATTTGCATAACTAAATAAACAATATAGTTTTTAGTTAATATTAAAAATATAATTTCTAATATTCTTTTAACAAAATAAAAAACACTATCAATATTATCTATCGCACTCTGTTGTTGATGCACATTTATTACAGCTTTTTTATGAGCTCCAAAATATGAAACTGCTGTATCCGTTAAGAAAAGTATATAAATTAATATTATATTTTCATGAATATTTTCTGTAGTATTTACTATCACATCTAAAAATGGAATTACTCCAATTCCTAGTAAAAATATTATTATACCAACTATGCAATAAGTTTCTCTATAAAATTTTGTTAAACTTTTAATTTTTTCTTTATTTTCTAAAGCAACTGGCTTATACATATAATAATTTAAAGCTGTACTCATTCCTAGTTCGGCAAAAGCAATCACTGTTAGAATACTACTGAATAATCCATTAATTCCTAAATATTCCGAACTAAAAACTTTAATAAATACAGTTCTTACTATAAAAGCCATTACTTTATTAACTATTTGAACTATTGCTCCTGCTTTAACGTTTCTAATAGTATTTTTTGTTCTATTTTCTTTCATCGTTATCAACTCTTTACACTTTTTCTTAATATTTTTTTATATAAAATAACTCTTATTTTGTTAGGAAGTAAACATATAAAAATATGAGCTGCTGAAGAAATAAAATATTGCTTAAAAGAAAAGAATCTTTTTCTATATAAATGTGTCTTTAATTTCAATATTGATTTTAAATATTTTATACCTCCACGTCTTTTGTAAAAATTATCATTAACTCTCATATATACTAAGTTTTCTTTAAAATTGTAGCATTTAGCTCCATTTTCAATCATTCTAACCCATAGTTCATAATCTTCACATAAATGCCAAGATTCATAGTTTCCTGCTTCAATTACTTTAGACTTTTTTAACATTACAGATGGATGGCCAAATGGATTTCTTTTTTTTGAGAAATTTAAAATTTCTTCATTATTTTCTGGCAAAATTCTATATGCACGAATATTATCTATATTATCTTCAAATTCAGCTATACATGAACCTACAATATCAAGATTAGGATTTTCTATAATTCTTTTTAATTGTTTTTCACATCTTGTTGGTATAGAATAATCATCCGAATCCATTCTTGCAATCCACTCATTTTTACACTTCTCTACACCAATTTTTAAAGCAGCTCCTAATCCCACATTTTTTTCTAATGCAACTATATTAAATAGATTAGGATACTTTAACAAATACTTATTAATCACATCATCTAATTCATTAGTTAAAGGTCCATCTTTTATAATTACAAAATCATTCGTTAATATTGTCTGATTTAGCATACTATTAATAGCTAAATCCAACCACTCTGGATTTTCTTTATAATATACAGACATCAATACACTATAGTTTATTTTCTCCATTATTTTCCCCTTCTTTTTTTAAAAGTGAATTTATTGTTTTAAAAAAGCATTTAGTATCTAATATAAAACTTTGCTTATCTACATAATAAAGTTCTAATTGTATTCTTTCATCATATGTTGTATCTTCATTTCTATTACACACCCACCAACCAGTTAGTCCAGGTCTAACACTTAAAATTTTTTCTTTATCATTTCCAAATTTTTTTATTTCATCAGAAACAACTGGTCGTGGTCCTACTATACTCATGTCTCCTTTAATTACATTAAAAAATTGTGGCAACTCATCTAATGATGTTCTCCTTAAAAATTTTCCCACTTTAGTTATTCTTGGATCATTTTTTAATTTAAAATTTTCTTCCCATTCATCTTTAATTTTAGAATTTTTTAATAAATTCTCTAATTGCTGTTCAGAATTTTGATACATACTTCTAAACTTATATACTTCTATAGATTTACCATTTTTTCCGATTCTTTTGTGTTTATATAATACGGAACCTTTAGAATCTTTTTTTATAGCTAAAGATACAACTAAAAACAAAGGTGATATTAGCACCAAAGCAATTAATGAAATAATAACATCTAATATTCTTTTTATAAAATAATATATTGGTTTTCTTTTTTTATTATCCATTTGCATGTCCTTTCTATTCAATAGTTGTATATCTCCATTTTACTATATTTATCTTTTAGTTTCAACTAAATAAAAAATGATTTTAATATAGAAAAAAATAGGAGATGTATTTCTACATTTCCTATTCTAATATATTTTTCATTATTTATTTTCCATTACTGCATTTACACTATCCCAATCCATAACATTTGGTGAATCGTTATTTTCTCCAGCTAAACTTTCATAGAAGCATAAACTTGCTAGAGATATGTATGGCATTAAGAAAATATAACTTACTCCACATGTAATTAGCCCTGTCAACATCCATCCAAAGAAAGATAGAGATAATCCAATATATTTCCATCTTTTACCTTTCATAAGTTTAGCAGAGTATGTATAACAATCTCTTGCACGTATATTTGGATTGTATATAGCTGCATATTGTGCAAATGCATATAATAATGTTCTAGCATATAAGAAAATATATGATGGTAAAAGAATTAAATATACAAGCATGATATTACCCAAAGTTGGTATATCACCATCGGCAACAATAGTTCCCATATATACCGCTGCTATAATTGCTGAACCAAAAACTAGAAGTGTTGGTACTAATAGTTTAACTATACTCCAACCTGCAAGAGCCCATGCTTTTCCAAAATTTGAAAATCCTAATTCTAAAAAGTCTATACAACTAGCTGATGGATCTTTTCTAATTTTAACAAAATTCATAGCATATCCATATGCTAGTGGAACTGTACATACTAATGAAAAAACAAAACTTAAAATTGGTCCTATAATTGGTATAAGTGTAAGTACGAAAGTTACTCCAAAAATAACTAGAAAATATAAAAAGTTTAATCCTATATATTTTCCCCAGTTATCATAAAGTAGGTTTCTTGCTTCTGCTCTAATTTCAGAATTTTTCATATATAAATACCTCCTAATTTAAATATTTTCTTCTGTTACTTCTACATCTGCTTTTATTGCATTATTAGAATCTTTTTTCTTCATTTTATATTTTTTTCTATTTGTATGAGCTTTGTCCATTAAATCTCTTCTTATTATAGAGAAGTTATTTAATATTCTTCCGCCAAATACTATAACTGCTGCTAAGTATATTTCAACATTTAGTATTTCACCTAGGTATACTAAAAACATAGCAAATATTGCATTAAAGAAAAATCCAGATAAAAATATTTTCATTTTAAAATTTTTACCAGTACTTGCTGCTAAAGCTCCAAATACAGAGTCTAGACATGCAAGTATTGCTACTGCAACATACTGATAACTTGAATATGGAATAATAACATTTTGTCCTATTATAATTCCAAATAATATAAATACTACTAATATTAAAAGTCCAACCATAATACTATTTCTCTCCTTGTTTTGCATAATTGAAAGATAATGCTCCATCATATTTTGGAATTTCAATGTTTGTTTCTCTTGTTAAAGTAACTTTAAGTCCATATCCTTTTAATACATCAACAACACCATTTTTTATTGTTAATGCACTTTCTAAATATTGAGCATTACCAATAGCTTTAATTTTAAATGGAGCAGCTACTTTTTGATAGTTTACTTGTATTACAGGTCCAACACATCTAATTGCAGAAGTTGTTATAATTCTTTGCTCATTTACACTTATAGCTTCTGCACCTGCAAGTCTTAATTCATTTACCAACGTTAGCACGTCACTATCATGAACTAAAGAATCTGCTGTATTTCCATCTTCTAAAACTATTGTTATACCTTCACCTTGTACATCTGTTGTACCAGCTAAAAGTCCTAATGTTTCTATTTGTTTTCTCATTGAAGCAATTAAAGTATCATTTGTAGCTGAATTTGTTTGATATTCTTCAACGATTTTTTGGCTTTCTTCGTATTTTAATTTTAATTCGTCATAATCTCTTTGTAAGATTACTAATGAATCTGCAAGTTCGCTTTCCCTCTTACCTTGAAGTATGGCTTCTGAGTTATTCATAGTTGTAACTTGAGCTGTAATCATAACTGTAAGTAAAAACAGCGATATTCCTATAGACAAATATGTAGGTATTGAATTTTTGTGTAAATATTCAATAATTTTATTATTCTTTTTTGTTTTTTTGGTGTCTTTTTCCAATTTTGATCACTCCTTAATCATACTTTGAATAGACAGGATTATCTATACTCATATCTATAGTTCCTTCTACCATACCACCATTTTGCTCTATAATTCCTTTAAGGAATGTCACTTTATATTCCAAATTAGAATCGTTAGCAAATACAATATTAAGTTTATCATTTAAGGTAATTATTGTCAAGGAATTAGCAAAGTTGACTTTTGTTATAGTTCCTTGTATTTCATTGCTTTCTAGCAATTTTTTTATATCATTATATATACTAATTTTGTGCAAGTATACATCATTGATTTTTTCTCCTAGATTTACCTCTTCTTCAAAAGCAAATCCCTCTACCAGAATCTCTTCATTTTTAGAATCTAAACTACATTCTTCTAACAGATATCCTTCATTGTCTAACTTGTAATATTTTTGAGTATTTTTATCTTTAGCAATATAAAGTGGATATCTTTCTTTTACTTCAATGGTAATAGCATCTGGAAACGAATAATGATACTCTTGACTAGAAACATAAGATAAATCTATATTATTATGATTTATTAATTGTTTAAGTACATTTTCTCCTATCTTTAATCCTGATGCATTTATTATTTCTTCATCAGTATATTTTTCATTTCCTTCAACAGTTATATTTTCTAAATTAAAAGTTTCAAATGTAAAGATTAAATACACCATAACTACTAAAAATGCTATAAAAAATGTAATTTTTAATACTGTTGTAGGTTTAATTGAATTTTTCTTACTTTCTCTTTTATCTTTTGTATTATCTTTTTTTACATTTTTATTTTCATCTTGTCTTAATGCTTCCATATACTTACGTTCATTATCTGGATTAAACTGAATTATATCATCATCTGATTTTCTAATAGTCTGTACTTTTCTTTGTTGCACATTTCTATTTTGAGTATTCTTCATCTGAACGTTTTTATTTGGCATTTTTTTAGTTTGAGTTACTATTTTTTTATTTGTAGTTGTACTTGTTTTACTTTTTTGTATATTCTTAGGTTTAGTACTAGAAGGACTAGTACTATTTTTTCTTATATTATTTTTAGATTTAATATTGTTTTTCTTCGTACTTGTCCTACTGTTTTTCACATACATCACCTACTTCATTTTTATACATTCATATATTTTTTCTTCTACATTTTTTACTATTACTTTTGCTGCATTTTCTCCCATTCTATTAATATTTTCATTATCTGCAATTATTTCTAATACTGCATCATTTAATTTTTGTTCTGTTAAGTCTTTTTGTTCGATTATTCTAGCTGCATCTACTTGTTCTAAAACTTTTGCATTAAAGAACTGATGATTTTCTGCAGCAGTTGGTAAAGGTATTAAAATAGAAGGGTTATGTGATAGTGCAAGCTCACTAATTGTCATAGCACCTGCTCTAGTAATACACAAATCTGCTACTTTATACATTTCATCCATATTAAATATAAATTTCTCAAGCCTTAAGAATTCGTCTAAACTATGTCCTATTTCTTTTTCTGCTTCTTCTTTTAACTTTAAGACTTCATCATAGTTTTTATCCCCTGTAACAAGGATATAATATACATTTTTATCTTGATACTTTTTAATCATAGATAAAACAACTTCATTTACTCTTTTAGCACCTTGACTTCCACAAGTTACTAAAATAATTCTCTTATTTATATTATTTAAATTTAGTTTTTCTAAACATTGTTCTTTATTTAATCTAAATATATCTTCTTCACCAAATTTAGCAGGTGTTCCTGTATATATAACGTTAGCTTTTTTGTGTAATCTTTCCCTTGCATCATCAAAACCTACCATTACACATTTTGCATCTTTAGCAAGAAGTTTAACTGCTACTCCTGGAAATGCATTACTTTCGTGTAGCATATATGGTATTTTTAATTTTTTTGCTGCTTTCATTACAGGTCCACATATATATCCACCTGTCCCTATAACTAAATCCGGTTTAAATTCTTCTAGTATTCTTTTAGCATCAGATATTCCTTTATATGCATTAATTAGAGCGGTTACATTTTTTAAAGTAAGTTCTCTTAAAATTTTACCAGTTCTTATATGCTTAATTTCATATCCTGCATTTTTTACTAGTTTATTTTCTAACCCTGTTTCTGTACCAATAAATATTACTTTGCTGTCTTTTTCTTTTTTTATTATTAAATTAGCCATAGCTATTGCCGGATTTATATGTCCACCTGTACCTGCACATGCAAAAACTACTCTCATTAAACTTCCCCTTTCTATTGCTCTTTAATTTTATTACAATTTTTAGATATATTGAGTACTACCCCCATAGAGTAAAGATTAATTAACAACGATGTACCTCCATAGCTAAAGAACGGAAGTGGCATACCGGTAACTGGCATACTACACGTTACAACAGCTACATTTATTATTATTTGAACTGCAAAGACACTCATAATTCCTGAAACAATTAACGAACCATAAAAATCTTTACAAGTTATTGCTATCATATACCCTTTATATATAAAAAAGGCAAAAAGTCCTAAAACAATTCCTGTTCCTAAGAATCCCATTTCTTCACCTAGGATAGAAAATATAAAGTCATTTTGTGCTTCTGGAAGCCACAAATATTTTTGTCTACTTTGACCAAGTCCTCTTCCTAAAAGGCCACCTGATCCTATTGCATATAAACTTTGTGCTGCTTGCCAGTTTCCATCTTGGATGTCTTCTTCTGGATTCATAAAAGAAAATATTCTTTGTAATCTGAAATCTTCGGCAAGTACAAAAGCGGCACCTACCATTCCTATTATTAAAATACCTGCAAGTATCGTTTTAACTTTTAGCTTTATTCCACTAGCAAAAATTACCGATACTCCCGATACAATAAGCACGAGCATTCCACTCATGTGTTTTTGCAAATACATGAGTAGTACAACTATAAGCACCATTATAATAGGTACTATATATCCCTTTATTGTATTTAATTTTTTAACATTTCTTGAAAGATATGTAGCTACTGCTATTGCAAGAACTGGTTTCATAATTTCAGAAGGCTGAAATTGTAAAACTTCTCCTACTCCTAGCCATCTTTTTGCACCGTTTCTAGTAACACCTAGTGGTGTTATAACTAAAAGTAGCAATATAGCAGCTAAAATGAAAGCTAAATATCCCCATTTTTTATATTTTTTGTAATCTATGTTAGATATAACAAACATTGCAGCTACACCAACACCTGCAAATATTAGTTGACGTATAAACAAATGATTGCTATCTCCATAGTATATTAGTGCATGATATGAACTTGCAGATGCAACCATAACTAATCCTATACAAAGTAAGATCATTATAATTACAAACATACCAAAGTCCATACTTCCACTTTTTTTCACATTATCAACTTCTCTTTTCATTAAAAACCCCTATATTTTAAATAAAATATGCTACAACACAACATATTAAAGTTATTATCCAAAATATTAATACTACAGTTGTTTCTTTATATCCACTTAATTCTAAATGATGGTGAAAAGGCGCCATCTTAAATAATCTTTTACCATTAGTTGCTTTAAAATATACTACTTGTAGCATAACAGATATTGTATCTACTATACATACTAATGCAACTAATGCAAGATATAAAGGCATTTTTAAAATTAATGCTGTTATTGCAACTGCTCCGCCTAAAGCAAGAGATCCTGTATCTCCCATAAATACTTTAGCTGGATGCATATTAAATAATAAAAATCCTATACAACTTCCTACTGTACTAGCACAAAATATAACAATTGGTGTATTTTGTTGTTTTAGTGCAGCTAGTGTAAAAAATGTCATTATTATCGCTACAACTCCTGTAGCTAATCCATCTAATCCATCTGTTAAATTTACTGCATTTGTTGTTCCTAATAATATAAATGCTGCAAATATAATGAATATTGGTATACCTAAAGCAATAGGTTGACCAAATACAGGAATATTTATTGTTGTACCTAAATCAAATACATATAAATATAATCCTATAAGTATAGCTGTTACTATTAACAAGCCAAGCATTTTTTTCTTTGGAGATAATCCTTCTGGATCTTTTAGTACAAGTTTTTTAAAATCATCTAAAAATCCTATAAGTCCAAATCCAACTAATGCTACCATTGGTAGTACTAATACTGGATTACTTTTTACAAAAAATGCAAGTATTGCTGTTACAACTAAAATTATAACTATGCCACCCATAATAGGTGTACCATTTTTTTGAATATGTGATTGTGGTCCATCTTCCCTTACCACTTGACCTATTTTTTTCTTTTTTAATATTGGTACAACAATTAAACTTAAAATTATTGTAGCCACAAAAGATACGAATAATAATGTTGTTTGTATGTTCATTCTTTTCTCCTTGTTTATTGAATATTCTTATCCGGCATTTCTTCTGCTAATTTTCTTACTACTTCTCTATCATCAAAATGAAGTTTTTTATTATTTTCAACTTCTTGATATGTTTCATGACCTTTACCAGCAATTATTATAACATCGCTTTTCCATGCTATACGCATAGCGAATTTAATTGCTTGACGTCTATTTTCTATAGCTTTATATAATCCTCTAGTTTGTTTCATTCCTGATTCTATTTCAGCAATTATTTGATTTGGATTTTCATTTCTAGGATTATCTGAAGTTATTACAGTAAAGTCTGCAAGTCTTCCTGCAATTTCTCCCATCATTGCTCTTTTTTCTTTATCTCTATTTCCACCACAACCAAATACACAAATTACTCTTCCTTTTGTATATTTTTTTGCAGATGAAAGTATTGCTTCTAAACTTGCTGGTGTATGTGCATAATCTATTATAACTGTAAATGTTTTATTTAAATCCATTACTTCATTTCTTCCTGGCACTCTAAGTGCAGCAAGAGCCGCAAGTATAGAATCCATTTGAGCACCAAATAGGCTACAAACACCAATAGCTGCTAAAGCATTATATACTGTAAATCTTCCTGGTATATTTATTCTTATAGTTTCTAACATTTTATTTACATACATTTTAAATTCTACATATGAAGGGTTGATTCTTACATCTGTAGCTGTTAAGTCTACAGCATTATCTAATCCATATGTAGCTTTTTTAGTTTCTATCATTTTCATTAGTCTTGGAGCATAGATATCATCTCCATTAACTATAGCAAAATCTGACATTTTGAATAATTTTGCTTTGGCATTTAGATAATTTTCCATATTCTCATGGAAATCTAAATGATCTTCTGATAGATTTGTAAATACACCAACTATGAATTTTATTCCATATACTCTATTTAACTCTAAAGCATGAGATGATACTTCCATAACAACATATTCCATCTCTGCTTCTACCATTCTTGCAAGTAAAGCATGAAGTTCAAGAGATTCTGGTGAAGTTCTACTTGACTCTTCTTTAACTGCTCCATAAGTATTACATACAGTTCCGATCATACCTATTTTTTTACCTGCCGCAAGCATTATATCTCTAATCATATATGCAGTTGTTGTTTTACCCTTTGTTCCTGTAACACCAATTATTTTTAATTTTCTTGCAGGATTTCCATAATATGCTGACGCCATAACAGCAAGTGCTATTCTTGCATCTTCAACTTGTATATATGTTATATTATCTGTTTTTTCTATTTTCTCTTCACAAACTACTGCAATAGCACCTTTTTCTATTGCCTCTTTAATATAGTTTTTTCCATCTTCCTTGTATCCATTTATTGCAACGAATACATCACCATTTGTTATTTTTTTAGAATCATATTCTATTTTATTTATCTCTCTATTTGTATCACCATTAACTTTAACATTTGTTAAATTTTCTAATAAATATTGTAAAAGCATACTAAGCCTCCCATTCTACTTAAAATATTATATCACAACTCACCTTTAGTTGCAATTATCTTATGGTAACTCGCTCAAATCATCTACACATTTAATTGTAACAATTGAACCTTTTTCTATATACTCGTTTGGAGTAACATCTTGTGTAAGTACAAAGCCTGTTCCTTCAACTCTTACATTTAATCCTGCATTTTTAAATGCTTGAACAGCTTCTGCACTACTTAAGTTTCTAACATCTGGTACTGGTATTTTTTGTGATTCATCTCCATCTTTATATAGCATAACTGTAGCACCAGCCTCTAAAGAAGCACCATATTTAGGAACTTGGTTAGTTATTACTGTATCTCCTGCAAATTCAGAAGATGTTATTATTCCAAATCCACTTTCATTCATTATTTGTTGTGCCTCTGTATATGTTTTTCCTACTACATTAGGAATTACTATTTCATTACTTTCTGTTTCATTAACTGTATAGTCTGTTTGTACATCCATATACTTTAATACTTCATCTATAATTGAACCTACAACAGGACCACAAAGTGTAGCACCACCATGACCAGATGGGCCTTTAGGATCATATAAATTCATAACTACTACTATTTCAGGATTACTTGCAGGTGCAATACCAACAAATCCTGCTAAGTATTTTAAATTTTCTCCTCTTCCATTTTCACCTGTAGCTGTTTTACCAGCAATTTGATAATCTGATATTTTAGCAGATTTACCTGTACCTATATTAACAGTATCAACAAGTGCACTCATAATGTCAGATGCGGTTTGCTCTGACATAACTTGTTTTAATACTTTAGATTCTATTTGTTCATCATAGTTTCCAGAACCACTCTTAATTTCTCTAACTATATATGGCTCAACTAAATATCCGCCATTTGCAACAGCACAATAATTTACCGCTGTTTGTAGCGATGTTATTTGTATTGTTTGACCAAAAGATGTTGTAGCTAAATCTACTTCACCCATTGTAGCTTCATTATGCATTATTCCAGTTGCCTCACCTGGTAAATCTATACCTGTTTTAGAATTCAAGTTAAATGCTCTTATATATTCCATATATTTAGCTATTCCCATTCTTTGAGAAACTTGCATAAATACAGGGTTGCATGAATTCATTATACCTTCTCTTAATGATTCGTTACCATGTGGGTTATAATATCTCCAACATTTAATTGTCCAAGAACCGATTTGCATAGAACCTGAACATTGGAAGACTTTATCATCTATATTAACTATATTTTCTTCAAGTGCTGCAGCAGCTGTAATTAACTTAAATGTAGAACCTGGTTCTTGTGTATCAGATATAGCTCTATTTCTCCACATTTGGTTTAAAGCATTGCTTTTTTCTGTTGTAGTCATATTTTCCCAATTAGCTTTTAATTCTTCTGTATTAGGTGTAAATGGATCGTTAGAATCAAATGTAGGATAATTTGCCATAGCTAAAACTTCACCAGTAGATGGACGCATAATAATTATACTTCCATATTCAGCAATATTTTCTTGAACTGCTTTACTCAAATATTTTTCTACAATTGATTGAATTGAAGCATCAATAGTAAGGACAATATCTTTTCCATTTTCTGCTGCAATATATTGTTCTTGAGTAAATGGAGTTTCTCTACCACTTCCATCAAAGCTTGCTACAATTTTTCCTGGAGTACCTGCCAAATCATCTTCATAATATGCCTCTATTCCCGCAAGTCCTTGATTATCTGTTCCTACAAATCCTAAAACATGAGATAACAAAGTGCCATAAGGATATATTCTTAACATATCCTCATCTATGCTTATTCCTGTTATATCGTTTTCATTTATATATTCTAAAAGCTGTGTAGCTTCATCTTGATCTACTTTAGTAGCAAGAGTTACACTAGACACATTCTTTTGTAATTTTTTTAGTAATTCTTCTTTATCCTTACCTAGTATTTGTGCAAAAGTTTGAGCTATTTCTTCCTTTTTATCTTTTGGCACACTATTAGGTACAGCTGTAACAATATTTGTTGAGATACTTTGGGCTAGAATTCTTTCACCAGTTGTATCATATATAGTTCCTCTTTTAGGCTCCACAGTTTTACTTCTTGTTTGTTGAGTATAAGCTTTTTGAGAATAATAGTCTGATTTTATGATTTGAATATATGCAAGTCTAGCAAGTAGTGCTACTGCAAGTGCAATACATCCCACCATTATTATTAAAATTCTTTTTCGACTATTCGTACTAACATATGACACATTCTTCACCCCTTTCCTTAAAGAATAAACCAAGACAAATCAAAAGTCCTACTACATAATACTTAAAATTTGCCTTGGTTATTCATAATTTTACAAAAATATACCTTTTATATAATTAATTATTTTATCTATAATAGTAGTTTCTTGATTAACTTGAATTTTATTTATTGCTTCTGAAGTATCTATATAAACAGTTTGACTACTATCTGCTTTCTTCATTCCAAGTTGTTGTTTAGCATAAGCTTCTATTGCATTTAAATCTGTATTTTGATCTACTTCAATTTGTGAGGTAGCTACTTGAGATGAAACAATTTCAAGCTCATTTATTAAATTTTGTACCTCTAGATTTTTTTCATTTATTAAACTATATCTATAAGTAATCAATACAGACATAGCAAAGCCGCAAAGTATAAATGCAACCATAGAAGCATTTTTTCTTCTTTGTATCTGCTGTCTTCTTATACTATTATTTTTTGATACATTTCTTTTCATAGTAGTATTTGTTTTTCGTCTAGGCATGTCATCGTTAGGTAATATCTTTCTTGCTGCAGAACCATCTTGATAATACTGACTATTAATTCTTCTGGCTGGCATCTATACTTTTCACCTCTTTTCTTAAATACCATTTAACTACTTACTATACTACATTAAAACTACATATTTTACTTTATTATTCTTTCAAAAACACGAAGTTTAGCACTTCTTGCTCTTGGATTTTCTTCTAGTTCCTCCTCTGTTGAAACTATAGGTTTTTTATTTACTATTTTTCCATATGATTTATAATTACATACACATACCGGGAAATTATTAGGACATGTACATCTTCCTTCCATTTCTTCATATGCATGTTTTACTATCTTATCTTCTAATGAATGGAATGTTATAATTGCAAGTCTTCCACCATCATTTAATGATAATATACTATCAATAACTGCTTGTTTTAATTTTTCAAGTTCTTGATTTACTTCTATTCTAATAGCTTGAAATACTCTTTTGGCTGGATGTTGTTTTTCGTTTAATGCTTTACCTGGCATTGCACTTTTAATTACATCAACTAGTTCAAAAGTTGTTTCAATAGGTTTCTCTTCTCTTCTTTGACAAATCTTTCTTGCTATTGATCTTGAATATTTTTCTTCACCATAATCTAAAAATATTCTATATAAACTTTCTTCTTGATAATTGTTTACAACTTCATAAGCAGATATCTTATCTTCTCTATTCATTCTCATATCTAGTTTTGCATCATGCATATAACTAAATCCTCTATCTGCTTCATCTAGTTGATATGAAGATACTCCTAAATCTAGTAATATTCCATCTACTTTATATATTTCTAACTCTTCAAGTACACTGATAATATTTGCATGATTATTATGTACAGTTTTAAAATTAGAAAACTCTTTAAGTCTTTCTGTAGCGGCTTTAATAGCATCCATATCTCTATCTATACCAATTAACATTCCTGTACCATTTAATGTTCTTAGTATATGATATGAATGTCCTCCACCACCTAGAGTTCCATCAACATAAACTCCATTTTCTTTTATATTTAAATTTTCTATACATTCGTCTAATAATACTGATTTATGCTTAAATTCCATTTTTACCTCGTCTAATTAATACATTTATATATTTAAGTCTTTATCTTTTGTTCATTAAAAATTTTATCTTTTGTTCGTTTAAATTCTTTTGTATATCTATCCTAAATGCCAAGTTGTGACATTTGAGATGCTAGTTTAGTTCCATCAAGAGAATCTGATGATGTATATTTATTCCAATTTTCACTGTCCCATATTTCTGCTCTAGTTGCAACACCAACTATTACAACATCTTTTTGGATGTTTGCATATTCTCTTAAATTTTGTGGTATATTAATTCTTCCTTGTTTATCCACTTCACATTCAGCAGCACCAGCAAAGAAAAATCTTACAAAGCTTCTTGCATCCTGATTAGTAAGAGGAAGTTCTTTTAATTTCAGCTCAAATGTTTCCCATTCCTGTTTTGAATACATGAATAGGCAGTTATCTAGACCTTTTGTTATAACGAATGTTTGACCTAAGTCACCTCTAAATTTTGATGGCACACTAACACGTCCTTTTACATCAACATTGTGTCTATATTCACCAAGTAACATTTGACTCACCTCTTTTCCACAGTTTACCACCTTATACCACTTCACAATTATTCTATTATAAAAAAAAATAAAAATCAATAGTTTTTAAGAAAAAAATACTAATAACAGGCACCTTTTTATCTACATTAGTTTACTTAATTAGTCAAAAATCTAACTAATATTTTGTTACAAAAAAATTATCAAACTTTAATATTTTTATTCATTTTCTTTTATTTTAGATTTCATGTTATTTTTATATTAACATAAATTTGTCTTTTTAAAGTAATTCTTTTGAAACAGAGTTAATTATAATTGAAAAAAATCAGTAAAGCAACATTTTACTGATTTTTTTATAATCATTTACACTTTTTCTTACATTTTAGTATATCTATACTATTTTTTAGTATGTATACAATTCTATCTAGCTCATAAAAAGTATTTTCACTAGACAGTGTAAATCTAATTGATGAGTTTTTTTGTCCTATCGATTTAAGTACATGTGATAGCTCTTTGCTTTCAGAATTACATGCACTACCACTTGAAGCACATATACCACTCATATCTAAAAATACCATTAATTCTGACGATTCTACTCCATCTATACTTATATTTACATTGCTATATATACGTTGGTTTAAATCTCCATTTAGTATTACTCCTTCAATTTCTGTATTCAATTTCTTTAAGAAATACTCTTGAAGTTTCTTTTCTTTCTCGTTTCTTACTTTTAACTCGTCTTTTGTTATTCTCAAAGCTTCTGCCATTCCAACTATTCCTGCTACATTTTCTGTTCCAGGTCTAACTTCTCTTTCTTGATGTCCACCACAAATTATGTTAGAAAGCTCTATTCCTTTTTTTACATATAGTACACCTACACCTTTGGGACCATTAAATTTATGTGATGAAATACTCATAAGATCAAAGATGGATGCATCTATATCTATATGTGGTATCGCTTGTACAGCATCTGTGTGAAAAATTATATTGTGTTCTCTAGCAATTTTTGCTATTTCATTTACAGGTTGTATTGTGCCAATTTCATTATTTACATACATTATGCTAATTAATATAGTATCTTCTCGTATTGCTTCTTTAATTTTCTCTACGTCTATTACTCCACTTTCTCCCACATCTACATAACTAACTTCAAATCCTTCTTCTTCTAATTTTTTACAAGTATTTAATACCGCTAAATGTTCAAATTTTGAAGTTATAATGTGTTTCCCTTTTTCTTTATATTTATGTGCAATACCTTGTATTGCCATGTTGTCTGCTTCTGTTCCTGAACCAGTAAAGTATATTTCCTCAGGTTCTACATTTATACATTTGGCTATTATATTTCTACTAACGTCCATAGCATTTCTGGATATTTTTCCAAGCTCATATATAGTTGATGCATTCCCATAATAATCTTGTAAATATGGCATCATTTTTCTTAAAACCATATCATTTATTTTAGTTGTAGAACTATTATCTACATATATATATTTATTCATAAAATCACCCCATAATATTTTATGAATAATATAAAATTTAGTGAAAAAAAGTAGGCCTAGCCTACTTTTTAATTTATATTTGAATCGTATTTTTTTACCACTCTAGCATTACAGATGTACCATCTAATTTTACTCCAGCCACATCCATTCTTGTTTCCATCTCTTTTTCTACAACAACTTCTGTTAATCTAACAATACCTTGAGCATTAGCAACTGTATTTACAGTATAACTTTTATCTAATATACTGCCTATTGTTATATACTTTACAGTTCCATCTTCCATAAGTAAGACAACTTTTATTCCTTCTGGTGTATTTCCAGTAGCCATTATTCTTGCATCAACAATTTCACAGTTAAATCCTGCAACTGTATGTACTTCATTTGCACCAGTGTATCCAAAAAATAATTTAGCAGCTTCTGCATATGTAGATATATTTAAAGAATCATTTTTACTATCTACTTCAATTCCAATAACACTATTTTCATCTGATAATCTTGAATATATATTAGCATCTTCTTCTTTATTTTCTAATTTTTCTTGATTAAAAGCTTCAATAGTTGTTGCTTTTTCCTCTTCCTTTGGTTCGCTAGGAACTACAGGTTCAGTAACATTAACATCTACATCTTGCATATTCTCTATTTTATTATTTAATTCTGTAACATTATTTTTTAAATCTGTAACTTCTTGATTTAATACTGCAATTTGTTTATCTTTTTGAATTATTATATTACACGAATATCCTAATCCTACTACCAAAGCTATAACAAAAAGTATTAAAACAATTATTGAAATGTGTCTTTTCATATAAATTCCCCCTTAAATTAAATTTTGCAAATCATCCTCTGACATATCTACTACATCTTTTTTATCTTCATTTTGTGGTGTTTGTTGATTATTACTATCTTTTACTTCTACACTCTTATTTTCTTCTATATTTATTTTATTATCAATATCATTATTTTGTTTGTTATCTTTTATTAATGAGTATGACGTTATAATTCCAATTGCAATTACTATTACAATTATGCAAATAACTAAAATGGTTCTACTTTTCTTATCCATACTTCCCTCCATACAATTTTATTTTACCACACAAACTAAAAAAAGTATAGCCAAAGCTATACTTAATTATTCATTCTATTACCAGCAAAATGTAAATTTTTCTGTAGACCATCTTCCATTTTCACCATCTGACACATTTGGCTTAAATATATCACTCTTATTTATTATTACTATACAAACTAATATTACAATAGCTATTATAATAACTATACTATATATTTTTCTGTTATCCATAATTCATTTACCTCTCATAATTTTTATAATAGCACATACGACAAAAAAAGTATAGAAAAAAGAAGATGATTTTTTTCATCTTCCTTTTGTATTATATTTATTATTCTTGTTTAGGAGCTTCTGTAGTTTCTTCTACTTTCTCATTTACTTCTTGTTTTACTTGTTTTGCTTTTTTTCCTTTAGCACTGTTGTATACAACAAGTATAACAAGAATTACAATAACAAGCACTAAAGCTAGTATTATTAATATTAAATATACTTTATCACTCATTACAAAGTTAACAACATCATCTTCTGATTCTTGAATCATATTTTCATCTATTGGTGTTGTAGTTAATACATATCTTGAATTATGTGATATTTCAAATTCATAATATGAGTCTTTAGCTTTTATGTTTTTATCTACTTTTTCAAACATTCTAGTAATTTCATCAAAGTAATATACATATACTCCACTATCGCCTAATACATTTTTCAATTCAGCAGTTTGTTTAATTCTTATTGTAGCTTTACCTGGTAAAGTTCCGTTATCTGCAAAAGCCACTATTATTCCATCTTGAACAAAGCTTTGTACGTCGTTGTCTTTAGTTGTATTTTTTATAGAGTAAACTTTCATACTTACATCAACATCTTTAGCTGTTGTTATTTTAGAACAATCAAATATGTATTGATTATTTCTATAGTTTATTACTAATTCTTTTTTAGTTCCTTTAACAGCATCAAAAACATCCGAACTTACAATAGCCTTACTGTCTGCATTAATAGTTATAGTTTTTGCTGTTTTTGAGTTTTTAATCTCTTCTATAACTTCATCATCTATATCTTCATTGTTATATTCAAGGTTAATTAAATCTACTTCTTTAACTGCTATAGTTGTATTGAAATCATATTGTTTTACATCGTTATTACCATTTTTTGAATAAATAGTAGTGTTGTTATCACTAGTTAAAGTTAAAGTTTCAATTTCATAGTTTCCGCCTCTTACATTAGTTGCAAAAGTTAGATATTTTTTGTTATCTTTTTCTTTCATATATGTAGTAACTGTTTCAGCAGTTTCTACATTTTTAAATACAAATTTAGCACTTATTATTTCTACATCAGTATCAATTGTAAAGTATAGTTCTTCACCTATCTCTACTTCATTTTTTTCAAAAGATATACTATTTAATACTATATCTTTTTTATTTTCATCTTTTTCTACTACTAAATTAGTATCAAAATCATGTCCTGTAGTTTCTTTATATGATGTAGAGAATGTACCTCCAGAATATGATGTACCCATTAATAGTATTTCTTTTAAGTCATATGTTCCTGCTACAGCTTCTTCTGGAACGTCAAAATACATTCTTCCGTCATCTTCATATTCTAATTGAGCTACAAAGTTTAATCCCATGGTTTCGTTTGTAAAAGTAAATGTAGCACCATTTAAGCAGTTTCCTGCTGTTGCAAAATTAATATATACTCTTTCTCCTGGTTTTATATTATCACTTAATAATTCTATATATTGTACATATATAGCATCTGCTCCTGAATTTGCAGAAGTAGCATTACTTGATGTAGCGTTACTTGAAGTTGCATTGCTTGCAGTTGCATTACTAGCTGTTGCATTAGAGTATGTCGCATTTACATTGACATAGCTATTACTTTCAAGTACATCCGCTTGATTAAATAAGTATCCTTCTAATGAAGGCACTGAAATATCACTTATTAGTATTCCAAATATTGTTCCTAAAGCGAATATTATAAAAATAAATAAGTTGATTCTCCATGTAAAAATTTTTCTTTTTTCACCTTTCATATATTTCCCCCTTATAAAATTTATACATTAACACTTTCCTCTTTTTTTAAAGAGATAAAGTGAATTGCCATAAGTAACCAAAAGATTGGTGTTATTATTACTACCCATAAATTAAAGAAGTCTTGTATTAAATAACAAATAATTGTAAGTAATAATACTACTGATTCTTTATTTTTATATTTTATTCCTCTTTTAATTTGTGTGTATAAAAAAGTTAAATATGATGCTAGTCCAACTAGTCCAATATTTACAGCCATTGTTAAATATACATTAGCTGCTGTATCATTTATAGAGAATTCTCCTATTGAAGCCACATCTTCTGAAAACTTAGACATAAATCTTATTGCAAAACTATCAGGTCCTGATCCTAAAATTGGATATTCAGGTATTATGCTAAGTGTTCTCTTCCATAAAAATACTCTAAACGTACCATATTCATCTTTTAAGTTTCCATGTAAAATTTCATGTATTTCTGTAAGCATTCCAAATCCAAAATCGTATAAATATAATGCAAATACTGCTACTATACCTACCAAAGCATAAACACCAAAGAACGCTAATATAACTTTCTTATTTTCAGAATAGTCATATTCAATTTTTTTAAGTATTTTAGATAAGATAAACAACACTGCTATCATTACTAAGAACAAGACAACAATATAGTTAACTTTAAAATTGAATACTATTTTTCCTATATCATAGTGATATTCTGTATTCATAAAATAATTAATACAGTTAGCTATTAGTACCATATTTATACAAGTAACCAGCTTTGATAGCTTTTTACTACTTGTTACTATAAATGGAAATGCTATAACTAAAATCCCAAAAAGTCCAACTTTTCCACTATTAACATCTATTATATTAAATATAAAACTTCCCATTAAAATAGATACTAAATGCAAAGTTTTATTTATTTTTGTATCATCTTCCAAATTAATATATGCAAAACAAGATATAGGAAGTAAAATACAAAATAGTGCAGAAATAAAATCTACATTTCCTATAGTACCCATAAAACTAACATTATGAGTTCCTATTCCTTCTTGATACATATTAAATGGATTAAATCCAACATATTGTAATATTGCAATAAAATTAACTAAAATTGACGATATAGAAAAATATACTATATGTCGCTTTTTAAATTTTCCAAATAAAGTTACACATAAGAATGTGAGAACATATAAACTCATATTTATAAGTCCTTCTCCTCTACCAACTCCGATTAATAAATTTGCCTCTTTAAGATATGGCGATAATATATACGACAATATATTAACTCCCCAAAAAACTAAGGCTGCAATTTGTACTTTGGTTATTTTTATTTCTTTAAATATCTTTTCTTGTTTTACTAACCAATAATACATTAAGACTAAAAAATTAGCAATTAAATATGTACCTGATATAAATAAAAAAGATTCATATTTACATTCTAGTATCTTAAAGAACCCTGTTGAGTCTACAATCAAAGGAAATAATATTATAATTACTGCAATATATATGTCTGTTATTTTTTCTAATATAAATTTAGAACTTATTTCTTTTTTTAACGTCATGGCATCATCCCTCTAAATATCCTTCTACCATTTTAGCTATCTTGTCCACACTTCTCCAAGTATCAGCTGGTATTTGACTCGGTTGAATTTCTATATCAAATTCTTCTTCTAATCTATTTAAAAGAATCATAAATCCCAAAGAATCTATTATTCCTTCTTCAAATAAATCTATTTCTGAATTCTCTTTAATTAGTTCATTTTCAGATATCTCATATAAGATATCTATTATTTTATTTTTCATTTTCAAATTCCTCTATTCTTTTTATATCTACTTTAAAATTATTATTTACTGGCAATTCTTTTACTACTTTTATAGTAGGAATCATGTATAATGGTAAATTTTTCTTTAATTCATTCTCTATGTTACTTATCTCTTTATTCAAAGTAACATATGCAATTAGTTTAAAAATCCTATCACCAGAATCTTTTTTTACAATCACTGCTGATCTATTAACACCATCTATTTTATTAATATTTTCTTCAATATCGTTAAGTTCGATTCTGTATCCTTTAAATTTTATTTGTCTATCTTTTCTACATTTATAATATAGATAATTATTTTTTATAAATCCTATATCTCCTGTTAAATATGCTTTTTTACCTTTGTATGTTATAAAATTATTCATACTAGAATTAATATACCCATTAGAAACTAATTCACCTATTATTAAGATATTTCCTATTTCCTCTTCTTCTAATTCTTTATATTCGTCATCAACTATAATGAAGGTATTATCAGCTTTTTTACCTATAGGAATGTTATTTTCCTTTAGCATTTCTTCTGTTATATAAATACTAGTTACAGCCACTGTACATTCTGTGGGACCATAAGCATTAATTATATTAACTTTCTTAAATCTCTCATGTGTTTTACATGCTGTTTTATTTGTTAATACTTCACCACACATGTATATGTATTTTAGATTTTGTATATTTTCTTCATTAAAATCTTTATCTATCAATAAGTACTCTATAAAAGAAGAAGTACAAACTAAAACTTCAAAGTTTTTCTCTAGTATAAATTTAAACATATTATTATAATCTTGAATTAAATCTTTTTTTATAGGAATATGTTCAGATGCAGTCACTAAACTTAAATATATATCTGCAACAGATAAATCAAAAGAATATAAAGCTTGATTTAATATTTTACTATTTTGTATATCAATCGTATTTTTCAAACTAGTTATATACGTATTTAAGTTGTTATATGTAACTTGTACCCCTTTTGGTACTCCTGTACTTCCTGAAGTAAATATTATATAGTAAATATCTTTAAGCTTCATTAAAGGTATAAGATTAATTTCTTCTATACTTATATCATTAAACATAATTTCTTTAATTTTATCTTTAGAAATCATATTTACGTTTTCTAATTCTATATCTTCTGTTGCTATAAAAGCTATTGGATTAATTATTTTTATAATTTCCTCAATTCTATTTTTATTCATAGAAATATCTATTGGGACATAAGTAATTCCCGCAAAAGAAGATGCTAAAAAGCTTGTTATCATTGATATATCTTTATGCCCATAAATAATTACCACATTATTTCCTTTATTTTTGATACTTTTTAAGTAATTATATACGTTATATACATATTTATATAAATCATTATAAGTAATTGTTATTTCATTATTATAGAAAATTTTTTCTCCATATGCTACAAAGTTTTCTAAAATTGTATTTAAAAACATCATTCGCCTCTTATTTCTTCTTTAGGTATTAAATTATAATCATACATAACTTTAGAATGATTTTTTAATATTAGTTCTCTATCAATTATTTCTTTCGTTTCTCTATCTTGCTTTATTCTATATACTTTGCTATTTCTATAATAAATTCCATCTTCCATTTTATAATGATTGTCTTCCTCTTCTAATTTATATTTATATTCTAAAGGCTTTACAGAACGAATTTCACCATAAAGCATTGTATCATCTTGCCACACCTTTAATTGTATTGGAACATCTAAATTATTTTTAAATCTATAATCTACATTTTTAAAAGATACAGATGTACCTATTCCAAAAGGAACTTTTCTTTTATAATCTGGAAATAGTGCATCTGTATGATGATGCAATTCTACTACCTCAAGAGGAGTATGAAGAACTAAATAATGTATTAAATTTGCAAGTTGACACAAGCCACCACCATAGTAGCTTCCAAACTCTCCATTTCTTATCACAAGGCCTTTTAAATATCCTTTTTTACGAGTAGGATTACCAATAATATTCCAAAACGAAAAAGTTTCACCTGGTTTTATTATTAAATTATTTATTCTATTTCCTGCTATTTCTAAATTCTTTATTTTATTAACTTGTAATTCCATATCTACGCCATGTAATTTTCTTAAAATTAACTTAGCATCGCTTTTCCATATATATTCTAAATCTTGTTTAGTTCTTGATTTTGCAATTTTATTTTTATCAAGAAAATCTTTAAAATCTCTTCTAAGACATTCTTTACATAGAGAAATTTGATATGGAATTTTACCATATTGACAAAATAGTTTTCTCTTTTTCACATTTTTCCTCTTTTCTTGACACTTTTCCTCATAATAATTATCCTAAATTTTACAACAATTTTCAATAGTTTTAAGAAATTTTAGTAATTTAAAATTTTCTATATTTAGATATAAAAAAATGTACAAGTTTTAAACTTGTACATTTTAATTTATTATTCAACTACTTCAACATCTAAATCTAAGTGTTCACCATTAATGTTAGTATCTGTATAAGAATCTCTTCTTTCGTTATATAAAACATTTACTGTTAATGTTTCATGTTTTATTTCTTCTTCATATTTTCTTACAACATTTTCTAATAATTCATTATTTGCAACATATAGATTTATTTTATCTAGTACTTCAAATCCTTTATCTTTTCTCATATTTTGAACTTTAGAAAGTATTTCTCTTACATATCCTTCTTCCTTAAGTTCTGGAGTTATATGAGTATCTAATACAACACCTATTTCACCTTCACCAGCAAAAGCAAATCCTTCTTTACCTTGCATTGTTATTAATAGGTTGTTTGCATCAAGACCGATTTCTGTATCATCTATCATAATAGATTCTACTTTACCAGCTTTAACTTTGTTTGCTAAATCCATTTGATTTTTCTTAGCAATTTCTTCTTTAATTCTTGGTATTAATTTTCCATATTCTCTACCAAGTACTGGAAGATTTGGTTTTATTTCAAAGTTAACATATTCAGACATTTCAGCACCAAGTACAACTTCTTTAACGTTTAATTCTTCTTTAACTATATTACCATAGTATTCAGGTAATGTATCTACAGAAATTAACATTTCAGAAAGTGGTTGTCTGTTCTTGATATTTTCTGCATTTCTTGCACTTCTACCAAGTTTAACTATTTTGTATGCAACACCCATTTCAGCTTCAAGTTTTTCATCTATTTCAGCTTCATTTACTTCTGGCCAGTAACATAAATGTACACTTTCAGGAGCATTAGAATCTAAATTACATACTAGATTTTGATAGATTTCTTCTGTTATAAATGGTACAAATGGAGCTGCAACTTTAACTAAAGTAGTTAATACTCTATATAATGTTACGTATGCACCAATTTTGTCATCATCTAAATCTTGTGCCCAATATCTTTCTCTATTTCTTCTTACATACCAGTTAGAAAGTTCATCTGTAAATTCTTCTATATCGTTTCCCGCACCAGTTATATCATAATGTTCTAATTTATCATCTACAGATTTAACTAATGTATTTAATTTAGAAATAATCCATCTGTCCATTACATTTTCAGATTTAAAATCTGCATAATTTAATGGATTGAATTTATCTATTTGTGCATAAAGTACATAGAATGAATATACATTCCATAATGTACTTAAGAATCCTCTTTGGCTTTCTTGTACATTTTCTATAGATAAACGTGAAGATAACCAAGGAGCACTACCTGTATAGAAATACCATCTTGTAGCATCTGCACCAACTGTGTCTAATAATACAAGTGGATCTACACCATTTTTCTTAGATTTAGACATTTTTTGTCCTTTACCATCTAATACATGTCCTAAAACTATACAATTTTCAAATGGTGTTTTATCAAATAGAGCTGTACCTAAAGCTGTTAATGTATAGAACCATCCTCTTGTTTGGTCTATAGCTTCAGATATATATTGTGCTGGGAAGTTATTTTCAAACATTTCTTTGTTTTCAAATGGATAATGCCATTGTGCAAAAGGCATTGAACCAGAATCGAACCAACAGTCTATAACTTCTTTTGCTCTAGTCATTTTCTTACCACATTTTGGACATTTTAATTGTACATTGTCTATATATGGCTTGTGTAATTCTATATCTTCTGGAACATCTATTCCTTTTTCTTTAAGTTCTGCAACAGAACCTATACATTCTTGATGATGACATTCTTCGTCTTCACAAGTCCAAACTGGAAGTGGAGTTCCCCAATATCTGTCTCTTGAAATACCCCAATCGATTACATTCTCTAAGAAGTTTCCAAATCTACCTTTTTTGATAGTTTCTGGATACCAATTAACTTTGTCATTATTTGCAACAAGGTTATCTCTTAAAGTGCTCATTCCTACAAACCAGCTCTCTTTTGGATAGTATAGAAGTGGAGTATCACATCTCCAACAATGTGGATATGAGTGCTCTACTTTAGCTTTAGAGAATAATTTGTTCTCTTCTTTTAACCATTTGCAGATATCTTCGTTACAGTCTCTAACAAATCTGCCTTTCCATGGTTCAACTTCTTCAACAAATTTTCCATTTTTATCTACTAAGTTTATGAATGTTATTCCATTTTGTTTAGCAACGATACTATCATCTTCGCCATAAGCAGGTGCTATATGAACGATACCAGTACCATCTGTTAATGTAACATAGTCTCCATGAATTACTTCAAAAGCTTTTCCTTCAACATTACCATATGGTATTAATCTTTCATATTTAGTTCCTAAAATTTCTGTACCTTTGTATTCTTTTAATACTTCATATTCCATATCTTTTAATACAGTTGGTACAAGTTCTTTAGCTAAAACATAAACTTCATATTTTGGCTCTTCTTCTGTTCCTACATTTACTTTAACATCTGCATATTCATATGCTTTATTTACGCAAAGTGCTAAGTTAGATGGTAAAGTCCATGGAGTTGTTGTCCATGCTAAAATGTATTTATCTTCTCCTACAACTTTAAATTTAGCCACACATGTTAAATCTTTAACATCTTTATATCCTTGTGCAACTTCGTGTGAAGATAATGCAGTTCCACATCTTGGACAGTATGGCATTACTTTATGTCCTTCGAATAATAATCCTTTATTCCAAAGTTCTTTTAAAGCCCACCAAACAGATTCAATGTATTTGTTATCATAAGTTATATATGGATCGTCCATATCTACCCAATAACCAACTTTATTTGTCATTTCTTCCCAAATATTAACATATTTGAAAACACTTTCTTTACATTCTTTAACAAACTTTTCTACACCATATTCTTCGATTTGTTCTTTACCAGAAATTCCAAGTTTTTTCTCTATTTCAAGTTCAACTGGTAGTCCGTGTGTATCCCAACCAGCTTTTCTAATTACTTTATACCCTTTCATAACTTTATATCTAGGTATAATGTCTTTCATAACCCTTGTTATGATATGTCCAGCATGAGGCATACCATTTGCTGTTGGAGGTCCATCATAGAAAGTAAAGTATCTTTTTCCTTCGTTCATGTCAAAGTTCTTTTTGATGATATCTTTATCTTTCCAAACTTCTGCAACATTACGTTCCATTCCAACAAATCCATCTTCTTTTAATTCAACTTTTTTGTACATAAATATTTTCTCCTTTCCCCACTAAGAATAAAAAATAATTATTAAAAAAATCGCACATACCTGTATATAAGGAATGTACGATTATATTAACACAATATAATTTATACAAAATAATAACCACCTTAATATACAACATACCAACATATGTGCCCTTTATAACGTAAGGAATACGGCAAGTCTTACTACTATTTCAGACCGCAACTCAGAGGTGATTTTCATAATAAACTACTCTAAATAGGCTCACACCATCCCTATATCGCTTGATATTTCATTTTACTATTACTCTTCCTCGTCATAGTCTTTGTTAATTATTATTTAATCTTTTTCAATATTTTTATGTAATTATTTTTAATTACGTTAATTATTATAACACATTAATAAATCATTGTAAATAGAAAACTTTATATTTAGTAACATAAAAAGACTACCATACCTAAGTATGGCAGCCTTTATAATTAATATTCTCTTTTGTTGTAGTCACATTCACAGTCGTATTTTTTTTCTTCTTCATAGCAAGGTTTCATTTGCCATTTAGAATCGTAATCTTCGTGTTTTTCTTTTTTGTAGCAACTACAACAATAGATTTCTTTGTGATTATCTTTTTTTTGATAATCTCCTTGCCAGTTGTTGCAACATTTGTTAAAACAGCCCATTTTTATCCCCCTTTACTAGCTAGTATGATTTATCATCACACTACTATATAATATGGAGATGTCCTAAAAAATGTTACAAAAAAATAGAAAAGGTATTTTTACCTCTTCTATAATAAAATTAAATATTAAAATCTATTTCTTTAATATACGTTTCTTTTAAAATCTTTTTTAGAATTTCATAACAAATAGATTTTAATTCATTTATATTGTTATATATTAAATTATTTAAAACTGTTTCTCTTATTTCTTCAACATATGAAGCTGAAATATTTGCTATAACGTTACCAAATTCAATACCATTGTATTTATCTATTTTATATTTTACCATTTTATATAAAATACTTTCCTTTTCATTCCTATAGTAAATAACATCTTTATCTGAATATTGATTTTCTGTTTTATAATCATCGGATACTTTATCATCTGATTTACACAAATCTTGATTATCTTTTTTAATAGATAAATAATTATACTTATCTTGTATATCCTTAAGACTATCTACATAATCTAAAGTCTGAATTTCAAATTTCATTTCTTCTATTGTTGTACATTCATTTTCCAAAATTCTATGTGTTATAAATTTCAAAGCACCTATATAATCTTCTAAATGTTTTACGGTTGGTCTAGGATAAATTATTGTTAATTCTCTTGTAACAACAATTCTATGATTTAAATTTTCAAAAACAGAACAACGTCTATTTTTATTTTCTGCAATATTCCAACTAACATTTAAAGATTTTTCTATTTCGTAAATTCTAACATTACGTTCTTCATAACCTATTTGCAAAAGTAATTTTGATAATCTTTTTAGCATAGGTTTAAAATTCTTATTAATCCTATACTTTATCTGTATAACTTCTTTTTGTATAATATCCTTTTTTAAAATTTCACCTTTCATATATTTTACCTCCTTTTTTATATTAATAATAAAGTTTTAAAATATTATGTCGCCTAGATATTATACATTTAATTTAATTATATGTCAAGTATAAAAAAGAAGATGGTCTTTCAACCATCTCCTAAAACATTTCCACTATTTTACTGCTAATTTGTTTTTTCTAACTACATATGCTATTCCTAATACACTTACTAGTGCTAGAACAGTTAATGCAATTACTTGAATATCTCCTGTATTTGTTACTTCGAATATTACAGTTTCTGGTGAATTTTCATCTATTACAAATGTCATTCCTTCCATATCTACTTTTAACTCATATCCTTCTGGAGCTTCTACTTCAATGAATTGATAATATCCATAATATGGTTTATCTACTATATATTCTCCGTTTTCATCTGTTACAGCTTCTTTTACTAGATATACATATTCTCCATTTTCGTCAAGTACTGGTTCGCCATTTTCATCTAATACGATGATTGAGAATTTACATCCTTGTAATGGTTCCCCTGTTTCATCATCTACTTTTCTTACGATAAGTTCTTCTATATTTTTTCTAGTATTATCTATTGTAACTTTATCTGATATCCATTTTCCATTTTCATCAAATTGTGCTATGAATTCTTGTGGTTCTGTATTTATTTTATATTGTGCTGGTGCATCTATTTCTTTGAAAATATATGTTTTTCTATCTTCAAATAAGTTTGCAGCTATATGTCCAACACCTTGATCATCTGTTACAGAATGCATTAATACTTTTCCATTTTCATCGTATATTTCAAATACACAATTTGGTACTGATTCTCCTGTGAAGATATCTACTTTTTGTATTTCTGCAGCTATTACAGAATCTTCTTTTACTACTCTATAAGCAATGCTATCTTTATCTTGTAGTGTAGTTTCAATTTTTATTGGCTCTTCAGTTATTTCATATTTAGCTGGAGCTTTTGTTTCTTTTAAGTAGTATACACCAACTGGTATATCTTCTAATACCATCATACCTAATTCATCTGATACTAGTTTTGCTTCTACAAATTCTCCATTTTCATTTTTCATCTTTAATGGTTTTTGGCATTCAGCATCGATATATACTGAATATTCAGCACCTTCTAATCCTTGCCATCCCATTTCAGCAAAATATTCTTTTATTTGACCATTTGTTTTTACTTTAATTTGTTCTATTATTTCAGCTGTTACTTGTTCAAATTCTGTTTCATCTACACCTTCACTACTTACTATTATATTTTCTACAACTGTTGTTGGTAGTTTTAATAATGAAATTGTAGTGCTATTGTATGTATTTACCATTTTATCTGTAGAGTATGTTACAAATTCATCTTGTGTTCCTGTGTATAATAACTCTACTTCTCTTTTTTCTTCACATTTTGTATAAGGGAATGATACTTCTAATTCTCTTACATAGTATTTACCTTGTGGTAAATCTATTGAACTAGTTACATCATCTTCTTCACCTTTTGTATATTCTATTAAATCTACTAAGCTATCTTTTGGTATTATTATTTCACCTGCATTATTTTTAATGTCTTGGTTTGCATATACACCAAATGTAGCTTTTATTTCTCCATCGAATTCAAATTCTATATCTTCAAATTCTTTTTTGAATGTTAATTTTAATTTTTGTCTTGGGTTTACTAATTCTACTTCTGTAGTTTCTACAGCAACGTCTTTTGTTTCATTAGTTAAAACAACATTTTCTATGTCATTATCTATTATATATCCAGCTGGTACTGATGTTTCAACAATTTTGTATTCTCCTAAGAATAAATCTGGAGTTGTTGCCACACCATTTTCATCTGTTGTTATTGTTGCAACTTTTGTTCCTGCAGTAACATATACATGATTTCCATCTGGAGATTTTATATCTTGTGCAGCTATTATATCATATGTAACTCCTGGTAAAGCAGCTTGTACATATACTGGTGTATATTTTTCTAAATCTTCTGCTATAGCACTTATTGTTACATCAGATAATACTTCACCTGTTTTAGTTATTTCAAGTTTTCCTTTTAAAGGTTCATTTGGCATTTTTACATCATAGTATAAATCTAAATCTGCAGCTGCCGTATCATTTGAAATACCCATAGCAACTTTATCTACTTTAACGTATTTTCCGCCTTTTGCTGGGTTACCCCAATCAGCTTCATTTTCTGGTATAGCCCAATCAGGATTTAATAAATATCCTTCTGGAGCTTCAACTTCATATACTATATATTCTCCTGCATAAAGTTTTTGTGGTGTATATAAGTCACCATTCTCATTTGTTTCAAATACTTCTGTTTCTACAAAACTTGGATATGTAATTGTTTGTTTTACCCAATCTTCAGTTTGGCAGTTCCAAATTTTAAATTTAGCTCCTGCAGTTGTAACAATTGCTCCAGTTACAGCATCAGTTTTTATGATGTGTAAACGCATTGGAACAGGTATATCTGCTACTATTCTGTATTCAATTTCTTCATCTCCACCATCTGTTAAATCTACTGGTGTAGGTTGAATGAAGTAATGTGTTCCTTCGCCTTCATCACTTTCTTTAACTTCTGATAGTGTATATTTACCATATGGTATTGTATATGGAGCAAATTCTTCTAAAACTGGATTATAGAATTCTCCATTTCCATCTTCATCTAATGTTACTAAATAATATTCCTCTGGATTTGAATCTAAAGCAAGTTTTAAAATTGCACCTGCAGATGGAACATCTTCAGTTACACCTGGTATTTCATCATATTTAACAACTATAACTCTGCCTTTAATGATTTCGTCATACGAAGTTATATCATGATATGATACTTTTAATCTTTGTGCAGTTTGAACTTCAGCAGTTTGTTCAACTGTATAAACTTCTTCATCTAATAAGTAACCATCTGGTGCTTTAGTTTCTTTTATCCAATATTTTCCTAAAGGAAGTTCTGTTGAAGAACCATATCCTTCTTCATCTAAAGTTACAGTTTCTACAAACTCTGTAAGTCCTTCATTTGAATAAATTGTGTATTCTGCACCTTCAAATGTAGCATCACCTTGTGTTTCTTTTCCTGTTACAGAATCTTCTTTACTTATATTAATTACCATTTTCATAGGTTTAGATATAACCTTAATGTAATGGTTGTTATCTACATCGTTAAATGTAAATGTTGTTTGTCCAAATGGATCATAATTTAAAGTACCTTTTTCCTCTTCTGGAACGTTACCTGTCATTGTTGTTTCATGTTTATATGTATTTTCTGATCCATCTTTTGTTTCAGGTATTGTTACTTTATTTTCATTTGGAATATCTGTTGCATTTGGTATATCATATCTCTTAGATTGAGTTTGCCATTCAACAGTTTCAACATAGTATCCTAATTCTGGAGTAAATGTAACTATTTTTCCATCCTCTCCACCTTTAATATCTGTTATCATATCTGAAATTATTGTATGAACACCTTTTGTTAATATATCATATAAAATTTGTGTGCTAACTTCATTTGTATATACATCATATGTATTATCAAAAGTTATCTTACCTTTATTTTTAGCTATAAAATCTTGATTGCTATCGTATAGTACATCTCTTACTTTTGTTACCATTTGGAATGTATATGTTTCACCTATATATTCCATAGTATTTGTTAAATATCCTTCTTTAAAATTACAAACGAAAGCATTTGTGCTTGGGTTATAACTAAGTGTACAATTTGAATTTCCAGAAGTTTGAGTTGTTCCTTTAATTTCTGCAACTGTATTATTTTTTCCATCTTTTACAATCGCATATGTTAGCTCAACTTCGCTTGGTAAGTTATCCGTAAAGACAAAAGAATCATACACTTTTTGTTGTGTTATTCTTTCGTTCTCATTTTTCATATTTCCAATTGTTTGTTTAACTGTATAAATAATTTCTTCTTGTTCATGTACTATTGTTCTATTTACAGTTTTCTTTGGAGTTGATACTTCGTTACAAATGCTTACCGGATATAATGCCATTTCTACTGAACCAACGTCTTTACCACCAACAAATTTATATACACTATATGGTTTTCCATCTGTTCTTCCACCAGAATACACAAGATCATCTTCAGCTGAAGAATCTGTAATTCTAGCTACTTCAACCATATAACACTGTCTTTTAATTGTATTACTAGAAAATTGTTTATAATTTGTAAATTCGCTTATATCTGCATGAACACTTGAATCAAAACACATACCTGCATTTGATATAACATTATGTCCTGTTGGATTATCCATTTTAAAGTTAAATGTACAAGTATTTCCACTATTATATCCCCATGTATATATGCTAAGTGTTTCAGCTCCTAATACTGTATCTTCATCTTTTACTTCAAGGTTTTTAGCACCTTCATTAACATATTTAACAGCACAAAGATCTGATATATAGAATGCTTTTAAAGAATCTACAACGTTAGAATCGTAACTTACCCATTCCCATTGAGCTCCTTGAACTCCACAATTAGCTCCTGGATTATTTTGATCTAACCAATCTTTAATACGGTCTGATGGAATGCTAGCCCATTGTGCTACTTTATTATTATCTACATTTCCTGTATTATAAACTCTTTTTTCAGAGTTCATACCACCAATACCGATATATGCTTCGCCTAAATCTATTGGTGTTCTTGTAGGATCATTAGCAAAATAGAAATATACTTCTACATCCGCATTTAATTTAGCTGTTCCGTCATTTAAAAGAATCCAAGCTAAACCTTTATCGCAGAATCCTATATATCCAAGCTTCCCATATAAAGGTGTATTACCAGCTCTAAAATTTGAAATTGTCATAACACAGTTTACTGGTTCATTTTTACCATCACCAATATATCTTCCTACATTAGTATAATATGCAGTTATATATGAATCAGCACTGTCCATTCTGTATAGATAATATCCTGCTTTATCTGCTGAAGCTATAAATAAGTTATCTTTAAAGTTTCCTGGGCCATAAAAAGTAGATGGTCCACCTTGTTGCCTATTAACTAAAGTAGTTATTCTAGTTGCATTATGTGTTGCAATCTGTCCACCATATGTAATTTGATATGGAAGATTCATACTAAAGTTATTTGAAATATAGTTAATTTCATTAGATTTCATATTTTCTAATGCTAATTCACTTGCATTGACTGTTTTTAGAGAACAAACAATCATACATAAAATAATTAAAATCCAAAATTTTCTATGTTTTTTCATACTATCTCCTCTCTTAAATTTAATAACAATAAAAATATCAAAATTTTTACATTATTTTCATACTATTATTTTATAATTTTTAATATCTTTATTAAATAGTTTTTTACCTATTTTCTCTAATTTGAAGTATTAAGTCTCAATAAAATTTCTATTTTATTACACTTTTATTACAATTACTTTTAATCTACTATTTATACACTGTTTTGCCTCTTTAAGACAAAAAAATATAGGTACTTTCGTACCTATATTTATACTAATTTCTTTATACTTCTTTTAAGCATTTTTATCTGTTCTGTTTCATCTAGTATAGCAAGTTTTGCAGTTCTTAAAATATCATCATGATTAATTTCATACCAATCTATTGCATAACCACAGTCAAAACAGATTTCTCTTACAAGCTCTCTTATTGTTCTACCATTGCCTTCTCTGAAAGGATGTAAAACATTAAGTTCAGTCATAATGTAAGATATATGCTTTACGAATTTATCAAAAGGAAGTTTTTTCATTTCTTCTATTTTTATATTATTAAAGATTCTTTGTATATTATCTTCAATATATTCAAATTCAGAAAATCTAAAATTTCCTTTTGTTATATTTTCTTGTCTATATTCACCTGCAAAATAGAAAATATCATCAAATAAATATTTGTGTATAAACTTCAACCTTTCAGGTGTATATCCTTTGGGCAAATTAGCACTACTAATTGTAGCTATTTTGAATGCTACAAGCCTCGTTTCATATTCCTTGAGTAATTCTTCATCTTGAATATTTAACTTGTTTTTTAGGACGTCTGTTCCCTTATACGTGTACTTAGAATTAATAGAACTATACATTTCTATTATTCATTTTAGACATCACATCTTTTTTTATAATGTCTATACCTTGTTCTACTGTTATTTCATTATTTAAATATTGGTTAATAAGAGAGACGTCTTTTTCTTGTAAAAATAGTCCTTCTGCTGCCATAGTCGCTTTGATGTTTTCAACTATTTTATCATTTGTTATCATATAAAATCACATCCTTATATTTTAGATATTGTGTCTTTCATTCTAGATATTGTTGTATCTTTTCCTAAAAGTTGCATTATGCTATATATATCAGGTGTATTTTTCTTGTTTGTAACAGCCATTCTAACTATTGAAGAGAAGTCTGCTATACTTCCAACGTAGTTATCTGGATTAGCTTTATATTCTTTCATATTTACACAGAATCCTAATTTTTCTGCTACTTCTTTCATTCTTGCAAACCATTCATCTTTAGTATCATTTTCATTGTATACTGCAATGTATTCTTCTAAAGCTGTTTTGATTACATCATTTGTTAATGTAGCTTTTTCTTCTGGTAATGTTTTAATTAGATATCCTACTTCATCTAATTCTTTTTGATATATACTATCAAAGAAATATCTAAATGTATCTTCTACATCTTCCCATTTGTATATATCTTTTCTAATTTTTTGAACATTATCTCTTTCAAGGCCAAATACTTTTCTTGAATAATCTAAATCTGCAGCTACTAAGTCATAAAAATCTTTATTATATTCTTTAGACCAAGTAAGTACTCTATTTAGAACTTCTTCTCCGCTCATTTTAGCTACTTCTTCTTTACATAGGTCATTTAATTTTGGCATATCTAGAAGAGAACCAGCAGAGCTCATTTTATTTAATTTGAACTCAAAGTCCATAAAGTTTTTATCTTTGTTTTGAGATTTCCACATTTCATAGTCTGAGTTAAGTATAGTCATTAGATATTCATTAACACCTTCAGCTGGGTATCCTGATTTGATAAAGTATGATACAGCTGATTCTTTATCTTTCCTTTTACTTAATTTTCTCTTACTATTTCCATCCTTAATCATAATTAAAGGTGTGTGAACATATTTTGGATGTTCAAATCCCATAGCATTAAATAAATCTATGTGTATAGGTGTAGATGGTAACCATTCTTCTCCTCTTACAACATGTGTAGTTCTCATAAAGTGATCATCACATACGTGTGCAAAGTGATATGTTGGTAATCCATCAGATTTTAAAATTACAACATCTTGATCATTTTCTGCCATTTCTATTTTACCACGACCTTCATCATTGAAAGCTATTTTTCTCATGTGAGATCCATTAGATCTAAATCTTAAAATAAATCTTTCTCCTTTTTTTACTCTATCAATAGATTCATCTATTGATATATTTCTACATTTAGCATATACACCATAGTATCCTGGTACTACTTTGTTAGCTTCTTGCATTTGACGTGTTTTATCTATCATTTCTGTTGTACAGAAACAAGGATATGCAAGTCCTTTTTCTACTAAATGTTTAGCACATATTCTGTAAATATCTTTTCTTTTACTTTGTGTATATGGGCCATAATCTCCTATTTCTTTATTTTCAGCAATAACACCTTCATCTGGAGTTAATCCAAAGTACCCTAACTCTTCTGTAAACATTTTTACACTACCTGGTACTTCTCTTTTTTGATCTGTATCTTCAACTCTTAAATAATATATACCTTCTGATTGAGTTGAAAGTTTTTTGTGCACCATAGCTTGATATAAGCTACCTGTATGCATAAATCCAGTTGGAGAAGGTGCAATTCTCGTAACAATTGCAGTTTCTTTTAATGTATTTCTTTCTGGATATTTTATTTCTAAGTCTTCTACTGTTTCATCCACATCTGGGAATATTAAATATGCAAGTTCATAACATTTTCTCTCATAATCTTTATCCATTTCCATAAAAATAACTCCTTTATATACTATTTTTTGTCCATGTCTACATCCATTAATATTGGAAGTATCATTGGTTGTCTTTTTGTTTTACCATAAATATATCTTATTAATGTTTCTCTTAACCTTGTTTTAATTGTAGACCATTCACGTATGTTTTGTTCTTCACATTTTGTAAGTTCTTTTCTTGCAACTTCTTTGATTTCATCTATTAAAGGTTCATTTTCTCTAACATATACGAAACCACGTGTAACAATATCTGGTCCAGATACAACTTTTGCAGTTTTTCTATCTAAAGATATAACTACAATAATCATACCATTTTCAGATAATAATTGTCTATCTCTTAAAACAATATTTCCTACGTCACCTACTCCAAGACCGTCAACAAGTACAATTCCTGATGTAACTTGAGTTGTTAATTTAGCACTATTTTTATCTATTTCTAATATTCTACCATTTTCAGAAATGAATATATTTTCTTTTGGTATACCTGTATCTACTGCAAGTTGACCATGTTGTTTTAAAAATCTATATTCACCATGTACTGGCATGAAATATTTAGGTCTTACTAAGCTTAACATTAATTTTAATTCTTCTTGGCATGCGTGACCTGAAACGTGAACATCAGCTATCTGGTTATATATAACTTCTGCTCCTAATTTTTCTAGTTCATCTATTACTCTACCTACAGATTTTTCGTTTCCTGGTATTGGTGATGATGAGAATATAATCATATCATCTGGAGTAACTTGAACTTTTTTGTGTTCACCAACTGACATACGTGATAGTGCTGCCATTGGTTCACCTTGAGAACCTGTTGTTATAATAACAAGTTGCTCTGGATTATATATTCCAATTTTGTCGATATCTATAATTGTACCTTCTGGTGCATTTAGATATCCTAGTTCTTGTGATACACTAAGAACATTTACCATACTACGTCCAACAACTGCTACTTTTCTTCCAAATTTTACAGCCGCATTAATTATTTGTTGCATTCTGTGAACGTTTGATGCAAAAGTTGCAACAATAATTCTTTTATTACAATTTGTAAATAATCTGTCTAACTCTTTACCTACGCTTCTTTCAGACATTGTGTGACCAGGTCTCTGGGCATTTGTACTGTCTGCCATAAGTAAAGTTACTCCTTCTTTTCCGATTTCAGCTATTCTTTGTAAGTCTATGTATCCACCGTCAATTGGAGTATAGTCTACTTTAAAGTCACCAGTATGTAACACGGTACCTGCCGGTGTTGTTATAGCAATTGCCATTGAGTCGGCTATAGAGTGGGTTACCCTGATAAATTCTACTTTAAATTTTCCAAATTTAAGTATCTGTCGAGGCTCTATAGTCACTAGTTTTGTTTGTTTTTCTAAGTTATGTTCAACAAGTTTTACTTTTATTAGCCCTAATGCTAATTTACTTCCATATACTGGAACGTTTATTTTCTTTAAAAAATATGGAATAGCACCAATATGATCTTCATGTCCATGTGTTATTAATACTGCTTTTACCTTTTCTTTGTTTTTTTCTAGATATGTTATATCTGGTATTACAATATCTACACCTAACATTTCGTCTTCTGGGAAAGCTAATCCACAATCTACTACGATAATTTCATTTTCATATTCAAAAACAGTTAAGTTTTTTCCAATTTCATTTAATCCACCTAAAGGTATAATTTTAAGTTTAGGTTTTGCAAATATGCTATTTTTAGCTTTTTCTTTTTTAGCTAATTCTTTGTTATTTTCAGGTTCAACATTTTCTATTATTATCTCATCATTTTGAGCTTTTAATAGTTTTTCCTTTGTATCTTTTTTTAATTTTTTAGTCACATTATTTGTTTTTTTATTATTACTACTAGAAGCCTTTCTGGACTTGGTAGTACTTTGACTTTTGTTAATTTCTTCTTCCATTAAATCTCTCCTTTATTATATACTTTTCAATCTACACTTTTAAACATAACTTTTTACCCGTACAATTTATTTTTTATTAGCTTATATTGCTATAATTTCCTTTAACTTAAGAATATATATCACGTAATAAGACACATTAATTATACCATAGGTAAATATAAAAGTCAATTTATATAGTGTATTATAGTTATGTAATGTTTGTTTTTATTTTTACTTATAAAATATTAAAAGAGCAGATATTTCTGCTCTTAAGTAATCTAAAAATAATATAAGAGATGTAAAATTTACACCTCTATAAAATTTTGTGTTTCATACATTCTGAATTCTAAATCCGAATATTTGAACATTATTCCTTTATTTTTAAGTAATATATGTCCTTCTGGAATTTCAAATTCAAAATTAAATTCAGCACCTGGTTTTATCACTAAGCCTTCAAAGAAGCACCCTGCATATTCAATAGTCTTTTGAACAATTTTTCCATCTTGATTTTTTAAGAAAATCATTATTTGATTTGGATAAAGTTCAATTTCACTATTGTTTTTAAATACACCAGATAATTTGCTATTTTCAGTTGTAGTATTTAAAGTTACTTCTTCTGGGAAATATGATGGGATTACATAGTCTACTGTCATTATTTTTAAATTAAGATTAGTTTCTGAATCATATGCTATAATTTTATACTCATCATCTGGTTCTACATTATATATCTCATATATTCCTTCACCAAAACTGAACTGTACTCTTTGCATATATTCACCTGATGTATTTTTTAAAATAACTTCATAATTTTCACTATCCCATTCTTCAAAATACTTCTTCTCTGCTCTTACTATCTCTAACGTTGCTTTCTCATCTTCTTTACAACTAAGTTGTGTTTCAAGATTTGATTTTACTTCATTTTTTTCAACTTCCTCTTTATTATTTCCTTTTGTGTATAATAACCATACACTTCCTACTAAGATTGCACCTATAGCGGTACCAACTATAACGCTTTTGATATTCATAAATATCCTCCTCCTTATTTAAAGACTTTTTCTCGATGGTAAACTAATTAGTTTTAGCCTTTTGTATTTTTCATACATTTAAATTATACCATTTTTATGTGTTTATGTCAACTTTTATTCTTTACTTTAATTGACGTACAGCTTGCTCTATGATATAATGAAAGTGTAATTATATATATTTGCTACTAATAAAATTATATTGGAGGTGTATTATGAATAAAAAATTAACTAATTTTGATTTAAAAAACATTTGTGAGAGATATCTATATGATGATATTTCTATGGAAAAATTAGCTCAAGACTATGGCTGCTCTGCTACTCGTATTTCTAAGTCTATTCATAAAGCAATTGTACTTCGGTATAGTGGATTTGGAAAAAGCTGAAAAACTGAAACATAAAGCTGCTGCAAATATGGATAAAAAAATGCGAGAGTTACGGCTATCATAAGTCTTACAAAGTAGAAAGGAAGTATAACAACCTTATGACAAAAGCTACATTACGAAAATCTTTACTTTCTGACATATCCAATGTAGAAAATCAAGTGCAAGAAGCAAAATTTCATTTGCTTACATTTGATGATACATATTCTGATTCAGATGAATATCCTTATTCAAAAGAAGATTTAGAAAACTGCTTGGATACATTAAAAGAAACTCTTAAACATCTAAATAGAGAGCTTAAAGAGATTGAAAAAATCTAAAAACAGGACTACATTTTTGTAGTCCTTTTTCTGCACTATATAAAAAATGAAGAGATTAAAAATCTCTTCATTTAATTTTTAGTTTATACTATTTTTTTATATTGAAGAATACATTTTCTCCATTGTATTGTGCTGCAGAAGCTAATTCTTCTTCTATTCTCATTAATTGGTTGTATTTACATACTCTATCTGTTCTTGATGGAGCACCAGTTTTTATTTGACCAGCGTTCATAGCTACAACAAGATCAGCTATTGTAGTATCTTCAGTTTCACCAGATCTGTGAGATACAACTGCTGTATATCCAGCTCTGTTAGCCATTTTAATAGCATCTAAAGTTTCTGTAATTGTACCAATTTGGTTTAATTTGATAAGGATAGAGTTTGCAACTCCTAATTTAATTCCTTTTTCAAGTCTTTCTGTATTTGTAACGAATAGATCATCACCAACTAATTGAACTTTATCTCCAAGTTTTTCAGTAAGTAATTTCCATCCTTCCCAGTCTTCTTCTGCTAAAGCATCTTCTAACGAGATAAGTGGATATTTTTCAACCATTTCTTCCCAGAATGCAACCATTTCTTCTCTAGTATACATTTTATCTGTTTTCCAGAAGTAGTAGCATCCTTCTTTACCAGCTTTTTTAGCTTCTTCATACATTTCTGTAGCAGCAGCATCAATAGCTAATTTGAAGTCTACACCTGGTTTGTATCCAGCTTTTTCTATAGCTTTAACTATGAATTGGAATGCTTCTTCATCTGAAGATAAGTTTGGTGCAAATCCACCTTCGTCACCTACTGATGTAGCAAGTCCTTCTGCTTTTAATACAGATTTTAAGTTATGGAATACTTCTGCACACATTCTTAAAGCTTCTTTAAAGTTTGGTGCACCTACTGGCATAACCATGAATTCTTGAATATTAACTGTGTTATCTGCGTGTTTACCACCATTTAAAATGTTCATCATTGGAACTGGTAGTTCTTTAGCATTAACTCCTCCAAAATAATTGTATAGGCTTACTCCTAAAGCTTCAGCAGCTGCTCTTGCTACTGCCATAGAAACACCAAGGATAGCGTTTGCTCCTAATTTTCCTTTGTTTGGTGTTCCATCTAAAGCAATCATAGCTTCGTCAATTTCAACTTGATCTAAAGCATTCATTCCTTCGATTTCAGGTGCAATAATGTCATTAACATTATCTACAGCTTTTTGAGTACCTTTTCCTAGGTATCTAGATTTGTCTCCATCTCTTAATTCTACAGCTTCAAAAGCTCCTGTAGACGCTCCAGATGGAACTGCTGCTCTACCAACAAATCCTCCTTCAACTACAACCTCAACTTCAACTGTTGGGTTTCCTCTTGAATCTAAGATTTCTCTTGCGTAAACTGTCTCAATTTGTAAGTATTGTTTCATTTAAAATTCCTCCTTAAACATTTTTTATATAAACTACATGATATCACGTAGTTTTTGTCTTCTTTCTCTTTCTTCTGCCTTTTGAAGTAAAGTATTTCTTCTCTTTTGATATTTTTCTTCAATTTCTTTTTTATATTCTTCACTTCTTATATCTTTTTGTAGTTGTTCATATTCATATATTCTTTTTCTTAATTCATAGTCTGGTATAGAAAATTTATTATCTTCAATATAATACTCCAATTCAGCTTTGTATAATTCATCTTGATTAATATCTTCTGTATATTCTTCAAGTATTTCTTCAGATTTTTCTGACTCTTTATACACTTCTAGTATTCCATCAGATAATTCAAATATTGTTTTTCTAAATCCTAACCAATCTATATCTAAGTCTTTACTATATCTATTTACAATATTTTTAGACATATATGTAAATATAGCTACAAATCTTTTAGGCGTTATTTCTTTAGAAAATAATCTATCTTTTAGATCTTCTGCCAGCTCTTTTAAATCATCCTTAATTTGATCTATTTTTTTATCTCTAGCTCTTTCTTCTTTTCTTTGCTCTAGCTCTTCTTTTTTCTTTTGAGCTTTTTTTATTAATTCTTCATACTTTTCTTTAGTTACTGTTTCAAATGCTACCATTTTTCCACAGCTAGGACATTTTATTTTTGAAGGGTCTGAATTTGATACGTAATATCCAAAAGGATGATAATTTTCTGGTGGATTATTTAAATCATATAAAAATCCACATTTGCTACAACGAAATATTGGTTTTTCAACATTTTCCTCATCTTCAGGTTCTTCTTCCTCGTTAAGAGTCTCAATTCCCCTCACAACATCAGACCAGTAATCACTTGTAGATTTTGTTTCATACTTTTCTTCATCAAATTCCATACTATTCCCTCCTCATTAGTTAAGTTCTACTAAAGAAACTCCTGTCATTTCTTCAGGTATTTGTTCACCCATCATAGTAAGTAGAGTTGGTGTTAAATCACAAAGTCTTCCATCTTTTATAGTTTTAACTCTATTTGAAACTACTATTAAAGGTACATCAAAAGTTGAGTGTGAAGTTATTGGCTCACCAGTTTTTACATCTAGCATTAATTCACAGTTTCCATGGTCTGCAGTAATTAAAGCTTCTCCTCCAACTTCTTCTATTTTAGAAATAACTTTTCCAACACATTTATCTAAAGCTTCAACAGCTTCAATTGTTTTTTCTAAGTTACCAGTATGTCCAACCATATCACCATTTGCATAGTTCATTATGATTACATCATACTTTTTGTCTTCAATAGCTTTTACAACATTTTCAGTTACTTCATATGCTGACATTTCAGGTTTCATATCATATGTAGCAACTTTAGGTGAATTTACAAGTATTCTTTCTTCACCTGCATATGGTTCTTCTTTACCACCGTTAAAGAAGAATGTAACGTGTGCATATTTTTCTGTTTCAGCAGTTCTAAGTTGTGTATATCCTTTTTTAGAAATATACTCACCAAAAGTATTTACAAGTACTTGTGGTTTGTATGCAACAGAAACAGTTTTAATGCTTTCATCATATTGTGTCATTGTTACAAATACTAGATTTTTAATTTCTTTTCTTTCAAATCCATCAAATTCATCTAGCATAAATGCTTTTGTAAGTTCTCTTGCTCTATCTGGTCTAAAGTTAAAATATATTATTGAATCATTATCATTAACTGTAGCAAATGGGTTGTCTTCTGAATCAGTTAAAACTACTGGTTTAACAAATTCATCAAATTCTTGAGCTTCATATGATGTTTCAATAGCTTTTTGAGCTATTTTAAATTCTTGACCTTTTCCATAAGCCATTGCATCATATGCAAGTTTAACTCTTTCCCATCTGTTATCTCTATCCATAGCATAGTATCTACCAACTATAGTAGCAATTTTACCTACACCTATTTCTTTCATTTTTTCTTCTAATTGTTTTACATAGTCAACAGCAGATGTAGGAGGTGTATCTCTTCCATCAAGTATAGCATGTACATATACGTTTTCTACATTTTCTCTTTTAGCCATTTCAAGTAAAGCAATTAAATGATCTATGTGTGAATGAACTCCACCGTCAGATACAAGACCTACAACATGTAAAGTAGAATTGTTTTTCTTTACATTATTCATAGCTTTTAGAAGTTCTTCGTTTTTGTAGAAGTCTCCGTCTTGTATTTGTTTTGTAATTCTTGTTAATTCTTGGTAAACTATTCTTCCAGCACCAATATTAGTGTGACCAACTTCAGAATTTCCCATTTGACCTTCTGGAAGTCCAACAGCCATTCCACTAGTTTTTATATAAGTGTTAGGATATTTAATAGTTAATCTATCTAGATTTGGTGTATTTGCTAGTTTAAAAGCATTTCCTTTTTCTTCATCATTTAAACCAACCCCGTCCATGATCATTAGTAAATATTGTTTGTCTTTCATTATCAAAAACCTTCACTTTCTTGCATTTTTCAGCATAAATATTATATCACTGATTCTAATAATTTACAATAGCTACAAAATCATTAGTTAGACTTGCTCCACCTACTAAAGCACCATCTATATCACTCATATTTAGAATTTCATTTGCATTACTTGGCTTCACACTACCACCATATTGAATTCTTACTTTTTCAGCTGTAGCTTCATCATACATTTTAGCTACAACTTCTCTAATGAATTTACACATTTCATTAGCTTGTTCTGCTGTTGCTGTTTTACCAGTTCCAATTGCCCATATTGGCTCATATGCAATTACAACTTTGTTTGCAATTAATTCTTTATCTATGTCTGCTAAAGAATCTCTTACTTCTTTTTCAACAACTTCAAACATTGTGTTGCTTTCTCTTTCTTCTAAAGTTTCACCAACACAAACTATTGGACAAATATCTTTTTCTAGTAATTTTTTAGCTTTTTTATTTACTATTTCATCTGTTTCAGCGAAATACTGTCTTCTTTCACTGTGTCCAACTATACAATATGATACTCCAACAGCAGCTAACATATCTACTGAAGTTTCTCCAGTGTATGCACCTTTATCCTCAAAATATACATTTTGAGCACCAAGTTTTACACTTGTTCCGTCAATTGCATCACTTATTCTATCAAGTGATACAAAGTTAGGACAAATAACTACATCAACTTCATCTGTGTTGATTGAATTTTTTATTTCTTCAACAAAAGCTTCACCTTTGTTAACACAATAATTCATTTTCCAATTTCCAGCTATTATTTTCTTTCTCATAAAAAACGTCCTTTCCTATTCATCTTTATCTTCTAAAGCTTCTATTCCTGGTAATTTTTTACCTTCCATTAATTCAAGTGATGCACCACCACCAGTAGATACGTGGCTCATTTGTTCAGCAAGTCCTGCTTTTTCAACAGCTGCTGCACTATCTCCACCACCAATGATAGTTACTGCATTACTTTCAGCCATAGCTTGTGCTATTCCATTTGTTCCTTGAGCAAATTTAGCTACTTCAAATACACCAACAGGTCCATTCCATACTACTGTTCCTGCAAGAGCAATTTCAGCTTTAAATAATTCGGTTGTTTTTGGTCCTATATCTAGTCCCATGTAATCGTCTGGTATATCATCTGGATCACATACAAAAGAATTAGCTGTTTCTGTCATATCGTCAGCTACTACTGTATCTATAGGTAATATAAATTTAACATTTTTTTCTTCAGCCTTTTTAAGAATTTCTTTAGCTACTTCTATTTTGTCGTCTTCAACTAAAGATTTTCCAACTTTTCCACCTTGAGCTTTAATGAAAGTAAACATCATAGCTCCACCAATTAATAATGTATCAACCTTATCTAATAAATTTGTTAAAACTGCAATTTTACTAGAAACTTTAGATCCCCCAACTATAGCTACTAATGGTCTATTTGGATTGTTTATTCCACCATCTAATGCTGCAATTTCTTTTTCAATTAAGAACCCTGCTACTGAAGGTAAATAATGTGTAACACCTTCTGTTGAAGCATGTGCTCTGTGTGCACTTCCAAATGCATCATTTACGAAAACTTCTGCTAAAGAAGCTAATTTTCTTGAGAATTCAACATCATTTGCTTCTTCCTCTTCAAACATTCTAGTGTTTTCTAGTAAACAAACATCTCCATCATTCATATTCATAACATGTTCTTTTGCTTCTTCTGAAAGAACTTCTTTTAATAATGGAACATCTTTTTCTAATAATTCAGATAATCTTTTAGCAACTGGTGCTAAACTTTTATTTTGTCCAGTTTTTCCTAAGTGTGAGCAAAGTATAACTCTAGCTCCTGCATTTACTAAATAATTTATTGTTTTTAAAGATTCTACTATTCTTTTATCACTTGTTATTTTAGTTGGATCTTGTTTATCTAAAGGAACATTAAAATCACATCTAACAAGTACTCTTTTTCCACTAACTTGTATATCTCTTACTGTCTTTTTATTTAACATATATATCCCCCAATCTATTTAAAAATAAGCTGGCACACATATATAGTATAGCCAGCTTATATAATTACAATTATTGATTATCTACTTCAGCCATATGTTGTGCTAAATCTACAACTTTATTTGAGTAACCCCATTCATTATCATACCAAGATACTAATTTTACAAATGTATCTGTTAATTGGATACCAGCTTTGATATCAAATATTGATGTATGATAATCATGTATGAAGTCTGAAGAAACTACTGCATCATCTGTATATGCCATAATTCCTTTTAATTCACCATCACAAGCTTTTTTAACAGCTTCAACGATTTCATCATATGTTGCAGGTTTTTCTAGGTTACAAGTTAAATCTACAACTGAAACATCTAATGTAGGTACTCTGAATGACATACCTGTTAATTTACCATTTAATTCTGGTATAACTTTACCAACTGCTTTAGCAGCACCAGTTGAAGATGGTATGATATTATATGTAGCAGCTCTTCCGCCTCTCCAATCTTTATTTGAAGATCCGTCAACTGTTTTTTGAGTAGCAGTTACAGAGTGAACTGTTGTCATTAATCCATCTTTAATTCCAAAGTTGTCATGAATAACTTTAGCTAAAGGTGCTAAACAGTTTGTTGTACAAGAAGCGTTAGATACTACATTCATATCTTTTGTATATTTATCTTGGTTAACTCCCATTACGAACATTGGAGCATCTTTTGAAGGTGCTGAAATGATAACTTTTTTAGCTCCTCCAGTAAAGTGAGCAGATGCTTTTTCTGTAGTAGTGAATACACCTGAAGCTTCTACAACGTATTCAACGCCAGCTTCTTTCCAAGGTATTTCGTTAGGATCTTTGAAGTTATATACTTTAACTGTTTTTCCGTCTATAACTAAGTTTCCATCAACTACTTCTACTTTAGCATTTAGTTTTCCATGAATTGTATCGTATTCTAACATATATTTCATGTAGTCTACGTCAATGAATGGATCATTTACTGCTAATGCATCTACATCGTCCCTTTCTAGTGATGCTCTCATCACAAGTCTACCGATTCTTCCGAATCCGTTAATTCCAAGTTTAACTTTCATAAAAATTACCTCCTTATTTTTACAACCAATATTTTATATCAGAAAGTAGTAATTTTCAAGAGTTTTTTGTTAAAAAATATTCTTTTTTTAGGCTATTTTTCGGGCTTTTTTAGACTTTTAAAATTATTTATTTTTTCTACTTCGTTTTTGTTGCTAACGTTGTTTTTTTGTGATAAAATATATAGATTATTTTCCTTATTTTTGCAAATTATTTGAATATTTACTATATATAAAATCAAAAACAGACTACATACTTATAAAGTATATAGTCTGTTATTTTTTATTATTCTATAATCATATTTGCATTATATTTAGTATCTTCATTTAGTCTTGTTGAAGCAGCTTCATTTTCACCTGGATTTAAGATATCTAATGCTTTTGTTACAACTCTGTATTTTTTAGTATCTTTTTCAAGTTCAAATACACTTATACTATTTACTAAGTTTTCTTCAAGATGTCTTAATTCAGTTGTAAAGAACATATCTTCATCTTCTACAACCATTCCAACTTTTTTAATTATTCTAAACATTTCAGCTATATGTTGAATATCCTCACCTACAAATACAATTTGTGGTTTTTCAGCAAATCCAGCATCATTTTTAGCAAAGTTTTCATAGAAATCTGAATATAATTGAACTTTTTCAGCAAACATGTTTTGCCAATCATCATTTCTTCTTACAACTTCAAATACAAAATCTACGTCTTGCCCATCATGTTTTAATGTTACCATACCACCTGTTGGTTTGAATTTAACATTATATTTTTTAGAATATAATAAAACATTTGGATTAGCTTTTGTGAAAGCTGCAACTTTTTGCATATACGCAATTATTACTTGGTTACCTGCTAATTTTCTTTTTACAGCGAATGCTGGTTTTGTATTTTCCGTTGGTTGCCATGTTGTTGGTATATTTCTTTGTTTTAAAATATATGTAGCTATTTTATCTATACAGTAAGCTCTGTATGAACTTTTTCCTGTTTCACTTTGGAAGAAGTATCTAGCAATAACTTTAGATTTTGTTAAATCTTCTAACCATTTAGCTACTTTTGTTTGTCTTTTGTCTGCTTCTAAATCGTTTAATTTTCCTCTAAGTTCTAGAACTTGTGTAACTTGTCTTGATGTTACATAACCAAATTCATTTACAACTTCTAAGGCTTGTATATGAGATTCGTTTATATATCCCATATCCATTTTGAATACTACTTGGTTTATAGATGCAAATCCTTCTTTTCCATCATAAACTTTTTTCTCATCTTGCCTTACAGCAAAAGGAGACACTGCAGTTTTTACTTCTTTATCATTTACCATTTTTCATCTCTCCTTAAATTTAATTTTGAAATTTTTTGGTTTTTCCTAGTTAGTATACTAGAGATAATTAAGCATTAATATATACTTAATCATCATAGATATTATATCTTATATGTAAACTTAATGCAATATATTTACTTAATTTATTTAAATTTCTTGAAAATTCGCAAAAAAGAGAATCAGTTTTAACTGATTCTTTTATCTTCTATTCTTTCTAGCTCTTTCCATTTCAATTTGACGTTCTCTTTCTCTTTTATCTCTTTCGATATCCGGATGTTCAGAACAATATGAATCTGGATCCACGTAATACCTATTTTTTTCACAATAACATTTTGAGTTTTTTCTGTCTCCCATATTTAGAAATGGACATGTTTTACAATGATATGAGGAATAATTAATTCCTGGACCATAAATATTTGCCATAAGGCACCCCTCCTTAATAATTATTTTCAAGTTCACATTTTCTCAAGTGTGCCTATTATATCACAATTTATGTTTTATGTCAACATAATTTAACTTTAAAATATAAGAGCTAGCATTAAAATAAATGCTAGCTTTCTTTATTATATATTATTTTTTTCGTATAAAGTAAAATATTCATCTGAATAAATAGCTGTATAATTTTCAGTATCAACATTAGATACAATACGATTAGTATATGAATCATTTTTTAATAATAAATGTGTTATTCCATATTTTTCAAAAACTGGACCATAAAATTCATTTCCAAGTAAAACATCTACTGCTTCTGTGAAAATATTTATCCCTGGATTAAATTCAGGAGAGTATAAGTCTGCTCTTGAATCTATAAATACTGGTATATCTCTATATAATATATAACTACCATAATTATATTCATTATATAGTTTCATTTCATCAACATTTAAATTTTCTAATATGTAATCACAAGCTTGAACAGGATATTCTTTTTCATCTACGAATTTATCTCTTATTTTATTTTCTAATTCAACAACTCCAATGTTTATTACTAATAGAAACATAATACATATTCCTAGTTTACTTGTTATTTTTTTTATTAATGAATAAGAATTATATTCACCATATGAATAGTTTTTAATAAATTCTATAATCCATTTGCCTAATATTATACAACCTATCAAAAGTAGCATAGAAGCTTGTCTTCTAGACATTATTGTTAAGATTCCTAAACCACCAAACATAAATAAATCACTTATTGTTATTTTAATATTAGTAAATGCTATTACAACTATAGCTAATAATAAAACTGGAAAAGCTCCTAATTCAATTGCTAAAATTATTGGTTGATGTTCAGATATATATTGTGTTGTATTTCCTTGTAAAGTTTTTATTAAATATGTATATGGTGTTGTACCAAGTGGTGTTAAAAAGCCAGTAAATAAGCATATTATCATAATTACTATTAAAATTTTAACCGAATCGTGTTTTTTAATATTAAATTTATTTAATATATTATCTACTCTTGCTTTTTCTTTTTCAACATCTCTTTCTTTTAACTTTTTCACTCTTTCCTCTAATTGTACTTTTTTTGTAGTTTTATTTTTAGCTTCTAACTTTTTAATCTTCTTCTCTAATTTAGCTATATATTTTTTCTTGTAAATATTTTCTTCTAATCTACAAGCTATAAAATATTCTGCTAAATATGGTAAATATAAAATAAAATAAAAAGGAAATACAGCTAAATGAAAATTAGCTATTAATATAGGAATTATAATAAGTCCTATTGCATATCTTTTTTTCTTTGTCTCTATAAATTGTTCTATAAAATAATACGTAAATAAAAATAAAACAAATGTTACTAACTGAGCTCTAGCAGCTAAAAATTGTTGCATTAATAACAAAACAATCGATGAAAAAACAAGTGCAACTACATGATTTTTCCCTTTTTTTACATTTACAAAATATAAACTTAATCCTAATATGCAAGATAATATACAAGTGAGTATATATATTCCCTTAAATCCTAAAAAATTATATACATGATACGTTATAAGATCATACAACCAATGCGGATATGTATACTCTAATCCTTCATGCCACGAAAAATGCTCTTGCATATCTATTCCATTTTCTGCTATTTGCTCACCTATCTTGATAGTATAAAATGTGTCATTTTGAAAACTAATGGGAGTAACACAAATAGCTATTATAATAATTGAAATTATAGCAATTATATTAAATTTAATTATTACCTTTTTATCCAATTTAATCCCTCCATTTAATACATATATACTATCATAAAATAAAAAAATTGTATACAAGTAACTTGTATACAATTTAACTTTTTAACCAATTATTATTAATTTTATCTTCTTTTTCTCTAAATTTATTTTCTTTATGCTTACTAAAACTTTTTGACCATATTCAATTCCATTAACATGTTCAGCAATACCAATAATATTTGGCATTAATTCAACAAAAACACCAGTTTTTATTCTATTTCTTACAATACCATCTACTATGTCGCCTTCTTTAAACTTTTTAACATTATCTTCAAAAGTTCCAAGTAATTCTTTATATGATAATTCTATTCTTCCTGTATCTCTGTCATATTTTTTCACTATAACTTCTATTCTTTGACCAAGTTTAAACATATCTGCCGAATTAGTAAGTATAGAATCAGACATATCTTGTAATTTTAGTATTCCTGTTACACCACCACCAACGTCAACAAAAGCAGCATAGTCTTTTAATCCTACTACTATACCTCTTAATTTAACTCCTGGTTTTAAATGCATGTACATCCATTTTCTAACTTTTAACTCAAGTATTTTTTTAGACATTATAAGTTCAACTTGACTATCGTTTTTCACTATTTCTTTTATACATACTGGTAACACTTTACCTTTTTTATTTACAATATATTTTTCTTCAACAAGTCCATCATCTCCAACAACAGAAGATGCTTCATCTCTAGGTATTATAGCTTTTATATCTTTTCCAACTTTACCTATCATATTTAAATTTTCATCTACTTCTTCGATATACATATCTAATACTTGTTGAGTCTCTTTAATATTTTCTAAATTCTCAATATTAAGTTTTGGTTTAACATTTCTTTTATTTTTCATATTTTTATTTCCTTTTTCCATATTGTTAAGTAAATTATTACTTATTAATCCCCCCATTCTAAAAATTAATTTTTATATTATGTAACTATTATATAATATTTGAGAATTTTATGCAATATATACAAAAGAATATAATTGTAAAAAATTAGCTATATTATATGCCATAAAAAAGAAGGATTTTTTTAAATCCTCCTTTTTATTATTTTCATTAAATATCTTAATTAATTATTAAAATATAAATCTAATAACTAATACTAACATGAAGATAACTATAATCCATAATAAAAAAGAAATAAATTTAGGCATCTTACCTTTTGTTTTTTTATTTCTAGACCATAATCCTCCAAACATATTTTTAATAGTCATTACAAAGACGAAAATAAAAAATGCAGCTACGATTAATTCAAACATCGCAATCTCTCCTCTCAATTATTAAATTTCGAATAAAAAAATATATTCTATACTTATATTTTATCATATTTAAAGCAGAAAATCAAATTTATGTAAAATTACTTTAGCACTTTATAGAAAAGAAGGATTCATTTCTGAATCCTTCTTTTATTATAGTTATTATTTTATATTTTTAAAAAGAAAATTTGAAAGAAGAAAAGTCTTCCAATATGACGTTAAAAATATATTCTGAATTTTTATCATATAAGTTAACGTTTAACTTCCCATCTACATAATTATTTTCATACATTTTAAAACTTAAAAGTAATATTTCTTTTTTATTAGTAGTAACAAAATTTCTTAAATCTTCAACTGTAGAAAATCTTGCTTTTCCAGCTTCACTTAGCAGCTCATATGCTTTATCTGGGTTGTATAATAATAAATTAACTATATTATCAAATAACATTTTTGAAAAGTCACCATACGTTGTTGCAGCTGGACCAAATTTATTATATGTTCTTCCTAATACATTTTCAGGAATTGAAACTGTAATTTCTTCTCCGACTTTTAACTCATCGTATTTTTTTTGCAATAAATTATCTAAATCTATTTCAAAATAATTATTAACAGTATCCATGTATACATTTATTGAAAAAGGTATTCCTTTATTACTTTCATCCCTTAACATACCAGTTACAAAATATAGTTTAACATTTTGATCATATGTAATGTAATACATTGAATATATTTCTGGTAAGAAAGTTCCTTTTAATTCTGGCAATTTTGAATTTATATTATCTAATGTCACATCATTTCTAGTACAATATCCTGAACTTAAGAAATAATAAGTTCTTTGTTTATAATAATCAAGATTGATATTTTCACCATATTCTCCATTTATTACTTTTTCATCATACATTGAAGGATAATATGAGTAAAACTTTTGAATACATGCTTTTACTGTATTAAAATCTACCATGCTTGATACTGTTACAATTTTTCCACTTTTTTCTTCAAATAAATCAATAGCTTCTTGTCTTAATTCTCTATCTGTGTCATCTCTTTCATAAGAATCATCTTTAAATAAGTTTGAAATAATTATGATGCCAGCAATTATAATTACTACAATTAATAAAACTACAATTATACTAAAAATACTAACTATTTTTCTTTTATTATCGTTCATAATTACCCCCTATAAAGCATCTGTTAAACAAACAGAACTTGTAAAATAATAAGATGAGCTTGTGCTTGTTAATCTTGATCTTGGAACTATACTTATTCCATTCCAATACCATCCTGATGAACACTCGCTAAGAATTATATATTCGCTAGTAACAGCTTCAACAAAAGCAGTATGTCCATGTCCACTTCCTGGTTTATCAAAAGAAATAATAGAGAATGGTCTTATTCCATCTATAGAAGTATTAAGCTCTAATCCTAACTGTGAAGCAGCTTTTCTAGCTGCATCTCTACCATCACCAGTAGCACCAGTTAAAACTTTATCTGACCCCATATCTCTTAAATACATATTAGCTCTAAGTCTAGACCACCATGGACATTGATAATAGTATGATCCTGTAGCTAAAGCATCATATTCAGGATTAACAGCATTTTTAGAATCGTTATTTTGTGAATCTGTTGCCTTTTCAGCTTTATATCCATATAAATCTGTACCAGCAGAGAATTTTCCACCAAATACATTTTGTTCATACCAAAGTTCTAATTCTAGACAAGCATTATCATCTATCGTATCACCATTTGTTAATTGAAGTCCATTTGGAGTACCTGCACTACTAGTCCAAAATCTTTTTAATGTACTATAATATCCACTTGAAAATAATGTATATTCAGATTTTTGTCTTGTTGCATATCCAGCATATTTTTCATTTAGAGCTCTATTATTATAGAAAGAGAAAAATGCGTCAAATATTCCATTGCTGAAATCAATTTCACTCATTATAGTTGAAGCTGATTCTGGGCTATCTTTATATTTCTCATATAGTTCTTCATACTTATCATCATTTTCTTGATTCCAATATTGTGTGTATGCATCTACAAAATAATTTATATTACCTGCAACATATGAATGCGATACCAATGCATGTAATTGATATTCTGTTAGTTCAATTCCATTTGTTAAACCTTTTATTGTATCTATTCTACCTTGTATTATTTTATCTTCTATCTGATCTACAATAGCTTTGTCAATATAATCTCCAAAATTAACTGTAGAAACATCTATACCATGTTCTAAAAAGGCAGGTGCATTTGCTTCCATGTTTACACCATATCCAACAGTATGCACACCATCATTTGCACTATATACTTTATAATATTTAGCATCTGCATCATTACTTACTTTATTATAATTTTCATCAAACCTTCCACCACCTGAATAGCTTCCGTCTCCTTCAAAAGTGTGTATATATTGTTTTAACAATGCTATACCTGAAACATAAGTTGTTCCAGAACCTGATTTATGAAAATCATATGTTTTACCATAAGCATATGGAAAATTCTTATACTCATCAACTAAATTTTGCCAATTTTCCGTTAAGTTATAATAACATAATTGTTCTAATGCATCTCTATGTCTTCCAACATATTTAGCATAGGGAACATCTAATAAATATTTATAATAAATATTAGGATTTGCATTAAAGAAATCTATTCTATTCAATCTTTCTTGTTCTTCTAATAAAGTATAATAATTAAAGCTCTTATCATCACTCCTCAAATCTTCTTCAGAAAAAGTACCAACAGAACAATTTTGATTATATTGTATAAGATCACTTAACTTGTAAAATTCTTCTTTTTTTTCAGTTTGAGATAATTTATCTTCCCATGTTCTGTTTACATTAAATGTCTTTCCCTCTCTAACTTCATAGTTTCCACTAGAAAAAGTATACGTAATAGCACCACTTTCTGAGGTAGTACCTTCACCATGTCCTGAATGGTTTGCTAAAGATATACTAGTTAAGGCATCACTAACATTTGAACAAGCTCCTAAAGGCATATTTATAAATTCCACTTTATTTTGTCCATTTATATCTTCTGCATAGTATTCTTCTGTAACATCAGTTGAATCTGCATACACTCTATTATCTACATCTGATTGTGAATAAGGTGTATATTTATATGTGTTATTTATTTTTAAATCAAATATATTAGCTTCTGCTATATAATATCTATTATCATATGAAACATAAGATTTATCAGGTATAGCAGTTTCTAACATAACATCTAGCTCTCCGTTAGAATTTTGAGCTGTATTCACATGGCCTGTAGAAACATGATTTTGATTTAAACCTGAGTAACTTATAGAATAAGTTCCATCAGATTGTGGAGTAAATGTTACATTAAATGAAGAATAATAAACATTATAGTCATAATCTCTATAATAAGTTGCTAAATTATATTTTTGAACATCATATCGATTTACAGTAATATCGCTCAAAGCATATTTAGTTATCATATATGTCATAGCAGTTGAAGCATCAATTGTAGAATTAGAATCTGAAATCAATCCAGAAAAGAACGATAAAGGTACTTCATAAGACAATAAATATGGCTTTAACAAACTAGAAAAAGTTTCATACTCTGTTTCGTTTTGATCAGTTGGATATCTTACTCCTAACTCTAAATCTTCCTTCAAAGGAGAGTCTTCGCCATCTATGCCATGTCCATATCTTTTCCATTTAACAGCATTAAAATCATATTTAGAAATAGATAACATATGTTCATAAAGCGACACTTTGTCATCGGGACTTACAATTCTTTGAGAGCTAAGAACGTTGCTAGTTCCAAATTCTTTTAGTAATCCTTTATAAATCTCTAATTGAGATTGATTAAATTTTAATCCTTCACTTTTTTTCTCGACATCTCCCTTAAATTTATTTAAATCATTGACAGTAAAATCCATTAATGAGCCTGTTTTTTCATAAGAACTTTTAGCTAACTCTTGCTGCTCAGTCATATTACTTTCATCCCACGACTCAATAACTGATTTAGAACTATTATCTACATTTTCAAAAGTAAATAGATTTTTCCAATTATTTGCTATCGCAACTACTATTACTAAGATAAAAAATATTATTACGATTGCTACTAAAAGATAGGGATTAGTGATAATAAATTTCATTATATTTCCTGCAACTTTAGCCATAACTTTTACAGCAGATTTAACCAAATTTGCAGCTTTTTTTGTAGCTCTATAAATATTATTTCCTAAATTAGTAGCTTTAGATATATTAGAAGGAGTATAACTTTTGCTTACTTGTTGTTGATTTTCGAGTTGATTATTTTCTTGATTTCCAAGCTGATTTGGCTCGTTTGGATACTCGTTCATATTTTACCTCCTTATAATTCAATTAAAATATCAAAATATTCTCCGTTCATTTCTATGTTATTTATTTGTATACCATCACAAACTTCGTAATCATTATTTGAAATTAAAAAATATAATTCTTTATTTACTGATGAATATTGAGTTATTTCATTTTTATCTTGTGCTACTACACTAGCAAGTGGTATGCTATATTCATTACCTAAAATAGTAAAAGAATTAATATCATTAAAATCTATATTTATCGGTAAAGAATTATTATTAGTTATATTAATTTTAAATTTAACTGAATCAGTTTTAATATCTAATAATTCTAACTCATAACTTATTCCATTTTCTTCGCCTTTAACTATAGATTTTTTATCTAACAATGAATTTACTTCTTCTTCAAAAGAAATATAATATTCGTTTGGCTTATATTCTACTACATTTACATGTTTATAAGCTGAATAATTCTTATAATAAAACCTAAATATGTATATTTCATCAGATTTTATAACATTACAAGATATTATTTCTATTTCATTTCCTATATAATTATTTTTTATCAAAAAATTTTTAGCATCAATTGATTCTAAATTATTTTTTAATAAATAATTTTTATCTATTTTCTCATATAATTGTTCATAGTTATTAACTTTTAATAGTCTATATAGAACATTTTCGTATTCCTCTTTCATAATTTCAGAATAACTTATATTCGTATACGAATTAATACGTGGTTCTTCTTCTTTTTTACTGAAAACATTGGATATCCACATTGAAATAATAATTATTACACCAACTATTATAATAAATATAGTAACAAAAGATATAACATTTTCTTCATTATCTTTTAAAAATTGTTTAATCATATATTACCTCCAAAATTATACTATAATGTTTCAACATAGAAAATAGAATATGTACTGTTATCAGTATTAAAAATTATTCCTATATAACCTATTATAGTATCATCAACATACACTTGTACTACAAAAGTATTAGAAATTATATTTTCACAATACATACGTATTCCATATTCACCATCAGAATTATTTACTTTTTCAAATAAGCTATATAGCTTATTTGAAAAAGTTTTTTTTGATATTTTTTTACTATAATTATAATCAACAGTCTCATAGTACATTTTATAATTATTTTTCTTTTTATCATACTCATTGTTCATATTTTCTATTATTTGATTAATTGTATAATAAACATCTCTATTACTATAATTTTCAGAATAATTTTCTAATAGTGATTCTGATGTAAGTGACTTATAATCTAATTTAGAGGTATATATATTATTAACATTTTCTTTATATTTTTCATATTGAGTTGTAACTATTATTAATAAAATTAAGATAACAACTAAAGTAATTATTTTATCTCTTATACTCATTTCTTCAAAAAAATTAATAATTTTATTCACTAAATCACCTCTTTAAATTACATTCCATCAATACTATTTATATTATTATTAATAGTTGGTGCATTATTTGCAGGACCATGTATTTTTCTATCTGATTGTATATTAGTCTTTTTATGTCTAGCTATACTTTTTACAACAGATTTATCTCTAGAAGATGGTGTTGTTATTGGTCCACTAGAATTTGAAGATGCTGATGTTTGGACTGGTCTTGTTGGGTTCTTCATAGTTTTTTCCCCTTTTATAACAGCAGCAGCTAGTTCTCTATTTTTCTTATATTCTTCCATATTACCTTGAGCTTTAGCCGCTTTGGCTTTTTCATAATATTGTTTTGCTGGTGCACTTAAATTTTTTGAAACATTCTTTTTAGTAGCAGTTGCTGGTGAAGAATTTGTTACTCTAGTTGCTCCAACCGATGAAACTGTGCCTCTTGCTCCTTTTACATTTTGTGTTTTCGCCACAGTTGCTTCATATGCTTTTTGAGCTTCTTTTTCTTCTTCTGCTTTCTTTAATTTAGCTTCAGATGATTTTAATTTTTGAGAAACTGTACTATAGTCATATTGCCAATTTTCAAATTTAGCAGCATTGCCAATAGTAGCATCTACAGCTAATTTCCCAGCCTTATCTCCTATACCAGCACCAATAGCAGCATTTGTTAATATATCATCTCCACCCATTCCTAATCCTACAACAGCACCAAGTGAGGCACCTCCTATCGCACCTACTGTTTCAGTAACACCAGATGTTATAGCTTTTAAGCTTTCTAATGATTTTTGTCTAGCTTCATGTTTAGCTTTTTGTAATGCTTCTTGTGGATCTTCTGAATTAGCATTTTTTATAGCAGTAGTTAAATCGCCAAGACTTAAATTTCCTCTTGCACCACCAGATGTACTACCTGAAATTCTACGAGTTTGTGTACTAGAGCTACTAGCTGATGTAGAAGTTGGATTTCCACTACTCAATTCTCCTGCAGCTTTTGCATTATTTTCTGCAATTCTCGTTCTCTTACTAGTTGTTCCAAATGCAACAGAGCCTAATCCAACCAAGCCTCCTGCAACTTTTCTTCCGTTATTTAACAAACTGGCAGCTCCTCTAATAGCTAAACCTGTTTTTAATAACGAATTTTTTCCACCCATCATGCTATCGTCCATTACACCAGAGCCTAATCCAAAAATCCTTTTTACAAGTAATTCTACTTTTGGAATAATTGTCATAACTAAAATAGCATATACTCCCATAGATTGTTGAGCCGCAGCACTATCGTTTTTATCAATGTACAATCTTACTACCAATGTAAGCATTATAGTAAAAAGTAATGCTTGTATACTTTGTACAAAAACTAATGAGCAAAGTTCTCTTAACCATACACCAAATACTTTATTTTTCATTTCTTCACCTCATTTCCCATTATATTGCACTAATAAAGAAATCATATATTATTACAATTGGTGCTAATAAAGATAATAATGTAACATAGAATAATCTCTTTATGTAATTTATAAGCAACATTAAAGATTGAATTAAAAGAATAGCATATAGTAATACTGAAACATAATCTATATCATTGCTAGCAATACCACCTGTTGCATTATCTTTAAATAGCTCTGCTAAACTTGATATAACATTAGGTATAGCTTGTTCATCTGCTTTAATTAAAGTTGAATAACAATTTTCTATTACTTTATACCATCCAGTATTACGTTGAGATTCTGAATAAGAAGCTCTTAATGTTTCAAGAGAAGTATCTTCTTGTCCAAAATATGTATTAATTTTATATGTTCTATATGCACTTATCAAATTACCTACATCATTTTGAACATTTAATAATGATGACCAAACTCTATCTGGACTCTCTACAGATCCAAAACTTGCTCCTATCAACTCACCGCCAACAAATAATAAATCTATACGACTACTATTTTTATAACTATCTTTCTTTAAAAGATATGCATAAAATTTCTTTGGCATAGAAGTATCACAGCCATATTCTACAAAATTATTTAATGAACTTATTTGCGTATTATATCTATTTTGATAAGCAGCTACCCAATCATCAAAATCCTCGTGTAAGCTTAAAGCATCCCATGTAGCTACATATGATGGGTGTAATAAAGTCGCAACCGAATCACCCATATCTTCTGGGTGGGCCATTGAGTTTTCTCTAATAAATTTGTCTACTGCGCTAGTGTCAACATTTTTAGCTGCTGCTTCCAACATCTCTTGCTCTTCTTTGTTTATAAGATTTTTTAGCATTGTAGAAGATGCTGAAACAATCGTTTCATTTAAGTAAAAAATAAATGAAATTAAAAAGTGTACACAAAATAGCATTACAACGGTATATAAGCATTTAGTTATTGCCTCTTTATATTTTGCTTTTTCAGCAGCAATACTAGAAATTGCTAATCTAATAGCTGTAATTGCAACACCTATACCTATAATAGAAATTGCCATTGTTAGTAAAGAAAAGTATACTGTTCTAATCATATCTCCTACTTTACTTACACTGCCCACATCAAATATCGATCCTTGGCCATAATTAAAAAAGTTTATATCTAGATATGGTAAAGAATTATATACAATATAATCTTCCCATGGAAAGCAATCTACCTTGAATAACCATTTAGAGAAATTTGTTATCAAAATTTCAACAATACTAGCAACAGAATATATAAATCTTCCTATATATTGCATTATTGTATCTCCAACTGTTTTTGATTTAACATCATCGTTTGTCCCATCATCAGTTAGAGTACTTTCCTCTACTATTGGTGGTGAATAATATCCACTATTAACAGCTGCAAAAACATTGGTTTGAGCATATTCTATCAAAAATATTGCTAAGAATACTATAAGAAAATATTTTAAAAATTTCTTCATTTTTTTCACCTACTCCCTTCCTTTATTATTTTCTGCTTCTCTTAATTTATTTAAGTTTGTTTCTACGAATTTAAATTCTCTTTCTGTAGGCTTAATTGCAATAACAGCTGAAGTGTATCCAATTTTTATTAATCCTTCACCTCTAGAACATGTTATTAAGAATTGAGCTTCACCATCACTCAACTTAAATACTTCTTTTAAATATTCAATTTCAGATTTATCTTGAGCTAAGAATAATTTTGTTTCAGCAGATGTTAATACTGCCTGACAGGCTTTATTCTCATAGAAATCTTGGAATTTTTGAGATACAACTGTTAGAGATACATTTCTTTTTCTTGCACGTCTAGCCATTGTATTTAAGAAATCTACGGCTTCTGGATATGCTAATAACATCCATGCCTCATCTACAAGAACTCTTTTCTTTCTTGCTTTCGATTTATCTTCACTATTTTTCTTAACATATTTTTCCCAAATCCAAGAAAGTAATATTTGTTGTGCAAGTGGTCTTGCAAATCTTTCTTCAAGTTGCGATATGTTAATATTTATAAACGGACATTCTTCTAATAGTTCGAATGTAGATTGACCATCAAAGTAAGCCATTTGTCCATTATATTTTCTACAGAATTGTTTCATAACTTTTACTAGATAATCGTAATGATATCTGTATGTATCATTTTCATTTTCTTCTCTTTTTCTTACAAGTCTGTCATACCATTCACTGATTGTAGGCATCGGCTTTTTAGCTCTTCCTAACCCGCCATCAGTATCTGAAAATAATGATTCAACTTCATTTGTAATACCTTTAGCTTTATAACATTCTAAAACAATTTCTGCTATTATTTGTTTTGTTAACTCTGTAACTTCTGTAGATTTTGTAGCACCTCTAGCCATTGTTACTAGAGCTTGTGTAACGTCTTCTACTTTATTTTCGATATTTAATTCATATCTTTCTTTACCTGTAATCTCGTCTTTTACTAATTCAGATTCAAGATCAAAGATATTTATTATTGTATCACTCTTTGGACTAACATCTATGTTAATTCCTCTAAGTGCTTCAGCAACTACAACATATTCTCCTTCAGCATCAAGTACTAAGTTTTCAACACCTGTTAATATAGCTGAACGAGCCATTATAGTTTTAATTGTAACAGATTTACCAGAACCTGATTTACCAAATATAATCATGTTATAGTTTGTTAATGTGTGGTTGAAGTTATCGAATAGAAGCGGTAATCCTGTTTGAACATTTATTCCTATAGGAATACCAGTATCCATTCCTGCTTCAGCATTAACGAATGGGAATACTGTAGCCATTGAACCTCTATCGAAAGTATGTTTTCTTGTTATTCTATTATTATTTAATGGAAGATTCGATTTAAATCCTTCTTCTTGCAAAGCCCATGCAGTTTTCAATCCAATTTGATTTTTAGATGCTTCCATTGATAATATTTCAGACAATTTATCTAATTCTAATTTGCTATATGCAAAAACTGTACATATAATGGTTGCTTCAAATAATTTATTATATCCTGCAGCAATCTGATCTCTCAAAGCTTCTGCTTCTGCTTGTTTTGTAGATAAAGTAGCTTCTCTGTTAATATCTCCTCTATCTTGTGCAACAAATCTTTCAGACTGTAATTCTACAATTGTTTTATTTAAATCATTTTGTGAAACACTTTCTGGCACAGGAGTAATATATACAGAGGTGTTTACATCTCCAAATTCATATATTCCTGATAAGAAATATGGGAATGTAGCTTGTCTTGGAATAGTTGTAACATAAAATGTTCTAGCAAATCTAGATATCTTTGAAAATATTTCTAAATAATCATAGTGTGTTGCATCTATCCCTGAAGGAGCTAAAAGATCATGTAGAGTTGATTTATTTAAGTTCATTCCATTATATTCTACACTATCGCTACCGTCTAATTCTCCAAGTTTATTTAATTCATCAAGTCTAGCTTGCATTCTTCTTAGTTCTTTTCTAGAAACTTTTTTTTCTTTAACTTTTTTAGACATTTTTTCTCTCCTTCCTTAATTATAATATAGAGTCATTTTCACCAGAATCTTCTTCTTCATAAGAAGTACCTTCTGAATTAGCATCTATAACTTTTTTTAATTCTTCTTTTTCTTGTTTTATTTCTTCATTATATAAATTAATAACTTCTTTTTTATGGTTATTTAATCTATGCAAATCACTATTTTCATATTTTTCTTTTAAAATTTCTTTTTCCTCTTGAACTTCCTTTGCCTTTTCTGCTTTTTCTTCTTCTATTTTAGGTAAATATTCTTTCTTTATTTCTCTATATTCTTCAATTATGTCATCAGTCGCTCTTTGTTTAATATCTGGAGCAATATTATTATCTGATTTTATAAGTTCTGTTGCTTCTTTAGCAATTTGTTCTTCTGTTTCAAGTTCAAGCATTGAATCTGTTTGATAATTATCTTCCTCTATAAGTTTTTCTAAACTCATTATAGCTTTTAATCTAGCTTCAGCAGATATAGCTTCATTTAGCATTTCATCTTTTCTTTGGAAGGCATCTACAGAAGTAGAGTATAATCTATAGAATCCAGATTCTAGTGCATCTCTAACTCCCATTAAGCTCTTATCATCTCTGTTATATGCAATATATAATAAATCTGCCAATTCATTAGAGTTTAATACTCTACCACTTACTGATGAAGAAGCAAGAGCACTTATTATAGAATTACATCTTGTTAACAATTCTGTATAGCACATTTCATTTATTTCTTCTTTAGTAAATTTATCTGCAGCTACTATATCGCCTTTAGAATATGATACTAAAACATAGAAATTTCTTTGTAATAAATTTTTATTAACACTCATTTTTTCGACATAAGATATAATATCGTTAGCATATTCATAAACATTCATTATTTTAGTTTTTTCATTTAATATTTCCTCAACTTCATCTTTGTTGATATCAAATATTCCACTTTTTTCTTCTGAAAGTTTATTATATTTATTATATTCTTCTCTTAAACCTGCAATATTTTTTTTGTATCCATTAACAACATGTTTTAAATCTATGTTTTGAGCTTGTACATAAAGTTGAATTGGATATTTTAATGTATTCAAAAAAGTTATAAATCCTTGCTCTACGGCCATTTGTTCGACTTCTGACATCAAATCGTAATTTATACCTTTACACTTTATTGCCATAGTATATCTTTTACCGCCATTTTGAATAATCATGTTGTCAGATATTCTATCAAACTCCATAAATTTAAAAACATCTTCTTTTTTTACTTTATCTTTTGGAGCACTAGTTGTATTGTTAGTTGTTGCTTGAGTATTACTTTTAGTTGACTCTTTTTTATCTTTCTTTCCAATTGAAACAAACATAATTACACATATAATCATGATTACTACAATTACACCAATCATAATATATTCCATCTACTTTCTTGCCTCCTTTTTATCAGCTTGCATTTCTTCCGTAACACTTTTTTCCCTGTTGTAATTATACAAATAAATTTTCTTTTTTCCACCAAAAGTAATAAATCTAAGAATTATATCACTTAAATATTCTCCACCAGCTTTTCTAAAAATCCCCATTATCGGTGAATCTGGAATTTTTAACGCTCCCAAGAGATATCCAATAACAGCGAAAATTGCCACACAAATCAACATAGCTACGAGACTATCTATGGCAAATAGACTAGAGATTAAAAACCAAACACCAATACCAACAACTCCCGCAGCCAATGTGAATATAAAAGACTTCATCGTAAATATATATAGTATTCTACTTTCGCCTTTTACATTTCTTGGGACAAAATATGAATTTCCCATATAAACCTCCTATACTATTAAACTTAAACAGTTTCAGTAATTATATTTGATATAATATTTAGAACTTCAACTGCAGCAAATGTTAAAATTATACCAATGATGAAAGGAAATGATTTGCTTTTTAAATCTGCTTTTCCTTCTGCTCCTGCAAAAATATATTTTATACCAACATATAGTATTCCCACTAAAGCGATTGCTTCTGCTAAAAATTTAAATACTGCAAATACTGTACCTACAGCACTTTCAAATGTATTAGCATGAAAAGCGAACTCTGTACCAGTGTACAACAATTTACTTATGTTAGACCATCCAAAGAATAATATACATGCTACCAGTAAATTCATTGCATTTTCTTTTGCAGCTGTCTTTCCTTCAGCACTTGCGAAAATATATCTTACACCTAGTACTATTGTTGCAATAACTATAACTACTGTTCCAACGATTCTTACATAGTCACCTATCTCACTTGTAATGCTTGACATTGCATTTGACATTCCAGCATCTGTACCACCTTTATCCCACCATTTACTCGCATCTTCAAAAAATCCAGCATATACAGGAGAAAAAGTTGTACTTACTATCATCAAAAGTATAAAGCAACATACTATATTTCTTAATGTTTTTATTGCTTTTTTCATTTTTTCTCACACCTTTCCATATTAAAATTATAATTTATTATTATATATTTTTCTATACATATAAAAACTTTAACAAAAATTTAACAAACAAGTATTATTTTTGTAATGATTATGGAGTATTTACGTAATTCGTATTAAAATCAGAGAATATATCTAATACATATTTAGATATAGTTGCTCCACTAAATACAATAATACATCCAATTGCTAAACCTGCTAAACCTTTTTTTAGTTGTGCTTTTTGATCCGCTCCAGCATACATGTATTTTATACCACAGAAAACAATTCCAAATACTGATAACATTTGCATTACTGTTATAATAATTCCTAAAACATTATTTCTAAGATTATTCAATTCATTGTATTTCGGAGTTGAATTTACATTAACATTAATTTCGTTTAGAATGTTAGCATCAAATCCATCAGTTGCACATACTATTTTAGAACTTATACCAATTACTATCACAAAAACTAAAGCTGTAATTATTTTATTTAATTTCATACTTTTTTCCTCCCTTTCCATAGAACATATCTATATTAATTATATTATATCATATATATGAAAAAAAATCAGGCTTTTACACCTGATTTTTTAATTTTTTTTCGGATTAAACTTCACTTACTACATCCATTAATAATTTAACAACTGTAGAAGCACCGAATACCAATATAGCACCTATTGCTAAAACTAATAAACCGTTTTTAATAGTAGCTTTTTCATCAGCACCAGCGAACATATATTTTACACCGGCAAATACGATAGCAGCAACTGCTAGTATTTGTAATACTAATAAAACAGTACCCCAAACGTTGTTTATAATTCTGTTAGCAGTATTAGAACCACCAGCATTATTATTATTAAAAGTTTCATTTAAATCTAAAGCAAATACTGGAGTAGCTACTACAACAAGTAAAACCATGATTATTGGCATAACTCTTAACATAAATTTTTTCATTATAAACTCCCTCCTTTTTTCCTAATATAATTATACCAAAATTTGGAGCAATAATCAATAGTTTTGTGTACTTTTTAAGCTTTAAGCATACTTTTTTATGTACATTTTTGCAAATTTTGCCACTTTTTTGAAGCTATTTTTTCTTTACTTCATTGCTAAAAGTATGTATTATATCAAGGGGTGATTTAATGATTTTATTATTATCTTTTCTTTATGTTATGCTTATATTACTCAATTTAAATAGTACTTCAAATAGTTTAGAATTCCAATATCCTACTGAATATACAGCCATTTCTTCATACTATGGAAATAGAGAAATGTATGGCACTTCTAATTTTCATAATGGTATAGATTTTTTAGCACCAATGAATAGCGAAGTATTCGCTACCAATTCTGGATATATAGAATATGCAGCATTTTTAGAAGATGGTTATGGTAATACAATAATTATATCTCATAACGATGATTTAAAAAGTTTATATTGTCATTTATCTGAAAATTTTATTGTTGAAGCTGGTCAATATGTAAATACAGGAGATGTTATTGGGTATGTTGGTCCCAAATATTTATCTAGTGGTATTATGAATGGAAATACTACTGGTCCACATTTACACTTTTCAATATTTAAAGGTGAGATTAGTATTAATCCTTTAGAATTTTTGCAATGAAAAAACAGCCCATTTCTAGACTGTTGTAATTATTAAGATTTCGCAAATTTTGATACTGATACTTCATAAGCAACTTTTTTTAATATTTCACCATTTTCAAGTTTTTTCTCGTATGCTCTAGACTGAATTCTTCCATTTACTTTTACTAGAGTTCCTACTTCTATATTTTCACAAAATTTAGCATTTCTTCCCCATAATATACAAGGAATGTAATCTGATTTTTTATACGTTCTATTTACAGCAATTAAAACATCTGCTATTTCTCTTCCTAAAGGAGTCTTTCTATAAATAGGTGCTTTACAAATATATCCCACAAAATTAGCATCATTTAAAGTCATAACATCCGACTCAGCAAATTCTATTTCTTTTACAAAGATAGATAAAACTAATTTGTTTTTAGTTTCTGTTTGCATATTATATGATCTAAATTGACCTTCAATTCTAACAATTTTACCTACTTGTATTTCATCTAAATTTATTAATCTTTCAGAAACTATAACAGGTAATACGTCCTCATATTCGCTTAATCTTTTAGTCAATATTGAAAATTTATAAAATTTTTCGTCATATATTTCATGACTAAACTCTATTCCTTCAACAATTTCTCCACCTATTATAACACTATTATTCTCCATATAATTTTCCACTATTTTGTTCCTCCTTGTGTTCTTTTATATATTTAATCTTATGTTTTAATCGTAAAAAAAATTACTGCGATATTGACATTATATCACAATAATTTTAATTTGTAAACATTTATGTAAACGTTTCATTATATATACATTATTATTCCTAACAAATATAGAACTATGAATTGTATAACATAACAACAATAAAAAAAGTATTTATTTCCATCACCTTTTTTTCCATTATATAATATCATAGGTATTATTGCTAAAATACTAAATTTTATAAGACTTTCATGATATATAAATAAGAATATAGCTATAGTTATTATTCCATAAAGCATCTTAAATATTCTACTACACTTTCCTATATATTTGTCATATATATACATACTAACTAATATAGCAGGAACAAGTAATCCATAATCTATATTCAAAATCAAATATAAAATAGCAAATGATATTATTACTAAAGAAAATACAATAGTATTCTTAAAGCTTTTCTTTTCAATATTTACATATTTATCTATTACTTTTAATAATACCAATGATAAGCAAAAAGAAAAAACTATATTTAATTCTTTATAAAATATCACATTATACTGTGGCACAAGAATACTAGAAAATATTCCTATCCCTATAACAATAAGCTGGGTTATTAAAGCTAATAGCATTAATCTTTTTAAATATTTTTTAAAATCACTAGTATGTGTAAATCCTTGATATATTAAAAAAGCAAATAATGGCATAGATAATCTTCCAATTATTCTACATACATTATATACATCACTACTTAATGCATAATAGAAAAAATATCCTATATGATCAATTATCATAGTAATTAAAGCTATAATCTTAATATCAAAGGAATTCAATACACTTATATTTTTCATGTTATTATTCCTCTTCTTTTAAAAGACTTAACATATTCTTTTTATATGCTTCAACACCAGGTTGATCAAATGGATTAACTCCTAATACATAGCCACTTATTGCACATGCCTTTTCAAAGAAATATATAAGTTGCCCTACATTATATTCAGTTAAATCTTCTAAATTAATTACCATAGTTGGAACATTACCATCTATGTGAGCTTTTAAAGTTCCTTTGAATGCTTGTTTGTTTATATAATCTATTTCTTTACCAGCTAAATAATTTAAATTATCAAAATTTTCTTCTAATTCTGGTAAATATGTTAAACTTCTGTCTACTTGGACATTTAATACTGTTTCAAATATATTTCTTTTACCATCTTGTATTAATTGTCCCATTGAATGAAGATCTGTTGTAAGATTTACACCAGCAGGGAAAATTCCTTTTCCATCTTTTCCTTCACTCTCTCCAAATAACTGTTTATACCATTCAATAAAGTATTGAAAACTTGGCTCATAGCTTGCAAGTATTTCAATATCTTTTTCTTTTTCTCTCAGTATATTTCTGTAAGCTGCATATTTATAGCAATCATTATTTGAAACTTCCCTATTATTAAATACAAAAGATGCAAATTGTGCACCATCTAAAACATCTTCAAAATTAATATTTGCAACTGCCATTGGTAATAATCCTACTGCAGTTAAAACAGAATATCTTCCACCAACATTTCTAGGTATTTTAAACATTTCATATTCATTTTTTACAGCATAGTCATGTAAAATTCCTTTTTCAGGATCTGTTGTTACATATATTCTTGAAGCAGCTAATACTTTACCATATTTTTGTTCTAATACAACTTTTAAAGTTCTAAATGTAACCGCAGGTTCTAATGTTGAACCAGATTTAGATATTACATTTATAGCAAAATCTTTATCTTCAAGATATTCAACTAGATTTCTTAAATATTTACCACTTAAATTATTTCCAGCAAATATAATTTGTGGATGTTTTCTTTCTGAATATGATTGTAAATTTGCAAATGTATTATCAAAAAGATCAATAATTGCTTTAGCTCCTAAATATGAACCACCTATTCCAATTACAATAAAAACATCAGCTTGCTTTTTTATTCTTTCTGCACAAACTTTGATTCTTTCGATTTCTTCTTCATCTCTATTTGCAGGTAAATCAAGCCATCCTAGCATTTCTTTACCTTTTCCATTTTTCTTTTCCAACATATCATGTGCTTTTTCAATTTTTTTGCACATTTTTGCATATTCATCTTCAGTTATAAACTGTTTTACACCTTCATCTTCTAAAAAAACTGCTTGCATTATATCTACCTCCTACAAAATCTTTTTTCCTCATATGCTCATAATATCACAAGTCAAAATTTTTTACAATAAAATTCCTCCAATTTATTTTTTAGTTCTTTATACTTATTATATATTTTAGGATTAGTATATTTTTTCCATTCTTGTTCATTATTTTCTAATAAATATTCTCTCATTTTTGTTGCAGAAATTGCAAGAGAATTTCTATCTACATAAACTTCTGTTAAATTATCTACCATATCCTTTGGAAAACACTTTAAAATATTTTTATCTTTACCATAAATAATACAATTTGGATATTCACTCAAAATAGTTTTAGCATTTTCTAGTACTTCTTTTCCCCAATTAGTATCTAAGACAGCCAAGTCATTTATTGGTGAAATAATTAATTTACCTTTTTCTACTTCTTCTTTATATATTATTTCTAGTAGTGATTTTCTATACTCATAAGTATATGGATTTTTTTCATTTTCACCTTTATCCGATACTGTTATATATACTAATAATTTTTCACATATTTTAAGTCCTATATTTATTAATTTTTCATGTCCAATATGTATATGTTGAAATCTCCCTACTACAATTCCATATTTAAAAATTTCATCTTGCATAGTAGTTCCTCCTGTCACATTTATAGTATATCATATACTTTTAAAATACTATAGATTTTTAAATTTTTTTCATAAAATATTTACTTTTAAATATTTTTTTGTTATAATACTAAATGTATCAAAAACGTGTCCTTTTAGCTCAGTCGGTAGAGCAGCTGCCTCTTAAGCAGTTTGTCCGGGGTTCGAGCCCCCGAAGGGGCACCAAATTAAACTAGCTTTTTAGCTAGTTTTTTTGTTATATTTTTGAATATAATTTATACACATACATAAAATATACACAACTATATTTTATAGCTTTATTTGCGATTAAAAAGCATTGATTTATCAATGCTTTTAATTGACTTTAAAGCATTAAAATGTTATAATATAGTTACTTAGTATTAGTGTTTCCACTAAGGAGTATATAAAATAATTAAATTTATTTTATAAAAAAGTAGTTAGAATCCCAGTTCTAACTACTTTTTTATTTACTTCATACTTTTTAATTCTTCTACAAGAACTATCATAAGAAATAACACAATTACTAGTGTCTCCATTAAGATTTCACCTCCTTTCGGAGTGAAATAACTATACTATTTTAATCTTTGAATTCAAAATAATTTTGTATCTATTTTTATGTTGTTTTTTGCGATGAAAAGTGCCAGTTTTTAAGTAAATTTCATTGACTTTAAAGTGTTTAGAATTTATAATATAAGTGTCTCGATAAATTCAAGATGTCGAGATAATTCTATTATATGAATTAACTAATATCTGTCAAGTAGTTATATTTGTATTTTTTAATAATTATATTTTAAAGCGACTCTTATTTAAAAAAAGCTCTGAATCTTAAATATTCAGAGCTTTTTATTTATTATTTTTTCTTTTTTGCTTCCACATTAACTACTTTTCTTTTCTCTTTCTTTTGTGAAGCTTTTATTTTATTAACAGATTCAGTTGTTATCATATTATCGTAATTAGAATTTTCTAATTCAGCATATCTTTTTATTTTCATAGTTGTAGTTTTCTCAAAATCGTCTTTTTTTATCTCAAGTTCTTTTATAGCTTTATATGATACCATCATTCTATTAATTTTTTTAATATCTTCAAAAATCATATTATACAGTTTATCATCTGATGGTATATTTTCTCCAAATTCTCCTTCTAAAACAGCATTATCTAAAGTAACTCTTGCAGCAACAATTACGTCTTTAGATGTTTTAGATACTCTTTTACCATATACCATAGATTCAGCTATAAGAGGCATTTTATTTAAAAGATTTTCTAGTTCCTCTGGATATATATTTTTACCATTAGCTGTAACTATAACATTTTTTGTTCTACCTGTAATAACTAAGTTACCTCTTAGGTCAAAATAGCCTAAGTCCCCAGTATAGAACCAACTTTTTTTCATAACTTTTTTAGTTGCTTCTTCATCTTCATAGTAACCTAGCATTACATTGTCACCTTTTACTATAATTTCACCAATGTTACTGTTCTCATCTTCATTTTTACTTAAATCTATTCTAACTTCTACACCTTCAACAGCTTTTCCAACTGTTCCTGATGCATCACACTTTAAAGATGTACCAGTGACAAGTGGAGATGTTTCTGTTAGCCCATATCCCTGCAAGAACTTAAATCCATATCCCTCCATTTTAGTAATTAACTCTGGATCTAGTGGAGCCGCTCCACAGAATAAATATTTTAAGTTGCCACCAAAATTCTCTTGTATTTTAGCAAATATTTTTCTTCTAAAATCCAGACCCAATCTACTAAAGCCATTTGCTATTGTTTTTATAGTTTTAATTGTACTTTCTTTTCCAGTTTCTTTGATTCCTTTCTCAATTACTTGGTTAAATCTTTCAATAATTGCTGGAACCGCAAGAATAAAATCTGGCTTTATTTCTTTTAAGTCTTTAGTTATATATTTTAATCCTTGACATACACCTATTGTTGCACCGACAGCTGTCATAAATAAATAATCTAACGTAAACTCATATGTATGATGTATAGGTAATAGAGATAAACATGTATAATCTCCAAAAGTTGGTACTACACATGAACAAGAATATATATTAGAACATAGATTTTTATGACTAAGCATAACACCTTTAGCAGATGCTGATGTACCAGATGTAAATAACAATATACTAAAAGCTTCTCTATCTATTTGAGCATCAATATATGTTCTATCGCCAGAATCTACCATCTTTATGCCTTTTTCAATTATTCTATCAAAAGCAATGGATTCTTCATCTGACTCTTTCTTGTTCATTTCTATATATATCATATCTTTAGATAAATCTTTTTTCAGAGAGTTAATTTCATCTTTTTTTCTAGATGAATATACTATCGCTTTAGCCCCTGATCTTTGTAATAAATTTAAAATTTCATGTTCTGGTAACCCTTTATCTAGTGGTACAATTATGCCTACTCCACATGCAACAGCCATATATGTCACATACCATCTGTATGAATTTTCACCTATTACAGCTACTTTCTCACCTTTTAGGTTAAGTTCCTTTAGCATATACGTTCCCAAACCATTAATTTTTTCCTTTATTTGACTATATTTAATATGTTCAAACTCTTTATGATCCGCATCTTTTTCAATAAAAGCGACTTTATCTTTAAAAAGATCAAATCTTACATTTATTATATCTTTTAAGGAATTGAGATTTTTTAATTCTTCCATGTTTTCTCCTCCTATCTTTTATACTAAAATTATCATATATAATTATATATTTTTAAAATTTAAAAGTCAATAAAAGCCGTAAATATTCACATTCTACACACAATTTCTACTTATTTAATATCTCATTCGACAAATGACTTTAATTTCTTCTTAATTATTTACAATTATGTAAATTTGTGGTACAATAATTACATAACATATGTATTATATTTCATTTTTGTGGTATAATATATATAATAATATTTGTTTCAAAGTAAGTTAATTAACGAGCTTGTCGTTAATTAACTTACTTTTTTAATATATATTATATTTTTCCAAAAAATAAAAAAGAAAAAAATATTAAAAAGGAGTTGATTTTATGGAAAACAAAAGAACAAAAAAGGGGCAAAAAGTAAAATTGAAAGGAGAAGTGAAAGGATTCTTGTTTTGTCTGTTCTTAATATGGACTGTAATTGGAACAATGTTCCTTTTTAAGGTAACACCTGATTTAGTACATCAGTTTATCTTAAAAGATAACCGTTCATATGTAGAACAATATGGAAACCCAAGTAATTGGGAATCTCGTGATGAGGCATACAACGAATTACTGAGCTTTAACAATTCTCTGATTAATTCAGACGATGATGTTACAAGTTTCTTCTTCTCAAAAAATGGGACTACAAAGTTACTAATTTTAGCAACAGCTGTAGCTCCGTACCTTATAATTATAACATTTATTATTAGTGCTTCAGATAAGAAAGCTGCTAAAAAGCAAGCACAACTTAGAAGAAGAGCTAATAATTCAGTAAAAGCAGTTAGATAATACCTAACTGCTTTTTTATTATATATATTTAATTATTTAAAAAGTTAATTACTAAATCTATCATAGCTTCTTTTTCTTTTGGATTTGATTCTGCTATTAATAAAGTTAATGCCGTTAATGTGTTATTATCTATTACTTTATTTCCATCAACAAATACATGATTTTTTATTATTAAATATAAAAAGTTAGCTACCTTTTCTTCAATACTCACTTCATAACAAATTTATACAATCTATTTTTTTACAAAATCTCACCTCCTTGCCAATATTATAAGGAGTTAGACTTTAAAGGCAAAATTTTTTTAACACTGTTTTATTATCTAGTTTTGTCGTTTTAAAATCTAATAATATGTTGACTTTTTATGTTAATTATGTTATAATATAAATGTATTAAAATTTGTTTGTGAGAAGTTTAATAATGGTCTCATGCCATTATTGACTTCTCTTTTTAATTGCCATCAAGCAAATGATGTGTTCGGATTACACTAAAGATTAATGCTTCACAGCACAAAAATACGAAAATTTATTATTAAAAAGGAGATGATTTATAATGGCAAAGAATCAAAAAGGGGAAAAAATTAGAAAAGAAGGTTTTTTTAAGAGAATTGGAAGAACTCTTAAAAGAAAGTCTCAGGAAGCTGAGAAGGCAACTACACTACTATTTATAATGATACTTTTAAGTATCATTACAGGAATATGTGGATACTATTTATATACTCCTGCAAAGGAAATGTATATTGCAGAATCTACATTCCAAAAAGAATCTAGAGAAATCTATGATTATGCTGTAGATTCAGAAGAAAGAGCAAAGCAAATTACAAAAGCCGAAGAAGCTGAAAAAGTATTTGCTTCTGTAATGGATAGATACACAGTAGATAGCAATGATTTAATAGCTAAATATGCTACTATTCATAGTACATTTATTAAGTTATTAATTGCTATTACAATTGTACTTCCATTTGTTGCTATAGCAGTTATGTTTATTGGAGCACCAATTAACTTTATATTTGCTTTAGCAAATATAGTAATTGTTACACCAGTAAAAGCTGTTGTATATTTATTCAATAGCTTAAGACCTGAAAAAAAGGATAAAGCAGAAAAACCTTCTTCTAAACACATGCAAGAAGAAGCAGCTTAATATGCTGCTTCTTTTCTTTTATTCTTTTTCATAAAATTCTTCATTAATATCATCCTCATCAATGTCTATATTAACTTTTTCAGTTTTTATTGCTTTTTTATCTTCTTTACACTTCTTTTCACAACTATCTAACTTTTTATTAATTAATTTATCTATTTTATTTATTATATCTGGTATCATATCTACTGCTCTATCTACTACATTTATATCATCTACATTTAAAACTTTAGGAACTCCATCTTTAATAACTAGAAAAGCTACTGGTGAGATTTTAACTCCAGCACCTGCTCCACCACCAAAAGGAAGTTTTCCATTTTCAGTATATTTGTTTAATTTATTAGTGTTAAATTCGCTACCACCTGCTGCAAATCCAAAGCATACTTTAGATAAAGGAATAATAGTTGTATTATCTGCTGTTACTATACTATCTCCTATTATAGTATTTACATCTACCATACTTTCTATTGAAGTCATTGAAGTAATCATTAATGATTCTATTGGATGTTTATTTTCCATTTTATATACCACCTTTCAAAATATAATCTAAATATATTTTGAATATAAAAAGTATAAATTATACTTTAATTTAACTTTTTATTTATTTTTTAGTTTTAACTTTAAATATTAATTTAAAAATTGATTTTAAATTCTTAAATATTGATACATAAGCAACTGATTTAACATCTAAATATATAACTTTATTTGATATAAAAGTATTATATGATATATTTTTAAGATTAACTTTTTTATCATTATACATAATAATCATTGGTAAGATAGAATTAATTAATGCTATAGAATATGCATTAATTATAGGATCTTCTAAGTTTATACCTAAATTTAAATCAAGTTTGTGAATTTTAATACTCTTTAGCAATGTATTAATAATTTCTAAAATTTCTTTATTTTCTAGAGACCTAACTATTTGTTTTACTAGCATATAAATAGTATCTAAATTTTTATTTGAGCTATTTCCTGAATGAAATTTTCTATCTATAATTATCTTCTTTACTCTTATGCCTAAAATATATATTGCAACATATCCTTTATTTTCTATTTGTGTTTCACTTTCGTTTTGTTCTAATATTTTAATTTTTATCTTCATAACCCCACCATTACTATTATGAGTAAAAAAATAATATAAAATGCTAATCTATACTGTCTAAAAAAGTTGAATTAGATACTTCTATTTTTTGACAAAATCAATAAAATTTAGTATAATCTTTACTGATTGGAGGTATGATAGTATGAATCTCATATTTGGGAACAATTTGTATTATAATTTAATTTTATTTATTGCAGTATCCATCGTATTTACATGGGCAGCAACTCAGACTTTCAAAGTATTTTTAAAGTGTTGGATTGGAAAAAAATTTTCATTCAAAATGTTTTTCTCAGATGGGGATTTTCCGTCAACTCACACAGCAGTAGTAACTTGTGGTGTAGTTTTAGTATTATTCTTAAATGCATTCACATTAGGTCTTACTGATGATAGAGTAATATCTTCATACAATAGTGCAAAAGATTTTTTAATTATGTTTACACTTGCATCCATCGTTATTCGTGATGCAATGGGACAAAGACACAGACAAGATAACACAAATAGAAACTTAAAAAATTTAAAAGATTACATACAAGAACGTGGAGTAGAAAGAAATGTTATCGATCATATCGATGCAACTTTCCAATCTATAGATAATGAAGCTATTAAACGAGTTGGGCACTTAAAACATGAAGTGTATGGTGGTATGGTAATGGGTGCTTTATGTGCACTATACCCTATAATATTTTTCTTTAACAGATATGACTGGCTACCATTTGCGGTAATTACAACAGTTGTTTGTTTTGTGGGGGTAATTATATTCCTAAAACTAAAACCAGTTGTAGTTAAAAAAATGACTTATAGAAGAGCAAAAAGAATAACAGAAAATACACAAAATAAAAAATAAGCAGAAGGAATTTTATTTCCTTCTGCTTTTTGTGAAATAGGAGATAATTTTTAAATTAATTTGCAATTTTTAATTAAGGTAACTCATAAGGTAATACATGTGTTACTCCATCACTAGTTATGGCACCTACACCCACTTGAGCTCTACCATTAGTACTTCCAATAGTAACTAAAGCTACCGCATCTTTTATAGCAGTATAGTCTTTAAATTCTAATGTTGTACCTTCATATTCTACTTTACTATATTTTATAGTTCCATCGTCTAATAATACTATCATATAGTTAATTGAACTAACTCCAGAATTTTGCATTCTTACATCTACAATATTAGCTGTATCGCTTAATGTATATGTTGCATTTTTATATCTTACTTGATACTCCACATCATAAATTGATGAAGAAGTTATACTTTTTTTAGGTCCTTTTCTATATGTTATATCACCCATAGTAACAGTACTTGCTGACTCTTCGACATTTGTCATATTAGTTCTAGCAGAATTATCTACTTTTGAAGAATCGAATTTAGCAATTACTAATTTTTCTACCTCTGTTACTGTAGGTTCTTGTGTAGTTGTGTCTGGAGTTTCATCTACTACAACATCTCCATCTACTTCTGGAACTTGTGTTAATTCATTAACTTTAGCTGTTAATGCCTCTAGTTCTTCTTTTTGTTCTCCGTAGTAATATCCTAAAAAAGCTGTAGCAGCTCCCAAAAATATAATTATTACTACCAAAATAATTAAACTTATTTTACTTTTCATATGTTTCCACCTCGACTTTAATATAGCACTATAAAATTCATTTGTAAATAGCTGTATTTTTAGTATTAACTTTAGTTTAATTGAATATTTTAAGCTTTATTTTTCTTATTCAATTTATCGTATCTTTTATATTTCTATTTTGTTACAAAACACTGTAAAGTGCAAAAAAGCTATGATTTTTACATCATAGCTTTCTATTATTTTTTTATTTATTCACTATATTCTAATTGATATCCTTCAATTTCTATGTAGTCACCTTCTTGTATTCCCATTTCTTTAAGTTTATCTATTACACCAAGTTGTTTTAATACTTTTTGCATATATTGACGAGATTCAATATCAAAAACATTAACTTTACTCATAAGTCTTTCTATTGGACCACCAGAAATAATATAATACATACCATCTTTTCTAATTTCTGTATCAATTTTCCATTCTTGATTTAAAAGTTCTTCTTCAGCATTATACATTTCATCTACTTGAACTATATCTTCTTTAGGAATATTTTTAAGTTCTTGTGCTACATATTCAATTAGTTCTTCTAGTCCTTCATTAGTAGCAGCAGAAATTTTAAATAATTTTAAATTTTCTTCTTTACATTTAGTTTCTAATTCTTTTAATAACTCTTCATTATTAGCAATATCCATTTTATTTGCTACAACAATTTGTTTCTTAGATGCAAGTATTGTACTATATTTTTTTAATTCTTCATTTATCTTATTAAAATCTTCCACAGGATTTCTACCTTCAAATCCAGCAGCATCTACAACATGTAGTAATAATCTTGTCCTTTCAACATGTTTTAAAAATTGAATTCCAAGACCTACACCATCACTAGCTCCTTCAATAATACCTGGAATATCTGCCATTACAAAAGGTTCTCCTGTTCTAGGTTTTACTACTCCTAAAGCAGGATCTAAAGTTGTAAAATGGTAATTAGCAATTTTAGGTTTAGCAGAAGATACACGAGAAATTAATGTAGATTTTCCAACATTAGGAAAGCCAACAAGCCCAACGTCTGCAAGCATTTTTAATTCTAATTCTATATTTTTTTCTGCGCCCTTTTTACCTTGTTCAGCAAAATTAGGTACTTGTCTAGTTGGAGTGGCAAAATGAATGTTACCTCTTCCACCTTTTCCACCTTTAGCTATTAAAAATGTTTGTCCTTCTTCAGATAAATCCGCTACAACAACATCTTTATCTATATCTCTTACTATTGTTCCTTTAGGTACAGAAATATATAAATCTTGTCCAGATTTACCTATCTTTCTTGCACCATCTCCATGTTTTCCATCTTCAGCTTTAAATTTCTTTTTATATTTAAAATCTAGTAATGTACTTGTATTAGAATCTACTTTAAAATATATACTACCGCCTCTACCGCCGTCACCACCATCTGGTCCGCCGGCAGCTACGTATTTTTCTCTTCTAAAACTTACAGCACCATTACCGCCATCTCCCGCTTTAACAGAGATTTTTACATAGTCTATAACCATTTTTCTATTCTCCTATTCTTCAAAATAATCTATTTTAATTGCTTTTCTTACCTTAGCCATTGTTTCGCTAGCTTTAAATCTAGCTTTTTTAGTTCCTTCTTTTAATATAGTATCTACCTCTTGAGGATTTTCTTCGTAATATTTTCTTCTTTCTTTAATTGGTTTTAAGAAGTCAATAAGGTTTTTAGCAAGTTCTCTTTTACATTGCATACATCCTCTTTTTCCTTCTTTACATTCAGTACATATTGTTTCTAAATTTTCTCCACTAACTAATTTGTGATAATAATATACCATACAAACATCTGGGTTAGCTGGATCATCTTTGTGTATTTTTGTTGTATCAGTTTTAGCATCCATTACTTTTTTAGTAACCACTTCATCACTATCTATTAAGAAAATAGCATTTCCTAAGCTTTTTCCCATTTTCTCATTGCCATCTAAACCTTTAAGTCTTGGAATACTAGATAATAAATGTTCTGGTTCTTGTAATGTTTCACCATATATTGAGTTAAATTTTCTTACTATTTCTCTTGCTTGTTCAAGAAGTGGTAATTGGTCATCACCAACTGGAACTAGTGTTCCTCCAAGTGCAGTTATATCTGCTGCTTGGCTTACAGGATATCCTAAGAAACCATAAGTTACACTTTCACCAGAATTTCCAAATAATTCTTTCTTTTGTGCAATTTCTGTTTTAATAGTTGGATTTCTTTCAAGTCTTGCTACAGTAACTAAATTTGAATAATATACTGTAAGTTCTGCAATCTCTGGTATCATTGATTGTATAAAAATATTTGCTTTTTTAGGATCTATTCCACATGCAAGTAAGTCTAAAGTTAACTCTCTTACATTTTTTCTAACTTTATCTGGATTATTGAAATTATCTGTTAATGCTTGAACATCTGCAATTTCAATAAATTCGTTATAGGCATCTTGAGATTTTACCCAGTTACCTACCGCCCCAAAATAATGTCCTAAATGTAAATTACCAGTAGGTCTAATACCGGTTAATATTGTTTTTTTCTCACCCATAATTATTTCACCTCACATACCATAGTATTATACAATAAATAATATAAAAAATCTACTAAAAATATGTATTTTTCTTAATTTTATGTTTACTTTTATTAGTTATTTATCACTTTTTAGTTAAATTTTTGAAATTAGTAATATTTACTATTTATTATGTATTCTTTATACTAAATTTTTATTAATTTTCTCATTTTAATTGACTAATAGGCAATCGCAAGTTATAATAAGGGTGTAAGCAAATATATGTAAAATAATGATTATTATTTTAGCAGTTTAGGAAATTATTATTTTTCTATGTTTGTAATTATTAAAAAGGAGGAATTTTTATGGGTAAAAACAATAAAGCAAATATGTATGTTGATATCGTATCCCTGCATAACGAGGTAACTGGTTCATGTAATATTTGTACTGTTAGATTCCCTGACACCCAAAAAGTCAAATTCATCGTAGATTGTGGTCTATTCCAAGAGGAGAAATACCAAAAGCAAAACTATTATTTTCCATTTGAACCAAATGAAATAAGCTTTTTGCTTGTAACTCACAACCATATAGATCACATAGGAAGGATACCGAAATTATATAAGGATGGTTTCAAAGGAAAAACTTACGCAAGTAAGATAACATCTGAGTTGATGCCACTAGCATTAAATAATACAGCTGAGATTTTATCTTCTAATACACAAAAGAATAGCAATAAACAAAAAAAAGTTTTAGAAGATTCTTCTATTCCAACACATTTAGCAAGTGCTATGAATACTCCACTTTTTGAAGTAGATGATGTATCAAAAGCTATGGAAAATGTTGTAGGTGTAGAGTTTAATAAAGCAGTGAGTGTTGCTCCACATATTGCAGTAAAATTCATTCAAAATGGACATTTACTTGGAGCCGCTTCTATTCTTGTTACAATCACTTATAAAGGGCAAGATCCAATATACTTGTATTTTAGTGGTGACTATGCCAAAGACAATATCTTCTTTGACGTAGAAGAAATGCCTAAAATGCTTAAAGAAGTACCTTTAAATGTTATTACTGAATCTACCTATGGTACCAAATCTAGAAATGACATTGTGCATGTTTTTGAAGATAACATTTTAGAATCTTTGAAGCATAAAGAAACTTTAATTATTCCAGTCTTCTCCCTTGGTAGAAGTCAAGAAATGTTATTAAAACTTAAAAAGATGCAGAAAAATGGTCTTCTTAGCAAATCTATTCCTATCTATTTTGATGGGAAGTTAGCCCATAGCTACACTAGTTTCTATCAAAATCATTTAGATTATTTAAAGCAAGATGAAGATGTTCAATCTTTCTTACCAGAAAACTTAACTTTGGTAACAGAATATGAAACTCGTCAAGCTTTGCTTCCTGATAGAAATAGCAAAATAATTCTTACAACATCTGGAATGGGTAGTTATGGACCTGCTCAATTTTATCTACCATACTATATTTCTAGACCAAAATGTACTATCCACTTCTGTGGATACACTACACCAAATACTTTTGGTAGCAAAATTAAAGAAGTTGGTGATGGTGAAGTATTTGAATTAAACGGCATAATGACTACAAAAAAGGCAAAGGTATTATCTACAAATGAATTTTCCGGCCATGGTAAGCAAGAAGATTTACTTGAATTACTTGAAGGCTTCAATTTAAAATCTGTGTTAATAAATCACGGAGAAGAAAATACTAAAGTTCAATTTGCTAAAACTGTAATAGACAAGATTAAACCAAAAGGAGTTGCAATACTAAGTAATAAAAATTACATTCGTGTTGGAGCTCATGGAATATTAAAGTCTTATCCAGTAAACGATTTGAATTTTAATATAACCGATTAAAAAAGAAGAGTGGAAAAATTTTCCACTCTTTCTCTATATCTTTTTAACAACGTATATAACAATATTACTATCTTCATATCCTTTTTCTAAATCCAATATACAATACTGCCAAAAGCTTTTTCTATCAACAAGTTTAGATACAAATTCATCTATTTTATTTATGTTTTTCACATTCTTTCTAACTATTATCAAAGCTCCTTTTTTAGATCTAGATTCCCTGCAAAATCGTGAATATTGAGACGTATAATTGAAATAGTTGTATCCATAATCCCATATACTTGTACCTGTAAATTCTAGTATTCTTTCTCTAATAGGTATCACATACAACTGTTCACCTTTATATTTTTTATTAAGAAATTTAAAATCATTATAATCATATATTACAGCTAAACATTTATCATGAAATCGATCGTAATTTCCTTTAAAGATAAGTTCACGCTTATCATTTTCTCTCATAAAAGTAAATACATATTTAGGAACTACTTCATTACATTCTTTAAAAATATAGTCTTTTATATATTCTTCTATATTCTTTCTAGTAACATATCCATTATTTAAATTCAATTTTTTACATACTAAATCATAGTTTAAAAGCATATAGATTTCAGAATATTTTTTATTACCAATTTCTACATTAATTTTATTTGCCTCATTATAACAATCACTAAAAAGTGTGCTATTTTTAGAAATAAAAGGGTATTCACTAATTAAATTAAAAAAGTTTTTATAAGTATCATTAATTGCATTTTTTATTTTATTAAACTGTTCAATTCTTTGAGAAATTTTATCTTTTATTTCCTCTTCTAAAATCTCATGCAATAAAATATGCAAAATATCATCACCACAAACTTTAGTAACTTCCACATTAAACTCTAACTTTCCATTATTAATGTTTGCTACTAAAGTAACTCCATAAGAAACATTAGCATGTTTCTGCTCTCTTAAAGTATAAAGTGCTACTATAACATTCATATTAATACCTCCTTAAATTTTTATTTAAGTTAATATTCTATGATGGAAAAATAAAAAAAGCTTGAAAATTCAAGCTCTCTTTTTAATAGTCTATCGGCCAATTACGTGGAGATATATGAAGTTCTTTGTTTTTTCTAAATCCATTTCTTTTTTCATATACATGAACACTATGACCTTTATCTTTTAAGTAGACTCTTAACATTGTAGCAAGATTAACGATGTCCTTATACCCTTGTATTCTATTAGGATTACTTAAAGGTATTATTATTTTTGCTTTACCAAATGTATCTTTGTATAATTGATAATATGTTCTTACTTCGCTTCGTAAATTAGTAACAGTTTTGGGTTCTCCCACATAATGTTCGGTATTGTCTATCAATTCAGTTATAATTGAATCGTATTTAACTCTTGGCTCTTTAAATCTTCCATCTAACAAATAACCATTTAATAATAAAACATATTCGCCTATATTTTCGTATTCATTAGTTTTAATAGAACCAGGTAATAAAACACTTTCTTCTAATAGACTATAAAGTATTTCTACTTTTTCTTTATTAGTAAGTTCTTTTTTTCTAAAGTTATACAATCTTACTACCCTATTTTTGTGATCAACAAATACTTTTCCGAGAGATTTCCCTTTCCTCAATTTTTGATGCTTTGTCATTAAATAGAACTAATGTCTTGCTTCTTTCATTATATGTAGCAGCGACACATTCTTTTCTAAACATATACATTCCTCCTTTTTAATAATTAAATTTTTGAACTTATTAAGTTTCAAATATAAATTTTTACTAACAAATATATTATACCATAATTATGTTAATTAATCAACTAATATAAGCTTATTTAACATTTTAAACATAAAAAAAGCAACTACAAATGTAGTTGCCTAATTTTTACTATTCTTCTACAGGATATACGCTAACTTTTTTGTCGCTTTTTCCTTTTCTTTCAAATTTAACGACACCGTCAACCATAGCAAATAAAGTATCATCGCTTCCGATACCAACGTTAGTACCTGGGTGAACTTTAGTTCCTCTTTGTCTGTATAAAATATTTCCTGCTAATACGTATTGACCATCAGCTCTTTTAGCTCCAAGTCTTTTAGCTTCACTATCTCTACCGTTCTTAGTAGAACCGCCGCCTTTTTTATGTGCCATTTATCTCACTCCTTTTAATTCACATTACGTTTTTTCTTAAATTATTCAGCTGCTTCTTCAGTAGCTTTTTTAGCTCTTGTTCCAGTTGTTATTTTTTCAATTTGGATTTTAGTATAAGGTTGTCTGTGTCCTCTAGTTTTTCTTTCATTCTTTTTAGCTTTGTATTTGAATACAACAACTTTTTTTGCTTTACCATGTCCAACAACTGTAGCTTTAACTTTTGCACCTTTAACAGTGTCTGCTCCAACAGTAACTTTGTCTCCATCAGAAACTAATAGAACTTTATCAAAAGTAGTTGTTTTACCTTCTTCTAATTCTTCAATTCTGTCTACGAAAACAATGTCTCCTTCTTGAACTTTGTACTGTTTACCACTAATTTCAACTATTGCGTACATAATGTTCCTCCTTAAATCTAACTTTCTCTCGCCATTAAGGTGTTTTATACTTTCAAACCTCTTCTGTGCGGAATACGTGTATTATTATAACAAAAGTTATATTATTTGTCAAGAAATTCTTCAAATTTTACTTCAGCTTCTGGAAAAATTTCATTATTAAGTTTTTCTAGTTCTTCTTTTTTAAATCTTTGAAGTACAAAATCGGCCATATTTTGCTTTTCATGTTTAAGGCCACCTAGTCCAATTCTAATTCTTGATATTTCTTGTGTAGATAGCATTTGAACAATATTTTTCATTCCGTTATGTGTTCCACCACTACCTTTTTCTCTAAATCTTATATTTCCAAATGGAATATCTATATCATCATAAATAATAAGAATATCTTCATTTTCAACTTTATACCATTTTTTTAATTTAGAAACTGCATTGCCACTTAAGTTCATATAAGTTAGTGGTTTAGCAAAAATAATTTTTTCGTTATTTATCTTAGTTTCACCAATTAAAGAGTCGCAGTTACTCTTTGATATACTAGTATCATATTTCTCTGCTAAATACTCTAAAAACAGCCAGCCAATATTATGTCTAGTTTGTTCGTAATCTTTCCCGGGATTTCCCAATCCAACAATTATTTTCATTATTTTTCACTTTCCTTTTTTCAAAAATAAAAATTTCTCTCCTCTTTTTGGCTTTACTTTGCTAAAAAGTCTTGAAAAATTACCTAATTTATAGTATTATTATATATGAATTAAGTTAATATGTCAATTAGACACGTATTAGCTATTTATATTACTGAAAGTGGTGATTTCGTTTGTTAGAAAAGTTTTTTAAAAAATTAAACATTAAAACTAAGCCAGAGAAAATCTTAACATATATATTTTATGCAATCAGCATTGTTGTTGCATTTTTTAGTCTTACAAGATTGCTTAGTTTGGCAATTGGCAGTACTCATATAAGTGATAGCATAACCATAGACTCGCTAATTCCTTATGGGGTTGCATTACTTTATATTTGTCCTGTCTTAGCTTTCTCATTTTTTGTAAATTCAGGGCTTGCTAAAAATGATGATCATAAAATAAAGATGTTTATGTTCACATGTACTTTATTAGCATTAGCTGTATTGAATACTGTAGCAACTGGTATAAATTGGTTGTTTTGGACAGTTATGGATATGTTACCAAATTTTGATGCTTTAGCAACTACATATCCTGAACTTGTAATAGCAGCTGTAAGAGCTTTATGTTTAGTTATACCTTTTATATCTATAACTTACATAGTTGACTATTTCTTATCTATTTACAATGATGAAGATTTAACAAAATCTATTGCTGGATACGTTGGTTTGACTGTAAATTCTAGTGGTAAGAAAGCTACAGGATTTGATTGTGATACAGTAATCGGTAGAGCTAAAGGAACTTCTGTTCCAATAGTTGTACCTGAGAAAAAACGTTATGAAGCAACTCTTGTACAAGGTGCTACTGGTACAGGTAAAACTGCAACAGTTCTATTACCTATGAGTGCACTTGACCTTGAGAAAAAATTCTTCTTTAGAGAATATGCTAAAAAAATTGGTTATTCTATGTTAAAAAGAGGAATTGCTTATATGAATGGTCCATATGATAATAGATATATAAACAGAAATTTCTCATTAAGTTTATTAAGACCTAAAAATGGTATGGAAGATCAATTTGATTCTGAAGTTAGACCTTTAGTACAATACAAAGATAATGCTACTGGTGCTACAACATACAGAAATTTAGGTGTTACAATAGTTGAAAATGATGGTAACTTTATTTCACAATTTATTGGAGTAGCTAAAAACTTTGATATAGATGTATTGTCTATCGACCCTGCTAGCCCAGAGACAACATTAAGTATTAACCCATTTGCTATACCTGATCCTGCCAAAGTAGCTTCAATTGTAGCAGACGTTTTGATGGCTATGTATGGTAGTGAATCTAAAGGAACTAGTGATCCATTCTTTACACAAGTAACTATAGATGCTTTCCAAAACTTATCTATACTACTTAAAGAAATGTATCCTATACTTCACAATGGAGAAATCGCTTCTCTAGAAGATATGTTGGAATTACTATATAATTTCGATGCTGTTGAAGAAATGACAGAAGAAATGAAAAAGATTCCAGAATTAGAACAAAAATATAAACTATTAATTAAATATTTTGAGAAAAACTTCTACAAACCAAGTTTAAATATAAATGGATATGAAATTCCTGGTACACGTGGTAGTGGTAGAAAAGATACTGAAAAATTCTTATATGGTGCTATAACACAACTTAACAACTTAGTTCGTCACCCAGGTCTTAAAGCTGCTCTATGTGGTAAGAAAAACATAATAGATTTTGATAAAGCATTAGCAGATGGTAGTGTAATAACTGCATGTTCAAGAAAAGGTGACCTTGGTATAATCCAAGCTAAAGCTTTTGGTATGTTCTTTATATTACAATTCCAAGATGCTGTACTTAGAAGAAAAGGAAATGAAGAATCAAGAACACCTCACTTCTTATATATCGATGAATTCCCAGAATACATCACTAAAGATATGGAAGTTATGTTCACATTATTCAGAAAATATAGATGTGGTGTTACAGTAGCTATTCAAAACTTATCTCAACTAGAAAAATCTGGACATACATACTATAGACAAACAGTACTTGCAAATACTAAAACACAAATTGTATTTGGTGATACAGTTTATGAGGATAGTAAATACTGGAGTGAAGCATTTGGTAAAGAGAAAAAAGCAGACAAATCTACTGGATACTCTCTTGACAATACTACAGGTCTTAAAGGTACAACTAAAATTGATGTTAAAGATAAAGAAAGAATTAAAATTCATAAACTTGCAGAGCTTGGATTTGGATCAATGTTCTATAAAACAAAATCTGCAAATGGAAAAACTGTATTTGGTGAAGGTAAAACTACTTTCTTAGATGGAAAATACAAAGAGAAACAAAAAACTCTTATGTTTAACTTTGAAAAGTATATGATGTCTAAACCAGATGCTCCAACAATTACAATGAACGATAGCGATACATCTACAAATGATGATAAACTATTTGGAGTTAACACAACGGGAAGGTTAAAACAAGAATTAAAGAAAGAAATGCATGAATCAAATGTAAATAATAATCAAAATTACATACATACTAGAAATATTTCTAATTCTGTAAATGATGATTTTGAAATTGTGTTTGATAATGCAAACGTTACATTAGATAAACAAGGTAATGGTAATGCAATTACTGAACACTACGAATCACCTATTATAAAAAGAAATAAAAAATAATAAATAAAAAAGAGTTCACATTTTTGTAAACTCTTTTTTAATATTTCTTTACATATAAAAAACTTTCATTAGTAATATCTCTTGCTTTTTCAAATCCTAGATTTTCTAATACTTCACTTTCAAATTCGTTTACTGAAATTGAATTTATCTCTTTAATTTTGTATCCTTTTTTAATTCTCATATTAATAAATTTATCTATTGCATGAGATATTTTCTCTATTGAATCTTTATTATGATATTCGCTTTTTAAAACTATTGAATTTATATTTAAATATATATTTTTACCTAATTCAAAGTTTAATATATCTCTAGCTTCAAATTCATCAAATAATTCTTCTGATTCTATCATTTTTTGATATACTTCTTTTCTTAAATTTAAAATGTTTACATATCCTATAATCTTATTATTATCTTTAACTAATATATAGCTATTTTTTTCTGATTTATATAATTCTTTCATTGAATCTACATCCCATAAATATTGTGTATCATAATATCCTCTATCTAAATGATGTAGTTCTTCCATAGTATTTGCCGAAATATACATTCCACTTACTGTATATACTCTATCTCTTCTTAAAAATTTACTATATCCATTTAGTAATATACTTACGTTTGAAACAAGAATTAATAAATCTGTTAGGATTCCTACATAGTCTGCATAGAAAAATCCATATACAATCCATAAGCACATCCCTATAGCTCCACCAACAACCATAAACTTTTTACTTTTTAGTGTTGCATAACTTTCTAATAAGCTAGCAGCTATTGGTAATATACCTATTATACTATCTTCTGAAAATATACCAATTAAAATATATACTGGTACAGATAATCTAAATATATACTTATCTTTATCTGTTTTATAATATCCAATTGACCTTATAGTTTCTAAAGCACTAACAAATAGTCCAGACCATGCTCCTAAAAGTCCGTAGTTTAAACCATAAAATGTAGATGCCAATATCTGCATAAAAATAACCTTATTTTCCCTTTTTGCATGGAAACTTAATAAATATAGTGTCCATCCAATAACACCTAAAATTTGTGCAATTATGTACTGCGTGTCCATAAATATTTAACCTCCAAGTATAACTATTATAACAAAAAACAATTTAATAAGTCAAATCTTATTCTATATAATATTATTCAATATAATTAGAAAATTTCATACTACAATATTCTTCAATTTTACTTTTTTAATTTTTAAGAATTATATCTATGGTATATTTTTTATCTACCTATTGTAATATCTATATTTATTTCAGATAAAATGATGAAAGCAGGACAGTAATATGTCCCGCTTTTTTCTATTCTACAACACTTTTTATTTCTTGTAGTTCAAATCTATATTTTTGTTTTACATCTGGATATTTTTCATGATCCACTTCACTTAAAAACATATCCATAGGTCTAATCCATAGACCACCATCTCCATATAATCTTCTATAAACTACATATTTTTCTTTAGTTTCAGAATGATTTGCAACATCTACAACTAAATAATAGTCACCTTTAAAATGTTTATATATTCCATTTATCTTTAATTCTTGCATATTTCTCTCCTCTTTTCTATTCTTAAATCCATTCTTTAATATATTCACTTGGTATATTTAAAGTTCCTCTACCACTTCCTATATCAATATCTGGTTTTTTGCTTCCGTGATAATCACTTCCACCACTTATATATAAGTTATTTTTTCTAGCATAATCTATAAGAATATCTATTCTATTTTCTGTTTCTGCAGATGGATGAAAACATTCTATTCCATCCAGTTCTTTTTCTTTTCTTAACTCATCTATAAAATTAATTGTATCTTCAAATCTGTATTCAAAAGGATGAGCTAAAAATGCTATACCTCCAGCTTTGTGTATAATATCTACAACATCTTTATACATTGGCTTTGGATTATAATTACTCACATAATATTCACTTTCCGGATTCATTAATCCTTTTCTTATAAATACATTTAATGATTCTGCGAATTCACCAAGAATAGGTATATTTTCTTCATGAGTAATTAATTCTTTGTAAATATATATAGTTATATAATCTGTTAAAGGGATATCTTTTCTTATTTTACTTTCATCGTAAACTAGGCCTTTTCTATCACAGATATCTAATAATTTTCTTTTTGACTCTTCTTGCTGTTTTCTTAATACTTCTTCTGAAAAAAATTTTTGTGACCACTCTTCTATTAATTGAGTTTCTTTTATATTATATCCTAAAACTTCAATGCTTTTATTTTTAAACGTAGCATTCATTTCTACACCTTTTATAATTTTACCACTAAAAGTTTTATTATTTAAAAAAGCTTTATCGTCATATTCTTTGCAAGTATTATGATCTGTTAAAGATATATAGTCTAATTTCTTTTCTTCACAAATTTTTAGTACTTCTTCTAAAGTACTAGTTCCATCTGAATAAGTTGTATGCATATGCATATCTACCATACTATCACTCCCTTTTAAAAGCTAATATAAATAAAGCTCGTTAAACACGAGCTTTATACCTATTAAGAATTTTTGCCACAACAGTTTTTATACTTTTTCCCACTTCCACATGGACACGGGTCATTTCTACCAACTTTTTGTTCTTTTTTTACTACAGGTTTTCTTTTTGGAGTATCTTCTCCACCTGCATTAGTGTACATGTTAGTAACTTGATTTTGAACTTTAACATTTACAACTTCTTCTTTTTTCTTAGGTTTTAATGAGAATACTGCTTTTACAGATTCTTCTCTTATACTTCTAACCAAATCTTCAAACATATTATATGATTCCATTTTATATGCTTCAAGTGGATTAGTTTGAGCATAAGCTCTTAGGCCTATACCTTCTTTTAATGCGGTAATTGCATCTATATGATCCATCCATTTGTGATTAACTGTATTTAACACTAAATATTTAGCAATTCTATTAAATTCTGCTTCAATATTTAACTTTTTAGCTTCTTCTACTCTCTTTTCATAAATAGCATCAACTTTAGATATTAATAATTCAGTCACATATTCTTCATCTAAGCTTTTTATATCTTCTTTAGATACTATTTCATCTTCACCAAATAAATTCTTTAAAACGGCATTTACAGCATTATAATCTACACTTTCAATGTTATCTGCATCCTCAAAATATTCATCTGCTATATGGTTAAGTATTCCTGTATATAATTTTTTAACAATATCGAAAATATTTTCGCTTGCAATAACATCTCTTCTTTGAGAATATATAATTTCTCTTTGTTGATTCATTACATCATCATATTCAAGTACATTTTTTCTTATTGAATAGTTTCTACCTTCAACTTTCTTTTGAGCAGATTCTATTGTATTAGTTAACATTTTTTGTTCAATTGGCATGTCTTCTGGAAGACCTAAAGCATCAACAATGGCAGTCATTTTATCTGAACCAAATAGTTTCATTAAGTCATCATCCATAGCGATATAGAAACGAGATTCACCTGGATCTCCTTGACGTCCAGAACGTCCTCTTAACTGATTATCTATACGACGAGATTCATGTCTTTCACTACCTATTATTCTTAATCCACCGGCAGCTATAACTTTTTCTTTTTCTTTCATGATCTCTGGTCTATATTTATCTTCTATTTCTTTCATATCTTTTTTTGCTTGAATAATTCTTGGATCTTCATTTGGAATTGGAGTTATAGCAAGTTCTATTTCTTCTGGAGTATATCCTTTTTTTGCTAACTCACTTTTAACTATAAATTCTAAGTTACCTCCAAGCATAATATCTGTACCACGTCCTGCCATGTTTGTAGCGATAGTAACTGCTTTATATTTACCAGCTTGTGCTATAATTTCAGCTTCTTTTTCATGGAATTTTGCATTTAATACTTGATGTGGTATCTTCATTCTTTTTAATAGGTTACTTATTAATTCAGATTTATCAATTGATACTGTACCAACAAGTACTGGTTGTCCCTTTTCGTAACTTTCTGCTACTTCTTTAACTATAGCATTAAATTTTCCATTTTGATTTTTATATACAACATCATTATGGTCTATTCTTTTTACAGGTCTATTAGTTGGTATTTCAACTATATCTAATTTGTATATACCTTTAAATTCTTCTTCCTCTGTTTTAGCTGTACCAGTCATACCAGCAAGTTTATTATATAATCTAAAATAATTTTGGAATGTAATAGTTGCAAGAGTTTGAGACTCGTTAGCAATAGTAACATTTTCTTTAGCTTCTATTGCTTGGTGTAATCCGTCGCTATATCTTCTTCCATCCATTATACGTCCTGTAAATTCATCTACAATAAGTACTTTTCCATCTCTAACTATATAATCTTTATCTCTATGCATTAACCCATATGCTCTTAAAGCTTGATTTACGTGATGAGATACTGTTAAGTTAGATACGTCAGATAATGATTCGATTCCAAAGAATTTTTCAGCTTTTTTAGTACCAGTATTAGTTAAAGCAACAGTATGTGCTTTTAAATCTACTATGTAATCATAATCCTCATCTGATTCATCAAATTCTTTATCATTATTTTCTACAATTTTTCTTGGCTTTAATGTTTTAGCAAAAGCATTTGCTTGTTTATATAAGTCACTTTGTTTATTTACATTACCAGAAATAATTAATGGAGTTCTAGCTTCATCAATTAAGATACTATCTATTTCATCGACAATAGCAAAGTTTAAATCTCTTTGTACCATTGATGCTTTATCCATAGTCATATTATCTCTTAAATAATCAAAACCAAATTCATTATTTGTTCCATAAGTTATATCTGCATTATATGCAGCTCTTTTTTCATCTGGTGACATATTAGGTACTACTAGTCCTACAGTTAAACCTAAGAAATTATATAATTTTCCCATCCAAACACTATCTCTTTTTGCAAGATAATCGTTAACTGTTACTACGTGTACACCTTTTCCACTTAATGCATTTAAATATACAGGTAATGTTGCAACTAAAGTTTTTCCTTCACCTGTTTTCATTTCTGCTATTCTTCCTTGGTGAATAATAATACCACCTATAAGCTGTACTCTAAAGTGTCTCATTCCAAGTACTCTACTCGAAGCTTCAGCAACCGTAGCATAAGCTTCTGGTAAAATATCATCTAATGTTTCACCATTTTTTAGTCTTTCTTTAAACCCAGCAGTCTTTCCTCTAAGTTGTTCATCGCTAAGTTTTTTTAAGTCTTCTTCAATTAATTCAATTTTATCTACTAGTGGAGTTATTTTCTTTATTTCTCTCCCACTATAAGTTCCAAATATTTTTTCTAATAGTTTCATACTTCATGCCTCCAACTAGGACTCATTATATCATAAAAGGTGCTAAATTGAAACAATTATATATAAATTTATTTTATATTATATTTATTCATAAATTCAGTTAAATTTAATATATATATACTATAAATATATGGAGGATTGGCATGTTTGTTATAAATTTGAAAATGGATTATAAAAAAATACTATTTTTCTGTATTATATGTGCAACAATAATAGCATCTATTATTGAATTCGGATTTAATGATACATCTATTTTTACAAATGCTAGCATAGATGACTTTTATTATAATGTTACAGAAGATAACTTTGTTTCTTCTTTAAAATTAATACATGAAAACATAGATGAAAATATAGGAAGAACAATAAAAGTATCGGGATTTGTATACACATTACCAGATTTTAAAGAAGATTTTTTTGTATGTGGAAGATACCTAGAAACAGAAGATAGTACACAAGTTGCAGGATATTTATTTAATTATAATGGTGACATGGAATTAAATGAAAATGAATGGATAGAAATTTGTGGTACTATAATTAAAGGTGACTATAACGGTAGTGTCCCTGTAATTAAAGTAGATCAAATTAATAAAATAGTAGCACCGGCTAACACGTATGTAAAAGAAAAATAACAGAAGCGTTTTGCTCCTGTTATTTTCTTCTAAATTTATTTTTTATTTCTTCTAAAATAGTAACACCAATATCTTCTTCTTTTATTTCTGGTTCTTCATTAGTATCACTAAAACACATTCTTACTTGCTTAGAATTTTTTATCTTTTCGATATGTGCAAGTATTGTAGTATATAATGAAATATATACTTCAATTTCATACCCTTCTTTTGCAATTAACTTTCTAACATATTCAACAGTTTCTGTATCTTGTGGATTAGCAAAAGCTACGTAAATAGTATTATTCACTTTCTTAAAAGGTAATGCTCTATATGTTATTATTATATCTGATGGTAAAAAGTTAATTGGATTTATATCTAATTTTCTTTCAATGATAGCAGATTTAACTCCTAAATTTGAAGATAAAACTTCTAATAAATCTTCTTTTTCACACATGTCTAAAACATCAACAATTTCACCAAATTTAAGTTCTGGATGTTCTTCTTGATAGTTAAGTACTATTTTTACATCTTTTTTTGTAAGAATTTTTCTTTTTACAAAATCTTCACCAATAGGTAATCTTTCTTCGTTATCCATAATATTTTCCCCCATAAATTAATCATTATTTAAATATGTTATAACGCCTTGTTTGTCTATATTATAGTCTGCTAAATCAGTATAAATACATTCATCTAACCCTATCGCTTCAAGTGAAACAATATATCTTCCATCTTCATTGTTATCTTGTGATATAGCAAAATTTTCTGTTCCATTTTCTTGTACTTTTTTTACGATATATCTATAATCATTTTCTACTTTTGTAACAAAATAAATGTCTAACTCAGAGATACTTCCAGAATCTGCAAGCTCGATATTAACATCAATTTCTGCCTCTATTGTTTCTATAATAGATGCTAATTTATCGTTTGCTTTTTTTACTATATATTCAGATTCTAGTTGTATATTCTCATTTTCTTCATATATATTTTTTTCAATTAAAGTATCGTTTTTAATTTTTATAACTAATAATACACCTAAAGCAATTACTGCTACTATACTTATAAATTTCAATATACTAGTAAAAACTTGCTTCATATAATCTCTCCTTATGTAAGTATTAATCCATTATAATTATTATTCCACCATTCTGGTGTTGAATCTAATTTAACTTTTATAATATCTCCTTCAACAACATAGAAACTTACACCTTCATAATCATCAATTTTGATGCTTAATGTTGTCTCTACATAATCCATATTTAATTTATATGCTTTTTCATCATCTTTATATGGTAATTCTGTACCTTCTTCTATTAATGTTGGTAATAAATTATCTAAATTATCTTTTATTTGTTCGCCATCTACTGTTTTTCCAGCTAATATTTCTTCTTTAGAATAAACTCCAAAAGAATCCGAATATGATGAACCTACATAGTATGATAATGTAGATTGTAACTCTAAAACATCATCAAAAAATGCTGCACTTTTTTCTGTTGTTTTATATCCTAATGGTCCTAAAATGATATAAGCACCCGCTAATCCTAATAGTATAAGTAATAATATAATTATTAAAATGTACTTTTTATTTTTCATTAATTTCACTCCTTAAATTTCATAATATCAAGTTTATAGTATCATAAACTCTATATTTTTTCAATAACATAATTTATTTTAACATTACTTTTTTTCTTATTCAACATAAATACAAAAAAAAGATATCTCATTGGATATCTTTCACAATTTGCTCACATATTAATCTTTTCTATACTTATATCATTAGCATTAACATCTAATTGATCTACTATAATTTGCATTACCTGAGCTACTAGTTCTTCATTTAACTCATCTACCTTTAATATAACATTTACTTTTCCACTATTTGTAGGAATTAATACTACATCTTCTATATTTTTGGATTTAATCATATTTTCAATCATTATAATTTGATTTTTTTCTTCTATAAGTTCACTTAGCTTTCCTTGATACTCTGCAATTGTTTCAGCACTTGAATTGCTATTGTTTATAACATCTGTATAATTATTTGAAAGTTCAGAGTACATATTATCTCTATCATATCTAAAATTAGCTATCGTTTCATCTTTTGGGTTACTAACATTTTGGGTTTCTTCATAAATTTTTACTTCATCTGAATTAGAGTTAACATACACTGTTTGCCCTAAATCTTTTTCTCTTTCTGGATTATATTTATAATTGATATAACTAGCTATTACTAGCATAAAACAAAATGACACACCTGCCATTGCAAATCTTTTAAATTTTTCCTTATTTTTCATAACAACCTCCTATTTTTCAAAAACTTGTACTTTATATGATGCTATTCCAAGCAAATTACCAAGTGCAGTAGATATTTTTTGCTTAAGTTCTGTACTTTGAACTCCTTTTGCTACTACTATTACGCCCTCAACTTTAGGTGCTGAAAACATTTCTACTATTGCCGTTTTTTCTCCACTTTTTTCGTTATATGCTACATTCTTTTCAACACTAGTAACACTACCTTGCTCATTCATTGTTTCTTTTGTATCATATACAACACTGGTATTTCCTTCATTTGCATAATTGATTACTATAGATACTTCACTTACTCCAGAAATTTGTGAAAGTATTTCACTAATTTTATCTTCTATACTTATGCTTGAAGTTTGTTCTTTTATTTTTTCTTCCACATTGGTTTCTTCTACATTTTCATCACTATTAAATATATAATTAACACTAACTAAGAGTATTACTAATAATATTAAAAGAAGTATCAAATTTTCTTTTTTTCTTTTATTATCTTTAGTTATATTTTTTAAGGTTTCTAAATAATTCATTTATTATCCTCCTTTTATCACTTGTATTTTTTCCTTTTCTACATCATATTCAATACTGATAAATGATGTTACATCAAAACTTGTGTCTCCTTTTAGATTTATAGTAATATTATCTATTTCATATTCTTGTGTGATATCTATAGACACTTCAACCTCATTATCTATGTTTTTACCCAACTTATTTTTTATATCATTTGCAATATTATTTCTAAATGCCTCTTTAAGATTATTCTGGCTTGCAAGCTCATAGCCAGATAAATTCAGATAATCAAAATTAAATGTTTCATCTGCATTCATATTCACCATTATATCTTTAACATTACTTTCAATATTGTCGCTTCTAAAAATAATCACAAGTGGGTTTAATATTACAATGATAGTAACTATCCCCATTAAAGAATAAATATAGCTTTTTAGTTTAGTATTTGGGGTAATTATTCTAATGATTGTAAAAATAATTCCAATACCCAGTATCGTACTAATCCAACTTCTAAAAACTTCTGACATAGCATCCCCTCCTATACAGTTACACTACTTACTAAATTTAGAATAATTCCCACAGACATTACAAAAAGTACCATTACTCCTATAAGTATTCCAAGCATATCTTTATATATTCCAACAAAACCCTTTAATAACGACTCTATATCTTTGTCTTCATTGATAGGCTCACTTATAGCTATTAAAAGGTTATATAGTATAACTACAGATAATAATTTAAATACAGGTATACTAACTAATATAGTTGTAGAAATAAGTGCTACTATACCACCTACTTTTCCTATTAACTGTGTTGCACCTAAAACAGTATCTAAACTATCAGATAAAAATTTTCCAACAACAGGTACCATATTAGATACGGCAGTTTGAGCTGTTTGAAAATATACATTGTCTATAGATTTTGTAATAGTTGTTTCCATAGATAATACAAATAAAAATATCCCTATTGCCGTAGTAAAAATATATAACGAAGATTTCCTAAACATAGAAGATAATGTATCCATTTTTATATTTTCAGATATTCTAGAAACTATATTGATTGCTATAGAAACTGTAAAGAATGGAATTATTATATATTCAGTTATAAAACAGATAAAATTAGATATAAAAAGTAATAATGGTTCTATTATTCCTGTAGAAGTAATCTTACCAGTTGCTATTAAAATTCCAAGTAAAAATGTAGATACTACCTGCATTGCATATCCTAAGAGATTAACTATATCTTTAAACATCGATATAATATCTAAATAGTTTTTAAGAAGGATAGTACACACAGATATTAAAATTATTAATTTGGTTATTTTTACTACATCACTTCCACTATCTAATTCTAAACTTTTTACAATTGCAGTTATAACTATAACAATAAATATACTTATAACGCTCGAAAAGGTATCTTTAAACTGTTTTAATATGTTATTTGCAATAATATCCAAAACGTTACTATAATTAATTCCTTGACCATTTATAAGCTCACTATATAGTTCTTTTACATTAAAGCCCTCTATGTTATTTTCTGTATTATAATCTTCAAATATTTTTAAGTAATTATCTATATCAAAACTCTCTGCTATATCTTCAGTAATATTATCCGTTGCATATATATTAGTAGAAAGTATCATTACAAAAACTATTAAAGCTATACGTTTTATCATGTTATCATTGATACCATTTCTACTAAAGATGTAATAACTGGAATAGATAATGATACTATTATTACTTTTCCTGCTATCTCTATTTTATTAGCAATAGAGTTTTCACCTGCATCTTTGCATATATTTCTACCAAACTCAACTATGTATGATATTCCTACTACTTTTAATATTATTTTAAGAAAGTTTTTATCTATTGAAGAGTTCTCTATTAGTGTATTAAGCAAGTTTATTACTTGTTTAAATTCATCAAAAATAAATACTAGCAGTATTATAGAAGCTGCAAGCACGCACATTAATGCCATCTCTGGTTTTTGATTTTTAAGTACTATTATTAAAGCAACTGATATTATTCCAAATCCAACAATTTTAAATATAGTCATATTGCCTCCTATAAATTAAAAGTATCACGTACAGTATTAAATAGTTCACTTATTTTAGATATAACCATCATAAGTACTATTATTACTCCTGTAAGTGTAGTCATCATTGCTTGATCTTCTCTTCCAGCTTTAGATAATACTTGATTTAATACAGCAACCAATATTCCAACTCCCGCTATTTTAAATAATAAATCTATATCCATATTCATTCCCCCTTATATGAATATAACGACAATTAATAGTCCTGAAATTATTCCAACTGTTTTATATACTTTTGAGCTTTTTACTTTTACTTCATTTGCCTCTTTAATTTGTTTTTCAATTATTGTTATTGCATTTTCAATTATATTATTTTGTGATTCTAAATCACTCCTTCCTAAATTCTTTAAAGTAGAAATTATAATGTCCTTATCGTATTCTTTTAATGATACTAAAGTATTAACATTGTTTGTTATACTCATATCTATTTTATCTACTCCATATTTAGACATATCTACTACAATAGCACCTATTACATCTTTAAGTTCAGAGTTGAGTCTTTGTCTTGACATCTCATATGATACAGGTAAATTATTTAGCATATATACCATCTCATTTTGTACCATTTTCAAAAATGTAATCATATCAGTTAGAATTTGTTCACGAGATTTAAGCGCTATTGCCATCTCTATTCCTATATACGAGGTTATACACAATATTGCTATTGAAATAATTATTTTTATAAATATCATGCTGCACCTCCTAGCTTATTTGTATCATATATCTTCTCTACAACTCCTGGTGTTTTACCACTAGATAAAATTATAATTTTTGAAAATATATTTAAGTCTAATAACTCTTTTATATCTTTGTTTTTAATAATACTTGTTATAGAATCACCATGCATAGTAAAGATAACATTAACACCAGATAAAATTGCCTCTTTAATTGCAACTATATCTTCTGGCTTTCCAATCTCATCTGTAGCTATAACATCTGGTGCCATTGAACGTATCATCATTTTCATACCAGTAGCTTTAGTAACGTTACTCATTATATCTGTTCTAACACCCACATCTAAACTTGCTACTCCTTCATATACAGAAGCTATCTCTCCTCTTTCATCTATTAACGATACGTTTCTACCTTTAAATCTCATATTAGGTATCCCATTACTAATTTGTCTAATAATATCTCTAATTAAAGTTGTTTTACCACATCCAGGTGGAGATACAATTAAAGTATTATTAATCTTTCCGTCAGATATTATTTCAGGTAATACTTTATCTGCACAACCAAAAATTTGTCTTGCCACACGTATATTTAAACTACATATATTCTTAATATTTTTAATCTTTCCATCAACATATACAACCTCTCCACTTATACCAATCCTATGACCGCCTCTAATTATAACAAAGCCATTATTTATATCATTTTGTATAGCATAAATAGAGTTTTTAGATACATTAAGCAATACTTCTAAAATTGCGTTAGTAGTTACAAGACAATCTAGAATAATTTCTCTATTTGTACAAATTAATATAACCTTAGCTCTTGCTCTTAATCTAATTTCGGTAATATTTTGACTGCAATTTAACCTAATTATCTCATTAGAGATATATTTAGGTAACACCTTTAAAATTTCATCTATCATATAACCACCTCTTAGATACTATAGTTATACTACCAAGATTTAAATTATTTTGTAGAATTATAACAATTTAGTATAAAAAGAATTGCTAAAATTAGCGAAAAAAGAACATCACTATTTTCATAGTGATGTTTTAGATTTATCTTCCAAATGAGTTAGGAATGAAACAATATTCGATATTTGATATATATGAGATCTCATTATATTAATGTGATGAGAAAACTCTGGATAATGTTCAACACCATACTCACAAAGAGGATATATATACTTATAACACTCTTCGATATATTCATCTATCTCTCTAGGTTCATAAGTATTAAGTGTAGTACAAGTATTTGCTCTGTTAGATAACTTTATTAACAATGCTTTAGGATTTCTACTAAGGTTTTCATAGTATTCGTCTTTACTCATTTCATTTGGTTTTGATACTAACTTAACAAGTTCAAATACTTCTGGAGATAACCCATACTTTTCTGTAATTCTTGCTCCACCATCAGTAACATTACATTTCTTAAATACTTCATGAAGCAATGCCGCTGCACAGGTAGTGTCGTCATTTAGTCTTAGATTTATTAAATACAAAGCTACACGAAGTGGATGAATAATAAATGGATCTCCTGCTGGTCTTAATTGTCCTTCATGTAATTTACAAGCAATAGACAATGCTTTTACTGTGTTTTCCATATTCTTACCTTTGGCAAACCCTTTGATGAAGAACAATGTTCTTTGATATCCATTAAAATCTAGATTTGTTGGTTTCCTTTTTAATATAGATTCGATAACTTCACAATTTGAACGTAAAACATATTTGACATTTGTAAATGCTTTAGAATATTCAGGATAATAATTCTTAAGAACAAGTAACGGGTATACTAGTTCTTTTGTTTCATTTACATATGACATCATTTTTTCAAGTTTAAATACTTCTATTGTACTAAGGTTATCTGTTCTATCGTGAAGCTTAATATTACTTGCTCTGATATCTGACTTAATACCTTTATAATAGTTTATTTCTCCTGGGTCAGTTATTTTATAATCTTTAGGCTTAGTTAAAAGTCTAACTATTCTAACAACTTCAGGATCAATACCATATTCGGTAATAAGTGTTTCTCCATTTGTGTTACAAATTTCTTCGTTATCTTCTATAACATCATGAAGAAGTGATGCAGCACAAGTTATATCGTCATCTGTCTCAGAATAGATTATTCTTAATGTAATCTCTAACGGATGTATGATATATGGACTTCCACCTTTTCTTTTTTGTCCAGCATGAAGTTTAGTGGCAACTTTTAGTGCAATTAGTGTATTCTTATACTCGTTTAATGTAGCATATTCTTCAATAAACTTATATATTTCTTCAAGCCCACTATAAGGTAATACTTTAGGCATTTTTTTATTTCTTGTTACACCTTTAAGTGGATTTGTTTTTAGTGCATTTTGATAGTTCTCCTCGCCACTTAGTACTTCAATTTGATTTAAGTTATTACTTGAAAAAGAAAATTTAGTAGCAAACTCATCTAAATTAGTACTGTTTTCGTATTCTTCAATAACATCTTGCAAAATTGTATTAGCACAAGTATAATCACTTGCTTTACCTTGGGTAATTAAGTCGTATGCATCTATTAATACGTAAGTAAAACGTGAGCTTCCTCTAGAGGAACAAACTTCGTAGTATCTAAATGCTAAACTTAGTGCTATAATTGTATACTTGTATTCGATTGCTATTGCATACCCTTTAATATAATAATAAAAGTAATCCAATGTTGTAAAATTAGACACTCTGTTTTCATTAGTCATAGTATCTCCTCCTTATTTATTATTTTTTTCAAACTATTAAATTTAATAGTTTCAAACTATAAAATAGTTATCAAGAATTATAATACACAAATGTCGATTTAGCAAGAAAAAAGTTGATTTTTTTAAGATAATTGGTTATATTTTAAAATCTAATAATCAAAGTATTGAAAAATATTACTTGTCAAAATATATCAACTTTATTAATTATGTTTTTAAGAACATTTGTTTACAAGCACGTAAAAAAATGCTATAATACTTATTGTAATTAGATACAAAATATATAACCTATTTTGTGTTAAACAAAGGAGGCTGTAATGGATAATAAAAACGAACTAACAAATAATAATGAAAATAATTTAACCTTTTTTGAAAGTAAAAAGATAAGAAAACTAGTTTATAATGGTGAATGGTATTACTCTATAGTAGATATTGTTTCAATTTTAACAGAACAATTTGATTACCAGAAAGCTAGAAAATATTGGAATAAATTAAAAGAAAGGTTAATAAAAGAAGAAGATTCTGAAGTGGTGACAAATTGTCACCAGTTAAAAATGCTAGCTAAAGATGGGAAAATGAGACTTACAGACTGTGCAAATAGGGAAACAATTTTTAGGCTTATACAAAGTATTCCATCTCCAAATGCTGAACCCTTTAAATTATGGTTTGCAAGATTAGCTGAAGAAAGAATACAAGAGATAAACAATCCTTCTCTTGCAATCGAAAGAGCTAAAAAAACATATCTAAAAAAAGGGTATTCTCCAGAATGGGTAAATAGCCGTCTACGTTCAATTGATACTAGAAATGAATTAACTGGTGAGTGGAAAAATAGAGGTGCTAAAACAAGTGACTATGCAATACTTACTGACGAAATTAGTAAAGGAACTTTTGGAATAACTACACAAAAACATAAAGATATAAAAGGATTAGATAAACAGAACTTAAGAGATAATATGTCTAATTTAGAATTAGCTTTACTAACACTTGCTGAAGCTACTACTACCGAACTTCATAAAACAAATGACTCGCAAGGTGTAAAAGAATTAAAAGATGATGCTAAAGAAGGTGGCGGAATTGCCTCTGTAACTAGAAAAAATATAGAGAAAAAAATTAAAAGACCTGTTGTTACATCTGAAAATGCAATAGACTTTATAAATAAAAAGAAATTAGATAAATAATTTGTATTATAAAAATCAAAGGTGCACTAAAATGTGCACCTTTATGCATTTATTATTCAAATAATCCTAATAATTCTTCTTTTGTCATATGAGATATGAAAGTCTCACCTGTTTTTATTACTGATTCTGTTAAATCGATTTTCTTATCTTGTAATTTTTGGATTTTTTCTTCAATACTATTTTCACTTATTAGTTTAAATACTTGAACATTATTTCTTTGTCCTATTCTATAGGCTCTATCTGTTGCTTGGTTTTGTGCAGATAAATTCCACCATGGATCATAGTGAATAACCATATCTGCTCCAGTAAGGTTAAGACCTGTACCACCAGCTTTAAGTGAGATTAAGAATACTTTTATATTGTCATCTTTATTAAATTCATCTACCATTTCTATTCTTGTATCCACTTTAGTTTGACCAGTTAAAATTGAATATTCAATTCCTCTTTTTTCAAGTTCTGGTGTTAATATATCAAACATAGAAGTAAATCCAGAGAATAATAGTATTTTATGCTTAGCAGCTATAGCTCCTTCTATTATTTCTAAACATTGATTTAATTTAGAACTTTCTCCGCTATAGTCTTCTAAGAATAGTTGCGGATGACAACATATTTGTCTAAGTCTAGTAATAAGAGATAAGATTTTAAATTTACTTTTCTCAAATCCGTTTGACTCAATTTCTTGTCTCATTTTAACTTTAGCAAGTGCTAAGTATGAGTTATACAATTTTTGTTGTTCTTCATCCATTTTACTGTACATTATTTGTTCAGTTTTATCTGGAAGTTCTTTTAGAACATCTTTCTTGATACGTCTTAGTACAAATGGTGCAACTAATCTTTGTAGTTTTTCCATTACTAAGTTATCATTTTCTTTTATTATTAATGTCTCAAACTCATCTTTAAACTTTTTATATGTATATAAATATCCTGGCATAATGAAATCAAAAATTGACCAAAGTTCTGCAAGTGAATTTTCAATAGGTGTACCTGTAAGTGCAAATCTTACTTCACTCTTTAAGTCTTTTAAAGCTTTAGCATTTTTAGTGTTATTGTTTTTAATATATTGTGCTTCATCTGCTATAACATATTTAAACTTAAAGTCTTCATATTTTTCTATATCTCTTTTTAAAAGATCATATGAAGTTATAACTACATCATAATCTCCTATTGTTTCTATTAGATTTTCTCTTTGCTCAGCATTACCTGATACTATTAATGTTTTAATATTACTTGAGAATCTTTTTATTTCTTTTTCCCAGTTGATATATAATGAACTTGGACATACAACAATTGATGTTTTTCCAGTTCTGTTTTTCTCATCTAATAATAATGCAATAATTTGAATTGTTTTACCAAGACCCATATCATCGGCAAGTATTCCACCAAATCCATATTTTTCTAAAGTCTTTAACCAGTTAAATCCTGTTTTTTGATAGCTTCTTAAAACACCTTTCAATTCTTCTGGTTCTTCAAATTTTACATCTTCTATATCTTTTATACTTCTTACAATTTCTTTAAAGTCATTATCTAAATTAATAGCTATATCTGAATTTGTATTTTTAGCTAAATTATCTATATATAATGCTCTATATTTTGGAATTTCTACACTACCTGCTACTATATCTTTTTCTGTTATATTTAATGTTTTAGCAAGATTTACAAGTGTTCCAATTCCATCTGAATCTATATTGATAAAGCTTCCATTTTTTAATCTGTAATATTTCTTTCTTAGTTTATATCTTTTAAAGATATCTTTAAGCTCACTTTCATCAAGTCCTAGCTCGTTAAAGTCTATTTCTAAGAAATTATTTTCTATTCTTACTCCCATATTGAAAGTTTTTTGGTTAATTATCTGTCTATTTTTTAATTTATCTGTTACTAATACTTCAAATTTCTCCATAAACTTATCTATACCTTCTGTTAAAAAAGTATAAATATCGTCCTCATTAGATAGATAAATTATATGTTTTTTAAAGTTAATAACAAAGTTATACATTTTAAATAGCTCTTTAGCTCTTGCTTCTTCAATTATATTCCTGTTGCAAGTTATTTCTAAATCTTTATCGAAAGGATTGAACTCATCGTCACCATAACAGAATTTAACTTCTGCTATTATATTTCCTTTTCCATCTATATCTAAGAATATTTTTGTTCCTAGTTTTTCTGCTCTATATTTTTCAAGAATTCCTTCTTCAATAATCATATTTGTGCTATCTTTTAAAGCAGGAATTACATATTCACAAAAACTTGTTGCACTATTTTTAGATATAGTTATTCTACCTTCTGGATCTTCAGATAATTTTTCAAGTAATGGTAATACTTTTGTTTTAAAATCGTTACTACATCTATGTAATTTTTCTTTATATAATACATATGAGTAATCTTGTCCTTCAAATACATAGTATTTATCACTATTGCTAATTACATATAATCCTTTATCCTCCGTGTCAACTATTTCAATATCAAAAGAAGGATCGCTTTCTTCTAAAGTAACTACTCCATATGCCTTTTCATAATCATAGTCTTCTATTGTTAATTTTTGTCCTTTTAAAATATCAAATAACTCATCTAAAACTGAATATTTTAATTTAAAGTTAGTTTTAAATCTTTTATTTAATGTAAAATGGTATGTACCAAGTTTTGAGAATTCATTATATTCTAATGCTTTTGATACAATAAGTTTTGCAAGTGGTTGTGAAGATTTTTCAAATGATTCTATGGCATGTTTAAACTCTAATTCTTTACCGTACTTGTTTACTGCACCTTTTTGAATATCTTCACTAAACTTATATACATCCCTTAAAATATACATTCTATCTTTTCCCATTTTAAAAGATACTTCTAAGTCTTTTTTCATATCATTAACTAGATGAAGATTAGCTTCTATTCTTACACTTTCTTTATCTATATTTCTATTTAACTCAAGATTTTCATAATAAATCATAAGTCCATTGTTTTCTCTTTGCTCATTTATTTTATCTTTATATGACTTATTCTCTACTACATCATCATCTATATCTGCCGATTCACTCTTTTTAACGTAGTTTATATATGATGATTCATTAATGTACATATCAAAAATCATTGCAACCACGTGTTTACAAGGTGTATCTTTTTTAGAAGAAGATGGGCATTCACATTTATATGATAATACTCCATTTGTTTTTCTAATTTCTGTTTCATAAATATATGTACCTTCTACATATGCTTTTGCTACATAGTTATTTTCTGACACAAAATTAAAATCTGCAACTTTTACTCTATTCTGTTCAAAATACTTTTTGCCTCTATTAGTAACTTCAGTACCTGCTTCAGATAAGATACTATTTATTTCACTTGCATTAATTAACATTTTTACATCTCCTAATTCTCAATTTTCGTACCAACCATACGATTATCCATAGATTATATTATACTATACTTTTGCCAATTTGTGAAGTTTTTTATGTAAAAAAAATACCCCAAGATTTATACTCTTGAGATATTTTTATATTTTTCTACAATTATTTTAATTTTTCTTTTAAAACTTGCCAAATGTCTTCTGTTTCAAATCCTTTTTGCCAAGCTGTTATTCCAGCAAGATTATATTTTGTTACTATATCCGCTCTATTAGAAATTGAAGTTGCATCTTCAATCCATAATTTATATGTTGTGTTTCCTGATGTCATTTCTACATAGTTTTGACCAGATATTTCATCTAGAACTGGTGTTAAACCATATTTAGATACAAAATCTTGTGAATTTTTCATACTATATACATTTGTTGTAAAAGTTCCATCAGATTTAACATTCCATAGTCTTGTATAGAAAGGTACACCAAGAATTATTTTTGAAGGATCTATTTTAGAATCTTCAATTAAAGAATTTATATTATTCTCTACCCAAGAAACTTCAGCTATCGAACCCGCTTCGTCTGACCAGTTACCTCTTTGATCATATCCCATTAACATTACATAGTCACAAGCTTTACCTACACCTTTTCTGTCTATGTAGTTTGTGAAATATATATCTACAGATAATTTAGCACCTTTAGATTTTACTACTGGATATAATTCTCTTAAAAATTGTGTATATAAATATTTATCTTCTTCTTTCATTCCTTCAAAGTCTATATTTATACCATCTAATCTATATTCTTCAATAAGACCAGCTATATTTCTAATTAGATTTTCTCTGCTTTCTTCATTATTCATAATTTCAGAAGTTACAGCTTTTTTATCCATTTCTAGATTATCTAATCCATTAGTTATAATTGGCCAAAGTTCATAACCATTTGCTTTAGCTTTTTGGTAATATTCTCTGTTGTAATTTATCTCTACTGCACCTTGTGAATCCGAAATAGAAAACCATGTTGGCATTACTACATTTACACCTTCAATTTTATCTCCAAGTGTATTTGTGTTACTTCCATATTGCCAGAACATTATTAGTTTTTCTTGAGCAATATTAGTGTTATTTTCTTCTTCATTATCTACTTCATTTCTTAAAGTAACAGCTGATTTTTCTATATATCCTACTTTGCCACTATCACTTTTTATTTTATACCATCTGTTATGTTTTAAACTATCTACATATACAATTACAGTATTATTTTTATTTAAAGTTTCAAGTACTTGTGAATTTGTATTTAAAGCACTATATACTTTTACATCGTTATAATTTAAATGTAAGTCACTAAAATCTTTCTTGTCTATTGAAATTGTATTTGTTTCTTCATCATATTCACTTTTGATATTATATATATCTTTAATTAATGACATTTCAATATATGGTTCATCATTAACAACTTTAGCAGTTGTTTCTGTTGTGTAAGATTCTAAATTTTTAGTTGGTTTATTATCATTAATTTTAAATTTATATACTGCTTCTTCATTTGTTATTATTATCTTTTGTTTATGTACATCATAAAAAATATCTTCATCAATAAAGCATTCAATTGTATCTACTGATATATATACTTTTCCATCTTCAACAAAAGGACTATATTTTTTATCTATATTATCTCCAAATATTACTAATTTAGAGCTATTATTTGTAACACCTTGTCCTACAATACCATTTTTGGTAGTTATAAATAATGCTGCAACTACAACAAGTAGTATAATGCATTTTATAATACTAATTATTCTATCTTTCATAAAATTACCCCTATCACATACGTCCATTATACTATAAAACGAAATTTTTGTGAATAAGTTTACAATTTTTTACTATTTTTATATTTAGTATTTGTATTTAAATTTTTCATATACAAAAAATAGGCGGATTACTCCACCCTGAACAAATTTTTATTATATATAGGTCTATAAAACCCAATTCCCTATATACACTTATATTATACCACATAATACTACAAAAAAGCAATATATAACTCCTAATGAATATATAGCTTTATTTTAAGGTATAATTACTGAAAACGTAATTATACCTTATTTTTGTATAAATAATATATTAAGTAACATTAGTATTAAATCTCCATCTAAATTGGAGGTGAGATTATGAACAGATTTTTATTTTCTGATACTAATGTTACCCAATACATTAGTTCAGAAAATTTATCTAATATTTCTTATCATTTAGATATTATTAATCATTTAATTTTAAAAATTGAAATTTCTAAAGATTCTAGAAAAATAGGATTAATGATTGATGCTATAAATGAACATATTAGAAGTATAGAAGAAAATATTAATACATAACTCAGCTTTATTATATGTCCCTCTTGTTTCACAAGATTTATGCTAATGTTTAGCAAAGCAAATATATTTTGCTTTGCTTTTTATTATATCATATGTTATAATAGAAGTATATATAGGAAATTGCGATTTATAGACCTATATATAAGGAAATTTTTTCATAAAGGCGGAGAAATCCGCCTATTTTTTTATTCCATTATTTCTCTTATTAAAAACCAATCTGTTTGGTAATTAACTTGATGTAGTCCTGCTCTTTTCATATTCATTAATCTGTTTTGAAAGAAAGGTATTGGTTCTATAAATCCATTTGAGCCTTCAATCATTACTCTGATTAGACATGCTGTATCCTTTACTTTCTCTACACCTTCAAAATTAGGTTCATAGCAATATTTATTTTTAATCACTTCTACTGTTAAAATACCAATTAATGTATCTTTATAAAAAACTTCATATTTTTCAAGTTCTTTTTTATCCACAAAATTCACCTACTTATTTTCTAAATATTTAGCTAATTTATTATATCCATCCATATTCCAATATTTAAATCTAACATTGTCATCAAAATTACCTAGTGTTTTAGTTTCACCTTCTGGAATAAATATAAAATCCCAACTCCATCCATAAGTACCAGATTTTTCTAATGCAATAGTTCCGTTAGTTATTGAAGTAAATACTATAGGTTCTTTCCCATATTCACAATATGCCAAAACTTCAACAAAATGTGCTTTTCTATTTTCAACCCCTGCCATTAATTTTAATATTCCATCTTCTTTTAATGTATCGTCTACATAGTGAGTATATGGTCCTGGAAATCCATTTAACGCATCTATACATAATCCACTATCATTTTTTAATACTGCACATTTTAAATTATCACTAGCCCATTTAGCAGAGTATTTTGCAACCTCTTCTATTGAATCATGTTGTAATTCTGGTACATCCATTTTTATTTGTTCTACTTCGAATCCTAAAGGCTCTAATATTTGTCTAGCACTCAATATTTTAGCCCAGTTACCTGTCACGTATGTTATTTTTTTCATATTATTTCTCCTTATAACTAATACAATTATATCATATTGAATATAAAAAAGTAGCAAATTTTATTCGCTACTTTTTAGTTTAATATTACTTTTTACCTGTCATATTTAAAATATTAACATCTGTAGAGTAAGTTATTTTATCTCTTCTTTCTTTTCTTTTTATAGCATATCTAATAGCTTTATCTAATAACTCATTAAATGCTACATTTTTAGGTTGCCATAGATAGAAAGATAAAGAACCTGGTATTGTATTAATTTCATTTACATATATTTTGTTATTATCTCCATCAATTATAAAGTCTATTCTAGATATACCTTCACAGTTTAATGTTTTAAATGTTTCTTTAGCTAAAGTATAAATTTCATCTTCTTGAGATTTAGTAAGATCTGCTGGTATTTTTCTTGAAAGTGATGCCATACCTGAAGATTTCATTCCCATTTTCATACCTGTTTTTGCACCTTTAGCTCCAAGTTTTCCACCTTTTGCACCATCTCCCATATATTTATCTTTATAACTTAAAATTTCATCATTTTTAATTGGTTCTTCTAGAACAGAAACTTCTTGTTCAGCATAGTTACCAAGTACAGAACAGTTTATTTCTCTTAAATTTGTAACACATCTTTCAATTAAAACACTATCGCAAAATTGGAAAACATTTTGTAGTTTTTCTGCAAACTCATCTTTTTCTTTTACTACTTCTATACCAACACTAGAACCAAGATTTGCAGGTTTAACTATTATTGGTAAAGATAATTTTCTTGTTATTTTTTCATATGCTTTTTCTGCATCTTCTTCAAACTCTGTAATATTTAAAGTCTCATATTCAACTACTGGAAGTTTAGAAGCTTCTAATACTTTCTTAAATATTATTTTATTCATACCAACTGCAGATGCACAAACATCACATCCTACATATGGAACATTATACATTTCTAAAAATCCTTCTAATGTACCATCTTCTACATTTAGTCCGTGTACTACTGGAAATACTATATCTATTTTAGCTATAGTTTTCTTGAATATTCCTCTTTTTAAATTTACTAATAATTTAGAATTTTCATGAGTAAAATATACTTCGTTACTTAATCTTTTTACTTCTTCTAAATCTCTAAATTCTTCTATTTTTGTTAACATTTGTGATGTATAGAATCTATTATCTTTAGATATGTATACTGGTACTACTTCATATTTTTCATAATCTAAATTTTCTATAACTTGTAGTGCAGATATTATTGATACTTCATGTTCTACACTCTTCCCACCAAAAAATACTCCAATTACTGTTTTCATATTAAAAACTTCCTTTCTTATTTTATATAACTATCTGGTAAATCATTTTCAAATAAAGCAAGTAGATTTTTATTACTTATTTGTATTTCTTCTAATTTTCTAAATGCTTCATATAAATCATCTACAACTACATAGTTTTTGAACCTTTTTTCATCCATACCTTCTTTTATCTTATCTGTTGTAACTTTTCCAACCAAGATAACATAGTCTAATGCTGTTGCATATTCACCAAGTTTTTTATTTAACTCATCTGTCTTTTCCCCAAGTTCTATCATACCTGGCGTTACTAACACTTTATACTTATCTTTGAACATACATAATGTTTCTATTGCCATTTTTGAACCTTCTGGATTTGAGTTAAACGAGTCATCTAGTGCAAGTATTCCACCCATTTTCTTAAGTTCTAATCTATGTTCAACCGGCTTAATTCTCTTTATACCTTTTTTAATTTCTACATTTGACATTCCAAGTTCTTTAGCTATTGCTACAGCACATACAATATTATATATATTATGTCTTCCAAGAAGCTTGGTTTCAACTTGTATTTTGCTATCTCCATCTACGATATCAAAAATGCTACCTTTATCTGACATAGTAATATTTTCTACTGTATATCTAACATTTTTATCATTAATAGCATACTCTATTACTTCTATATCTTTAGCATATTTTTCTATGCCCTCTTTGATATATTCATTATCTACATTCAAAATAGCTTTAACATCTTTTTTAGCTTCTGTAATAATCTCATATTTTCCTTTTACTATATTATCCATAGATTTAAATGTAGTTAAATGCTGTGGACCTATAGATGTTATTACAGATATATCTGGTTTAACTACTTTACAAATATCTTCTATATCTTTTAATCTCGATGCTCCCATTTCACAAACAAATACTTCTGTATATGGTTTAATTTGTTCACGAATTGTCTTTACAACACCAAGTGTTGTGTTATAACTTTTAGGAGTCATTACAGTTATATATTTTTCTTCAAGCAAAGCTGTAACTATATTTTTAGTAGAAGTTTTCCCATAACTTCCTGTAATACCTATTATCTTTAAATTTTTATTTGCATTTATAATCTCTTTTGCCTCTTTAATATACCTTTGATTTAAAAGAGTAAGTAAAGGCTTAGCAATTAGGTTACCAAGTAACACAAGTCCTATTGCTACAAATTTGTATAACGAAATAGCACAAAATACTGCTGCTATATATTTAGCATTTGAAAATCCTATTACTAAAGCTGAACTTACAAGAATTAGTGCAGCTATTACACAATATGTTATTTTTACTCTTGTTGTATATACAAATTTCTTTTTAGCTACTGGCCTATTATTTATAGTTTTATATGCTGCATATAGTGCTATAAAAGAAAATGGTATTAGAGAGTATATATTCCATAAAGATAAAATACTAAGTATTAACAATACAATCTCATATACTTGTATTTTATATACTTTCGTAGTTTTAATAGCTGGTAAAAAATCGTCTAACTGATAGAATGACTGTTGAAATATATGCATAAACTTATTTATATTTACAGCTATTAATACGATTGAGATAATAAAGGTTACTATAACTAATATTGAACTCATCTACTCACATCCTTCTAAAAATTTATTTACTACCACTAAGAAATATGGTAGGTTGTTTAAGAAACTAAAATGTCCTGCTCCTTTAATTACTACTAGCCCTGCATTGTCTATTAGTTGCTCCATTTTTTGTGCATCTGCTAGTGGTGTATCTTGATCTAGCTCTCCCCAGATTAAAAGTGTTGGTGCTTTTATATTTGGTAAGTATTCAGTTAAATCTTCATTTACAACATTTTTAAATACTTCTTTCATAACTGCATCTGCATTTTTATAATCTGTAGAACCTGCTTTATTTTTATATTTATCTATTAATTCTTGCCCTTTCTTCTTACCTAAAAATATTTTAGCAAGTTTTTTAGCTATTTTAAATATTCCAACCTTTATGCGATACTTTAATGTTCTTTTGGGTTTAATACCTGCACTATCTACAAGTATTATCTTTTTAGGTTTATATCCAAGTTTTCCTACAAGTTTTATAATTACTCTACCACCAAAAGAATGTCCAACTAAAATAACGTTATCTAGATTCAATATATTAATAAATTCTAATACTAGTTTAGAATAGTCTTCAACACAGTAACTAGTTGGTGGTTGCTCGCTTTCTCCAAATCCTGGAAAGTCTATTGCATATGTAGTAAACTTTTTAGCCATTTCATTTATTACTGGTCTAAAAGACTCTGCACTTGTTCCCCAACCATGTAAAAATAATATGTTAGTTTTGGTTTCTGGACCCTCTTTAATATAATTTATTTTAAGATTATTTATTTCTATTTCCACATTATCCTCCTAATCTAAAATTCTTTCAATTCTAACTCCTAGATTTGAAATAGTTTCATATACTATTTTATTACTTATTTTAGATATTTCTTTCAAGTCATTACTATAATCCCATATTACTACTTCATCATTAACTTTAACATTTGGTACATTTGTTACATCTACCATAGACATATCCATACAAATATTCCCTACAAGCGGACATTCTACACCATTTACTTTTACAGTAATTTTATTTGATAGACTTCTGCTTAATCCATCAGCATATCCTATTTTTATTACTGCTATTTTCATATTAGGTTTAGCTATAAATGTACCACCGTATCCAACTTTAGTGTATTTAGTTATATCGTTTATATGTAATATTGGAGCTGTTAACTTTAATACTGGTTTTGTATCTCTTGTATATCCATATAGCATAAGACCAACTCTAACATGTGTGTAATTTATATCTTCTACTTTATTTTCGTAATTTTGAGTTCCATCTGAATTAAATAGATGTACATACTTAAATTTTATATCACTTTCTAACATTTTTAAAGTACTTTTGAACTCTTTTATTTGTTCTATTGTATATTCTTCATCTATATCTGCACAAGAAAGATGAGTATAAATACCATCAATGCTAATATTTTCTAGTCTAAGTATATCATTTACTTTTTCTTTTAGTTCATTATAATTAAATCCAAGCCTTGTCATACCTGTATCTATTTTTAAATGAACTTTAGCTATGCTATTTAATAATTTAGCTTTTTCATTTATCTCTATCATATTATCTAAAGTCGATACAGATAATGATATATCGTTTTTAATAGCTAAATCTATTTCATCTTGTGTACATACAGATGTTACAAGTATCATACCTGTAATTTTGTTATTTCTTAATCTTAAAGCTTCATCTATATTAGCTACTCCAAATTCTGTTATTCCAATTTCTTGTAAATAGTTTGCTACTAATGTATCTCCTGCACCATATGCATTAGCTTTTACCATAGCTATTATACTTTTACCTTTCTTTATACTCTTTTTTATATGTTCTACATTATATTTTAAATTTTCTTTACTAATATATAATCTTGTTTTCATACAAAATTCCTCACTTTTTCCACATTATCAACAAATGTACTAAAAATATGTATTTTTTTGATTTTTAACCTACATTATGCTATAATATTATTGTTATATTATATATTATACGTAATAACGTGTGTTTTTGCAACACATATTAAACTACACCGAATTCGTTAAATCCACAACAAATTCACACCAAGGAGATAAAATGAATAAAAAGAACTATGTTAAATTAAATAACAATAATAGACACCTATCTTTAGGTAATCTATTTAGAATTTTAAAAGAAGAAGCTAATAACAAAAACTTTACAATACAATCTGAGATGTTCTGTATCCTTTTTGATATAGACTCTATTTCAGATACTACAGTAAATAACTATTGTACAGGTGTTAGAGCTATTAACTCACAGTATAAAAGTATATATGTAAATTGGAGAAATAAGTTTCAAAAAGACGAAACTATCTTTAAAGATATAATTTTAAATATAATAGCTACTATTGATAGCCAAAATATTTTTATTACTAAAGATTATTTTAAACAATCTTTAGATGCTATTAATAACAATCAAAAATTTAATAAAGTATGTTTAAGATTATATAATATTTCTAAAAACGATTTAGAAGTAACTAAAGAATTTTCATCACTTTTAAAAAGACTATTAGATGCACAAAATTTATATAGATTTTTTATTGAAGTACTATTCTTTACTATACTAGATAAAAAACAACCTGTATATATAGAAGATAAATTTATGGATACACTAGATGACTTCTTATACTCATCTGAAGTTTCTTCAGATGATGCAATAGATTTTGTAACTGTTCAACTTAAAGGTGGACTTTGGTCTATTAGAGGAATACATGAACTTGCTAAAAAAGGAAATCCTTATGCTTGTTTTGAAATGGGATCTCTCGAACTATATGGACAAGTGGCAGGATATCCACGATACCAAGAAAGTTATGAATTTTACAAAGTAGCTGCTCAAAAAAATCATCCAAATGCTATATGGGCTTTAGGACATTTATACTATAATGGTTTTGTTGGCACTAAATCTAGAGAAGATATGAAAAAAGCTTTTAGATATTTTAATAGAGCAAGAAAAGTTAACTGTATTTCAGCCATAAACAGCTTAGGAACAGTTTTTAAAGAAGGTAATGTACCTTTTATCTCTAAAGACTTAAAAAAGGCTAAAAAACTATTTGAATTTGCCGCAAACAAAAACTATGTTTATGCTATAAATAACTTAGGTATTATGTACGAAGAAGAAGGAGATTTCAAAAAAGCTTTTGAACTATTTAAATCTTCTGCTTCTCAAGGTGAAAGTTGGGCTGCAAATAAAATAGGACAAATGTATAGAACAGGAAGTGGTACTAAGAAGAACTTGAAAAAAGCTTTTGAGTATTATAACTTAGCTACTCAAGCTACTATTTACTCTGTATGTTTTTGGTCTAAATATAATCTAGCACATTATTTCTATGAAAATGGTGTAGCTGAACTTGGTATTGCTAAAGATATAGATAAAAGTATTTCTCTACTTGAAGAAGCAGTAACACATAATATAGATAAAGCTTATGAAGATTTAATATACATATATTTTTCTAAATATAAAGAAAATGGCAATAATTTATATTTAGAGAAAGCTAAAAGATATGCTAATATTTATACTGCTAAAGATAGTTGTAATGAAAAGACTATATTAGAAATAAATAATACTTTAAAAGAAATTTCTATGAAAGAAAAAAATTTAATTAATTTTGATATATAAAAATAAGGTTGGAATATCCAACCTTATTTTTTCTTTACTAATTTTTAGAATTTTTTAATGTAACTTTTAACATTGTTATTATACTTGCAAATGCTGTTACTATATAGAATACTACATTTATATCTCCTGTTGCAGGTGGTTCTACTGGTTCTTCTTCAACTATTTTTACATAGTTTACATTTATCACTATTTCACCATCTACATATTCTACTGAGATTTCTTTTTCTCCATCTATATAATATCCTTCTTTTTCTGGTAATTCTATTTCGTAAGTTTCTCCTACTACTCCATCACCTTCTAATGTTCCTAGTAAATTTCCATCTTGG
>JAGAIU010000014.1 GCA_017626395.1 Clostridia bacterium | reverse complement strand
TCTAATGCTTTATACATAGAACGAATAACAACCGGTGGTGTATAAAATGCTGTCAATGTTGATTCTCTTGCTTGTGAATATTCAGTTTCATCAAGTAAGTTTTTCAAAATATAATATTCATTACTCCAAGAACTATCTTGAATATCAAATGCTTGTGGTAGTCCACCCCATCCAACATATTGAGATAACACTTGTTGTTCTTCTGGTGTTGCAAATCTATTTTCTTCTTCGCATTTCTTTAATACTTTAATTGCCTCAACATTACGATTAAATTTTTCTCGTGGACTTCCAATTCCTAGATTATCATTTATAATTCTAAATTGACTACGATCTGCATTTTTAATTTCTGGGTGAATATCAAAAGTTTCAACTCTACTTTTCTTTTTCTTTTCAAAACTAGGTATAAATTCTTTTTCTTCTTTTTCAGCGAGTAAAGATTTGATTTTATCTAATTTTTCTACTCTAAAAATAGGTATTCCTACCGAATTTACAAAAGTTATATCCTTTAACTCAACATCTTCGCTATCTACTTTTTCAATTCTATATTTTCTATCATTCCACTCAAACTCTGTTCCTACAATATTATCTTCTTTATTAGAAATTGTTTCGTTAGTTGTCTTATTATCTAACTCGCTTTCTAGGTCAGTTGTCTGACTTTCTAGGTCAGTTGTCTGGCTTTCTAGGCTAGTTGTCTGGCTTATTGGGCTAGTTTCTTGTAATAAATGGTCATTACAAGGATTCTCCTTTACTTTTCTATCAAATTCTTCTCTTGACATTTCTTTATTAAATAATGGCCATTGATAATCATATAATCTAACTAACTCATCATCAAATGATAATATTTCATATTCATCAGCACCAATATAAACTTTATCACCTAAATGATATTGATATTCTAATACCTTTTCTTCTACTTCATTTTTTTCTAATTCTATTTGAGTTGCTAATTCTTTTTCTTTTTCAACAAACGCTCTTTCTTGTTCTTGTTTTTCTAACCAAGTTTCATATCCTGCTAATTCCTTTGGATTTAAAAATCTATCTTCTTTAATTAAAAAACTTATTCTTTCTGCTAGATAGTTCCACTTTAAAAGTTTCTCTGCTCTATTTTCAAAATAACCTCTATATAATAGAAGTCCTTTTGAACTACTTTCATAACCTATACCGGAGCCTCTTACTGTATATGTTGCACCACCAAGTCCATATAAGTTTTTTAAATATTCTGCATTATCTTGACTAGATAAACTCTTTTGAAATTGCTCATATATCCTATACTTTGTTTCAGTATGTTTTTCTTGTAAATATTTATCAAGAAACTCTTGTGAGAATACTAAATCAACATTTTGTTCACTTTTCTCCTTTTCATTTATTAAAGTTAATTGTTGACTAACTGATGGCAAAGGATCTATTTTTGTATTTAGTTGATGAAGTAATATCATTGAATCATAATGATATGTTAAATCTTCCCAACTTATAAAAGACTCTGTATCTCTTGATAAATAGTTTCCTTTCCATAATAAAAGTCCATTATCAAATGCCTTATAACCATACATATTATCGTTAATGATAATTCCTGTATAATCAGAATTAAAAGCATTTTTAATGAACTCTGCTCTTTTACTAATATCTTTTTCAATTTCAAAATAATTTATAATATCCTTATTAGATACTTTTAAATGTGGTGTTGTACTTAATATTTGATTAACTTTTTCATCAACTACCACATAAGGATGTTTGTTGCTGTTTTTGTCATAAACATTTAAGCGTAAATCAATTCGTTCGCTACTATCTCCTCTGCTGTCATCTGTAAATTGTTCATCAACCCAACCCATTTCATTTGGTCTGTTGCTTTCAATTCCTCCGTGATGTTCTCTTTGACTTTCATTTGAGAAACTATCTCTTTCACTCTCATCTCTGCTTGTTGTTGTATCTCTATCAAATGTTCTGTCAATAGGTCTTTCATCAATAAGGTCGTGTATAAAGGTTTCTTCTCTTGTTTCAGATAGTTCAATCTCATTATTGCGTATTTCCCTTTCGCTTGAACTTGTTTCTCTTGACTCGGCAACATTAGGTCTGGTAGTTCGTAATCCCCCTGTCTTGTATAAGTTATCTTCATAATTACCACTCCTTTCTGCAATATTCTTGCTTTCACCTATATCATATTCTTTTTGTTGTTCTCTTTCAAATGTGCGAATTTTATTTATTTCAATAATTCGTAGATTTTTAATTGTACTATAAATTTCTCTTAATCCCATTTCAGATATTTCGCTTGTCGCAAGCCCTAACCTAGTCATAGTATCATAACTATTAAAGTTTCTTATATCTTTGAAATCACTTTCATCAAAATAATTATTAGGATTAAGTCCACATCTTTTCATCATAGAAAAAGCAATACTATTAGATAAAACATTTTTCATTAACACTTCAACATTTAATTCATCTAATTCTTCTAGCAAACTATTTTCACGATAAAACATCAAATCTGATAAATAATCTGATAAATTATCTTCTGCTAATATTTTAGAAACTGATATAATTGCCTGTGCTAATGTTTCCTTGTTTTCTAATTCGCCATACTTATTTTCCAAAGATTCAATAATATCTTGTTCATAAGGTTTAGTGACTGACCATAACCTAAAACTTTTACCTAATTTACTACTTGTATCAGCAACATCAAAAACGTGTTTTAAACTAGAATCACCATTTTTATAAGATATAAGTGCAATGCCTTTTGAGCCTTTATTAACCCATCTTCCAACTCTTTCATTCCAAGTATTTATTTCAGCACAAGCAACAGCAGTTGGCTTTTGTGCATAGATTAAAACTTGATCGTTAAATGGATATTTATAGTTCATTGCAGCACACTCTAAAAATAACATCCATTCATTAGGATTTCTGCTAATCTCTGTTAAAGTTTGCCCATACAAATCAGTTATAAGTCTTAATTTCCCTGCCACATAATTCACCTCCATTCTTGTGTTATGACTTATTATTCTTCACTTTTTTCTTTGTGTATTGATTCTCTTACTTTTAACAATACTTCAAAATAATTTGCACTTACTTCAAACTCATCTATACTATTAAACAAGATTTCTATTAAATCTTCTGCCTCGTTAGGATAGAATCTTACATCTATTAAAGTTTCTTTTTCTTCTGTTTCAAAAGGTACACTATACCTTAATAATTTATCTTTTAATTTATTAGATTTCTTTGCTAGTCTTTCATTATCTCTTTCAGCGTGTATTGATAATATCTCAACTAAAAAGTTATAACCTCTTATATCCACCTTAATCTTAATTGGTGGTATTCTTTTTGAATATGTCATATAATTTCCTACCTTTCTAAACTTCTGTCTGCTCTTACTTTCATTTCCAGACTTACATTATTTTGATATTTTTCTAACGCCTCTTTTAAGGCAGTATTTTGTAATAATTCATCAACTTTTGCTTTTGCCTCATTCTTATTTCTAGCCTCTACTTCAAAAGTAATTCTTCCATTTATATCAACATCAATATCAAATTTTTTCATATTATTTATCATTTCCTTTCTCTTTATAACCACTTAAAAAAGCGATTATATCTCTATTCTTAATCGCATTCTTAAACTCTATTATTATTAACGGCTCATTAGGTGCTAAATTAGGAAGTTTTGCTAAATCTTCCATTTTCATAGCAAGGATTTTTTTATCAGTATTAAATCCAGCCTCAAATAGTTTTTCTAGTGTTTTAGTTATTTGATTTAAACTATATTTTGTTTCCAATTAAATCCCTCCTATATAACTTCTATTAATTCACAAATAACTACTATTTGTTTATTAGTGTTATGCTTACAAGTAATTAAAGTTAAAGTGCTTTTTTCTGCATTTCTAACTATATGAGCATAACCATTCTTTTCTATTTCATAAGAATTAACCATTTTGTATTTATATTCTTTTCCGTTATATACAATACTTACAGTATCATCATTTTGTAGTTTATTAAGTTTTCTAAAATATGAAACGCCACTATTACCACTGTGTCCTGCTAATATAACATTTCCATTCTCTACATCTGGCATATCAGATTCAGATAATATCTCAATATTTCTATTTACATTATTCCAATAACTGCCTTTACTTGCTAATCCTTTTTCTAAACCAATTTTAGGTATTTTAATAACTGCAATATAGTTTATAGTAGGAGTTGTTGTTTCTTTCTTTTCTTCTTGTTCTACAACTTCTTCCTTTACTAATTCTTCTTCCATAACTGGAACATCTACAACATATTCTTCTTGTTGCTCATAAAAATTATTTATTAAGTCCTGTTCTTGTTTTTTATCTAAATAATTATTTACTAATTTTCCTCCTAAAATTCCAATGCCAATAATTATAAGAAAAGAGCCAACTATTAAAAGTTGACCCTTTCTTCCATTATTATTTTTTGTTTTTCTTTTTAGCATAAATTATCACTCCTATTCCACTTAATATTAGTAATCCAGATATTATTTCTAATACAAAATAATCATTTAATCCGGTGTTAGGAACTTCAACTACTACTTTTTCGTTTACCATAGTTGCCTTAACTATTTCGCCATCTTCTAATATCTCAAATGCCATTTTTTCTTCTGTTAAAATATATCCTTCTGGTGCTTCCTTTTCTAAAATATAGTATTTACCATATCTCAATTCTTCAATGACAACTTTTCCATTCTCATCAGTTTTACCAGAGAAAACAAGTTCATCATTTTCAGTATATATTTCTATAACTGTATTAGGAAGTGGCTCACTTGTTGATATATCAGTTTTTGTAAATTCTAATATTCCATAGATAGGTCTATTTTTCATTTCAGCCTTAACTATTTCGCCATTTTCTTTTATTTCAAATAATACCTTTTCATCTGTTATTACAAAACCTGTTGCAGCCTCTTTCTCAATGATATAGTATTTACCATATCTCAATTCTTCAATGACAACTTTTCCATTCTCATCAGTTTTACCAGAGAAAACAAGTTCATCTTTTGAATTATAAACTTCAATTAGTGTATTTGGTATAACTTCACCATTTACTAAATCAGTTTTAGTAAACTCTAATGTTCCCGTCTTAAATTTATTTGTCATTGTTTTTTCAATTACTGCACCTTCTTCTTTAACCTCAAAATGAACTTTCTCATCATTTAAAACATAAGAATCTAGTGTAGATATCTCTTTGAAATAGTATTTACCATATTCTAAAACAACTTCAAAATAACCATTTTCATCTGTTGTGTGTTCACTTATTAGTTTATCTTCTAAATTGTAAACACCAAACTTAATACCAGATAATAATGTTTCATCTTCATCATTTTTTGTGACTTTCAATGTTGATGTTATTTTTTTGTTAGTCATTTCAGCCTTAACTATTTCGCCATTTTCTTTTATTTCAAATAATACCTTTTCATCAGAAGATACATAACCCTCAATAGGATTTTCTTCAACAATATAATATTTACCTACTGCTAATTCTTTAATAACGATTTTGCCATTCTCATCAGTTTTATCAGAATAAATCAATTCGTCTTTTTCAGTAAATATTTTGAACTCTACGTTAGGAATAGGATCGCTTGTAGAATAATCTTTTTTAGTAAACTCTAATGTTCCTTTTTTCAAATAATTAAATGCTTTGTAAGTATCTAATACAATAGCAGTTTTATTATCTTTTTCAGTTAGTTCAAAATGATATTCTTCTGTATTTAGAACAAAATTTTCTTTTGTTTCTACTTCAACTAGATAGTATTTACCTAGTGGAAGTTTTTTACTCTTAATATATCCATCTTCATTAGTTGTAAGTGTTTCTACTAAATCGCCTTTATTGTAATATAAATAATTACCATCTGCTGATTTAATATCTTGTTCAGCATATATATTAAATTTAATACCAGATAATTTAATGTCTTGATATTTAAAAGTTCCATCTTCTGCTACAAACTTTTCACCATTTTTAAATATCTCAACTTGTCCTTTTATTGGAGTATTCTTAAACTCTACTACTACAATAGCACCATAAGTTGTGTAATTATATTCAGTATCTTCGCCAATAGTAAATTTTAATCCATCTTTTGATAGCAAATAACCTTTTGGACTTTCAATTTCTACTAACTTATAATTACCTGCCTCTAATTTTAAATAAGTTGTAAAAGTACCATTTTCATCTGTTAAGAAATTATCATATACTTTACCACCTACATATTGACTTATATATTGATTAGTATCAGTGTTTAATATTTTAAATTTAGTATTTGCTATTGCTATTGTTTTACCTGTTTCACTATCTTTCTTAAATACTTGAAGATATGCAGATATTTTATTATTTAAAATATTATAATATTGTTCTTTCTCACTTACTTCATCAACAGTAATAAAGAAGTCATAGATTTTTTCAAATCCTGTGTTGCTGTTTACTTGATGAAATTTCCATACTCCATAAGGAATCTCAATAGTTGCATAACCATTTTTATCAGTTTTGATTTCACCATATTTTGTTCCATCTGGATAGAATATTTCAAATGTGATATTTGCCTCTGCATTTAAGAAAGTAGTATTTCCATTAACGTAATCGTATTGTTTTAAAATACTAATAAAGTTTTTAATAACTTCATTCTTTACTGTCACAGAGTAATCTTTCTTTTCACCAATAAATTGTTCTTTCGTATCAGTTGATAGATAATAACCCTTTGGTGCAGACACTTCTTTTATAGTGTACTTACCATAAGGAAGATATTTACTTGTTGCAGTACAATCATCACCCGTTGTTATTGTATCAACAACATTGTTATTATGGTCTAATATATTAAACTTTGCACCTTTCAAAGTTGCTTGTCCTTGTGCTTTACAAGAATTATTTTCACTATCGTTTTTAACAACTTTAATTCTACCTTTTATAACCTCATCTTTTGAAGTTACTGACACTGTATCACTATTTTTTATATCTACTGTATAAGTGTTTGAATCTAAATAATAACCTGTTGGTGCTGATATTTCTTTTATTGTATATTTTCCATAAGGAAGATACTTACTTGTAGCACTACAATCATCACCAATAGTTATTGTATCAACAACATTGTTGTTTTTATCTCGTATTTCGTATTTAGCACCTTTTAAAGTTGCTTGTCCTTGTGCTTTACAAGAATTATTTTCACTATCATATTTTACTACTTTAATTTTTCCTTTTATAACATTATCTTTAACTGTTATATTAACTGTATCACTTGAATTAACTGTCACAGTATAAGTAGTTTTATCTAGTTCATATCCTGTTGGTGCAGACACTTCTTTTATAGTATATGTTCCTAATGGCAAGTTATCTGTAATTGCTGTCATATCTTCGCCAATAGTTAAAGTAGATACTACATTACCATTTGAATTGATTACATTATATTTTGCACCAACTAATGTTGCAGCACCTTGTGGTGTTGTAGAATTTGTTTCTGAATCTACTTTCTTAACTTGTATTTTACCACCTAAAACATTTAATTTTACAGACGCTACAACAGGGTCTGAAAATCTAAAAAATCCCATTTTTTGTGATTTTCCATCATTTCCGTGATAAACAATAGTTGTATGATTATCATAATGTTTTCTTACAACATTTAAAGTTAAATTACCTGTTGCTAATGGTGTTACATAGATATTATTTCCTTCAATTCTAACATTAAGATTATCTGCTGAATATAATTCATATTCACTCATTAAACCATTATTATCTGTTATTTTATATTCTTTACCAATTATAACTTCCATTGAACTTCCATTAAAACTTGGCTTATTATAATGAGCATTTACTAATCTCATTATTTCATTTTTTTCTGCATTGATATTGATATAATCACCATAACCATATTGTTCTGTCCAGAATTCTACAATTTGACCTCCTGTTGTTTCCCATATTAACGCTTGTGTAGCCATTCTATATCTTAAAGTTTGATGACCCGGATAATCATATCCATAGTGACCTATCAATTCTATTTTTTTATTTGTTGCCTCATCATAGGGTGATGCCTGTAATCCATCATACCCTAAATATGAGGTAGTAGTTATATCAACACCCGGCTCTATACAATAAACTACTTTCCCATTCATTGTATATTGCTCATACTGTGCTGACATATAATCCTTTCCACCACCTCGTCTTGTGTAATAAACATTTGGTGTTTTAGGATGTGATAAAGTTCCATTTGTTGCAGCCTCTACTTTTGTAGGAGTAATAAAATTAAATACGCCAAATAAAGTAAAAGCCAACAAGAACATACTTAATATTCTTTTTTTATTCATAATTTTATCATTTCCTTTCATCAAAAAAAGCAACCAACATCTGATTGCTTTAACTAAAATTTTTAATTTTCCATAGGATTTGTATAGTTAATTTTCAACTTATATCCTATAACTTTACCTTTGTAAATAATTTCTATTGGATCAAAACCAAGAATATTTACAGTATCAGAAAATGCTATTTCAAATCCTGCTTTCATACATTCATCATAAGTAGCATATTCAACTTCTTTCATAAGTCGTTCATATTCTTCATCAACTAATTTTTCTTCTTCAACAACAATTTCTTCTGATGTTTCTTCTTGTGGCTTATCTTCAATTATTTCTTCTTTTACTTCAACTTTTTCTTCCACTTTTTTAGGAACATCTTCTTGTTCTTTTTTAGGCTCTTGCTTTACAACATTTTCTTTTACAGAAGTTGTTTTATTAGAGTTCTGTTCTTGTTGTTGTGCATTACTTACTTCTGATTTTTGAGTTTCTTTTTGTGAAATAACAGATTCGGTTTTTGTTGTTGTTTCTGTTGTTGTTTTTTCTGTGTTTTCTTGTTGTTTCTGTTCAACTTCAATTTTTGTAATATCTTTAACATCTTCTGCAATTACCTCCATTTCTTTTTGAGTTTCTTCAATGCTATTTTTTTGCATTGTTTTAGTTTCAAATCCCAATATCATCAAAAAAGTTATTGCTACTATTCCTGCAATTATAAAAATTTTCTTTTTCATCTCAATCACACCTTTCTTCAAAGCCATTATAATTTCTAACTTTAATTTTTTCATTACTGCAATTACTTATATACTTTTTTCAGTTAGTAAATAATAGTTAGTATAAATACTAGGGAGGATTGTAAGGAGGGATTTGTGGAATAAATACTCCCATCATCTTGCACTCATATCTCGTTGTCGCAAATACTTGCTATAATGCTCTATTGCTTTGACAACAAAATCTTCAATTTTTGGTTCTTCAATATTTTTAGGGAGTACACTTCTAATTCTTCCTTCATCAAATTTCATTTTGGGAATCTGATTAGGTTTTTCTTGGGATAATATATCATCTATATCATCTTCTGTGAGAGTCCCTGCTTGACTCATTTTTTTCATTTTAATTGCCTGTGCGTGAGATGGTGTAGCGTCATTATACTCAATACAATCCAAAAGAGTATATTGCTGTTCTTCGGTTAAGTAAGATAATTCAACTGCTGGTAGAAAAGCAATTCTTTTTTTATCTACCATTTCTAACAATTCTGGTATTAGTTCAGTTAGTCTTATATATCTTTGTATTTGAGTTTTACTATCTCCTACTTCATTTGCTAAAAGTTCAACAGAAGATTTATTATCTAACTTCTGCCCAACTTGGTCAGAAGTTAAATCTGTTCTTTTACCTTGATGTTTCATTGCTTCTAATTTCATTTTATATGCAAATGCTTTTTCACTAGGTAGTATTTCTTCTCTTTGCATATTACTATCTACCATTATTATAGTAGCCTCATCATCAGTTAAATCTCTAATAATACAAGGTATAGTATCTAACTCTGCTAATTCACTTGCTCTTTTTCTTCTGTGTCCTGAAATCATTTCATAAGTTCCATCTTCTTTTGGTCTTACTAATGCAGGAACTAATACACCATTTTCTTTAATGCTATCTCTCATTTGTTCCATTTCTTCGTTATCAATAACTTTAAATGGGTGATTTGGGAAGTCTTTAATATCCTTTATTGATATATCAACAACTTTCTCTAAATTAGCATTATCTCTTTGTTCTTGGGTAGAAAACAAATCATCTAGTGTAATCTTTGGAATTTGCATTTTTGTTTCTTTCTTTTCCATCAATTAACACCTCCTTTGCAAGTGATGAATAAGCGTCTGCCACTTTACTATTCTTATCATAAGTAAAAATACTTTTACCGTGTTGTGTAGATTCTGCTACTTTAATTGCTCTTGGTACTTGTGTGTCATAAATCTTTATCGCACTTCCATAACTATCTTTTAATTGGTTATATATATCTTTTGTAAGGTTTGCTCTTTTATCTACTATTGTAAGAACAATACCATCTATTTTTAAATTAGGGTTAATTTGTTGTCTAATCTTAATAATAGTAGATAATAATTGAGTCATTCCTTTTGCTGCAAGATATTGTGGTTGTAATGGAATAATAACTTTATCTGCACTAGCCAAAGCATTTATTGTTAACATACCTAATGATGGTTGAGTATCAATCAATATATAATCGTATTTTTCTCTTAAATCCTTAATACAATTTTTCATTGTATATTCTCTACTCATTGCACCTACTAATGTCATTTCAATACTAGATAATTGAATATCACTAGGAATTAAATCCATATTTTCACTATGATGTTTTATACAAGTATCAAAATCATTCTTCCTATCATTAAGAGTATTTATTAACAAATCATTTAGAGTAGAAGACAGTTCATCTTCTGTCCATCCCATACAAGTAGTTAAGTTACCTTGTGGATCTGCGTCAATTAACAATACTTTCTTTCCTTGACTAGCAAGTCCTGCTCCAAGATTAAATGTTGTAGTAGTTTTACCTACGCCACCTTTTTGATTTGCAATAGCAATTACTTCACATTTTGACATTCTTTTTCATCCTCCTTTCTATTTAATTTAGCCACCTTAAATAAATAAGATGGCTATGTAGTTATGCCTTTACAGGCATAAAAAAAGAACTGAAATTATCAGTTCTTGTCTAATGTTTTAATCATCTTTAATAAGAGTTCATCAATCGCATCTGTTGGTCTTGATTCATTTAATTGTTTTGTTCGTAATTCATTTAAAGCATTGATAATTATTTTTAATTCATAACCATCTACTAACAATTTAAACTTTTTCATACCGAACTCCTCCTAATAAATTTATTTATTATATTTTATCATTCGCTACATCAATATACAAATATGCGACATTACTTTATAATATAATATATGTGAGTATAAAAAAGAACTGATGAAAATTATCAGTCCTTAAATATAATATATTTTAAATTATACGAGTTTTTCTTGTTTTTCCATTACCCCATTTTTATCATTTTTTTATGTTAAAATAATTAAAATAATGTAAAAAGAAATTATAATTTTTATCCCATTTTATAAGGGTTTGTGAGTGTTTTTTCTTATACTTCCATTACCCAGTTTATATTCATCTTTACTCCTCCTTTCTTGATTAATCTTTATAATAACTAGGAACTGTTTTATAATCATATCTATCTTTAAATTTAATTTTTTCTAAAGATAAATCTTCTGTATTTACTAAATAATCATATCCTATTGCTTGCATTACTTTATTTGGATCTAATTTATTATACAAATCTTTTCTTTTTTCTCTATCTTCTTTTTTTACCATCTTTAAATGATATAAATTATAATCAAGTGACACAATATCATTTAATTCTCTATAAATCCATGGAATATGATGTTCATTTTCATAGTCAAATGTCATTTTTTCGCTTAACGGAAATAATAACGTTTTATTTTTATCATTCCAAATCCCATCATTTCGATATTGATAAATACTATCCCATAACTCTCTAAAATGAATATTTATAGCCTTACCTGAATTTCTTTTAATTATTTTTCTCATATTTCTTAAAAAGCTTTTTTCAAATCTCTCGTCTGGATCTACACATAATACCCATGTCTCATCAGCATTTGAGATTTCTTTAGCTTTTCTTAAAACAGTTTCTCTATTGTATCTTTCTCTCCATTTATGTTCCCCATTTTGTTTTTCAGTAATTATTTCTGTAACTTTTGGAAATTTTTTTAAAATTTCTATAGAATTATCTGTTGATTCATCATCAAAAACAACAAAATTATCCACATATTTATATAAATGTTTAATACAATCTTCTAAATTCAAACTTTCATTATGAATACACATAATGCAAATTAAATCTATGCTTTTTTTCATTTCAACCTCCACTATATATACCTTTTACACATATTTATATCTTTAGTAATATATATTTAAACTCCCAGCAATTAATATAAAGTTAATACACTGGGAGCTTACTATATATACTACTAAAAATATTATTGTTCTATTTTTTCTTTAGTTTTAGCAGCTTTACCTACTCTATCTCTTAAGTAGTATAATTTAGCACGTCTAACTTTACCAACTCTTTTAACTTCAATTTTAGCAATTCTTGGTGAGTGAGCTGGGAATGTTTTTTCAACACCTACACCGTAAGAGATTTTTCTTACTGTGAAAGTTTCGTTAAGTCCGCTATTTTGACGTTTTATAACTGTACCAGTGAAAATTTGGATTCTTTCTTTGTTTCCTTCTTTAATTTTTACGTGTACATCAACTGTATCACCTATTTTGAAAGGTGCTACTTCTTTTTTATATTCGTTTTCTATTGCGTTTATTATATCCATTATCTTTTTCCCTCCCTTATTATGGAATCATTATTTTTATTAATTTTGTTTATCTATAAGATCAGGTCTAAACTTTTTAGTGATTCTGATAGATTCTTGTTTTCTATAATCTGCTATATTTTTATGATGTCCAGAAAGTAATATATCTGGAACTTTTCTACCACGAAAGTCATATGGTTTTGTATATTGCGGATATTCAAGTAATTTATTTGTATGTGATTCTTCATCTAAAGAACCTTCACTTAGTGCTCCAGGTAATAGTCGTATTACACTATCCATGAAAACTTGGCAGGCAAGCTCTCCACCGGTAAGCACATAATCTCCTATTGAGATTTCTTTAACATTATATTCTTCTATAATTCTTTCATCTATTCCTTCATAATGTCCACATATTATAATGTAGTTACATTCTTTTGAAGCATATTCTTTTGAAAGATTGTAATTTAAGACTTTTCCTCTCGGTGACATATATAGTATTTCAATATCTTTATTATCTTGTTTTAATATTTCAATAGAATGATCTATAGCTAAACTTAATGGTTCAGCAGATATTATCATACCACTACCACCGCCATATGGTGGAAAGTCTACTCTGTTATGTTTGTCTTGTGTAAAGTCTCTAATATCTACTACATCAATTGATACAATATCTTTTTCAATAGTTCTTTTAATGATACTAGTCGTTACAAAAGCATCAAACATTTCTTTAAAAAGCGTTAACACAATAAATTTCATATTATATTAATCCTTCCATTATCTCAACATAGATTTTTCTTGCTTTTATATCCACTTTTTTTACAACTTGTTTTATAGCAGGTAAATATACTTTTTTATTATCTAGTGTAGTTACTTCATATACATCGTTTGCTCCTGTGTTAAACACATAATCTAATTTACCAAATAATTCATTGCTCTTAACATCAATTACATCTAGTCCAATTAAATCTTTAACATAGTAGCTATCTTCTTCTAATGTATCTAAACTATCTTCTGAAATATATACATATCTATTTCTAAGTTCTTCTGCTTTTTCTACAGTATCAATTCCCGTAATCTTTGCAAGAAGCATACCTTTTTGAATTCTACAAGAAATTTTATAACTTCCTTGCTTCATTTCTTCATCTAGATATATCTTTTTTAATTTCATAGCTAAATTATCTACATCGTCTGTATATGGGTATATTTTAACTTCACCTTTAATACCATGTACATTTACTATCTGTCCAATTAAAACACTTGACATATATTAAGCATTCTCCTTTGTTTCTTCAACATCGACAGAAACTTTCTTTGATTCTTTTGCAGCATATGCGTATATAATTTCTCTTATTGAACGAATTATTCTTCCTTCTTTACCAATTATTCTACCCATATCTTCTTTTGCTACTTTTAACTTTAAAGTTACTTTTCCTTCAGTTTCTACTTCAGAAATTTCTACTTTTTCAGGATAAGCAACAAGGTTTTTAACTATGTATTCTAATAAATTTTTATACATTTTCTTGTCCTCCTATATTTCTAATCCTGCTTTTTTTATTAGAGCTGCAGCTGTATCTGTTGGTTTAGCTCCTTTTTTGATCCATTCTGCTACTTTTTCAGTATCGATTTTTAATTCAGCAGGTTCAGTCATCGGGTTGTAAGTTCCTACTTTCTCAATGAATCTTCCATCAGCTGGATATCTAGAATCAGCAACAACAATTGTATAGTATGGAGCTTTTTTAGCACCATCTCTTCTTAATCTAATTTTTACCATTAAGTTTCACCTCCTTACAGTGAAATAATAAACATTTTTAACATTATTTAAATAAATTGTTCATATTACCTGGTAATTTAGGATATTTTCCATTACCATTCATCATATTCTTCATCATTTTTTGCATTTCTGTAAATTGTTCGATGAATCTATTGATGTCTTGAACTTTGTTTCCACTTCCTTTTGCAATTCTTTGACGTCTAGAAGCATTTAAAATCTTAGGATTTCTTCTTTCTTCTTTAGTCATTGAAGTTATTATTGCATCAATACGAAGTAGTTGTTTTTCATCTATATCTATGTCCTTGATTTCTTTTGGAATACCAGGAATCATAGCAAGTAATTGTTTAAATGAACCCATTTTTCTAATTTTCTTCATTTGCTCTAAATAATCATCTAAAGTGAATTCATTTTTTCTGATTTTCTTTTCAAGCTCTATAGCCTCTTCCTCTTCATAAGCTTCTTCTGCTTTATCTATGATAGATAACACATCTCCCATTCCTAAAATACGAGAAGCTATTCTATCTGGATAAAATGGTTCTAAGTCACTTAACTTTTCACCAACCGAAGCAAATTTAATAGGTTTTTTAGTAATGCTTTTTACTGATAATGCTGCACCACCTCTTGAATCTGAATCTAATTTTGACATTGTTACAGAATCAATTCCTAATTTATCATTAAATGTTTGTGCAACATTTACAGCTTCTTGACCAACCATTGAGTCAATTACAAGCATTATTTCATGCGGTCTAATTGCTTTTTTTAAATCAACAAGTTCATCCATTAAAGTTTCGTCTATTTGAAGACGTCCTGCAGTATCGACTAATACTACGTTACATAGTTTAGATATAGCAGTTTTAATACCATTTTTAGCAATTTCTACTACATCTTTATTGTCTGGCTCACTATAAACATCTACATTTAAGCTTTTACCTAATGTTTCTAATTGTTTTATAGCAGCTGGTCTATATACATCGCAAGCAACCATTAATGGTTTTTTGCCTTGTTTTCTTAAATAGTTACTAAGTTTTCCACAAAGAGTAGTTTTACCACTACCTTGTAATCCAACAAGCATTATAATTGTTGGTGGATTTGAAGAAAAATTAAGTCCTGAATTTGTATCACCTAAAAGCTCTGTTAATTCATCTCTTACTATCTTTACTACTTGTTGACCAGGTGTTAATGATTTCATTACATCTTCGCCTAGAGCTTTAGTCTCTATTGAAGCCACAAAATCTTTAACAACTTTATAGTTAACATCTGCTTCAAGAAGTGCAAGTTTTACTTCTCTTAACATCTCTTTAAGTTCTTTTTCAGAAATTCTTGTTTGACCTTTTAATTTCTTCATTACATTTTGTAATTTATCTGAAAGACTATCAAACATTATATATCATCCTCACTTCTTAAAAGTCTCTTAATTTGTTGTCTTTTAGTATTTAAGTCTTCACACTCGCATAAGTTATATGCTTTTTGCATTCTTTCAGTTAATGCTAAAGTATGAGTTACTTTTTCAAAATTTGTAAGAGCTTGTTCACTTGCTTTAATGCTATCTCTTACTGCTTGATATGAAATTTTTTTATTTTCAGCAATTTCTCTTAAAGATAAATTGTATAAATAATACTCTTCAAAAATCTCTTGCTGTTTATTAGTTAATAGTTTACCATATATTTCATATAGCATAGTAAACTCAACACTTTTATCCATATAATCACCTAATAAAAAATGTGTAAAGCTTTAAAACTTTACACATATTATACACGGCGTATTCTGATTTGTCAACAAATTTATTGAAAAATATTATAAAAATCGCTATTTTATTAGTATTATTGGATTGTTTCTCACCTACTCTTCTTCAGAACTATCGACAATTGCTTTTAGTAAGTCCATTATGTCATATTCATTTACTTTTTTATAACTGTCTGCCCTGTCAATATCTTCTTGAGTTAATTCAGAAAAATCTAAAGGTAATTTTTTTTCATCCATTTTTTTCCACCTCTTTAATTTGAAGTATTTTTATTCTTTAAATATTCTATAGCTTCAATCATTCTCTTTTTGTAATCATTAATCTTTTCACTAGCTTGTTCAACTTTTTCTTTAGTCTTCATTATTTCATATTGAAGAAGTGCAGTTACTAAAGGAACGTCATTATCTGATATGCTATCTACAGTTATGCTATTATTTTCAAGAGCTAGTCTTAACTCATCTATTCTATTAAATTCTTTTACTTTATATTGTTCCAATTACTCCATCCTCCTTAGTAACAGTATTCTTTTTAATTTCATCTTTTACTGACTCAATTTCATCTTCAACAGCTTTTAAAGATTTAGCAGTTTCAGTTTCAATAGAGTTAATTAAATCTTGTTTTGTTTTTAATTCTTCTTTTACTTTATTTAATTCATTTAGTTTATCTGCTAACTCTTTTCTTGTTATATATTTTTCCATAGTTTCTTGAATCATTTTTAAAGACTCTTCTTTTTGTTGTCTTTTAGCAGCAACATCTTGAGCTATTCTTTTTTCTAAATGTTCTCTAGCTTTATATAATTCATCTAAAGTAATTTTTGATGGATCAAGCTTATCTATTATTTCATCTGCTCTTTGTTGTAGATTATTTTCATATTCTTTTATTTCTTCTTCATTTTTCTGTCTAATTCCAGCTATTAATGCATCCTTAGATTTTCTAAGTTCTTCTATTTCCACATTAACAGGAGCTTTATTTTCTCCAACTAGCAGTTCGTCTTCTTCTTTTACTGGCTCTGTATCTTGAGCTGGTTCTTCTGCATTTTCATCTGGTAGTATTGGTTCATCTTCTTCTGGTATAGTAGTTTCTGATTGTTGCTCAACTGTTGACTCTACGATTAATGGCTCGTCCTCTTCTTTTACCGGCTCTGTTGTATCTACACCAGGTTCCTCTGTATTTTCATCTGGAAGTATTGGTTCATCTTCCTCTGGTATAGTAGTTTCTGATTGTTGCTCAACTGTTGGCTCTACGATTAATGGCTCGTCCTCTTCTTTTACCGGCTCTGTTGTATCTACACCATGTTCCTCTGCATTTTCATCTGGTAGTATTGGTTCATCTTCCTCTGGTATAGTAGCTTCCGGTTGTGGTACAGTTGTTGGCTCTAAAATTAATGGTTCGTCCTCCTCTTTTAATGATTCTGTTGTATTTGTAACTGGCTCTTCTACATTTTCGTCTGGTAGTATCGGTTCATCTTCCTCTGGTATAGTAGCTTCCGGTTGTAATACAGTTGTTGGTTCTACAATTAATGGCTCGTCTTCTTCTTTTACTGGTTCTTCAATATTGTCTTTTGGTAATATTGGTTCATCTTTTGATGGAACTTCTTTATTTTGCATTTCTTCTATCTTACCATTTAAATCTTCAATCATTTTTTGCAATCTTGAGATCTCTCCATTATCATTTTTCTCAAGAATTTGTTTATATAATGATTTTAATTGTTCTATACCAATAAGAATACTTGTATCAAGATTTGGCTTACTATTCATATCATTGATAGTTTGTGATAGTTCGTCTATTTTATTTTTCAAATCATCTATTTCTTTGTTAGTATCATCTATTTTCTTATCTGTTTCTTCATCTCTTTCTGGAGAAACTCCATCTTTTCCATCGTGTCCATTTTCTCCGTCTCTTCCGTTTTCACCATCTCTACCATTTTCTCCATCGGCACCATCTCTACCACTAGTACCATTTTCGCCATCACGTCCGTTATTTCCGTTCTCACCCTCACGACCATCAGTTCCATCTTCGCCACGTTCTTTCTCAGTTGTTTTTGTTTTATTTTTCTCTTTTTTTACTTTCTTTTTAACTTCTTTTTCTTCTTCTTCAACTGGTTCAACTACAGAATATGGTTTAGGATCTGGTAATTCCGGTTCGTTTTCATCTGGTTCTTCTTGCTCTTGTTCTTCTTTTTCATTATATTTATTATTTGTTAACTTGTCTTTGATAAATACTAAGAATGATCTTCTTTTAGTATCTCTTTGTTTAATAGCATTATCCTTTTCCTCTTGAGTTGCTGGCTCTTTTTTATCTTGTATTAGTTCTTGTTTTAATTGTTCAAGAATCTCTTGTTTTAATACTTCTCTTTGTTCAGTATTCATTACTTGATTTTCTTTAGATTTATTTCTTCTTTTTTCAACTAAATCCATTAAATCTACCAAGTCTTTTGTTGCTTGATCACTTAGACCATAAGTTACATTTTCAATATGGTCATTAAAATATTTAATAGCTTTATTGTTTTCATCTTGCGATAATTCTAAAGGAGCTTCTGTATGTTCAGCTACTCTTTCGATTTCTTCAATTAATTTTTCATCACCAACAATAGTTCTTAGTTCTGCAAGATTTTCTATACTTCCTTTTGAAACAAGTTCATCTCTTACAATATTTGCAAAAGCAGTATTTAATTGATTTGTTATATTTTTTCTTGTAGTTTCATTAATATTTTGATTTTCTTGAACTGATTGAATTAAATTATCCCTTGTTTGAATTATCTCATCTAGCTCTTTTCTTGTACCATCAGCATTGTATTCATTTCTTAAAACTTTATATCTATCTAACAATTCAGGTTCAGCTGCTACTAATTGATCTATATAATTTATATTTATGCTTTCCGGCTTTCCTTCATTATCTAAAACTATTTCTACATCTTTAGGTTTATCTTTTTCTAAAGCTATATCGTCCACAGCAGCAATACTTTCAATTAAATTTCTTGCTCTACCAAATACTTTATCTCTTGATGCCTCTTTAACACTTTCATCATATTGTCTTGTACTTAAATCTGTTATTACTCTAGATGTTTGAGCAAGAGTAAGTAAAGTAGCTTCCTCTGCAGAATCTTTATATAAGCTTTCTTCCTGATCTAATAGTTTTTCTTTAGCATAATTAGAATATATAGTTATCTCATCTTCTTTAGTTGTTGGAATAAAATTCTCATAATTCTTTTCTTTAGAAGATCTTAAAATACTATCATTTACATCCAAAAAGAATTCAAAACAATCTTGAAATTTATCTGGTGTATTTTTTGATTTTAAAAAGTTGTCATAATTAATATCCATAGAAAATAAATCATCGACACTTATTTCATATCTATTAATTCCTTCTTGAGTTTGTATACTAGTTAGTCTTGCTTCTTGTTCTTTATATCTAGGATCTTTTTTTAGAGTAGCATTTACAAATTCAACTAATGATTCGTTTAATAATTCTTCTTTTACTTGATCACTTATTTTTTTATCTGCTGCAACAGTAAAGAACTTTTTCATTGCTGTTTCTTGTTTTGTCATTTTTTACACCTCACTATTTTTTCCATCATCGTTCATATCATTAACAAAATCCTCTATAGTATATTCACTTGCTTTTTTAGCCTCTTTTGCTTTTTCGATTTCTTCTTGTGTTAGTTTTGAAAAATCCATAAATAATTCTTCTTTCATATATATCCTCCCTCTATGTACAAAAAATACGTTATGTATATCTATATCATAACGTATTTTAAAACTTATTGCAAATTATTTACTAATTCTTTAAAATAATCTCCTCTTATCATGAAGTTTTTATATAAATCAAAAGATGCACTTGCTGGAGACATAGCCACAATATCTCCTTCATTAGTATTTTTATATGCATATTCTACAGCATCTTTAAGATTATCAAATTCAACTATAGGCATAACATCTACACCACGTTTTTTAGCTTCATTTTCAGCAGCTTCTCTAATTTTAGGTGCAGTAGTACCTACAAGTATTAAAAGTTTAACTTTATCTACTAAATATGGTCCCATTACATCATATGGTATATGTTTATCATAACCACCAGCTATAAGAACTATTGGTTTTGGGAATGCTTTTAGTCCTGCTATTGTACGTGTTGGGCTACTTGCAATTGAATCGTTATACCATTTAACACCATTTAATTCTCTTACTGGTTCCATTCTGTGTTCTACACCTGTAAATGTTTTAGCAACAGAAGCAATTGCCTCTTTACCAACTATATCTATAACTAAAGATGCAGCTGTACATGTATTTGCGACATTATGCATTCCTACAAGTTTAACATCTTTAGCATCCATTATTTCTTCTGTTTTACATCCAACAGAAGAATATATTTTTCCATCTTTATGATAAACACCACAGCCAGTTTCTTTTTCAATGCTAAATTTTCTTACACTTCCTTTAGCTTGATTTTCATATCTAGATGTATATTCGTTATCTTCATTTAAAACTAATATTCCAAACTCATCTTGACATTTAAATACATTAGCTTTAGCTTCTATATATTCTTCATAATCCCTATGATAATCTAAATGATTTGGTGATACATTAGTTATTGCTGCTCTATCTATTTTTTCTTTCATAGTCATAAGTTGGAAACTACTAAGTTCAAGTACGACATAATCGTCTTTAGTCATTTCTTCAACTTTATCTAAAAGCGGTATTCCAATATTTCCACCTACATATACATTTTTACCTGCCGCTTCTAAAAATAATGTTGTAAGTGTTGTTGATGTAGTTTTACCATCTGAACCTGTAATTGCTATTACTGTTGCGTCAGTTAAATGTATAAGAGTTTCTATTTCAGAAGTAAGTATAACACCTTTTTTTACAGCTTCTTCTATTTCTGGTAAAAATGGTTTTACACCAGGAGATCTAAATATATAATCTGAGTTATCTAACCCTTTTAGATAGTCTTCTCCTAATACGAATTCTATATTATTTAACCCTTTTAATTCTTCCGGGATATTTGTATTTTTATCTCTAGCTACTATATTAGCTCCTATTTTATTTAAATATTTAATAGCAGGAATATTACTAACTCCTATTCCTATTACTGAAACTCTTTTTCCTCTTATATTCTTTTTAAATTCTTCTACTTTATTATTTGCCATAATTTTCATACTCCTTTATCACTAATATTATATTACTAAGTATATATTTTTGCAACAAAAACTCTTTATATTTCATACATATTATCCTCTTTTGAATTTTACATAATATTTTAAATATGGTATAATATAATTAGTTAAAAATATTTTATTGATGTCTAACTATGACATCGGAACAGGAGAAAAATTATGAAAAATTTAAATTTAATTTTTAAAAGAGGATTTGATATCTATGAAGTTGAAGAATACAAAACTCCTAGATATTACGTTGCAGTAAGGAAAACTATCTTTGGAAAGGAAAAAGCTCAAAAGATCAACTTTGACGTTGATACTAGAGGTGGATTAAAAATTATCTTTTTAGAAGATGTGGATTTAAAATGCAATGGTATAGAGAAAAAATTATTATTTTCTGATGTGAAAAACAATTTCATTCCTATAGAAATATATAAACGTGGATATGGTAGTGATAAATTTGTAGTAAATGAAAAATTCTACAATATTTTAGAAAATCCTTATCTAAAAAGAAAAAGTAAATATGCTCTATTTGACGGAGTCGTAGAACAAATTGTTTTCTCAAGAGTTGAATGCATTGAAGGAAAAAATATGATAGATTATGATTTTTATCTATACGATCTAACTTAACAAAAAAGACACTATTTTTTATAGTGTCTCTTAATTTATCTAATTTCCACCTAGTATTTCAGACTTATTTAAATTGCCTACATATTCATATGAGCCACATGCAGTTTGGTCTTCTCTTTTTCCACTCCTTTTATCATTCATACATTCACATACTTTAATTGAATTTAATCTACATGTAGAGTCATCTATACAGTTATGCATACATTTAGCTACATTACATTTTATTCTGTCATCACCTTTTCTCATTATTATCATCTCCTATATATATTTTTTGCATTATTTATTTTTTTATACTTTATATTTTAATTTATTGTTTTTTATGTAAATTTTTGTTATACTTATTACGTTATGGAAAAAGAAAGATATAATCATTTAAATAGTTATTTAAAAAATAAATTTGGACAAAGAACTTTAAAGATATGTGTTGATGGCGGTTTTACTTGTCCTAATCGTGATGGTAAAAAAGGATATGGTGGATGTATTTTCTGTGGTGAACGTGGTTCTGGTGAACATCTAAAAACTATAGATATTTCATCTCAAGTACATAAACATCTTGAAAGCTATCGTGGACAAAGAGCAGAAAAATTTATTGTATATTTTCAAAACTTTACTAATACATACGATACAATTGAAAATTTAAGAAAAAAATATACTTCTGCTTTAGTAGATGATAGAATTGTAGGACTTGCTATTGCCACAAGACCAGACTGTATAGATGAAGATATAGTTAAGTTATTATCTGAATTTACAGATAAGTATTATGTTTCTGTTGAGCTTGGACTTCAAACTTCAAATGATGAAACAGGAATATTACTTAACAGAGGTTACACTTCTTCGGATTTTACAAATGCAGTTAAGTTATTAAATAAATATAACATAGATGTTATTACTCATGTTATGATAGGGCTTCCAAATGAAACTCAAAAAGATTTGGAAAATACAGTTAATTTTGTAAATAGTCATAATATACAAGGACTAAAGATACATTCAACTTATGTTATATCTAATACTAAACTTGAAGATATGTATAAGAACAATACTTACTCTCCTATTTCACTTGAATATTATTTAGAATCTTTATGCTATGTATTAACACATATAAATCCAGATATAATAATTCATAGGATAAGTGGAGATGCTCCAAAAGATTTACTTGTTGCTCCAAGCTGGAATAGTCATAAAAAATTAGTTTTAAATGGTATAGATAAAATACTTAGAGAAAAAGATTTATACCAAGGTATGTATTTTAGCAAATAATTTGTTGAAACTTGTCAAACCGTGGTATAATATTTCTGGTGATTATTATGAAACCAATTATTGGTGTTTTAGCAAGACCATATATGACAGATAATGGTAGATATGTAATGTGCATATTAGAAAATATTAGAAAGGCTGTAATTAAAAGTGGCGGTATTCCTTTAATGATTTTACCGACACAAAATATGAATTACTTAAATAATCGTGAAAATGTATTAAGTGATGAAGATAAAGAAATACTTGATACACAAATTAATCTATGTGATGGAATACTAATGCCTGGTGGTGATAGAATTTATTTTTATGATAAATATGTTTGCAAAATGGCAAATGAAAAACATCTTCCACTATTTGGTATATGCATGGGTATGCAAGTAATGTGTAATTATAATAATGAAAATATAAATGAAAAAGTTGAAGGTCATAAAGAGCCTAAAGGAAATTATTTACATGATGTTACAATAGATAAAAATTCTAAATTATTTGATATACTTCAAAAAGAAAGCATCACTGTAAATAGTTTACATGGATACAAAGTTCCCAATCCTGGTGAATATGAATCCACTGCTTTTTGTGATGGTAATATCATTGAAGCTATTGAGAAAAAAGATGAAGTATTTAATCTTGGTGTTCAGTGGCATCCTGAAATACATTTTGACGAAAATGATCAAAAGTTATTTAAAAGTTTTATATATGCATGTAAAAAAAGAAACGATAGAAATTAATCTATCGTTTTGTTTTTTATTATTCTAGTGCAAGCCTCTTAAATTCATCTAAAGCTTTTTTAAATCCTTCAAAAGCCTCTTTATACAAGTTATCCTCTAAAGGATTTACTCCTACTGCTTTTAGTAATTCTACTGGTGATTTTGTCCATCCAGATTTTAAAAACTCTAAATAATTTTCTAATGTACGTTTATCTCCAGATAAAATCCTTGATGCAATTACTGAAGCCACACAATTTCCAATTGTATATTTATATACATAGTAATTATAGTAAAAATGTGGTACTGCAAAACAAGAATATTTACTTAGTCTATGCTGTTCTACTCTTTCACCATAATATTCTTCACTAATTTCTTCATAAATATCTGTTATACTTTTAGCAGATAATCCTTCATTATTCTGAGCTTTATTATGCAATATATCTTCAAACTTTGCAAAAAATGGTTGTCTATAACAAGTTCCTACAAATTCATCTAACTTTCTGTACAAATAATACATTTTTTCTTCTTTACTTGTAGCATTTTTTATTAAATATTCCATTAGTAAATTTTCATTTACAGTTGAAGCAACTTCCGCTACAAATATCTTATAGCTGCTATTATTATATGCTTGATTTTTATTACTCAAATATGAATGAACAGAATGTCCAAGCTCATGAGCTATAGTAAATACTGACTCTACATCTCCAGTAAAATTAGTCATAATATATGGATATGAATCATATACACCAGCTGAAAAAGCTCCATGTCTTTTTCCTTCATGTGGATAGTAATCTATCCATCTTTCGTTTTTAGCTTTTTTTACTATTTCCTCATACTCTTTACCAAAAGGTTTTATTGCCTCAATTACTAATTTCCAAGCATCTTCTATTGTGTATTCAGATTTAGGTGTCTTACATAAAGGAACTTTTAAATCATAATTTGTAATTTTATCCTTTTTCAAGATTTTATTTACAACATCTAAATATTCTAAAAAGTGTCCATGATACTTACTATTTGCAGCTTCAAGTATTTTATAAAATAGTTCTGGTGTTACATTATCTGAAAATGTTGAGCTTTCTAATGCTGATTTATATTTTCTAGTTATTGCAAAAAATATATCCTGCTTTATTTTCCCACTTAAAGTCTGTGCATAAAGATTAGAAAATTTCTTATACTCCTCATATACATTTTCGTATGCTTGTTTTCTTATATTCTCATCTGGATTTCTAAGGAAATCGTTTAATGTTGCATCATTAAGAAAATGTTCTTTACCATCAATTATTACAGGTTTGTATTCTAATTTTATTGCTGTGTATGTTGAATATGCATTCATAGTATTATCTGCAAACGTTAATAGTTTTTCTGTGTCATAATCTAATATATGTGGTTTATATCTTAATATTTCTTCTATTAAAACTACATATTCACTGCATCTTTCATCTTGTATAATTTCTTTTGCCTTATCTTCTAGCTCTACAACTTCTGTATCAACAAATGATACTGCATTATCATATTCTTGTATCAAAGCTGTAATATTAGCATGCCAATATTGTAATTCATCATTATCTGGCTCAACTACAGTTGAAAGGTATGTGTATTCATATAGCTTATCTAACTTTCTACTTATACCTTCTTCAAGCTTCATAAACTCTAAAAATTTTTCTACAGAACTTAAAAATTTCCCTCCTTTATACTTAGTTAATTTAGGAATATCCTTTTTTACAGTATTGAAATCTTTTTCATATGCTTCAATACTCAGATACATTTTTGTCAAATCCCACTTGTACTTTTCTTCAATTTCATTTCTTTTCATATGCAATTACCTCCATAAATTTATTTCGGGCACAAAATTTTAATGCATTGCATATTCTACCACCGCTTTATTTTTATGTCAAGTGATTTAAACAAAATAAAAAAGCTACTAATGTAGCTTTTTTATTCTATTTATCCTATAATATCTAATTCTTTCTTTAATCTTTGAACTTCCATATTGTATGCTTCTGTATTTCTTTTATGTTCTTGAATACTTTCTTTTAATCTTTCATTTTGCATTTCAAATAGTTTGATAAGAGCATATTTTTGGTCCTCGTTCATATCTTCGATTTTTATTTCTCCTCTTTTATACATATTTTGGAATTCATAAATATCTACTTTTTGACGAGTTGCTCCTAATGTTACTGTATCACTAAAAGTACGATTTTTCTTTGCTCTTTGTGCAAGTATTTGTGCTCTTTTTTGATCTCTTTTTTTCCTTTTTATATTGAAAAAACTTTGAAAGATTTTTTTAATATTTCTGGCAACAAAACTTTCTCTTACCATAGGTAAGTTATAATATTTCTCTCCCATAGTAACCTCCTAAGATTTCATGGTTAAACGAATCTTCATGTCGTTAAATTTATTCATTAAATTTTTTGCATTTTCTTCTCTCATTTGTTCAATTTGATTCATTGCAATTAATTCATGATATTTATTTGTAACATCTATAAGCTCTTGAGTTAGAGCCCCATCCATTTGGTATTTATCCATTGCTTCTTCAAAAACTTTATATGCTTCTGGTAGTATTGATTCGATTATAGCGGCAACTCTAACCTTTTCAGCACGTGTAGCTATTAGTCTACCTCTTTGATAAGATTTTTTAGCTTGTGCTTTATAATTAGCAATACTTAATTTTGATAGCATTTGATAGTCTTTTAATGTAGGCATATAATCTCTTCTTATTTCTACTAGCTTACATTTTACATCTTCCATATCAACAGGTGCAATTTTCACTTCTTCACCTTTTTCTGTTTCAAATAAAGGCCATTCTCCATCTCTTACAAGTGAATAACAAATAGCTTTAATTTGAGCACTATCTAATCCTAATTTTCTAAAGTTATACTCATTTTCTAGCATTTGTTCTGCTATTGTAAGTGAAGAGATTTTTTTGATATATAAATGATGTTCGTAATAGTATGGAACTTCATCTTTATAATAAACAAAATCTTCTACGTGAGCTATATAGAAACATATTCTAGCTATTTCTTCTTGTCTGTAACCAAGCTCTTGTAAAAAGTTTCTTGCCATTTTTGCAGATTCAATTTCATTAGCTATATATTTCTCTCTACCTGTTAAATCTTCTCTTAAATTTGGTTTAGCAACATCATGTAAAAAAGCTGCTATTTTTAATAGTTTTATTTCTTCATTTGAAAGTTCACCAGTAGGTAAATCTTTTACAGTTCTTAATGTATGTTCAAATAGGTCATAGCAATGATGTGGATTGTTTTGATTAAATCCAACCATATCAAGTACTATACTTCCAAATTTATATTCTATATCTTCTCTTGACATATTAAGATAGTATTCTACTACATCTTCTCTTAATAGCGAGTTTTCAAATTCACTTTTTGTAATTCCTATCATAAAATCACCTTTCACACACCCATTTTACTACATTTTGTACGATTTATCAACTAATTTTAATATTTTAGTATACTTTTTTCAGTAATATTATTGTAACAAAAGACATAGTAACTAATCATTACTATGTCTTTAACAATATCTACTACTATATTTTATTTATTCTTCTCTTTACTTCTTTTGTCGTTTATAATATCCATTTCTTTTTCAGTTATTAAAGTAACGTTGTTTTCTTTTGCCCAAGATACACAACCTTTAAGAACTACATTTAAAAATACTCTTGGTACTTTTACAAGTTTTTGGCATGCTTCATCTGTAAATTTAATTTCCGGATCAATTCTTGAAGCGGCATATTTTACAGAATCTAAACTAATTCCTTTATTTTCTGGAATTGGTTCACAAATTGGTCTTCTAAATTTAGTATACCAGAAGTTCTTACTATCTCTGTATCCATAATCTACAGGTACCATTGGAAAGCTTGATGCTTTTACTCCATTTATTATTCCATCATAATATTTTTTTTTCATTAATATATTATCTATTTTTAAGATAAAATGAGCACCATATTGACTAGTAATACCATTAAAATTATGATATGGTGGTAAATATTCTTCTTGTATTTTATCATCTTGTGCATTATCTAATTCTTTAACCCATGTACATTCAAAGACTTGATAAGATTCTTTTACTATTTTAGGAAATTGCTCATTTGGATTTTCTCTTGCTCTTTTACCATCTACTAATGTAAATATACAGTCTTTCATTTTCTCTTCAGTTGTCTCACCAGGGAAACCAAGTCTTACTGCCTCTTTAAAGTATTTTCTTTCATGTGTAATAAAGTTAAGTGTACATTTACCTGTTCTTAATATATTTTTACAAGTATTAGAACTGTTTCTGCAACAAAGTACCATTGCATAATAATCTTTGCCAGCTATATAGTATGGAAAACATAAAGAATATGAACCAAGATTTGTATTACCATTTTCATCTAATGTTCCAATTTCAATTGTTGGCATAGGAAAAAAGCTAGATGTTTGATAGAAGTTATCTACCATTCTCATATCTTTAAATCCATCCATTTCTTCTATTTTTTTAATTTCTTCACTCATATATATCCCTCCATAAAAAATACTTCTACACTTCAATGTTATCATAAATATAAAGTTTATACAAGGATAAAAAAAATAAGATGAAAACAATGTTTCATCTTATTTTTTAAACTATTAATATATAAGCAAATATAAACATATTGTAGGTGTCACTCTACATAGAGGATATATATTTAACTATATATTAGTAGGGCTCGCCGAGTCGTGAGACAAGTTCAGCATGAATATATAAATATTCAACCTTGCCAGAGCCATCTTATCACCAAGTATACCATTTCAGATATACGTACCAGAGAACTAAACTATCTTAGCTAAGTCAAAACCTAATTCTTTAGCTTCTTTAACAGAAACTCTAGAACCGTGACTTACAGTAGATACTTCTACAACAGATGGTCTAATTGGTTCACCAGGGTGGAATGTAAACACTACATCTTCACCTTGTTCCTCACCTATAATTAGGTAAGTCTCTGAAACAATTTTTCCCCTGATGCCTTCAACAGTCATTGCCACTCTTCCTGTATTCTTTCTATCGTCTGCAATTAAAACTGTATCTGATGGAAGTTCAGAAATCTCAACGATTCCAAATCTACCTTCTAAGTTAGCCACAAATACTCTACAGCCTGTCATAACGTCAGGATGTGTAGTTTCTCTCCAATCAGCAGCTAAAAGAGCTTTCTCAAGTTCTTCTACTGTACTAAATTGATCATAGACACTACCGATTCCACCGTTTAAACGACCTTTAACTGTACTTTCCCAGTATTGTGGTACTATTCTCTTAGAATTTTCAATAGCCTTATTAACTATTGCATTCATTAACCATATTTCACTCCTTTTTTTATAAAATACTATCTCTACTGACAATAGCCTTTGTATTTCTTATTCGATTCAATTATGACTGAATTAAAAAGTAATCATCTGTTTTCAATTATAGCACATTTTAAATATTATGTAAAGTATTGTAAATTATTTTATGTAAAACAAAAGAGGATAATATCATTATCCTCTTAATTATTATTCATTATAATTCCAAAATCCAAGTTGTCCTTTAGCATCTATTGGAGTATCAAAAACTTCAACATCTTCTAGTTTAAATCCATAATTTCTTGAAAAAGAATGCGTTGTATAAATGTCGTTATTTTCTTTAGATAGCATGCTAGCAAATTCTTCACTCATAGGAACACAATCTGTTATATTTACTTTTCCTAAAATTTTACCAAGTGGTAATTCACCTTCAGGTAAATATTTCTTTAGTCTTTCTACTGCCTCTTTATCTATTCCTTTTCCTGCATGAATTAAAACTTCACCTCTAAAATTTGTTTTCCAACTTCTAAATTCGTATCGTTTTACTCCTTGCATGATAAGAGTAGCCCAAGGTTGTCTAATTGTTAATACTTTCATTGTATCCTCCTATTTTTTCTTTTCTACATTTTTATATACTTTTCCGTTACTTAATTTTACACTGTCTCTCAAACTTCTATGATAAGTTATTACAAATCTGTGTACTTCATCTTGTAAGAAAGTTAAGAAGTTTAATATAGATTTTTTATCTGATAAATCAAACTCATTACCATTTTCGTCTATAAGACCACGAGTTCTGTGTTTATCATTTTTAACCATACCATAAATGTTAGTGTGTTCACCAACATCTTGCATAGCTTTTTTAACCATATTAAGTTGTGTTTTACCACCATCTATTAATATTACATCTGGAAGTGGCCAATCTTTTGCATGTCCAAGTCTTCTGGTTAATACTTCGTACATACAAAGTGGATCATCTTGAGTCATTGTACTTCTTATTTTAAATTTTCTATACATACTTTTATTAAGTTTTCCATTTTCAAATCTAATCATACAGCCTACTATATATTCATTTCTTAAATTTGATATATCGTAACATTCTATAGAATCAATTCCCTCATTAAATCCAAGCATTGAGGCTAAATCTTCAACAACATTGTTCTTATTGTCTTCAATATTAATATGAATATTATTTTCCACCATCTTAATTAATTTAGCTTTTTCACCACGTTTTGGACATATAACTTGTAATTTAATTTCTTTATTTTCAAAAAGCTTATTAATTAATTCTATATTTTCTTCTAATAAATTTATATATACCTTTTTAGGCATATCATTATTATCTATATAATAATTAGATACTATCTGACTTAATGATTCTTCTATTTCTTCTTCAGATACTTCTGTAATCTTTACATTATCATGTAGTACTATTTTATAGTCTCTTATTTTAAATATTTGAATATACAATGTATTATCTAAGAATACATATCCCCAGATATCTGTACTTAATTCATTTAGATTTGATACAGTTTGTTTTTGACTAAATTTCTCAATATTATCTAGTCTTTGTTTTAGAACTGCAGCTTTTTCAAAATCTAATTTTTCTATACATTCATCTATTTGAGATTTTATCATTTTCTTTACTTCAGTTGTTTTACCTTCTAAAAATAACACAACTTGGTCTATCATATCTTTATATGCTTTAAGACTTACATCATTAATACAAGGTCCCAAACATCTTCCAATATGATAATATAAACAAGCATTTTTTACTTGAGTTTTATCTAAGTTATATTTACATCTCTTAACAGGAAATATTTCTTTTATTGTATGAAGAGCATCACGCATTGCCCCTACATTTGTATATGGTCCAAAATATAATGCTTTATCTTCTACTCTTCTTCGTGTTACATATATTAAAGGATACTTGTCCTTTATTGTTACTTTGATATATGGATAAGTTTTATCATCCTTCAACATTACATTAAATTTAGGAGATAATTTCTTTATATAGTTACATTCAAGGTTTAAAGCTTCTACTTCATTATTTACTACTATATAGTCTATATCTCTAACTAATGATGCCATTTTTTCAATTCTTGCCGTTTTATTATTTTTTTGGAAATATTGTCTTACTCTTTTTCTTAAAGAAATTGCTTTACCAACATAAATAATTTCACCTTTTTCGTCTTTCATCATATATATTCCCGGATCAAAAGGTATCTTTTTTACAATGTCTTTTACATATTCATTAGTCATTTTTTCATCTCCTTTTTTAGGTATATTAAAAGAGGGTGTAAATACAAACCCTCTAGTTTTCATTATAATTTATTTAATAATAAATTACTCAGCCTCATTATATTTTTCAATAATTAATTTTTGTAACATTTCTCTAGTTTCAGTATTGATAGGATGAGCAATATCTTTAAATTCTCCGTTTGGAGTTTTTCTGCTTGGCATAGCGATAAATAGACCTTTATCACTTTCAATAACTTTGATATCATGAATTACAAAAACATCGTCAATTGTTATTGATGCAATAGCCTTCATTCTGTTTTGAGAAGTTACTTTTCTAACTCTTACATCTGTAATTTGCATACTCTACACCGCCTTCCTTGAATGTTAACTTTATTATTGCATATTAAAATTTAAAAGTCAACAATTTGTTTACAATAAAACATATCATTTGTGTTACAGTATTATTTCACTAAATCTTAAGCGATTCTAGTTATACAAAATCTTTGTTCTTTTGACATCATATACTACTTTTTCATTTATATATTCCATATATCCATCCATAAGAATTGCAGGTGAAATGTTTGATCTAGCACCTGCTGATACAACAACATCTACACTATCATCTATATTAAATGTATATTTCTCTATTTGAGGTTTTATATCTATTCTTTCCATTCTATCGTAGCTTTTTTTAACTACTAAAATTTGTGGTTGAGATAAATACATTTCCATTTTTCTTCTATAATATGCTTTTATCTCATCTTTTTCTCTTAAAGATTTATCTTTAAATTTTTCAGTATAATCTAAACTGATTACATATTTTGCTGCATATACTCTTAAATTTACACTTTGTTCACTTGGTGACACATATTCTGCTGACATTACAATAAATCCTGCTGGTAATGTCTTATTTAACTCTCTTACAAGATAACGAGTATCTACATCTTCTGTAAGCCCTACTTCAAAAATTTCACCTGTACTTTGATATCCATCAGTTAGTGGATGAGCAAACATCATTTCTACCAAATTAGTATTGCTTGATCTTACTACTGGTATCTCTGCCATAAAAAATGCATTATTAAAAACTTTGATAGTGTCCTCTTGTGAGATGTACATTGCATCTTTTGATTTACCATAAACTATCCTTAGCTTGTTCATCATATACCATCTTCCTTCCTCGAGCGTATTATATCACAGGAGAATATAAAATTAAAGTTTTTTTTACTAATTATAACAAATTTCTTTATGGCTTTTTTTAGAATTTTATCTTCTAATTTTAAACAAATTCATTTCCTTTTTATAATAACCTTTTATTGCGTCTTTTAATATATCTGCACCTATTAGCATTTGTGCAATTGATGAACTTCCAACACCTAAATTTATATATGTATTAGGTATTTCCTCTATTTCACCAATTAGTGGCATTCCATCTTTAGTTACATATATGTTTCCACTATATACTCCTATTTCTTTAGATACTTCAAGTTTTGGAAATAATTTTAATATGACACTTTTAAGCTTTTTTTCATTCTCATTTTCTAACATTTCAAGATATTTAGGATTTTCCATTTTAACAATATACTTTGTATCTATGCCCGAAACAATCATATTCCCTTTTTCATCGTTTCTTATATAGATAGGTATATCATTTAACACCTTAGAACATATTCTTTTATTTAAATTGGTATTTAGAGCTACACTAAATCTTTTATATACTTCAATATTTGGTAAATTCGCAATAGGTAAAATATCTATTCCTGTAGTTAAAATTAATGATCCACCTGTTATTTTAAAATCATTTTGAGTGGTAACTTCTACATAGTCATAACAAGTATGAACATTTCTAAGTTTTGTATTTTCAAAAATGTATACATTAGGAAAAGCTGATATAAATTCAAATACTTTAGATGTAAAATCATATGAATCTATCATTCTAGCACCATTTTTCAAATTTATACCACTATTAGTATTTATATATTCTATTCCCTCTATTAATTCTGCTTTTTCCCCTATATCCTCTCTAATATTCACTTCATTTTTTAACATTCCTTTTTGAAATAACCTACTATTTAAGATATTATAATCTACCTTTTTCAAATACTCTTGTTTTTGTATATCTACTAATATTTCGTCCAGCAATGAATTAGCTTTTCTTTTTAACTCTGCAAGCTTTCTTCTTATATTTTCATTAAGTTCTTTCGCATTTTTTATATATAAATCATCTATAAAATCTGTTATACATGCAGATGAAAGACTTGTATTTTTATATCCTATTATATTTTTTTCTAATACTACTACCTTAAATCCATCTTTAGCTAAAAAATATGCTGTAATCGCACCACATATTCCACCGCCTACTACTATAACATCACAGTCCATATTTCTAGATAAATACGGATATATATTATTAATTTTATTTTTATTTAACCAAAATCCCCTTTTCATCGTTCCACCTCATAAATATTCTTTTTTAAATTTAGAAAAATATACCAATTTTAATAATATTTAGGAAAAAATTGGTAATACTATTTGTGAGGTGAAAATTATATGATTAATAATAATAAAAAAACTATGATACTATTTATTACAGTTGTATTTATTATTTTATTTTCTACTATATTTGCAGTAGAAATAACACACTTTGCACCAGAATATGGTGTAACAACAGCTAATGTAAATTTAAGAAATAAGCCAACTACAAATTATTCATCTTTTGTAAGAACACTACAACCTAATACTAAAATTAAAGTTGTAGGTTCACTAGATAATTTTTATATTGTTCAACTTGAAAGTAATGAAGTGGGTATAATATCTAAAGATTATGTTAAAATTACTGGTGAAAAAACAAACTCCTATACTTATACAGATTATTCACCTTTTTATGCAACAGTAAAAGGTAATAATACTATTGTTAGAGGTGGCCCTTCTACTTCTTTTAAAGTATATGGTAAATTAAATTCTGGAGATAAAGTGTATGTTATTGGTGCCATAAATAACTTTTTACTAGTAATAACAGATAACAATCTTGTAGGTATGATACGTGAAGATTTAATTGAATATACAGCTAACAATCAAGAAGAAATTATTGTAGAAGAACAAAATCCAAATCTTGCAACTACGCCTGAATATAATGCTAACATCTATTATATATTAGAAAAAATTAATGCCGTAAGAAACGAAAATGGACTTCCTTCACTTACGCTCGATTCACTTATTACTGCAACAGCTCAAACTAAAGCTCGTGATATGGTAGAAAATAATTACTTTTCTCATAATTCCCCTACTTATGGTAGCCCTTTTGTCATGATGAAAAATGCTGGTATCACTTACAAAACAGCCGGTGAAAATATTGCTGGAAATAATAATCTAGATGATGCTATAAATTCTTTTTTAGATTCTCCTGAGCATAGCCAAAATATTTTATCTAATTCATACAACTACATTGGTATAGGACTTGAAAAAAGTGATACTTATGGTTATATAATAGTTTTAATGTTTGTTGGTAAATAGTAAAAGCCTGAACTAAATATTCAGGCTTTTTATTATGTATCACAATTTATTTTAATTATTTTTTTATCTCTTATTTGCGTCTTTTTCTAATTATTGCATAAGTAATTCCTAATATAGATATTATCATAATAATAGTTAAAAGTATAACATTTATATCTCCTGTTGCCGGTGGTTCTTGCATTTTTTCATAAACTACATCTATAACTGTTTCACCTTCAACAAAATATATACTTATTTCTTGATTTTCAATAATTTGATATCCTTCTTTCTCATTTGCTTTTAAATAAAACTGTTCATCTAAATAGCCATCTTTAGTAACACTTTCATAAATAATGTTTCCCTGCCTATCAATAAAGTTTACTGTTATTTTTCCTTTTATTTTTTCTAAAATATATTTTAATTCTATAGTTCCTTCTATAAATATTCCTTCTGTACTTTCTGGCCTTTTTATAATTCTATAAAGTGGTATTTCTCTTTCTTCAATTTTAAATGGCTCATCTACTTTACCATTTAATTTATCTTCAAATAATACATTTCCTTCTGTATCTTCATAAATTACTATGACATTTCCTCGCTTTTTTTCATAGTAATATATTATTTCCTTTTCACTTTCTTCTAAACTCCCATTTGGATTTCCCACAATTTCTATAAAATTATATTTTTCAAATTCTTTTTTATCTGTAGTATATTCATCACTTACATATCCTGTAATTTCATAACTATCCAGCAACTCATTTGTATCTTTATCTATATATTTTACTGTTATTTTACCTGCAATCTTACTATATAAATATATTACTTTATCATTTTCTCTTTTATATATACCATTTTTATTTTCTGGTTCTTCTACCATATCATATCCTGGAACATTTGTAGACTCTGTTATATACTCTTCTCCTTCTATTCCTTCTTGTAGCCATGCATATAATTCTTTACTCGTTAATTTGTCTCTTCCTACAACTTCTAGGTATACTATTTTTTTATAATAGAAAATTTTCTCTTGTGGTTCTACTGCAAGTTCAACTTCTGTTTCAGTTGGTCTTTTAGATAATACATATCCCCCAAAAGTTAATTCTTCTAAAGTAATTACATCTTTTTCATTTCCTGTATAAACTCTTTGATATAATTGCTCATTAGAAAATTCATCTACATATTTTACCACTAATCCTGCTGATATCTTCTTATATTTAAAGACTTTTGTTATATCTTCTCTTCCTACTATTCCACTTTTTATTTCTGGTTCTTCTACTAGTGTATATCCTTCTAAATTTTGAGCAAATACTTCGTATTCATCTCCTTCGCGATATTTTTTTATTACCTCTGGTATTATCTCATCACCTGTATTTGCATCTATATGTTTGGTTATTACATTGGCAAGTTTTCTATACTCATATACCACAGTTATTTGTTCTACCGTCATTTTTCCAGTTGAATGTTCTGGTACTAACACTAATTCATAATCTATTATATCTTTTGATTCAGTAGTATAAGTATCATTTTCAAGTCCCGTTTGTATTTTTAAATCTGCTATTTCTTCTCTCGTTACTTGATCTATGTACTTAGTTACTACACCTGCACTATTCTTTTTATAATAATATATAACTTCTATATTTTCTCGTGCTATAGTCCCAGATGTATTTCCTGTATCTCTTGTAAAACTATAACTTGAGAATTCTTTTTTCTCTGTTGTATAACTATCACCTTCTTTTAAAGTCTGAATTATACTATCTGTTATCTCTAATCCAGTATTTTCATCTACATATCTAGTTATTACCTCTGATTTTTTCCTATATTCATATATTATTGTTATTTGTTGTACTGCCATTTTACCTGATGCATTATTTGGTATTAAAACTAATTGGTATCCATCTATATCTTTTGATGTGGTTGTATATTCATCTCCTTCTAGTCCTGTTTTAGTTTCACTTGTTGCAATTTCATCACCTGTTACTTGATCTATATGTCTAACTATAATACCAGCACTATTTTTTTTGTAATAGTATGCAACTTCGATATTCTCTCTTGCTATGGTTCCAGATAAATTTCCTGTATCATGTATAAATTTATAGTTTTCAAAATCTTTTTTTTCAGTTGAATATGTATCCCCCTCTTTATATGTTTTAATTATTTTACTAGTAATATCCTCATTTGTATTTTCATCTATATAACTTGTTATTACATCAGCAACTTTTCTATATTCATACACTACTATTGTTTCTTCTATTTTCATTTGTCCCATTGAATTCATAGGAGTAGCTACCAATGTATAGTCATTTATATTTTTAGCAGTTGTTATATAATCGTCATTTTCAAGACCTTTTTGTATTTCACGTTCTGCTATTTCTTCTCCTGTTACTTGATCTAGATATTTAGTTATTACCCCTGCACTATTCTTTTTGTAATAATATACAACATTAATATTTTCTCTTCCAAAAGTTCCAAAAGTATTTCCAGTGTCTCTAGTAAAAGTATATCCCGAAAATTCTTTTTTATCTGTTGTATATGAATCCCCTTGCCTATATGTTCCTGTACTACCTGGAACTATTTCTGCACCTGAATTTTCATCTATATATTTAACAGTCAATTGTGAATTTTTAGCATAATAATATCTAACTATTTGTTCTTGCTCATTCAAAGTATAAGTTTCGGTAGATGGTTTTTGAACTAAAGTATAACCTGTAAAACTTTTAGCTGACGTATTTACAATATCACCTGCTGAACCATATATTCCTGCACTACCTAATTCTTCACCGGTATGTATATCTATATACTTTTGTATAAGTCCAGACTCTATAACGTTAAATGTAGCCTTAAAGTTTGACTCTCCTGTTGCTCTTTCACAATAGAAAATTTTAATTGTATGTTTTCCTTCACTAATATTAAAATTAGTTGTTGATGGATATCTTATAGCTCCTATTCCATCACCACTCGCATTAGCTATAGCTCCCTGACTTACAGTTGCTACTTTAGTTCTAAAGTTTATACTACCACTTACAGCTCCATGACATCCACCGATATCTAACACTAATGTATCATCTATAAATACCCAAACATCATCGTCTCCTCTAAATGAAAAGACCATGTCACTAGTTGTACCATTGCTATTTCTTACTGTTCCATTTGCATTCATATAAAAAGGAATGTCTATTCTTGCAGTAAAGTTATAATTCCTAGCTGAGTCTGATGATAAATTATCTGTATATTTATTAAACGGAAAAAATCCTGTAAATCCTGTATTATTTCCTCTATATAAATTAAATTTTTTACTTGCTGTATCTACACTTACAAGATGTGTAGAACTATCAAATTCATAATATCCACTACTATTTTTATAAAAAGGAAATTTATAATTTTTATACACTATTGGATATACTGATGGATATCTAGATAATACTGAATCAGATGGAAATAATGATATACCATTATTATTCTGATAAGTTAATACTATATTATCATTTACTAATTTTTTTTGAACTAATCCTTGCAATGCACAGTAAGTTGAATTATAGTTAGTAGAAAAATCCCTATGTGCCCATCCATGTACTGGATTGTCTGATCCAGTTTTTTGTAAGGTTAATTTTTTATCTAAATTAGCTCTTGCACTTTCCGACATACTAATATACGAACCATAATCCATATTTCTTGCGTATCTATTATATTCTACCGTATTTATATCATATAAAGTTGCATTTACATATCTTATTCCACTCGTGACTAAAGTTGCTGCATTTGCATAATTAAATCTATTTACTAATATATACATTATAATAAAAAGTAAAATTAATTTCTTTTTCATTTTACACCTCTTTTTTCTACATTTTTTTATTTACTTTTATTATTTGTAATATAAAAGAATTTATTTATCTAAAAAAAAAAAAAAGAAAGTCAAATTAATTGACCTTCTTTATAATTTAAATTTATTTTTTAACAATCTGTTTCTTTTACAATTTTAACAATTTTACTTGTTCCAAGTCTTGATGCTCCAAGCTCGATAAATTTTTCTGCATCTTCAAGTGAACTTATTCCACCTGCTGCTTTTATTTTCACAAAGCTTGATACGTGCTTATCCATAAGTTTTACATCTTCAAAAGTTGCACCTGTTTTTGAAAATCCAGTAGATGTTTTAATGTATTCAGCACCTGCATTAGATACAATTTCACATAGTTTTATTTTTTCTTCTTCTGTTAAAAGACAAGTTTCAATTATTACTTTTAAAGTTTTTCCTTGACATGCTTCTTTAACTTCAAGAATTTCCTCTAAAATGTCATCATATTTTTTATCTTTTACCCATCCTATGTTAATTACCATATCTATCTCGTCAGCACCATTTTCTATTGCATCTGATGTTTCAAAGCATTTAACCTGTGTTGTATTATATCCATTAGGAAATCCTATAACTGTACAAACTTTTAAGTTGCTGTCACTCCTTATAATATACTCAACTGCTTGTCTAACATATGAAGGTGGAATACAAACTGAAGCTGTTTTATACATCATTCCGTCATCACATATACTTTTGATTTGCTCCCAAGTAGCATCTTGTTTTAGTAGAGTATGATCTACTCTTGATAAAATTTCATTAACGTTCATAATTATACCTCCTATTTATAATATATTTTTATTATGTTATACAAATTTATGTCCACTAGCATTATACCAAGCATTTGGTATTTTGTAAAGAAAAAAGTTACAACTTTATTTGTTGTAACTTTTATTTATTTTAGTGTTTATACAAAATCTGATATTGAACGTAATAATTCGGCAGATACAAAATACGGATTATTTGTATTTCCAATTTTCTCTATTAATACTGAGTCTTTGTCTCTTTCAAGAACTCTATATTTATCTCCTATATTGAAATCTAATTCTTCATTACTTTTTCCATACGAATGAACAACATAAATTTTAGAATATATTATATTTTTAGTTGAACATTTTCTTATTATTTTGATTAAAAATTCTATTCCTTTTCCTATAATATATCCTATAAAAGCAATTATCAATATAAGATATGCTGGTCCTCCTACTTTTTTTGCCCAAGTTGTTATTTTTTGATATAATCCCAAATTACTCATAATATTTTCATCCCTTCTTATTACCAATATTTTTAACACTAATTATATTCAATATTATACATAAAAATATTTATCTTATCAATATAAGAAATTTAAATGTTATTCTTTAATAAAAGTCGTAACCGTTTTTATTCTATTCCATTAAAATAATTTCTGTTAAATTATTCCCACTCAATTGTTGCCGGTGGTTTAGATGTTATATCATAAACTATTCTGTTTACATGTTCTACTTCATTTACTATTCTTTTAGATATTACTTCTAAAACATCATATGGAATTTTAGCAAATTTAGCAGTCATAAAATCATCTGTTACTACAGCTCTTAATGCAATAAGATAGTCATATGTTCTTTCATCACCCATAACACCCACAGAACGTGTATCTGTAAGAACTGCAAAATATTGGTTAAGTTCTTTTTCCATATTATGATTTTTTATTTCTTCTCTAAAAATATAATCTGCATCTTTTAGTATTTCAAGTTTCTCTTCATTTATATCCCCTATTATTCTAATAGCAAGACCAGGACCTGGGAATGGTTGTCTATTAACTATATAATCTGGTAGTCCTAACTCTTTACCAACTTTTCTAACTTCATCTTTAAATAAATCTCTTAATGGTTCTACTATTTCTTTAAAATCTACATAGTCTGGAAGTCCACCAACATTATGATGGCTCTTAATAACTGAGCTTTTGCCAAGGCCACTTTCTATTACATCTGGATAAATAGTACCTTGAACAAGATAATCTACTGCCCCTATCTTTTTAGCTTCTTCTTCAAATACTCTAATAAATTCTTCACCTATTATTTTTCTTTTTGTTTCTGGTGAAGTTACACCTTTAAGTTTATTTAAAAATCTTTCTTTTGCATCTACTTTAATAAAATTCACATCAAATTTAGTTGTAAATATTTCTTCTACTTCTTCAACTTCATTTTTTCTAAGTAGACCATGATCTACAAATATACAAGTTAGATTTTTACCAATAGCTTTTGAAAGTAATACTGCTGCAACAGATGAATCTACACCACCAGATAAAGCACAAAGTGCTTTTTTATCTTGTATTTTTTCTTTTAAAGCTTCTATTGTTGTTTTAGTAAATAAATCCATTTTCCATGAACCACTACATTTACAAATATCTATTACGAAATTTTCAATTATTTTTTCTCCATCTACTGTATGATTAACTTCAGGATGGAATTGAACTGCATAGAAATTTTTATCTACATTTTGCATAGCAGCAATTTTACAAGTTTGACTACTAGCTATTTTTTCAAATCCTTGAGGTAAAACATCTACATAGTCTGTATGACTCATTAAACATATATTATTTTCACTAATATTTTTAAATAATGATGATGTAGTATTTAACTCTACTTCCATTTCACCATATTCTCTTTTATCTGCTCTTTTTACTTCTCCACCTAAAGTATATGCCATAAGTTGCATACCATAGCAAATACCAAGAACTGGTATTCCAAGTTCAAATACTTCTTTAGCACATTTAGGTGCATCTTCTTGATATATACTTGCAGGACCACCTGTAAATATTATTCCTTTAGGATTTTTTTCTTTTATTTTCTCTATTGAAATTGTATTTGGTACAACTTCACAATATACGTTTTTTTCACGTACTCTTCTTGCTATAAGTTGATTATATTGTCCACCAAAATCTATGATTAAAATTAATTCTTTTTCCATTATTAATTTCTCCTTACTCTACATCTTTAGTTATTACATCGTGAGCTCCACCTTCACGAATACTTACTGCAGATACAATAGTAAGTCTAGCATTTTTGTGTAGTTCTTCTAAAGTTATTGAACCACAATTACACATTGTAGATTTTATTTTTTCTAAAGTTATAGCTAGATTTTCCTTTAGTGTTCCAGCATATGGTATGTATGAATCTACACCTTCTTCAAAAGCAAGTTTTGTTTTATTTCCACCCATATCATATCTTTGCCAGTTTCTAGCTCTATTTGAACCTTCGCCCCAATATTCTTTATAGAAACTACCATTTTTCTTAACTACTCTTGTTGGACTTTCATCAAATCTTGCAAAGTATCTTCCCATCATTACAAAATCTGCTCCAAGTGCTAATGCAAGTGTTATATGATAGTCATGAACTATACCACCATCTGAACATACTGGAATGTAAATTCCTGTTTCTTCAAAGTATCTATCTCTTTCAGCTACAACATCTATTAATGCACTTGCTTGTCCTCTACCTATACCTTTAGTCTCACGTGTGATACAGATAGATCCTCCACCGACACCAACTTTAATAAAGTCAGCACCAGCTTCAGCTAAATATCTAAATCCTTCAGCATCTACTACATTTCCTGCTCCGATTTTTACATCATCACCATATTTTTCTCTTACAAAATCTATAGTTTTCTTTTGCCATACTGAATATCCATCAGATGAATCCATACAAAGCAAATCTACACCAGCTTCAACAAGTGCTGGTATTCTTTCTTCATAATCACGAGTATTAATACCTGCTCCTACTATGTATCTTTTTTCTTCATCAAGTAAAGAATTAGAGTTATTTTTTCTATCTTCATAATCTTTTCTAAATACTAAAAATTTTAAATTTCCTTCTTTATCTAGAATTGGTAAACAACTAATTTTTTCATCCCATATTTTATCATTTGCCTCTTTAAGAGATATTCCTTCATCAGCATATACAAGATTTTCTTTAGCATTCATAAATTTTGAAATTTTTTCATCTAAATTATCTCTTGATAATCTGTAATCTTTATCTGTAACTAATCCTAAAAATTTTCCATTTGAGCTACCATCTTCTGTAATCATTACAGTAGAATGACCTGTTTTTTCAACTAGTTCTACAACATCTCTTAATGTTGCATCTGGAGTAACGTTAGAATCACTAACTACGAATCCAGCCTTATTTTTCTTAACGTTTTCCACCATTTTAGCTTGTGACTGAATAGATTGAGAGCCAAAGATAAACGCAATTCCTCCTTCTCTTGCAAGTGCAATACCCATTTCTTCCCCAGAAACTGATTGCATGATTGCAGAAACCATAGGAATGTTAGCACATATCTTTGGCTCTTCATTTTTCTTAAATTTTACTATTGGTGTTTTTAATGATACATTCTCAGGAACACACTTCTCTGTTGTTAAATTTGGTAACAATAAGAACTCACTAAATGTTCTTGAGATATCTGTTAATATTTTACTCATTTTTATCCTCCTTCTATAAAATATGTAGTCATTATTATATATTGTTTTTATTTTTTTGACAATACTTTTAGGAGAAAAAAATGCAAATTATTTGCTTTTTATTTAAGGTTATTTATGATATATTTTTTCGCACGTATATATCCCAAATTTACCATATAATCTATTTTAGAAATATCTAATAATGATACATTTCTACTTTCTATATCTAATTTGTAATCTGCAAGTTCTATCTGTTCTTTATTTACTTCATGTCCCATGATATCAAAAGACTTAAGTGTTGTATCTATAAGATTTTTAGGTTCATAGTTGTTATTTGCTTTTTCAAAATATACTACCATTATTTTTTCATTATTCTCTCTAATAGTCTTTAATACACTAACAGGACTATTTACTCTAACACCTCCGTCTACTAGAAGATGTTCACCTATTCTTTTAGGAGCAAAAGCACCTGGAAAAGCACTACTAGCTCTAACTATACTACTAATCTTTCCACCATATATATATTCTGGTATATCTTCATATATAGTCTCTTTTCTTTCTATTTTTTCACTAACAAAATATACTACTTTTCCATATACAACATCTACTGTTGCTATAGCACAAGGAATTTTTATTTTAGACATATCTGTTATTCCTTTTTTATAACAAAAGTTTTGGATGATATATTCTAAGTTATCTCCTTTTGCCAAAGACTTAATTTTTAGATTTCCTGTAAATAACATATTTAAAACTTTAAATGGAATCATTTTATCATAGTCTGTTATACACTTACAATATCTTTTAAATATATAATATATCTCATTCGGTGAATAACCACACGAATACAATGCTGCGACTATACTTCCACTACTTGTTCCAGAGATACAACTAACTTTAATATTTTCTTCTTCTAAAGCTTTAAGCACACCTATATGTGCAGCTCCTTTTACTCCACCACCACTTAATACAAGTCCTAGATTCAAAAAAATACACCTCCTATTTCTAGTTAGTGTATTTTATGATTTAGATTTTATTTTTGTTAATTTTTAGTTTTGCTTTATTTTCTTTTTCTAAAGCATTTTTAATCATTAGATTTCTCTTTTTTTCAAGTTCTTTATCTTTTTTAGCTTGTTCTTCATATACTTGTTGTAGTTTAGTAGTTGCTCTTTTCTTGCTTTTGTCTGTTCCTGTAAATTCAGTATATCTGTTATATTGAGTATGACAAATAGCTAGAGCTAAAGCATCTGCTGTATCATCAATTTTGGGCATATTGCCAAGTTTTAAGAACTTTTTTAAGCATTCCATAACTTGATGCTTATCTGCTCTTCCATAGCCCGCTATTGCCTGTTTTGCTTGAATTGGTGTATATTCAAAAATATCTATATCATGTTTAGATAATATATTTAATATAACACCTCTTGCTTGTGCAACTTTAATAGCAGTTGTAGTGTTGGTGTTAAAATATAAATCTTCAATTGATGCTGCATCTATTTTTTCATATCTTGCAATAACAGATTCTAAATCTTCTTCTATTTTATTTAACCTTTTAGGAAAATAGCTATTTTCTGGAGTAGTAATACATCCATATTCTAAAATCTTATATTGATTTTTAGTATAATCTATTATTCCATAACCAATTCTTCCAAATCCTGGATCTATACCAATTATTAGCATTTTTCCTCCTATTATTTATAATGTTGAATTAATATTTTCTTTTCTTCTTCATTATATTCATTAGACTTTTCTATTTTTCTTCTAATTATTATATGTTCTGCTTTAGATAACATTAATATTAGTCCTGAAAGTAATATAACTTCAATAAAATGCTCTGTTGCATGACTCATTGGTGAATATATGACTATTTCTGTCATACTCTTTCCTAGACCTTCTAAACAATATAATATAGTAAAAAATGTTGTAAACATATTTATAACAAACAGAATATATACTACAGCCATAAATATCCATCTTATAATTTTAACTTTTGAGTTAAAAGCTAAAATAACTTTTTTATCTTTAGCATCTACATATTTAATTCTTGTTATTCTCATATGAAAATATGTAGCTAAAGATGCAAGTATTAAAATGGATATGCCTAAATATATTCCAAATCCAATTTTTTGATTTGTACTACTTGGAGTTTCTATAGCAGCATATATATTGCTCATGTTTATAATTGATATTATAAATAACAATATTTTACTTATCTTTTTCATTTTTTACTCCTTAAATTAAATTTCAGTTCCACCCCATTCAACTACTGTAAAGCCTTCTCTTTTTGGTGTTGCTATTTGTTGCTCTTTAACTTCAATTTCTTTAGTTAATGGTTTAAATGCCATAAGTATCCTAATTAAAGTATCTGGACTAGGACTTATATCTAAATTTGAAATTTTATTTACTTCTTCTGTTTGCATGAAATATATGTAATTATATTTATTATTTTCTAGCTTCGGCAACCAATACACAATAAATTCTTGTGCTTCTCTTTCAGTTAATCCTAGTTTTTCTAATTTTTCTTCAAGAAATTTAATTGTTTCTTCACCTTTAACACAAAATCCAATATTTTTATCTATTTCTACATTATATTTTCCTTCCCAATATAATGCATAATATTTTCTTCCATTATCATCTTCTAAAGTTCCATCTGGAGATGCTATTACATTCCAACCATCATTATATTTAGGATATGTACATGTTAAAATACCTTTTTTCTCCAATTTTACATTAATTCTTTGTTTTTCTTCAGGATATAAATATATGATTGGTTTTTCTACAGTTGCAGTTAAAATAGTATTAAAGAACCATTTTCCAATTAAAGATATAGTAGATATTATTATTCCTAAAATCATAAATCCACTATTAATCTCTAAAGCTACTTTTCTTTCTTCTTCACTTAACTTTTTACTATTTTTTAAATATACAATGTATACACAATACGATACAAATAGTGCTAAACATATATCCAATGGTATTATAATGGCTGATATTATCAAGTCTTCTATACTAGCCGAAAAAGTTTTAACATGTTCATATCTTTCAAATGGATTAAGTGGATCCCCTACTATTTCAAGTCTATTATTGCAAAAAAGTTCTGTTCCAGCTCCTATAAGTAAAAAAAATACAAAAGTTAAGATAATTACTAACATTATTAGTAATATCCTCATAGTTTTTGTTTTAGCATTAGCTTTTATTAATATTTCTTTTTTTATTTCATCAAATTTTTCAATTTTTGACCTTCTTTTAGTAACATACACTATTATGCTTGCTATTAGCATAACCCATGGCACTGCCAATAATAATAACCCCATATATATAACCTCTTTTTCTATAACTATATAAACATATAATATAATCTTACTATTTCAGCATTAGTAAGTACGTCATATGACATAGAATCTATTGCTATTCCTTTTTCATTATATATTTTCTTTACACCACCATTTACATGTTTTCCAACATCTTGTAATAATTCTTTAACTAAATTATATGATATTTTTTGTGATGCACGTGTTATTCCTGTAAGTCTTAAATTTGATTTTATAAAATGTGCCATATATTGGGGATAAATCATACCATCATATTTTTTATAATGTTTAGATACCTTTCTTAACCCATATGGTGTGTATAGCTCTTTAAAAACAGAATCTAATATTTTATTTGGGATATCATCTGTTACACATGGAAAAGATAAACTTAAAGTATAAAGCATTTCTACATTTGCATATACGTCTTCTTCTTTTAAATTTTTTTTCATTACATTTTTTTCTTTTACCCAAAATTCATTTTCTATTAGATTTTTAAAATATATTTCTTGTAACTCAATCTGTTTATCTGTTTCGCCTATCCAAGTTAAGATATTTAGGTATACTTTTACCGCATTTAACATCAAAGCCGCCATTTCTATTGTATTAAAACAAGTTGCTCTATTTTCTGGTTCTATCAGATTATATATAATTTCTTTCATTGAATCTATATAAAGTTCAATTCTACCCTCTTTTTGAAGTATTCTATTTACCGCTTCAATATACCATAATTTTAAAAGATTATTTTTTTCTTTTAATTCTTCTGTTAACTCTAATTTAGAAACTTCTTTTATGACTTTATGTACTGTCATAACTACATTTTTAGCTTCTTTAATTTTTTTATATAGCAAGTATTGCCCTTCAACAGCTCTAGTTATATCTATAAGTTCATCTAAATCTTTTTCAAGTTCTGATGCACTTAAATCACTAATACTTTTTACATATTCATCATTATATTCTTTTTTATATGGTAAATATGGTACTAGCACATCTTCCATATCTGTATTTAAGATAGATTTAGATAAATCTTTTAGTTCTATAAAACTTTCGTCTACATTGAAAACTGCATTTCTATTTCTAAATTCTAAATTGTTAAAAACTTCTAATTCATTTATATTTTCAATATTAAAGTCCTTATATGATATATATACATATAATTTAGTTTCACTAAAACCTTTAACTTCTGTTACAAATTGTCCACATATAGCCAAATCTTCAAAATATATCTCTTTTTTAGATTCTTCATTGATTAGCTCGTGTTTTACCTCATATAACATCTTGTTGTCCGGTTCCCAACGCATTTTATCCGACTTTAATACTATGTTTTCTTGATTTAATACACTAAGAGCAATAAAAGTTCCATCTTCTGTATCTCTTTGATTAAACTTTAACATACTATTATTTTTCATATTATAAAAATCTCTGTATGTTATTAAAGGTACAACTTTAAAATTTATATTGCTTCTAGCGGTATTTTTTATAACATACTCAATACATAGAGTTCCCTTTTTCTCTTCAAAAGCAAATCTTTTAGTATAGCTTATATCTTCACTTAAACTATACTCAAAAAAATTCTTCTCCAAATCCATATTAGTAACATATTCTTTTGAATTTAGTTCTCTAGAATTAGTTTCAATTTCTACAACTTTATATGTTTGTCCATCCACTTCAAAAGTTTCTACTAAATTTTCTAGCAAAACCTTACCATTTTTTATATACATGCCATGATAAGGTTTTCTAGTAAATAATGAACCTGTAGTACAAAAACACACTTTTGAATTATCTGAAAAAGAATATTCTATCTGTCTTGCTTGATCATAATTATTTATTTCTCTTTTGTACTTGAACATTAATTTTTACTCCTTTGAAATTTTGTCTTTAATCTTGTTTATTGTTTCTTGTGACTTAGCACTTGGTTTTACTACTTTTTCTTTTTTAGTCTTTTTAGCTTTACTTTGCTTTTCTATTTTCTTTTGAATTTTTTTAGCTTTTCTTTCTTGTAGTTTAGATTTAATAAATTTCTTACCTGTTAAAATTCTTTCTTTTTGCATATGTTTTCTTTTCATAGAAACTATATTTAAATCTCCAATAGCTTTAGTTTGAGATAAAGTCATTATAATTTCTGCTAGTCTATCTGCATCGTGTATTAAAGCATTTTTAGCAGTTAATACAAAATCCTCTTGAATTACACAAATAGCTCTATTTTGAATATTTTCAAGGTCAATTTTAACAGCTGTTGAATCTTCTTGATTAAAGTCTTTTATCATTTCAGGAGTTATTTCACCATTATTTACAATGGCATAATCTAAAACGTGTTTTCCAAGATATCTTTCAATCTCATTTATATATCTTGCTAAAGTATATCCCTCTGTTTGTCCAGGTTGATTCATAATATTTGCAACATATACTTTTTTAGCTTTAGACTTGATTATTGCTTTAGATACTTCTTCAAATAATAAGTTTGAAGCAATTGATGTATAAAGTGAACCAGGTCCTAAAACTATAATATTTGCTTTTTTAATTGCACCTATTACTTCTGGTACAACTTTTAAGCTACCATCTTTTAAGAATATTTGCTTAATAGCTGTTCTTGTTTCTCTTACTCTTTCACTTATATTTTCTTTACCAACAACAACTTCGCCATTTTCAAGCCCTGCACAAAGTATTAATTCATCTGTTGTAACAGGATAAATATCTCCTTGTACTTTGAATATATCTGATAGCTTGTCTATAGCTTTAGGAAAGCTTCCAGTTATATCTGTTAAAGCATTTATTAATGAGTTACCTATAGATATTCCATTTTCACCTTTGTATGTTAATAACTTAGAAAAGTCTGATTCAGATGTAGAAAGTGCACTAACACATTTTCTGATATCTCCTGGTGTAACTCTCTCTTCTTTACTCATTGCAGAAGTTAAAGTATAGTCATCTGCTGATACATTTACTACAGCAGTAATATTAGATGTATATTCTTTTAAACCTTTTAGTAAATTAGGAAGACCAGATCCACCACCTATTACAACTACTTTTGGACCTTTTTTAAGTCTTGGATCTCCATATAATAATTGTCTTATACGGATATTTTTATTTCTCTTAGAAATATTTTTTAGTGATACTAATAATATGTTTCTTTGAGCTAATATAAATGAGAATATTATTCCAAATATAGATAGAGTGATTAATAATACGTATGCAAGTAACATAGTTGGTGTTAAATCACTTGTACCTCCTAAATTAATACCACAAAATATTAATAATAATACTGATATTATTAATGTAAATATATATCTTTTAACCCTAGCTCCTGGCTTTAACCATTCTATAAGATCTCTCATATTATTTTCCTCCTAAAACTACAACTTCTTCATGTAGCATAACGTTGAAATTTTCATATACTACTTTTTTAATATACTCAATTAAATCTAGTACATCTTTACAAGTTGCATCTCCTGTATTAATCATAAACCCTGAATGTTTTGTAGAAACTTGTGCTCCACCAATTGAATAACCTTTAAGTCCAGAATCTTCTACAAGTTTTCCTACAAAATATCCTTCTGGTCTTTTAAATACACTACCAAAATTCGGATATTCTAATGGTTGTTTTGTTTTTCTTGATGTCATATTTTCTTCCATTTTAGAAGATATTTCATCTATATTTCCTAGAGTAAGTTTATATTTAGCATAAACTACAACATATTCTGGATGTTCTACAAACATACTATGTCTATATGAAAATTCAGCTTGCTCACCTGTTATTTCAACAAGCTCGCCTTTTTCATTTAAGTATCCAACTTTTTCTACTACGTTTACCATTTCAGAGCCATATGCTCCTGCATTCATTCTAATTGCCCCACCAACACTTCCTGGAATTCCACATGCAAATTCTAGACCAGATAAAGATTTATTCTTAGCTTCTTGTGAAAGTCTTGGTACAGAACATCCAGCACAAGCAGTTATATATTCTCCATCTACTTCTAATTTTGAAAATTTACTTGCTAATTTTATTACTAAAGCTCTAATTCCTTCGTCTTTAACAAGTAAGTTACTACCATTTCCAATAACATAGTATTCTATATTATTTTCTTTAGCATATTCTAATACAGCTTTTATTTCTTCTATACTAGTTGGTTCTACTAAACAATCACATGGACCCCCAACTTTCATAGTTGTGTGCATTTTCATAGGTTCATTGTATTTTATATTTTCTACAATGTTTTCTAACCCTTTATACTTTTCCATAAAAAACCTCCTATATTATAGCGTCAACAAATGATTTAGGATTAAATATTTCTATATCATCTATTTTTTCGCCAACTCCTATATATTTTACAGGAATTTTTAACTCATCTACTATACTAAATACTACTCCACCTTTAGAAGTAGAATCTAATTTTGTTAAAAAGATGCCATTTACATCTGTTTTTTCTAAGAAACATTTAGCTTGAATTGCTCCGTTTTGTCCTGTTGTTGCATCAAGTACCATAATTGTTTCTTTGTAAATATCCTCTGATATATTTTTATCTATTATTTTTTTCATTTTTTCAAGTTCATCCATTAAGTTTTTCTTGTTATGAAGACGACCTGCTGTATCACAAATTAGTACATCATAATCTCCTTCATTGAACTTTTTAGTTGCATCAAATATAACTGATGCGGGATCTTGCATTTCTTTTCCAAGTACAATATCTACATTATTTCTTTGAGCCCATACATCTAATTGCTCAATTGCTCCAGCTCTAAATGTATCTGCTGCTGCAAGTAACACTTTTTTACCAGTATTTGTATATAGTTTAGTAAGCTTACCAATTGATGTAGTTTTTCCAACACCATTTACTCCTACTACTAATATTACTTGCTTTTCATTTAAATTAACACTATCTACTAAATTTATTTCTTCAGATACTAAAATATCTGTCATTTCTTTTCTTAATAATTCTTTAATAGCAGCTTCACTTTTATCTACTTGTTTCTTTAAGTCTGCTCTTAAATTATCACAAATCTTTGTACTTGTTTGATATCCTACGTCAGATAATATTAGAGTTTCCTCTATCTCATCTATTATTTCTTCTATATCTTTTTTATCTGCAAAAATATTACTTATTTTTACATCTAAAGCTTCTTTTGTCTTTCTTAAGTTCTCTTTTATTTTGTCAAAAAACATATTCATCCTCCCATTATGCATTAAGCCACTTTAATTATATCATATAATGAACATATTTCAATATAAATACTTTGTAAACTGTGTAAAAAAACTCCTTAATTTATCTATTTTTTATACTCAATTTAGTAAAAAAAGAGACTGTCAAAATTTGACAATCTCTCATTTTATATTAAAGCCTACCCCTCTGAATGTGCAGCAGGTTTAGATTTCCTACGCTTGAATGGATTTCTTAATCCTTCTTCCGAACTTGGTAAAACTCCAAATCCTAGGATTAAAAGAATAATTGAGCCTGCACCAGCAATAGCTGTATTTCTCATATATTCAGTATTCAAGTTAAAGTTCCAATTCTTAAGACCCATTTTTCTTGACAGATTTTGTTGGTAATATAGAATTTCTTTAACAACACGAGCGTCGTTATCTATACCTTCCTTCTGCTTATCTACTACATCATTTGCCGCATCATCAATGTTTGTAGTTATAATCAACTTACCTGTATCCTTAAAATAAGTGTACACCACATATGGTTGATTTCTGTAAACATTGTTTACGACATTTCCTACTGTCTTATCGATATAAGTATCTGTAATTGCAAAAGTTGTTAATTGGTAATCCAAAACAATCGCTATCTTATTCTCCTTAGCTGCTTTACTTATCGCATTTCTTGCATAAGTCTTATCTGGTTCAGACATTGAACCTGACACATCTTGAACATAGTCTACACCACTTTTCAATGGTAACTTAGGGAAAACAATGGTATTGAATAAAGTCCATATTAACCATCCTGCTAACAAGATTAAAGCAATACCCACTATTAATCTTGAGAAAAATTTGTAAGAATTTTTCATTATCTTACCTCCTTAATAATTTTTTTCTACAGAACTTTTTAAATATATTTTATATTTACACGTCTGCCTCCTTTTTTCATCCGTACGTATGTAATTTCATTAGTGATTACATTTAAAAAATTTTCTGCGAGAGTATTATATCATTATTTTTGTTTTATGTCAAGTATTTACTTTTTTAACATTAATTTTGTATAACATTTTAATAAGTTTAAGCATAAAATACATTATGGTGGTGAAATTATGAATATAACTGTACAAAAATATGGCGGAAGTTCCGTTGAAAATAAAGAAAAATTAGAGATAATTTGTAATAAAATAATTAATGAAAAAAATAAAGAAAATAATTTAGTTATTGTTGTTTCTGCTCAAGGAAAAACAACTAATGAACTTATATCTAAAGCTGAAGAATATACAGATAACAACTTAAATCTTCCTAAAAAAGATTTAGATTTCCTACTTTCTACTGGCGAAATGCAAACAGCCTCTTTACTCTCTTTAATGTTAAATACAAAAGGACATAAATGTGTATGTTTAACAGGTGCACAAGCAGGTATTATTACTAATTCTGAATTTGGTAATGCCAAAATTATAGATATTGTTACATCTAATATTTTATCTTTTTTAGAAGATGATTACATAGTTATAGTTACAGGATTTCAAGGTATTGATACACTTGGTAATATAACCACTCTTGGTAGGGGTGGTTCAGATTTAAGTGCTGTTGCTCTTGCCGCTGCACTAAATGCCCAAAAATGTGAAATATTTAGTGATATAGATGGCATATATTCTGCTGATCCAAAAGTAATACCAAATTCTAAATTACTAGATGAAATTTCTTTTGATGAAATGCTTGAAGCTTCCTCTGCAGGTGCTAAAGTACTACATAACCGTTCAGTAAATTTAGCTAAAAAGTATAATATTAAAATATCATCTAAAAATACTTTTACAAATAGTCGTGGAAGTATAGTTCAAAAAAATTTAAAAGAAGATTTCGATATTCACTTTATAACAAAAAAAGATGATGTATCTAAAATATGTATTGTAGGTCCTATGATGCTTTCAAATAAAGATGCGATATCTAAAATATTCAAAGTTGCAAATGAAGAAAATATAGAAATCTATATGATTTCATTTAGTGAGCTTGCTATAAATTTAATAGTAGATACAAAAAAATCTCAATACTTTATGGAAAAATTACATGAAATTCTTATAGACAAACAAAAAGACAGAAATTAACTTTTCTGTCTTTTTTAACTAATAAATATTTTTTTATTAACCCAAATCAGATTTATGTTGCTCATTTAATATGTGTTTTATTATTTTACTTTTAACTTTTTAACTTTCTTTTCCTTTTTATCATCTTCTTCAACTAAATCAAAATTAATTCCAAATTTATATTTTAAGAATATCTTTCCTATTGCAAGTATTGGCATTGCAAGTATCATACCAAGCACTCCAAATAATCTTTCAAATACTAACAATCCACATATTACTACTACCGGATGAAGTTTTACAGATTTTCCTATTATATTTGGCTGTAATATATTAGCGTCAATCATTTGAATTATAAATGAAGCTACAAATGTTATAACTGCAAGTACTGGACCGCCTACTGTAAATGCATATATTGATGTAATTGTATATGATATAACAGCTCCTATATATGGAATTAAATTTAAAAATGTTATTAATATACCAAATATTACAGCATATTCTAATTTTAATACTAAGCAAACTATTGTTGTCATTATGCCTACTAGGACACTATCTAGTAATAATCCTCTAACATATGAATTTATTATTCCATCCATTTCCATTAACATTTTATAGTTTTGTGAGCCTTTACCTTTTTTAGATATAAATACTATAAAACTATTTTTCATTCTATCTACATCTTTAACCATAAAGAATGATATCATTATTGCTGTAACAGCACTTATTAATATACCACCTGCTACTTGAACTGTATCAATTGAGTATGTTAATATATCTCCAATATAGTTAGATATAAAACTCAAATCTCCTAATCTTGCTGAAATTTGATAATCAATACCTAGATTATCACTCAAAAACAAATTAATTTTATTCACTGCACTTGTATATAATGCTGGAAGATCTTTAACAAGTTCTGTTATTTGAGTTCCTACAAGCGGAATAATATATGATAATGCAAGTATTATTATTGCAAAAATTATAAGTAATGAAATAATTGCTGCAAGTCCTTTATGCATTCCCCATTTTCTTAACTTATTAGCAAGCGGCATAGATATCCAACAAATTACAATTCCAACATACAAAGGTGTAAGTGCTGAAAGCAGTTCAAGTGCTTTATCTATAACACCTACTTCTTTTAGTGCAAAGAACACTATTATAAATGCTACAATGTACATGACTTTATTTAAAAATTTAAAGTCAAATTTATTTTCTTCCATAATTTTTTATCTCCTTAAAATTCATATTCAATGATTTTTCCGTTTTTTAAACTCTCTTTCACATTAATAGCTCTTTGATTTGAGCTACCTCTAAAAAGTAAATTTTCATCTTTTCTATCTATTTCAAATTTTCCGTCTATTAATATGTCTGTTTTCTCTAATAATTGCATATAACCATTATCTTTACTAGCATTTTCAACTAAATATTCATATTTAAATCCTGTGTAAGTTATTATATCCAATTTTTTATTTTTTACTTCATCTATTAAACTTGATATAGCTTTAGCTTGCATAAATGGCTCTCCACCACTAAAAGTTATCCCTTTTAGCAATGGATTTGAATCTATTGAATTTACTATATTTTGTATTTTTTCGATTTTACCTTGGTTAAAATCATGTGTTTGTGGATTATGACATCCTTTGCAATGATGTGGACATCCTTGAGTAAATAACACATATCTAATGCCTGGGCCATCTACAATAGATTCTTCCACAATGCCTGCTATTTTTATTTCATCTTGCATTACTTTTCACCTATACTATCACATCATGTTTTACTCTATCACGTTCTTCTGCTCTTTTACCATCATTAAATCTGTCTAAAGTACCAACTAGATATCCTGTAATTCTTCTTATTCTTTCAAACGGAACGTCATTCTCAAAAGTATAATCTAAATCTACAAAATCTCCATTTATATTTAAATTTAGAGTTGCTATTTGTTTATCTGGATATTTTTCTTGAACATATTTTACATATCCTTGTTTTTCTTCTTCACTAATATGTTCTCCTGTTACATTAATTTTCATACAATTACCTCCTTATTCTAGTTATTCTTTCTTTAATATTATTTGCCTCTTCAAACTCTTTTCTGCCACAACATGGACAAACATCTTTTATAATACCTGTAAATCCACAAATTGGATCTCTGTCTACAGGGTGATTTATTGAGCCATAACCAATTCCAGATTCTTTCATACATCTTATAATTTGTTCAAATGCTTCAAGATTTTTACTTGGATCTCCGTCAAGTTCAACATAGCTTATATGTCCACCATTTGTAAGTTCGTGATATGGTGCTTCAATCTTAATTTTATTGAAAGCACTTGTTTTATAATATACTGGAACATGGAATGAGTTTGTATAATATTCTCTATCTGTTACTCCCTCTATTACACCATATCTCTTTTTATCCATTCTTACAAATCTACCAGATAATCCTTCTGCAGGTGTTGCAATAAGAGTAAAGTTTAATTTCTCTTTTTGAGATTGCTCATCCATTCTTTCTCTCATATGAGATATAATCTTAATTCCTAATTCTCTAGCTTCTTCACTTTCCCCATGATGTTTTCCAATTAGAGCTTTTAAACATTCAGCAAGTCCAATAAATCCCACTGTTAAGCTTCCATGCTTTAATACTTCACCAACTTTATCTGAATTTCCAAGTTTTTCTGAATCTAACCATACATGTTGTCCCATTAAAAATGGATAGTTATATACTCTTTTATTTGCTTGGATTTGGAATCTAGCTTTTAATTGATCTATTACTAAATCTATTCTTTCATCTAACATTTCAAAGAATTTTTCGATATCTCCTTTAGCCTCAATACCGATTCTTGGTAAATTGATAGATGTAAAACTTAAGTTTCCTCTTCCACAAGTTACTTCACGAGATTTATCATAAACATTTCCCATAACTCTTGTTCTACATCCCATATATGCAACTTCTGTATTGTAATCTCCTTTTCTATAATATTGAAGATTAAATGGTGCATCAATAAATGAGAAATTCGGGAATAATCTTTTAGCTGACACTTTACAACTTAATTTAAATATATCATAGTTTGGATCTTCTGGATTATAATTTATTCCTTCTTTTACTCTAAATATTTGTATTGGAAATATTGGAGTTTCTCCATTACCAAGACCTGCTTCTGTAGCATATAATAATTGTTTCATTACAAGTCTTCCTTCGGGAGTTGTATCAAGTCCATAGTTTATACTACTAAATGGTACTTGAGCTCCTGCTCTAGAATGCATTGTATTTAAATTATGAATAAATCCTTCCATAGCTTGATATGTTGCTTTTATAACTTCTTTGTCTGTATATTTAACAGTAAATTTTTGTATTTTATCTATTGTTGTTTTATCAAAATACTTGCTTAAATATTTTCTTTCCACTTTTAAATATCCATTAGAATCTTCATAGCATGCTACAATATCCTTATCATATTTGATAGATTTTACAACATCGTTTGCTATAGCTTCTGGATTTTCAACATCTGTAAGTAATTCAATAGCTTTTACTAAGTTTTTAAGATACTCTTTTTTATATGTTACTCTAACACCTTTTGCCATTGCATACTCAAAGTTTGGTATACTTTGTCCACCATGTTGATCATTTTGGTTAGATTGAATTGCAATAGCTGCAAGTGCTGCATAACTTGCTATACTTTGTGGTTCTCTTAAAAATCCCTCTCCTGTACAAAATCCATCTTTATATAATTTAATTAAATCTATTTGACAGCAAGTTGTTGTAAGTGTTAGAAAATCCAAGTCGTGAATGTGTATATCTCCCTCTTTATGTGCATTAGCATGAATTGGTTTTAATACACATAATTGATAGAAATTTTTAGCACCTTCAGAGCCATATTTTAACATTGTTCCCATTGCAGTATCTGCATTAATATTTGCATTTTCTCTTTTTACATTGCTATCTTTAGAATCTTCAAAAGTAAGTTTATTATATGTCTTAATTATATCTAAATTTCTTTCCCTTACTTTATCTCTTTCTTCTCTAAATGTAGAGTATACTTTTAAGGTAGATGAATGTCCTTCATCTTTTAGTACTTCTTTTACTACGTCCTGTATCATTTGAGATGTAACTTGTTTATTTTCTTGTATCTGATCTAGCTTTTCATACACTTTATTTGCTAGTTCCTCTGATCTTGAATAATCTTGTCCACCTAAAGCATTAGCTGCTTTGTATATAGACTTTGCTATTCTTTCTACACTAAAATTTACTTTTCTTCCATCTCTTTTTATTACTTTTGTTATCATGTATTTTTCCACCTCTTATTTTACTACCATTATTTACTCTGTGATTATATCATTGTATTAAATACAATGCAACCTGTTTTTTCGGATTAATCTAAAAATTGTTTATCGTTTGTAAACTTATATAATCTTCTTTTTAATTCTTTTATTGTACCTGGATCATTCTTTCTTATATCCTCATTTAAATATAATGAATATAATATGTTAAAGTTTTCTTTTTTAATGCCAATAGGAATATTATTTTTCTCTAACATGCTAAAAGCTGTGTCTAAATCTACATTATATTCAGGATTCTTTAACACTTGCTTTATATATAATATCTCGTGATATGCTCCTTTACTTTCTTGATATAGCATACTTATTAAATATAGTGAGAATGATAATTCAAAATTACAAGCTTCTGTATAAAAATATCCTAGATTTCTATAATATCTTGCTAAATGTTCAGGTGTAAATATATAGTCATATATATCTAAAGTTACCTTTAACATTTGTTCATATTTTCTTTGAATTTTATATGTTTCAGCTTTTTCATAAGCAGTATTTAAATCCATTGGATTATAATACAAAGCTTTATCTGCATACTCTAATGCTTTATCAAAATCATGTTCTTCATTACTAATAAAAGTAAGTAAATTATATGCTAAAGCATAATTTGCAGTTATCCATACTGCTTTTTTATTTATATTTAATACATATTTTGAAGTAAAAAACTCTAATACATTATTAAAAGAAAAATATCTTTCTTCATCATTTTCAATAAATTTAAAAGGCTTATTAATTACATCTAATAGTATTTCTTTTGCTTTAGCCATATCTCTATCTGGCGAAGACATTATTTTATATGCTTCATCTACTTTAGCATTTATAGCATCTACATCTTTCTCTACAACACTTGAAAAATACTCTATTTTTTCTTCCGGTAAAACTTCAAAAAGCATTTTTCCTATTTCTTTCACAATATTTGAAGCATCTGGATTACCTTTATACTTTTTTGCTTCCTCAAGCAAATATTCTTTATCTTTTTCTTTATCTCCAGTTAACTTACTTCTAATTTCTTCAACAACCTTTTTTTCTTGTTCATTCATATAATCTCACCTCTTATTTAACTTATTGATAGTTACTTACTATACTATTTACAATAGCATTTATATAACTTTCTTGATTTTTTAATAAATTATTTATATCATTTTGAGAGTTTATAAAGCCAATTTCAAGTAAATATGCTTCTGGTGCAATGTTGCTATCTATATATGGATTATTATCTAAAGTCTTATTTCTTCCATCTATATATGCATGTGTCATTATACCACCAGTTTCTCTAATCATAAAAAGATATGGTGTCTGTGTAGACAAACTTTCATATGGTGTATATCCTAAGTCTTCTGCATATTCTATTGCTTCTTGAACTTCTTGTTCAGTATAAGTTCTTACATATACTCCGTCTAATACTCTAGCAATATTATTTGGTGAATAACCAGTACCTGTATAGCTTACAATATTATCTGCAAAAGATTTAGCCAAATCTAAATTAGTATTATTTGAAGTATAAATTTCAACTCCACCTTGTGGATTTTCTATTACAGTACTATTTAGATGAATAGACAATACTAATTTTGCTTTAACTTCATAACCTGTAGTAGCACGTCCATGCTCTCCATAAGAATCTATATACTCATCTTTTTCTCTAGTAAGCTTAACTTTATATCCTAAAGTTTCTAGCTTTTCTTTTAGTTTAATTGAGTAATCCAGTGTAATATCTGCTTCTTCTTTTCCGTCGTACATAGCACCAGGGTCTCGTCCACCGTGTCCTGCATCAATTACAATATCATAAACATCGTTTGGTAGTTCTGTTTGTGCTACTTTAATTTGTATATATTCTAATGAATAAGGTGTTTCTTTAATTTCATATTGATAGTTGTTAAATGATATATCTATTTTTCTATTTATCATGTTACTAGTTAAAGTATAATATTCATTTTCTTCATATTCACTAGCATTATTTAAAGAAAAATATTTAACTATTTCATTTTCTTCTACATTTTGTATTATCTTTAAAAATATAAAATAATTATCATCTGTTAATTTTTCTAAATTAATTCCTTCATTTATATTTTCAGATAACTTAAATATATAATTTTCTCCCTCAAGAGAATATTTTAAGTTATATTCCTTCTCATTTTTATTTTCATCTTGTAATACTAGTTTTATATCTTTTATATTAACATCAGATATTAAATTTAAAGGAATATATCCACTTATATTCAAATGATTACCATATATTGTATATAATGTTAAATATGCTGTATTTTCTTTTTCTATGTTGCTAAATACTTGTTGTAATACATCTACTTCTTCTTTTCTATTAGTTAATATTCTATTATATATAACTGCTAATATTAACATTAAAATCACGATTATACATGCTAAAACAACTTTTTTTATTACTACTTTATTTGTTTCCATATTTCACCACACTTAATCTATTTATTTTTCAAGTATTTTTATTGCGACTTTTATTCCATCTACTGCTGCTGTCATTATTCCGCCTGCATATCCTGCTCCTTCACCACAAGGATAAATACCATCAATATTAGATATTAATGTTTCTTTATCTCTAGTTATTTGAACTGGTGATGAAGTTCTAGTTTCAGGTGCTGTAAGTATAGCATCTTTATTTGCAAAGCCTTTTAATTTTTTATCTAAATTAACTAATGCTTCTTTTAAAGTTTCATTAACAAATTCTGGAAATAATTCATTTAAATTTGAAAATGTATATCCAGGAGCATAAGTTGGTATTATTTTTCCTAAATTTTGAGTTTTCTTATTATCTAAAAAATCTCCTACCTTTTGAATAGGTGCATAATATGTTCTTCCACCAAGTTCAAAAGCTTTCTTTTCTAGCTCCTCTTGAAAGTACATTCCACATAAAGGACTATTTCCAATGCAATCTTTTGGTTCAACATTTACAAGTAAAGCACTATTTGAGTTTATTCCATCTCTTTTAAATCTGCTCATACCATTAGTTACTATTGTATCTTCTTCTGACGATGATGCCATAACTTGTCCACCTGGACACATACAAAATGTATAGCATACTCTTCCATTTTGAGCATGATATATTAATTTATATTCTGCTGGTGGTAATTTAAGTTTAGGATTCTCTCCATATTGTGATACATTTATATCTTGTTGTAAATGCTCAATTCTTACACCTACTGCAAAGCTTTTAGGAATAAGATTTAATCCTTTATTTAATAATGTTTTAAATGTATCTCTTGCACTATGCCCTATTGCAAGAACAACTGTATCTGTTTCTATTATTTCATTATTTTCTGTATAGATTGCCGCTATTTTATTATTTTGAATTTCAAAATCTGTAACTTTAGTATCAAACATGAATGTACCACCTTTAGATATGATATATTCACGCATATTTTTTACTATATTTACTAGATTATCTGTTCCAATATGTGGTTTGGCAGTATAAAGTATCTCTTCCGGTGCTCCAAAATTTACAAATTCTTCTAGTACTTTTCTAGAAAATGGTGAATTATTTCCTGTTGTAAGTTTACCGTCTGAAAAAGTTCCTGCTCCGCCTTCTCCAAATTGTATATTAGATTTCGAATTCAGTATACCTGAATTAACAAATTTATCTACATCTTGTATTCTTTTTTCTACTTTACTTCCTTGTTCAATAACAATTGGTGCTATTCCATTTTGCACAAGAATTAGTGCAGTAAAAAGTCCTGCTGGACCTGCTCCAATAATAACTGGTCTATATAAGCTGTTCCTTGATACATTAATTTTAGGAAACTCATATTTTTCAACTATTTGTGCTCCTTTTATATTCATATCTTTAACAAGTTCAACATCTATAGCATAATTGTATAAAATATCATTCTTATCTCTAGCATCTATAGATTTCTTGAATATATATGCCTCTTTAACATTGTCTTTTTTTATTTTATATTTATTTAAAGCTAAATCTATAACTTGCTCTTTAGTTAGATTTTCTCTTATCTTAACATTACTTAATCTATACATTTTCTCTCCTATAAATACATATTATATTTTCTACTTTCAGCTTTAGTAAAGCCACAGCTTTCATAAAAATCATGAACATTTTTTTCACTTTCTAAACAAGTAAAATGTATTGTTTTATATCCGTGTTCTTTAGCATAATCCATAACATAGTTCATTAGTATTCTTCCTAGATTTTGTCTTCTATAACTTTCTTTAACTGCAACATTAAAAAGTTCAATTGTTGGTTGAAATGAAAAAGTAAAAAGATCTAATTTATACATTGTAACACTTCCTACAAGTTCATCTTTTTCCTTTAATACTATAATTTCATATGCACTACTACTTTCGTCATATTTTAAATAATTTGCTATATCTTCACTACCATTAAAAGCTTCATCCATTAAAGCCTTGTATTTAGGTAAATCTTCTCTTTTAAGTTTTTCTATTATCATAAAAACTACTCCTTTACTCGAAATTATTATACTATATATTCAGTAAAAATAAAAGAAAAAAGGTGCAATTTAAAGTTGCACCTTTTCCCCTAATCTAATTTATCTATCATATATACTAATGTTTCTAACATTTTTTTACAAGACTCTAAGTATAATGTTTCATTTACTGTATGAACATCTTTTACATCTGGTCCTAAAGATATCATATCTAAATGTGGTAATTTCTCATAAATCATTCCGCATTCTACTCCTGCATGTATAGCACAAACAATAGGTTCTTCACCAGAGTGAGTTTCTTTATATGAATCTATATATACTTTCTCTAACATAGAATTTGGATTATATTTCCAACCAGGATATGAACCTTCTTCCGTAATATTAAATCCAAGTTTATTAGCTAAATTATTATTTTCTATTTTTATATCTTCTTTTTTAGAATCTATACTTGATCTTAAAGATTCTACTATAAAAATTTTACCTTCTTCAATTTTTACAATACCTATATTTCCAGAAGTTTCAACAAGTCCTTTTATATCTTTGCTCATCTCTATTACATTTTGTTTTAATCCAATAATTAAAGATAATATATTTTTACTATCTTCCTTATTTATACACATTACCCTATTTTTTGTTACAACTGGTTTTACTTCTACTTTAATATTTCTGTCTTCTTTTGTAAACCTAAATTTACAAAGTGCACTATTAATAGTTTTATCTATTTCAATTGTTGAAGTCGTAAATATAGCTTTTGTATTATTAGCTATTGCATTATCTTTAGTTCCACCTACAAAAGATATAATTTTAACATCCGAAAGTTCATTTAAAAGTCTTGCTACTAAATAATTAGAATTAATTCTTCCTTTATCTATATCTACTCCTGAATGTCCCCCATAAAGTCCTGTAACATTTAACTCATACACCGTATCACTCGCGTCTTCTAAATTACATTCTTTAGTATAATTTACACTTACTCCACCAGCACATCCTACTATTGCTGTATTTTCTTCTTCGCCATCTAAATTAATTAAATATGAAGCTTCAATATCTGAATAATTAAATGCACGAGCACCATTCATACCAATTTCTTCTTCAGTTGTAAATAGACATTCTATATTAGGTAAATTAATATCATTATCATCTAAAAGCAACATTAAAAATGCGACACCTATTCCGTCATCTGCACCTAAAGTTGTATTTTTAGCTTTTAATGTTTCTCCATCATCTATAATCTCTATTTCATCATTTTTAAAGTCGTGAGTACTATCTTCCGTTTTAACACATACCATATCTGTATGTGCTTGAAATAATATAGTTTTTCTATTCTCATATCCTTTACTTGCATTTTTCTTTATTAGTACGTTATTATTTTCATCTTTTCTATACCATAAATTTCTAGAAGCGGCAAAGTTACAAAGATATTCAGCTATTTTGCCTTCTTCTTTAGAGTTCCTTGGTATCTTTGATATTTCTTTAAAAAAATTAATTAGTTTATTGTATTTTTCGTTTAAGTCCATAATATCACCGATAATATTATATCATAAATGACTAATTACTCAAATTCCTTTGACAAAAAAATACCTTTATTATATACAAAAAAGAAGACTAGTATACACTAATCTTCTAGTTTAATTTTTTAACATCGTCTAATGACATACCTGTAATTTTGCTTATTATTTTTACATCCATTCCTTTTTTCAACATCTTCTTTACAATTTCATTTTGCTTTCTTTTCTGCCCTTCTTTTAAACCAATTTCTATACCATCACTTTTCAATAGATGCCATTTCTCTTTTATATTTTAACTTTAATTCAGCCATTCTTCTTGCTTCTTTATTTCCAGATAAGTATTCTAATTCTTCATTTGCTTTTTTTTTTTAATATTCTTTTAAAAACATAATCGTTTTTTAAAGATAGTTTTTCTTTTATTACTACGTCTTTTTCTACCATCTTTTCCTCCTTTATATTACCAAAAATTCTTTACGAAATTAATATTTATCTAAAGATTTGTATCACAAGTTGTGTACTATAAATTCAGAATAAGATTTTAAGAAAAAATATCTTTATAGAATAAAACTTTATACGAATAAAACAATATAGATAAAAAAACTTTAGATTAAATATTTATATCCATTATATCTCTATTTTTCAGATAGTAAATACCTTCTACCAAACTAGTAATTATACTACTAAAAAGATTTTTTACATTGTAAAAGAATAGAACTAAAACAAAATGTTTTAGTTCTATTCCAATATAAAATACTATTTAATTATTTTACTTCTTCTTTGCTCATTTTTTTAGATATTATCATTATTGTCATACCTACTACTGCAAAGATTGCTATACCTATACCACCTGTTGCTGGTAAATCTAATCCTTTTGAGTTTTGTACTTGTACTGCTGTTTCATATGTTGTTTTTCCCACTTGTACTTCTACTGGATTTTTTAATAGGTTATATGATTTTGTTACTGTTTGTCCATCTACTGTATCTGTATATGTTGGAGCTTGTGTTTCAACTAACCAGTATGATGTATCTGAACCATCGTCTGCATATGCTAGTCCTTTTATTTCAGCAAGACCATTTGCATCTGTTTCAACTTCAATATCATTTCCATTTGCATCTTTTACAAATGTTCCCGCTTTAGCATTTGCTTCACTTGTTGCTATTTTAAATTTAGCTCCTGCAAGTTTTGTTGCTGTGTTTCCTTTTTCTACTTTTTCTATTTTTAATGCACCTGTATGTACATTAGCTGTATCTGTTACAGTTGTTGTATCTTCTTCATTTCCGTCTATATCTATTTTATTTGTATATTCTAAAGTAGCTGTGTTAATATTTCCATCTCCACCTATTGTAATATTGTCCATATCTACTGTTGCATTATATGTTATTATTATACCATAATAATCCTCTGCCGCTAATTCTGCTGTATTAAAAGTTATTTCTAATCCGGTATCAGATAATGTATAATATTCTGTCGGAAGCTCCCATTGACTACTATAGTAATCCCCTTCAACTACTATACTGCTTCTATCTAATATTAATCCTGATGGTAAAACATCTGTTATTTTATATGTTGCCATATCCGCTATTTGTTCTGGTATTTCTGCTGTCACTTTGAATGTAACTGTATCTGTTGCATTTATTCCTGCTACATCTACAAATGTTCCTTCACTATTTTTTACTTGTTTTGTTACAGTTGGTTTTTCATTTACATATGTTACTTTAGTTAAGTTCTCATCGTATTCTATATCAAGCATCAATTTTTGTCTGTTACTTAATGCACTTGTATCTGCATATAAATAATAATCAGAATCATACAAATTACTTATTGAAAATATTACATTTGATAAAATCGAATTATCTATAATATAACCATCTGGTGCTGAAACTTCGACTAATCTATATGTAACTCTATCAAACATAGCATCATCAGATAAATAACTCGATCTATACATTAATGGTAAGTTATTTAAAGTTATTTTCCCATTACTATCTGTTGTAACGGTTAAAACTTGATTACTTCCTTCTGGTATATAGTCTGACCATACATCTTCTGTTGTATCCTCTAAACTTGAAACACCAGCATAATTAGTCATAACTTGAACTTTAAATGTAACTCCACTTATTGGTTTTCCATCATTATCTACTTTAGTTAATTCAAGATTTCCAAAAGATGTTACTATTTTAGGTTCTACTGTTATATCATAATCATATCCTGTACCTTGAGCATTAGTCATTGGTATATCTACTAGGAAATTATCATATCTAAATCCGCCATCTGGAACATATGTAACTCTAACAAGATATCTTCCCAATTCCAAGTTATCAAACACTATTTTACCTTCATCATTTGTTGTTTCAGAAGTTCCTGCTATATTATTATTACTTACATAATAAAGTGCATCCCAGTAATCTTCACATGTCTCATCTACTTTATATAAAGTATATTCTATTCCTTCCATAACAGGATTTGTTGTAGTATCTCCATTTTTTTGTTCATGAGTAATTATAGTAAGAGAGCCAGTTGTTGGAGTGGCTGCATATACTGTTAATGCTGATACTGCAACCATTACTATAGCCATTAAAAGTAGGCTATATTTTTTTAGTTTGCTTTTCATATTTTTCCTCCTCTTTCTTTAAATATATAGTAGAAATAGTAGATTTTTCTACTATTTCTATTATAACTAATTTTCTTTTGTACTTCTGAATTTTATTAAAAGTACTGACACTAGCATTACCGCTAGTCCTATTCCAGAAATTACTATTGTATAATTTATACCTCCTGTTTCTGGAAGAATAAGTTTTAACCTATCTGTTGCTTTTATATTTACTTCCTTGTTTTCTTTAGTAATTTCTATATCTATCGGTTCATTACTTAATTCATATCCTTTTGGTGCTTTTGTTTCAGTTACTCTGTATTTTCCAACAAGTAAATCTGTAAATTCAATTACTCCTGTTGAATCTGTTGTTTTCTCTATTGCTGCAAATGTTGTATCTACATTTCCATCATCATCTAATTTTTCTAGCTTAAATATTGCATCAGATAATAATTTAGTTTCATCTGCTTTATCTACTTTTGTAACTGTTACTTTTCCTTTTACTAAACTATATACATATGTTACTGTAATTTGTTCTTCTGTCATTTCACCTGCTTTATTATTTGGCATAATTTTTATTTCATAGTTTGGTAAATCTAGTTCTTCAGTTGTATATGTATCTCCTACTTTACCATTTATTGTTTCTGGATCTTTTAAATCTTGCCCCTCTTCTGTTTGGTGCTTAACTATTACACTTGTATCCATTTTCTCAAATGTAACAACTACATCTTTATTTTCTGTTACATTTGTAAAGAATG
>JAGAIU010000013.1 GCA_017626395.1 Clostridia bacterium | reverse complement strand
CCTAGAACACCTAAAGGACAGATTTATTACTTTGTAACACCTACATTAGATGTTTGCTGTTCAAGAGATGATAGATTTAGGTGGGATAATGATTTATATAAATCTAACAACTACTTTACTAATAAAGAGGATGCACAGCACATTGCTAATACATTTAAGAGATTATCACTAATAATTAATACAAAGAGATATAATACAGAAAGAGATATACAAGAGATTATAGAATATATAGATAATGAATATCCAATATTAAAAAGAGATATAGATAATTACAATAGAGAACATATGTTATAGATAGGAGAGGTTCAACACCTCTTCTTTTTTTTTATGTATATAAAGAGAACAATTCTCAATATTAAGTTAAAATGATTATCATTATCAATGCCCCCAGAGTACCCCATCATATACAACCACCCGTATAATTAGGAGTACCCCATTTTAAAATACCACCCCCACGAATAGGGATACCCCAATTCTTTTCAACAAGCGTATAAAATCACCAACCCCCATTTCAAAAATAACGTGCGAATTATATTTTACTATCTTGTGAAAAATTTCCCGAACTTTAGAAGTGTACCCCCCCATAAAATGTTCGTGTTTTTAAAAAATTTTTATGTGGAAAAAATTTCCTATTGACAAATATAATATTCTATACTTCACATACAATTTAATAAAAAATATTATAAAATATTTGTGTGAATAACTTGTTAATAAGTTGTTGATAAGTGTTGTGGATATGTGGATAACTTATAACTATTTGTTGTGTTTATTTTTATGTATATATTTATATATATGAATACCTCAATAATATGGTGACATAGTACCTCTATATATTTGTATATCTCTTTATACATATGTATATGTTTTATATCTCTTATATATGTATGTTTTATATCTCTTATATATGGGCTTGTATGTGTTCTCTATATCTCTTATATACTACTATACGTTATATGTTATATATCTCTTTATAATGGTATTATATTAGTTTATAAAGGTATTGTATTAGTATATAAATATATTGTATTAGTTTATAGGGGGATATGTTTTTATATAGGTAGGTTCAATTTATATTATATCTCTTTTTATATGTGTATATATTTTCTATACTGTTTTATATCTCTTTATTTAGACAATAAAAAAAAACTACCTTTATTAGGTAGTTTATCTATTCTTTATATGTATGTCATAACTATTATCAGTGAATTGTGTTATCTCTTCAATGCCATGTATAAAAGTTTGAGTATTATTGATAACTAACATTCTACAATTATGTAGGTATTTTATTATATCTCCATCCTTTAGGAAGTGACTCACAATATTACGCCCATCTATTAGTATGTTTAATATTGTTATTCCTTTTATAGTAACTAATTCTTCATTTAATAATTGTTTTATCATTGGTTTATCTCCTATTCTTAATTAAAATTTTATGTTATTATGCTTTAACATCTCTTTAACAAGTATGTCCCTATATTCCTTATCTATTGGGTAGTAATTTTCAGTTGTTACTGTTTTTGTAATTGTAGTACCTTCTTTCTGTCTCTCTTCAATTAAGTCTTGCTTACTTTTTAAATATATGTTTAATATCTCTTTTATCATCTCTTTTTATCCTCCTATTAATAACATCCTTCTATATTTGTACGTATTACATTTAAATATATTAATATGTCTTGTATTGTTTTTGCTGTCCATCTAAAGCTATACCCTTCCTCATTACCTATAAAAACAACTTCTTTTTTAATATCATCTATTATTATACGGATGTCCCAAAAATACGAAACGTAAATAACTTTATTATCTAATTCCACCACCTTTGAGAAGTATATATCATCCTTTACGCTATCTAAAATTCTATCCATTATTTGTATATGTGGTTTTCTCATCTCTTTATATCTCCTTTATATCTCTTTATCAGTTTTATTAGTTGGGGGATGCTTGTCCCCCTTTAAATTATATTAGTTAGTTCTAAAGAAGTAAAACCCGTTGAACTCTTCTTCTTGTCCGTCGTAAGTTGCTAAAGTGTGAGCGACTCCATCCATCTCTACACACCATTTTGCCAACTCTTCTATATTAATTAGATTTTCCTTTATAACAATGTCATTGAATAAGTCATCACCGAATTGAAATTTAAATTCGTCTATCCAATTATTTTGTATGCTGTCTTGTAATGAATTGTAGTAGTTTTCTCTTATGTCCTCTTCTGATAACTCACCTGATTCATATAAGTCAACTTCTTCTGAATCCATTATATTATATATACCTTCATCATACGCCATGCTGTAATGTAAATCATCCCAATACTCTTTAAAGTATTCTTCATTTATCCATCCTTGTAATTCGGCTTCGAATATTAAGTTTTCAGTAAGTCCACAGTCTTCTATTATTTCTTTTACCTGCTCCATTGCTAACTCTTCAAGTGCTGTATAATCATCTGATACAACAAACTTGAATCCTTCTACTTCTATAGTCAATATGTCATTACCTTCTTCATATATATTTATGTCTTGTACATCTTCTATTTTTATATCATGGTTAGTTTCCATTAATTCGCATATAGCTGTTATTAAGTTTTTATTTGCTTCTATTACTTCTCTTGTAAATTCTATTTTATTTGTTATCATTTCTTATACCATCCTTTTTTCTTTAGTTTATTTTTTTTTTATTTCCTGCTACTCTTATATAGTAACATATTTTTATTTGTCTGACAACTATTTTTTAAATTTTTTT
>JAGAIU010000012.1 GCA_017626395.1 Clostridia bacterium | reverse complement strand
GATGCATCTATAAATAAAATATTTTCTTCATTCTCTCTACATTTTTTAAATACAAGAATACAAGTTGGAATACTTGTTCCATAGAATATATTTGCTGGTAATCCAATTACAGCATCTAAATAATTCTTTTCTTTAATTAAGTATTCTCTTATAGTTCCTTCAGAAGCACCTCTAAATAGAACCCCATGTGGTAAAACTACAGCCATAGTTCCATTATCAGATAATTGATAAATCATATGTTGAATAAATGCAAAATCAGCTTTTGATTTAGGAGCTAACTTACCATAAGCACTAAATCTCTCATCTTCAATAAACTTAGGATCTGCACTCCATTGAGCTGAATATGGAGGATTAGCAACGATGGCATCAAACTTCATATCAATATGTCTTGGTCTTTCAAGTGTATCATCATTTTTAATATCAAAATGTTTAAATGAAATACCATGTAATAACATATTCATTCGAGCTAAGTTGTAAGTAGTTGAATTGAACTCTTGACCATAATATGATGTAACTTTAGTTTCTTTACCTACTCTTAATAGTAATGAACCAGATCCACAAGTTGGATCATAAACGCTTTGTAATTTTGATTTATTTAAGGTTACTAATTTAGCAAGTATTCTTGATACTTGTTGTGGAGTATAGAATTCTCCTGCTTTTTTACCAGCTGATGCGGCGAAATTTGAAATCAAATATTCATATGCATCACCTAATACATCTATTTCAGCATCTTCATGATGGAAATCAATATCATCTATCTTAAGCATAATAGTAGATATTAATTTAGTTCTTTCAGCTTCTCCTCTACCTAATTTAGAGTTATTTAAATCCATATCTTCAAATAGATTTTCAAAATCATCTTCAGATTCATTTCCTAAAGTTGATTCAGATATTGTATTAACTGCTTTAGCTAACATTGAAATATCAAATTTACCAGTCTTAATTTTCTTAATTAATGTACTCCATAAATAATCAGCTTCTAAGAAATATCCCATATTTGAATCATTAATTAATTGTGATTTTAATGCTTCTCTATATTCTTCTTTATTCCAAGCTTCTTCATAATCTATTTCATCATCTTTTAAATATGTTGAATTAACATAATTAACTAGATTTTCAGATAAATATCTGTAGAAGATTAATCCAAGAATATAGTTTTTAAAATCATTTGCATCCATATTACCTCTTAAGGTATTAGCAATACTCCATAATTGTTTTTGAAGTTCTGCTTGTTGTGATTGTTGTTTTTCTTCTCTAGACATAATTTAACCTCCTACATATATTTCTTTAATAGATTCTTAACGAATCCTTTAATATTTTCAATAATTGATATTTTCTTTAAGAACGGTGCTTCAATAGATTGTCCTATTAAGCCATCTGGGAAAATACCGCTATATTCAAATTCATTAATTATTGTTTCTAGTGTTTCTAAGTTAATATTATTTTCAGTAGCAAATTTTTCAATTTCTTTTTGTCTTTCCTTATTCATATGATTATCAAAAGCTTCATCAATTGAATCATCTTCTTTTAAAGCTGGTAAGATAGAAGATAAGAAACTCTTAATCAATTCAGCTTTTAAGAATAATTCATCATCTGTAATATTAACTAATTTGCTTTGAATATCAGCTATATCTTTTTGTTTTTGTTCTTCATTAGATAAGTCAACATTTCTAATTAAATTTAAGATATAAGAAACATTAATTTTATCTGTTTGTATTAGTTCTAGTGAGAATGTAATATCATTCAAAATAGAACTCTTTTCTTTATCATTAGATAATTTTCTATATAATTCATAATATTTAGATTTATAATCTTCAAACATTTGAGTATTAATCATTGAATCAGTATTATCTAAATCAAATTGATTAAATGTTTTTAAACTAACTAATATTTTAGCTACTTCTCTAAATGCGACTATAAATTCTTTTATATCATCTTCACTTTCAAGTGAATCAACACTTTCAACTACTGGAGTGATTTCTAATAATTTATTTACTGCATTATTAAATTTTTCTAAGTATGTTTCATATGGAGCCATAATAACTGTATCAACACTATTTGTTTGTGAAAATAATTTAACAGCTTCATCTACTCTAGCTTTAGTAGTTCTATAACATACTATATTACCAAATGGTTTAGTATCAGATTCAACTCTGTTAGTTCTAGAAAATGCTTGAATAAGATCATGATATTTTAATGGTTTATCTACATATAAAGTATTTAATCTTTTAGCATCAAATCCAGTTAATAACATATTAACTACTATAACAATATCTATTTCAGTATTTTTAATTCTCTTACATATATCTCTAAAATAAGAATCAAATGTATGAGTACTAAAATTAGTCTTGAACATCTTGTTATAATCTTTCATACATCTATCAAGTGCTTCTCTTGAATGTTCTGGATTCTTGTCTAAATCTTCATTAGCTCCATAAGTAAATATAGCACCAATCTTCAAATCATGATTTAATGATTTAAACATATCATAATACTTAATTAATAAAGGTATTGATGAAACAGTAAATAAAGCATTATATTTTCTATCTCTAGTTTTAACATTATGATGATCAATAATATCTTGTGCAATAAGTCTTACTCTATCATCAGCCATAAATACTTCATCAGTATCTATTCCTTCTACCATTAAATCTTCTTCTGTTTGTCCATTGAATTCAACAAACTTCATATAATCAACTGAGAATCCTAAAACATTCTCATCCTTAATAGCATCTTTAATTAAATATGTATGTAAACATTTTTCAAAAATATCTGCTGTACTTCTACCATCTTGTGATGGATTTTCTTTAAATCTTGGAGTACCAGTGAATCCAAAATATTGAGCTTTACTAAATGTTTTAGATATTTGTCTATGCATATCTCCAAATTGAGATCTATGACACTCATCAATTATAAAGATTGTTTTTAAATCTTTATATTTTTCCATAACACTTGCATATTTTGGATTTGAACATGCATTAGCCATTTTTTGAATTGTAGTAATTATTAATGGTTTTGTACTATCTTTAATTTGTTGTATTAATTTATCAGTTTGATTTGTCATATCAACACAACCTGGATCGAATTTATTAAATTCATCTAAGGTTTGTTTGTCTAAGTCTTTTCTATCAACTAAGAAGAATACTTGATTAATAGATGGTTCTAAAGATAAAATTTGACTTGTTTTAAATGAAGTAATAGTTTTACCTGAACCTGTTGTATGCCATACATAACCATTATTATTAGTATCTAAAGCACGAGATACAATATTTTCTACAGCATATACTTGATACGGTCTCATTACCATTAACATTTTTTCTGTTTCATTTATAATCATGTATCTTGCAATCATTTTGCCAATATGACATCTATCTAAGAAGAATACACAGAATTGCTCTAGATTAGTAATTCTATTGTTATCTACATCAGTCCAATAGAATGTAAATCCATAATTAAGTTCTTGATCCCCATTAGCAAAATATTTTGTATCTACACCATTACTTATAATAAATAATTGAATAAATTTATATAGTCCAAAATATGAATGTCTTTTATATCTTTTAATTTGATTAAAAGCTTCTTTCATATCTATTCCTCTTCGTTTTAATTCAATTTG
>JAGAIU010000002.1 GCA_017626395.1 Clostridia bacterium | reverse complement strand
GTTAAAATCTTGACCTTTTTTAATTGCTTTTTTAACATCATCTATCAAATCACTATGTATAACGTCAGTTCTTTCTAGAGAATTTGAATTACAGTCCCAATAAAAAGCATACCAATTTAAATCTTTTTTCATTTTATTTATTATTCTCCTTTATAGCATTTATTTTCAAATTTTTTATAAGCATCAAAATATATTTCATCTTTATTTGAATTATAAGTTATTTCATAATACATACCATCTAATAATGTTGTACTTAATAAGGCTTTACTATGTCCTAATTCATAAGCATACCAAACTACAAATACATCAAATTCAGGTATGTCATCACTTTTATCTAAATGTTCATTAGTATATTTCTTTACTAGTTCTTTTGCTTTAGTTATAAATTCACTACTTTTCATTATTTATCACTTCCTATTATATTTTTATATTTTTGTAAAATTTCTTTAAATGTACTTATTCTTTGTAGTAAATACCCCTTTAATTCTTCATCATCAACATCTTCTGTTTCTAAATCTTCAATAATATCGTTCATATACTTTATAAATTCTTTTTGTTGAGTTTCTAAGTCCCTTACTTTTATCCTACTATTGCACCATAATTCACTTAATTTATAATTTTCATCTCTTTCATCTGTTAATTCTTGTTTTATATCTTCAAGTTGTTTCTTTAATTGCCTTATTTCTTCTTGATAACTATTTACTAAACTATTTAATTGCTCATTTTCTACACTTAATTTGTTATATAAATAAGTTCTTTCTTCATATATACCATCTATTTTATCTTTTTGTTTTTGATTTTCTAAATATAACTTTTTAATATAATTATCAGCACTGTCTAATTCATCTAATAATCTTTTTATATATTTTCTTTGTTCTAAGTTCAATGCTCCCCATTCTCCATAATGCCCATTTCCAAATTGAGGACATTCTATTGCTTTTCTTATTTTTTCTCTATAATTCATTTATTATACCTCTTTTAAAATATCTAATAATTCAGTTATTCCTCCAGGTGGTATTGAATAATCATATTTACCTAAATTATAACTTTATATTATCTCTTTTAATTTATTCATTACTTCTTTGTATTTTTGGTTTTGTTGTTGTAATTCCCAATACTGTATCATAAAATCTTCTAAATGACATAACATTTTAAATTTATCTTTTGCTTTTTCATCTTTATATTGCCCTCTAGCAAGACATCTTTCTTTCATCTCATCAAAGAGGGCTTGTTCTTCTCTACTTAGTGCTCTCACGTTTACCGCCTTTGTATCTTTTTCTTATAAATGGTACTACCACTAAATATTCACATTGTGGACATTTTACCACTTTGTAAGTAGTGTCACATTCATTATAAGTAAATTTACAACCACAAGTATGACATTTTCCAATATAAATTTTATCTTCTGGTAATGTCTTAGTGCCTCTTTTAATTATTTCCATTATTTCCCACCATTCTTTTATATCTTTTTATACAATTTCTAATACCTACATTATCACTAAACCCTGTACTTGGAATATATAGTTTACCAGTATAACTCCAGAAACTCATTAATACTTTCTTTTTATTATCTAGTAAATTAAAATGTCCTATACTTTCATTACATAGTTTATAAGGTATATTATTTTCTTCAAATTGTTTCTTAGCATATTCTAGCCTATCATTAAAACAATTTTCTCTTTTTTCTTGGGCTTGTTGTTTTAATATTGGGCTAACATCTCTCCAATAATCTCCTAATGTATCATTGTCCATTACTATCACTTCTTTCTAGTTCTTTCATCTTTTCAATTAATGGTAATATATCATCATTAAACGATAAGCAATTTTCCCATTCATTCTTATTATACTTTGTAAAAGTTAACTTTCTTATTTTTATTAAATCTTCTTTTAATTTATTCCAATTACTCTCTAATCTATTGCATACTTCTTCTCTAGCACTTATTTGTATTTTTAGTTGTTTATTTTCTTTCTTTAACAATTGATTCTCCCAATTAACTTTATCAACTACTTTGTCATTATTTTCTGCATTTTGTTTTAATTTTTCATTCTCTTTTTGTAATTGTTTTAATTTTCTTGTTGTAAAACTAGGTTTAATTGTATAAGTGATTTTATCAACTACTTTGTTATTATTTTCTGCGTTTTGTTTTAAGATTTTGTTTTCTTTTTGTAATTTATAATATTTTTCATGAAGGTCATAATAACTCTGACTTAAATGTTTTATTTCTGTTTTATCAGATATAATCAGTCTTTTATCACATACTGATATTTGACAAACACCACTTTTATTATGTTCACAATTATATCTACAAATTTTATTCATTTATTCTACCTCTTTTAGTATATCTTTTACTTGTTTATTAAATCTTTCAAACATATCCCAATATTGATGATGTAGATAATCACTACCACTTTCTAATTTTTCGGCTTTACAACATTCAATAAAATCATTTAATTTTTTTATTGCTTTATCAATAACTTCTTGTTGCTTTTGACTTTCTTCTTTCCAATTAATCATTTCATTAAATAATTCTTTAAATACATCTTTAGGTATTAAATAATGGTCTGAACCTTGTATATAATATTTGTTATAATCTTCTAATTTCATAATTTATTCTTCTTTCTTTAACTCTTTAAATACTAATTTATCTGGCAATATATGGTAGCAAAACCAACTTGTATTAAACCAATTTCCACCTTTTTTACCATAATTATCTACCATATTCTCTAAAAATTGTACACACCCATCTAATACTAGAACTTCAATGCCATATTTTCTAAATAAACTACCTCTAAATTTACCTTCTAGGCTTGTTATTGGTAATAATAGTGCAAATGGCTTACCCCACTCATAACACTTTGCTATGAAATCATCTTTAAGGGAGTATGGAGGGTTTGTAATAATCATATCAAAATGTTCTGTAGGTTTATATTCAAAGAAATTTTCTTCCTTATCAGTTGATATAACCTTACAACCGTGTTCTTTTAATAGTCTAGTTATTTCACTTTTACCAAAATCACAACATTCCCAGACAGTTATACCTTTAGGTATATACTCTAGTAAAGGTTCAATAGCATAACTAGGTGTGTAAATATCATCAAATTTTGGGCTTTTTATATAATTAATCATTGCTTTTTTCATAGTAATCACAACCTAACTTTGTCCAAATATCCTCAATATCTTTTTCTAATTGTTCTATAGTTGTGTTATTATCTATACAATATAATAAGATATTAAGACTATATGTATCATTTTTTAATGAAGTTACAAGTCTTGCTTCATAACTCTTAAACTTATCATAATTATCCTTTGATTTAAGTATATACTCATAAATATCTATAAAATATTTAGTACCTTTATCATCTTTGATTCTCTTTTGGTAAAGACATACAGCACTATAAAGAACATCACTATCATAAGTCTTATAACCATGTTTTATTAATTCTTCTCTATTTATCATAATTCATAACCTTTCTTATCTTTCCAACTTGTTTCAGACATTTCGACCTCTGCCACCATAGGAATATTTTTTATAACGTCTAAAGTATCTTCCATAATATGTTTTAAGTCTTTTACATATTGTTCTTCACCATTAGGTACTAAAAATACTAATTCCATTTATATTCAATAAGGTTCGTTAATCCTTACCCGTTCTCTTATGAACTGCTATATGTTTCCATATAGATTAGACTATATCTTTACTTTTCAAAGTAATGCTTATTTCCACCCACTTGAGTGTACTCTCTTACGAGATAGTCGTTGAGGGTATGTTTGCTTTGTAAAACATATCTTGTATATCATATTTAATTACAAAATCTTGTATATCTTTTAAAAAATCTAACATTGTTGACTTCTTTATAGACACATAAGGATATTCCCTACCGTCTTTCTTTCTATCTATAAGTTTTGAACATCTAACACCTGGATATAGTTCAAATATTTTATCAATTAATGCTTTAATTTCCTCATCATTAAAACTATTACAATATATATTTCCAAATAACTTAGTTTTATGTAATGACCCATCATCTAAGAATAAATATATTAAACCTTGTTTGTCTAGGCTTTTTATACATTCTAGTTTTGTCATATCATAAACTCTTGTTATTCTTTCATCTACCCTTGAACTAAATCTTGGTATTTTTCTTCCTTTTTTATAGCCACTCAACCCATAAGTTATATGAGAAGTAATTATATTATTTTGTTCTAATATACATTTTTTATGTATTAAATAATCAATACAAATAGTATTGAAAGTTATTGTAGCATTAGATGTTTTGGATTGTTTTACTAAACAACCATCACCTAATTTACCACTATATAATAACTGTTCTAACATTGCAAACACCTCCCTGCTGATTGCCCATTTACATAAATAATTTTATCATAATTATTCACGACATACAAGAAGTTTTTAGAACTATCACACTTACTCATTACGAGTTTTGTTGTAGTTTCTTGTCTTTAGGGGTTTCCAGCATACAAAGCATTTTAGACACGACAATTTTGTCTATCGTGTATAGGTAAAACCATTTTAGTTTTTAAATTATTTTCTTTAATAAATTTCCATATCTTTATCTCAAAAGTTTTGACCATATCTGCACAGGTCCCTTGAATTAAATAATTACAACCTTTATAGAATTGTCTGCTATCTTCCATATAATAACGTCTGCCATATAAGTTCTCTGCATAACCATAAAGGCTTAATTGTTTGGTTACCCACTCTTGATAATCTTTAATTCTAGGGAATGCTTTATAGAACGCACTGTCTAGTGCTTGTGCAACTTCATCACTTACTCCTAGACTTTCTTTTAATGCTTGTACTCCACCTTGATATACCTTTAAGAAATTACATCTCTTTCCTAGTTTACGTTTCTTTTTAAACTCAGGACTACTTGGGTCAATGTCTGGAAAAGCGTGTCTAGTTGTTTCACTATGTAAATCAGTAGGCTCCCATTCTTTACCAGTACCTAACTCATACCATTTCTTATCTCTAAAGTTTTTAATATGTTCAGGGTTATTGTAGTCAAATACTGTGGATACATCATTGTAGCATTTATAAGGCATATATGCCCTACATAAACTCATATCAGGTTCACTACTATGGAGTATGGTATATTGGGCTTGGATCCTGAGTTCCATCTGACTCTCGTCAATAAAGAATAATTTATAACCATCATCACATATAAATGCACGTCTAGGGTGGAATAATTCATTTCCATCTCTATCAAATAGACCTTCTTTAGGTTGTTGTTGCATATCACAACTAACTCTACCAGATACAGCACCACTATTATTTATATCAGTATAAATTCTACCATTTACAATTGATTTAAGTTTACCATCTATATAAGTTGATAACCATTTATCTAGAGTTCTTAGTTCCATAATGTTTTTACAAACATTTATAATAGTTTCGTCTTTAACATTTTCTATTACATATTTTAAGGCTTTTTCGTCTGCTTTTTCCATTTGGATACCATATTTCTCTAAAAATAATTTCTTAATAGTATTATGTTGTGCCACTGAGAATTGTGTACCTGTATAGATATATAGTTCTAAATAAAGTAATTCTCTATATGCTACAACCTTTTTTCTACTTTCTAAAATATAGTTTATATCAACCTTAAAACCTGTATTCTCCATAAAAGCAACAGCCTTAATGAGTTCTCCTTCTCTTTTTAGAATAGTAAAGTTTTCATCAACGTGTTCTAATACAGGTAATGCTTTCTTTAGGTACTCTAGCATAATTACAATATCATCAGCAGCATAGTTTCTCATTAAGTCTGGTTGTTCTTTATAAACATCTTCATAAGTTGCTCTTTTAAAGTTATTATCAATAACTTGGAAATAAGGGTTATCATCATTTACCCAAGGTGTTCTAGTCTTTTCATAATTATCAATAAGTTCAGTTAGTTTACTAGTGTATTTAATTTTACCTTGTTTAGTAATAACACTAAACCCATCATCAGGAAACTTCTCTATTAAAATTTCTTTTAATCTAGTTCTATTTCTATCATCTATCTTACGAATAATATCTTTAATAATATGACCTGCAAATTTAGATTCTTCATCAACATATCTAGTTCCTAAAGATTCTAAACTCATACTTATTCTTTCATCTGCATTTTCAGTTAATCTTGCAACTGTAATACTATCATAAATAGTGGTGTTATCATATATAGGCGAACCACCATTTTGAAACATATGATAATCATATTTAGCATTGTGGGCAAATAATGGTATGTAATATTTAGTTACAAAGTCCACAAACACTTTACCTACATCTTCCGTATAGTCCACAGTGTAAACATACTTTTCTCCGTTATTCTCCCATCCATAAGAAAGTAAAAATGGTTTATCAGTTATAATATTAAGACCTGTTGTTTCAGTATCGAAACCTATATAACTAGCACCTCGTGCTTTTAATAAACTATTATATACTTCATCACCATTTTTTAGATGTTTATAATTATATTTTAATTTTTGATGTAAATACATAATTAAATGTCCTTTCCTTTACCTTGCCAGTTCTTTAACGCTGCGTCTATACCGTCCATAATGTCTAAGAAAGATGATACTTCATTTCTATATGTCTCTCCACCTACGATAAATACCTCATCATCAAGGTTTCTTAGCCATTCATCGGTTATATATTCGTCAGGGTTGCAATAAGCATTTTCTCTATACATATTAACAGGAGCCATGTGTAGGTAATTTTTGGCTATCTTATAAGGAGATTCCCCATAACATAACCCCATAAACATAACCTCTTGCCTCCAAGCAATTTTTTTAGTTTTAGAACTTCTTTTAATATCATAACGTCTGCTAATTACCATACTTATAATATCCATATTTCTCTTAAAACCATAACATATACCAGAGAATAAACTCCTAGCACCATTATATCCTAATTCTTTTTCAAAAATATCAAAAAGAAGTATAAGACGTATCTCTAGAATTCTAGGGTGTGTCTTATACCTTCTTAATAATTCTTCTGTCAATTGTACTTTTCCCATTTTATACCTCCTAATTTAATTTTCCAACAAATTGAACACCACTTGAATTTTCAACTTTGCTACCTACATCAGTTTTAAACGATTTATCTATTAGATTATAGACTTTTCTAAATTTATCTGTAGGATAAACATTATCATTGTTCAATCTTATAAATTTAAATTGCACCATTTTATTAAATAATACTGCAAATTTATTACCTTCAATACCACTAATACTTAATAAGTTACTTCTAGTAGTCTTGTTTTGTGTAGATATGAAATCAATAAATGTAGAATTATTCCCATATAATGATTGTAAAACTTTTATGTCATCATCATTGTACTCATTATATGACTTGTAATCACTAGCATATTTATCAAGTTTAAATACATTTGAGGTATAAATCTTAGTTAAATAACTGACTATAAAATCTACTATATCTTTAGTTACTATAACATTTTCATAACTCTCATCAACATTCATAACTAAACTTGCTAATGCTACACAAAATCTTGCTAATTTCTTACTTGTTGTTGTTCCAAATAAAGGAAAGTTACATTCAAATTTTTTATTTAGTTCTTCTGCTTTTTCCCAGATATAACTCTCAACCCCATTAGCAAATTCAACATTATCAACACCTCTAGTCATTACCCATTTTGCTTTTTCTTCGTAGCATTGTTTTGGTATAGGTACTCCACTTAGACTAAGTTCAAATGGGTTAAATCTTTTTTCAACCTTTGGTATTAATAGAAAACCATCATATCTTGATACATCTTCAGCACTTTTAATTAATTCCATTATAGGCATTACCCCATTAGGGAACGTGCTTAAGAATCTAGGGTTTCCATTTTCATCATTAATTGGGTTGCTAATTGTTATCATTCTAAGTTTGCAAGGGACTACTAACTCTCCACTAACTCTTGATATTCTAAGTTCATTACTACTTCTAATATCAGTCATAGTCTTAATAAAGTCAGGTCTTGCACCACTAAATTCTTCTAATATTACAAGTCTTTTGTGTTGTCTAGGAATAGAGCCTATTGTATTACAAAATGACCCATCTATTTTATTAGACCCACCAATAAGACCTACAGTTGTAGAAGTTTTTAAAGATAAAAAGTGTCCAAAATTATATAAATCTACTAGTTTACTTGTTGTTTCAGACTTACCAACTTGGGTATCTCCTAGGAAAAATACATCTAAAGCTCCACGCATAACTTCACCATATTTAAAATCTAATATACTATTAAAAACTAAATCAGTCATTAACCATATATCAAAGTTTAAATGTTTAGCCACATAATGCTTAGCACTTTCATATAATTTATCTAGTTTGTCTTGAACACTACCTTCAAATTTAAACTTACTTAATTTTTCTTTATTTACAACATAATTATCATTGTTATTTATAGCCTTTACATCAAATGCTACAGCAATTAACTTTTGGTTTTTAGTTGGGTGAGGGTATATTCTGTATTTTATTTCATATTGCTGTCCAACATTTAACTTCTCAAAACTATAAATATCTAAATTTACACTAGAGCCATCATTGTCTTTATCGGAAATAATTGATTTAAAAATTGTCTTAGGGTCTTTAAATCTAACTTCTACAAAAGGTTCTTTAGCACTAATACCCATAAATTGTTTAACCTTTGAGGTTATTTCAACTTTCTTAGCATTAACTTCTATTAACTCTAGCATTTCATTTAAATTGGTATCTTCTAAATACCAATATCTTTTTTCTCCTTCGAACATCTCATCATTTCTACTATTAGTGTCTTTTAATTTTTCACACTCTACTATAGTAGGAACGGAATAAGGGTCTGAAAATTCACTTGTTACTGTTATTATACTTTTTAAATCTCTTTTTAATAAACTTTCACTTAATGCTTTTTTAATTGTAATAATATTTTCTAATGTATCTTCTATATTAAATTCGTGTAATTTTAATGAATAGAACTCAAAGACGTTACCATTATATTTTTGTATATAATCATAAAAATCTTCTTTATTCTCTTTTACGACATCTCCAATGTTGATATATTTAATAGACTTAACAATATCTTTTAATGTATTAAAAAGATTATTCATGCCTTTCCTACCAGCATTATCGTTATCATAACAAACTATAATATCTTTATTTTTAAAACTATTAATGACATATTCATTAGGTATAGCACCTGCTCCACCTGTTAAAGTGTAAGCATTAATACCTAAATCTCTAGCCATTAACATATCCTTTTCGCCTTCAAATAAATAACAAGTATCGCTACTATTTAAGAACTTATCATAAGGAATTAACCAACCACTAAGTGCCCCACTATTAGATAACATTTTAGGTACACCTTCATATTTTAATAAGTTGTATCTCCTAACATCTACAAGCATATTATTATAATAAACAGGTATTCCTAGAAAATCCCTAGATAAATCATCTTTTACAAGTCCTAAGTTTAAACTATCAATAGTATCTTCACTTAAACCTAATGATTTAACAGCATTTAAAAATTTATCATTAGACCAAAGTAAACCTTTTTGAGTGTCCCATTTATTATCATAATTGTATTTATCTAATAATCTAATAGCATTAGTTTTTGATATATTATTAACCTTAGCAATAAATTGTTCTTCATTATACCCTACATCACAAACCCAACAATGGAATAAGGAATGGGAAGTATTTATGGATGCAGAAGGGTGGGAATCAGAGTGAAAAGGGCACCTAACTTTTACTTCTTCATAATTCCAGTTCTCTACATCACTAAAATACTTTTTAAAGTATTCCATTAAATTCCTAAGTTAGTATATTCATTTGAATTGGCTTGAGGGTTATTTAAAGGTTTTAAAGACTTGATTCTATTGATATTTCTTTCAACTTCTTCATCAATTCCTGTTGTTTTATTTTGAACAGTTTTAGTATATGTACCTATAATTACATTACCAATACATTCTTTTCCTAGACAACTTGATTGAATTTGACCTGCTGATATTTCTGGAATACCAATTGCATACAAGAAATTGTCAATTGAGAAACTCATATTTGGGTGAGTTGTCAAATTATGGAATATCGTACGTCCAGCATATTCGCCTTCAATAACCTCAAATTTAACTGTACAATTATAAAATAAACAATTATCTACTGTTTCAGTTAAATTTTGACCTTTTTCATCTTTTAAAGCATTTCCATTTTCATCTTTTAAAATAACTTTAATTGTCTTTTTAGATTCTTTCCAAGGGTCAATTTCCTTAACTCTAAGTTTATATTCTCCTTCTGGAATTGGGTCAAAATTTGCAGCCCCCTTAGCACTTGCTACATATTTTCTATCTAAACCTGTGTTTACCATATTAATTCTCCTTTTCTTTTTCTTCTATATCTTTTTTAGGTTCTTTATTTTTTGTAACCTTACCTTGGTTTTCACTTAATGTTTTAAATAAGTTTTCTTTAAAATTAAGATAGAACAATGCTCCTAATAACTTATATATTTTTTCCCATTTAGCAAGTTCTTCATCAGATAAATTCTTATTTGTAAACATATCTAAATCATTTTTTAGCCCATTTTCTAATGTTCTATTAAAGGCTATTTCAAATGCTTCATCTAGTGCCATATTTACCTCCTTTACAATTTATTAGATACTACATAATCTAATAGTTTATTTATTATTTCTTTATTTAGTATGAAACTTTCTACAGTTTTTACATAACCTTTAACTGTATGTACTTTATAAATAGTTATAACTCCAAACACATCTAAATCATAAAAATAACTTATTGTTAAATTATTATTAAAATTTTGAGAGTATAAAAATTGTAAATTTTCTAACATACTAAACTCATATAAATCTTTACTATCAACTATTTTAGGTTTTTTAAAATTTAAAGTATTTATTACATTAGTTTCCATTATTTGTCTAATAGTTTTATCTACAGCGTTTCTATTATAATTTAATACTTTTTCTATATCTTCATTAGACATAGTATCTTGATTATCTTCTCTATAATTATTACACCATTTATTAAAATCATCAATAATGTACGAAATTTCGTTTTCAAGTGATTCTTGGTACATATCTTTAATAGAATTAATAACATCTCTAGCCTTGAATCTCTTGTAAGTTGTCATTTCTGGAAAATCTTTATCTTCCTTGTCAATTTCTAAACCATTTACCATAAATTGAAATAATTGTAATAATGGTGGGGTTAATTCAATAACTTTAAATTCTTGAGTAATCTTTTTTGGTTTTCCTATTTTTCTAGGAATATTGAATGTTAATTCAATTCCTAGATATAGACTATCTTGAAAACTCATTAATGAATAATTAGTGCCTTCTACACTATAAAATTTTTTAAATTTAGTCATAAGACACCTATTACATATCTTTTAATGTTTTTACAAGGTCTTTAAGTTCATTTAAAACACTAACTAATTTATTAACATCATCTTCGGTTTCATCTTTAGTTTTATCCTCAAATTCCTTTTCAAGTGTTTTAAGTACAGTTTTAAATATTATACCAAGGTCATCAACATCAAGAATATTTCCTTTAATTAGGTGCACTAAAGAAGTTGCTATCATTGACATATAGTCCATAGAACTAGCATTACCACATAAACCTGCTGAACTCATTATACACATACAACTAATTGGTCTACCTTCTCTTTTAACAACTTCTCTTACATCTTTAAAATCATTTATTACCTCATTAATAGCACTTTCACTTAAATATTTTTCTCTTTTAACTTTCATATTTTTTTCTATTTTTTCCATTTTTTATTTCCTCCTAATTTAACATATTTTTAATTGCTTTTGTAAAGATTGTTACATCTTTAAATGCTGATAATTTTTTAGCCAAATCTTCTTCGCTATCTTCTACTGATAAAGTAAAGCCATGTTGTTTTAGAATTGCTACATTTAAGTTCTGTAACACTCTAGTCATTTTTTCTTTATCTTCTGTTTTAATTAAATTAATTAATTCAAATATCTCTCTAGGTATAGTGATTTCTTCTTTAACTTCTTGTGGTTCAAATGTTCTTTCACCATTTAAGTAGGCTTCAGTTTCACCACCATCTAAAATATTAGCAACTTTTTGTTCCTCAGTCATCTCAACTCTAGGTTGTTCTGCTTTAACTAGTTCAACTTTAGGTTGTTCTTGAGTTTCAGTCTTTTTAGTTCTAGTAGATTTCTTAACCTCAGGTTTAGTTTCTTCTATATCATCTTCAAATTGTAAATCTTTATTTTCATAAAGTTTTAAACCAATACCTGTTGCTCTACTAGCAACTTTAGCCATTGCTCTTTTAATAGCCTTATTAACTAAGTTTTGATTATAGATTTTGGCTGCACTATAATCTTGGTCTTGAATAGGGTATTCCTCTACAAAATGTTTGCCTAGGAATGTGCAAGATACTTTAACAAAGTGGCTAACTACTAATGCTTCAGTTTCAGTAGTTGACCCATCTTTTGCAACCATTTTATTTTTATTAGTAAAACCATCTGTCCAAACAAGTCCACCATTTTCATTTGTCATTGTTTCAAAAGTTGCTGTTGGGTCTTGCATATAAGTTAATCTTTCCATTGTAGCCCAAGGTACATACTTGGCTCCATTATATGTGTTTTTTATATATTCTTCTATGGACTTTGCCTCTTCGGTTTCTCCATTATAGTTGGCTTTAAACACTTCAAGCCAATTGATATTAGTATTTTCTTCCATAATTCCTCCTAAATTCCTAAATTTTCATAATATTCTTCATTTGGTACTTCCATTTGATTTGAATCTTCTACAATTTCCTCTTGAATATTTGTATGTTCAGTTGGTTCAATCACAATTTCTTCACAATCTTCTTCCATTAAGACTTCATCAAGAACATCTAATTTAAACCACTTTGTCCATCTTAAATAACTCTTAGGTTTGTTTTCTAAAACAACTTCTTTTCTTCTAGTACATTCAACACCAGCATAGTTTTGAATTGTATAGTCTAAAAGTTCTTGTCTTTTAGATGGTTTAATAATATACTTAGCCATAATTTCTCCTTTCTAATATATCATAGCACACGCTTATTTAAATCATGCACTAATTTTCATTAAATTGTTAATTTATTTAAATCTTTTTCACTAAACTCAACTTTACTCATTAACATTTCATAGATTTTCTCATCTATTGTTTTCTCCATAATTAAATGATAATAAGTTGGCACTTTAGTTTGTCCTATTCTATCAATTCTTCCTAGACTTTGTCTATAAGCCAAACTACTATCAGGCATAGAATAGAATACCATTAAATGGCATTTATGTTGTAAGCCATCAAGACTTTCACTAAATGCATCATATTGTCCTATAACTATATCAAATTCCTTTTTAAGTTCTTTAGGTTTATCAATAGTTTCTCCATTAATCACAATATATTTCTTTTTTAGTTTCTCACATACCTTGATTATAACGTCTTTTTCCACATTGTAACAATATAGAATACTAACTATCTCATCAGTATTAGATAAAAATTCTTCTAGCCAACTTGATTTCTCGTCATTATCATCATAGATAAATCTATCTCCATATTCATTAGTCCCTGTTATTCTACCACTTATTAATGATTTTTTACCAATTCTAAAAGCACTAACATTATCAAAAGTTATATCTTTATAAGTTCTATTAATCAATAACTTGTTATAACTTTTAGGTTTAGGTATTTTAATATTAATCATTACAGGTTCATAATCTCCATACTTAGGTGAATAATACCTACAAGTAGATTTAAGAATAGGAGTTAAATAGGTTTCAATTTCTAATGGTTTATAACCTACTATTTGCCGAACAGGAAAAGGCATTCCAGGTAGTTGTAAATAGTTTATTATACAAAATTGATTCCTAAAATAATTAATACTATAATCAATATACCCTAAAAATTTTAATTGAGTATATAAATCTATATAACCACCAAACTCTTTCTCAGTTGGAGTGGCTGTCATAATAATTTTATACATTGTTAGAGTTCCTAGTTGTAAACATCTTTTAGTTATCTTAACTGGTGCTCTTGTGCTACCTAGATTTTTAATCTTATGACTTTCATCAATAATAATAGTCCAATTATTATCAATATATTTATCTAGACAAGTTATCTTGGTTATTATATCAAAATTGACAACCACACAATGTTCAGTATCAGTCTTTAAATAATCTTCTATGATTTTGTTTTTCTCTTTAGCCGATTTTTTAAGTGGGTATGTAAGTGGAGTATAAGTCGTATGTTCACTTAATACCTCCCACCATTGACTAATGATTTTTTGAGGACAAATTACTAGAAGATTCTTTGTTTTATTTTGCTCTACTCTAGCAAGTCCTGTTAAAGTTTTTCCACTATTTCCTGTTATAAATATTTTTCCATTTCTTCTTAATACCAAATAACCTGTTTTTGTTCTAAAACAATACTTATAACCATCTATTGTTTTATAAGGTTTTATTTCATTTTTATTTTTTGGATTACTATTTATTATACTAACTTTATTTCTATTAGAAATATTCAAAGCATAACAAATACTTTTATGAATATCTCCAATCCTATTATCTATACTAATAGACGCTCTTTTTCCTACACAAGCAAACGCAAATTGAATAAAGTCTATTGTGTTTTTATTAGTATTTGAGAATGTTTGTCGACCTTTCCTATAACTTCCATCCCATTTACATATATTATCAGTTATTATTTTAATTTGATGTTTAGAACAATTATACCAATAACTTTTAAACTCTTTCTCTCTTTTTGGTGCATAAAATGTAAATGTAGTATAACCTGTATTAGAGTTTATATATTTTGCGTATTTAATATTACATAATAATAATATTTGTTCTAATTCATTTATTTTTCTTTCTTTCTTTAAGTGTATATTACATCTATTTGTTGTTTTACTAGGAAAATAACCATCACATATAACTGCCAACATTAGTTTAATTTCATCATCACTTAATTCTATACCTTTACCATCATAATTAAATGTAGTTAAGAATTTGTGATAAAACCCAAGTTTTAATTTGTTATGATTTTCTATAAAATCATCACATCTCATATCAAAAAGTTTACCATTATGCACATTATAAAATAACATATTATGTTCTTTTGATAAGCATTGGTCTATTCCATATTTTGTTTTTATATGATATAGAGTATCTTCTTCTTCTTTAATATATTCTAATGGTTTATCTAAAATTGCATTATTTGTATTCTTATCAAATTGTAATACATATTCTCCATTTGTATAATCACAAATCTTTTTCCACTCTTTACCATTAAAATATTCAGTATCTTTATCTACACAACCTGCTTTCATAAATAAACCAATACTAGGAACACACTTTAAATCATTTAATATCTTCTTTTGATAATCTCTCAATTCCACGTTTATTAATTCCATCTTGTATCTCCTTAATTTTATAGTGATGTTTAGCAACTACTATTCCTAAGTTTGTTCATTTTTACAAGCAACCTCTTTAATTCTTAAATTTAAATTAACTGCTTTTATAAATGTTGTTACACTATTAGATAAAGTATTATTTCTAGCAATTTCAGTTGCTATATTTTCAGTTTCTTTGTCTAAACTATTAATATTTTTAAATAATATTTCTTGTAATTCAATTAGTTTGTTTTCCATATTTACCTCCCTCTCTAATTTATTATAACACTATAAATTTAAGACTATGCACTATTTGTCTTTAATCTTATATATGTAGTATTTACCAAATATTGGTTTACCTGTTTTAATTGCATTGTAGATAGTTCTTTTAGATATTTTAATATCTCTTATTTCTTTTATTAATTGTATTAATTCATCTACGTTATCTCTATCTCCAATGTTTACCTCATCATCTAGTTTGATCCCTAGTCTATCTATTTTATCTTTTTCACATACTATATACATAAACCACCTTAAACTCTTTCTATTTTATAACCTAATTCAGTTAACACTTTTAACATATCATTAATTGTAGTTAAATCTTCTTCTAAGTCATCATACAAAAAGTACCATTTTCTCCACTCTGCACCATCTCCTAAATTATCCATCATTTTAGTATTAACTTCATTTTTATAAATCTTTTTGAGTTGTAATTCAGTCATAATATTAACACTATCTTGTTCTGGTAGTTTGACTTTAAATTTCATATTAAGCACCTACCTTAGCATTAATTAATTCATTATTATTAAATGCAAACTCATCATAAACTTTAACATTTGCTGCTATAAAAGATATTCCACCATTTACCCATTCATATAATTTACCATTTTTAGTGTTGTATAGTAAAATATCATTGCTAGAAACATCATAAATATCTCCATTTTCTTCATAATACTCTCCAACATCTAATAGTCTATAATCTTTATGATTATATAAGTATTCTTCAACTTCTAATAGTTCACTATATTTTGCATTTTTACCATATTCCAAATAGTAGTCATCATAGTAGTTATCATCATAGTATTTATCATCATAGTAGTATAAATCATTATAAGTATAGTTATTTAATTTTTTAGATGTATCAGTATTATCAGTTTTAGTTTTATCAGTTGTTGTATTAGTAGCATACCAAGGTTTATAAGAATATGTATAAGATTTATAAGTTTCATTACTATACTTAACTCCCTCATTTTCTACAAACTCTCCTAGATAATATATGTTTTCTTGATTATCTAAAAAACATAATTTACTATTTGCCGTCTTTTCAATTAGTTTCATAACTCTATCATTTTTATAAAAATGTTTATCTAAATCTCTAAATATACTCACATAATCTTTTATAAATGCTTGAGTATCACTTAATAAAGTATAATAACCATAATAAGGTATAATACCATTATGAGCCATTCCCACATTAGTAGTTGTTTTTAATTTTCTTAACTCATTTTCATTACTACTGATAGGAAATGGGTGCGTTGTTTCTTTATCATTATTCCCATGAGTTCCTATTCTAAAGTGCATAACTAATGCTTTATCAGTTAAATCATTACCAAACTCTTTTTTAAGTTCTTTTAATCTCTTGTAAAAGTCCTCAAAAGTCATATAACCCTTATCAATCATAACTTGGTTGTTTTTAACATACATGAATCCTGCACCATCACTATTTCTATTAAAACAATTTTCTAAAATCTTTTTAGTAGGTAGTTTCACACCTTTTTCTTTACTAACTATAATACACATTATTCCTCACTCCCTCTATTTTCTTGCGTATTTTCTTTTAAATTTTCTTGTATTTTATCAAGTTCTTCACATAATTTTGATAATAAGTCTTTATTTTCATCTACATATATACAACTATATTTTAAAGTTTCTTTTAAATCATTTATAAAGCGTGTAAGTGTAGATATAAAATCATTTATATCTATATTATCAAGTTTTATAATGCTATCTAATAAGTCATCATTACTAATATCTACTTTTGTAGTTTTTCTATCATTTAATCTTGCCAAGTCTGTATATAAACTCATATACAAACTTGTATCATTTTTCTTATCTATTAATAGTTCTTTTTGTATTTTATTCTTATCAGTCATTTTGTCTAAAGTATCTACTATTTTAACAATTGATTGATTTATACAATCATTATATGTATCTATTATCTTGTTAGTATTATCTACTTTTTTAGTTAAGTTCTTTTTAATATTACTTGTCTCATCACTCATATAAGTGCTATTATATATCTCTTTTTCAGCACAATAGTCTTGTAAATATAATGTATCAGTATATTTTATTACCTTATTAAAGTTTATTTTTCTAGTCGGTACCTCAGTAATACATTTAAACATATTATATACAAATTCTAAAGTAGCCATAAACGTTTCATATTTAAGAGTACCTCTAAATACCCTTATCTCTATTGTATTATTATTTGTAGTATTTACTACTTGGTATCTACTACCCATATCATTTAATCTTTTTAATATTTCACTAGACTTATAATAAGTTTTATTTTTAAGTCCTCTAGTATCACTAGTGAATTTACAATACCCATAATTATCACGTCTAGAAAATCTCTTAATTTCATCTTTAAATGTTTCAGTGAATAAGATTAGTTTATTCAAGTTTTTAGTTGCATTAGTCCCTTCGCCTAAAATTGTTCTACTAACATGAATATGTAAACCACAAGTTGATGTATCATGAGATTTAAAGCCATTATCTTGTAATGCTTTTAGAATACCTTTAAAGTCCTCACTATGCTTATAGATATAATTAATTGTCATAGGTTGAGATATTATTTCAAACCCAGTACTCAAACTACCATCAGTTTCAAATACTAAGCCTAATTCAGGGTAGTTTTGTCTAATATATTGTGCCATTTGCTGATTATTAAATCTACTACCTCTATCTTTTTCCACTTCTAGTTCAAAACCTAAATACCAATTTAAATCATCACTATTTACTTGTTTATACTCAATTTCTAAATCTCTATGATGATAACCATGTATAATATCTACATTATTATAGCAATCTTCACAATAGTATTCCTCATCATATACATACGCATAATCACGTCTTATTGTGTCACCACAATTATAGCACTCACAAAAATTATCATTGTAGCAATCTTCACAATATGTTTTGTCATCATATACATACGCATAATCACGTTGTATCACATCACCACAATTATTGCAGGTGCAAAAATTATTTTCATAACAATCCCTACAATATGGTTCATCATCATACCAATTACAATCGTCTGTCGGAATTGTATTACCACAACTTCTACAAACATTAAATAATTCATTGTAGCAATCATCACAATAGTAGTTGCCGTCATAACAATGAGTTTCGTCATCTCTATCGTCTATAGTTTTACCACAATGTTCGCAATAAGTTATATGCTCACTACAATCAGTACAAACAACCTCCTCTTCTATAATTGTGTAGTTATCATTATGTATAGTATTTCCACATACACTACACACTACGTTTTCATTTTCCATTTACATTTTCCTCCCTCTCTTTTTGACTTAACTATGCTCTTGCATAGTGTCTTTATATAAATGAAATATATTTTTATACCTTATTCTAGGTATATTAAAGCAAGTTAGATATTTAATTATCTAATTTTTGCTTGATAAGAATGTTGCTTTATTAGCGATTATTTCAATATTTCTTATTTTAGTACCATCTTCTTTTTCATATATAGAAGTTTCTATTCTTCCTTTAATTGCTATTAAGTCGCCTTTTTTGCAATATTCTACTACATTTTTAGCAATATTTCCTTTTAAAGTTACGGGTATATAATCAGTTTCATATATACCATCTTCATTTTTGAATTCTCTACTTATTGCAATTGTTATTTCACAATTTTTTGTATCACTATCAATTGTTAGTTCATTTACAATACGTCCTACTAATGTTACATAACTATTCATTTTTACACCTCTTTTCTATTTTTCTATTCATTACCTAATATTTCAGTTTGTTCTTTAAACAATTCTTTTATCTTATGAATACCTAATTCCTTAGTTATATCATAATCTTGTTCTAAGAATGTTTTAATACCATAACCATAATACAAGTAATCTCTAATCATTAATCTAGCAACCTCTACTAGGTTATTATAGTTATTATCTACTTTTTTCATATTTACACCTCACTCAATAACATTCGTACTACATAACCTACTTGACGTTTGTATGTTTCCCATATTTTACTATCACTCATATTATTAATTGTAGTTTTAGCATAACCACTATCAATATAAAGTTTTCTAATATCAGCATAATATATTAATAAATTACCATATTGAACAATATTGTAATCACTACAATTTTTAAATTCATTATAATATCTTTTTATTTCATTAATACCTAAGTCCTCAATTAATGATTTTTCAATGTTTTTTAACAATGTATTTAATTTTTTATTTTTACTATATTTTTTCATTTTTAATTTCCCTCTTTTCTAATATTTTCATAAATTACAATGTTATTTGTAATAAATTTATGTAAAATATAATAATCGCAATTATCATTTTTTATTTTATAAATATTAATTGAAGAATTCCAATCATATCTTGAATTATTAATTTTAAAATAATTTGAGTGTATTTCTATATTCTCAATTATTCTTTTATTATTTGAAACGTGTTTTAAATTATCAAGTTTTATATTTTTTAGAGTTTCTAATACTTTTTCAATTGATAATGAAAATGATGATAAAATGAATTGTTTACATCCAATACTATTTTTTAATTCTTCTAAGAATTGATTTTTATTTATTTTCATTTTTTATTTCCCTCTTTTCTTTTTTAATATTTAACTTGCTTTAATATAACTAGAATTCTCATCTAGTAATATTTATTTGCTGCACTTTATTCATTATATTTATTAAGTGCTGAACTAGACTATTAAACCTTATAGACTTTAAAGGTCTACGAATACACAATCTTAAGCGATTGTTACGCCGTGCTACTACGCTATTGCTATATATCTCAATATAGTAATTGTCCCACCTACATCTGGACGTACCCGTTAGTTAGTTTATAAATTTTCAAAGAACACACACTAGCAATATCTAAAAACGATTAGAATAAATTACTAGGACTTAGCAAGTCTTTTGGTTGCTAAGTACCTGTATAATAGCATATCAAAAAAGTTATTGCAAGTGTTTTTTGCATTTTTTGTTAAATTTGTTAAATTTGTTGAAATTTCGTGATTTTTTGTTTTTGTTGATTTTGAGTTTTTTGTTGTTTTTGTATAATGTAATAACTGAAATAAATATAATATATATAATATAAAACATATAAAACAAAAATAACTAAACAAGTAAAAAAAGGTCACTTTACGGGGAAATTGAAAAATCTATATAAAGCGAATTTTTGAATTTTGTATAGTATATATATACATATGCATTATTTTTGCATACGAAAATTTACGAAATTTCGTACCCCCCCACAACTGACCCTGGCGTGTCAAAAACGTGTTTTTAAAAATGTATATAGTTAGTATACATTTTTGCATTTTTCAGCACCTATCATTTTTCAAAATTCGAAATCGTGAAAAGTGACCTTTTTTCTTTTGTTCTGCTCTATATGTTTTAAATGTTTTAAATGTTGTTTTATTTTTATTTGTTTTAATTTCATTTTATGCAAGTTTTAATTTTTGATTTTTGAGTTGGTGGAATGAGGTGGCAATATATGGATATTCTCATTATATATTTTTTGGGTGGGGGTGGCGTTTTAATCAATTTTCAGTGGAGCAGGTTGGGTATGGTATTGATTTATTAGCAATCATATATAAACTCTCTCTATAAAAAATCTATACAAAATAACAAAAACAAACTATAATATAACCAAAGGAGATAACAATATGAAAAAAGCATGGACAGACATGAAATCATTCATCACAGTAACTATTATGTTACTATTTGCTTATTGTATAGTCTTTAGATTACCTATTGACGAAACATTAAAGCAAGCAATCGGTTTTGTTCTAGGTTTCTTCCTAGGAAGTAAAATAGAAAAAGCCACCACAAAGGAGGGAAAGTAATGGAAGATAGAGTTGTTCCTAGAAGTTCTAAAAGAATTACGCAGAAATATAAACCACTATCTCATAAGGGCGTAGATATTGGTTGGTCATCAAAAGAAGAAAATAATAAAGTACACGCTAACTGTAGAGGTATCGTGCGTGAGGTAGTTGACGGTAAGATAAATAATACTAAGAGTACAGGGGCTGCGTCTTGGGGTAACTATGTATTAGTAGAACACCCTAATGGCTACTACACTAGATACGCTCATCTAAAGAAAGGTGCTATGGTTAAGGTTGGACAAAACGTAGATGAAAATACCGTCATCGGCATAATGGGTGATAGTGGTAAAGCCTATGGCAGACACTTACACTTTGAGGTAGCAACAGGCTACTCTAGCAGCAAACGCATTAACCCAACACCATACTTAACAGAGCCTGTGTATGATGAGGCACCTACACCTACTCCAACTCCAGAACCAACTCCAACTCCAACACCTACTCCAACTCCAACACCCACTACTACATATGCCCAAGTTACTTCACGTTTAGGTGTGTGGGCTAGACATGGCATTGGCTTTACATATCCTAAAGTAGTTGCTGTGCCTTGGGGTCATAGAGTAGAGGTTGTGGAGAAAAACGCAGGTAAGTCTAACGGTTACTACTGGGACAAGGTCATCTACAGAAACGACACATTATATATGCCTAATAAGTGGTTCAAGTACATTGACAAGTAATTTAAAGAGTCATATAATTATAGTGGTAGTACTCCTACCAGTGTGGACGCTTTGCCCATGCCCCCTAAAACTTGAGGAACATTGTTCCTCTTTTTTGCTTTAAGTGATATAATTATCTAGAGGTGAGAACGTGAAACGCAAAGATATTAAGACTAATGAGGACCCTACTGAGAGTAAACTTATTCTAGATTTAAAGGCTGACCCCAAACTTATTGAGGACCCCGAAAAACGTATGGAATATGTCAGTATGGCTACTATGTTTCTAGAGGACTTCTCTAATAATATCTACAAGACTAGTATTGAGATGTATGACGTCATTCCGTACTTTAGCATAGATATGTGGAGAGAGTTTTTGAACTATCCTGTTGTGCGTAAGTATATTAAAGCATTTAAAGATGAACAGATTAGTGCTGTGGCTGAGCGTGGTATGGCTGAGGGAGATAAAAACGCTTTAGGTATTAAGAAGGCTATGGAAGGTAATATTTCAGGTGCCAACAACTCCAACATTGTGCTCATTAGATTACCAGAGAGAAAAGATGAGTGGTTAGAGTGAAAAAATATACTTTCCACTATTACAAGGAGGTGATGTAAATGAGTCAAGAATCTAAATTAGATATGTTACAGTTTGTAGAGTATAGCGATGACAACTTTAGAGTGTACAAGTGCCCACTATGTAAAACAGGTACTATTAAGGTACATGATAGTGTGTTCTATGGTAGATGTGATAGTTGTCTTGCTACACTTATAGACTACAAACCACTACCTCATCAAGTTAAATTTCATGAGAGTAAGGCTAAGTTTAAACTAAATATTGGAGGATATGGCTCAGGGTAAAACTACTATGGGAGCAGCCGAAATAACTAATCATGCCTTATCCGTTGCTAACGGTAGGACACTTATAACTGCTCAGTCTTTGCAACAGGTTAAAGAGGCTGTATTACCTGAACTTGAGAAATTTTTACCACCTTGGTTTATTTCTAAACAAACTAAAACCCCACTTCCTAAATACACACTAACTAATGGACATGAAATAGTTGTGTATGCTAGTAATGATGAAGAAAAGTTAAGGTCGCTTAACTTAACTGCTTTCTGGATAATTGAGGCTAGTGGTGTTGACTACTCTATATTCACCCAACTTACTGCCCGTTTGAGAAATAGGGCTGCTATTGTCAAGGATAAGACAGGTAAAGAGATAGAGCATAATTTTCTAGGTCTTGTTGAGAGCAATCCAGAGGAGGGTAAACTATATCCTGCTCTCCTCTATAAAATAAACGCATTGAATTGCTGGAAACCCCTACACTGTTAGGGCAATCAGCAGCCAAGACATTTTTAACCACACTTGACACTTGGTTAGTTATTTTATATAATTAACTTAAGGAAGTGATTATTATGGAACAATGGAAAGTTGTTAAAGGTTTTGAAAACTACTTAGTAAGTAGTTTAGGAAATGTAAAAACCATAAATGGAAAATTAAAAAAAGTTGTATATGATAGTAAAAACGATTATGGATATGTTGAACTTTGGAAAAACAACAAAGGTAAAAAATTTAGAATTCATAGACTTGTAGCAGAAACATTTATACCTAATACTTTAGGCAAAGAACAAGTAAACCATATAGACGGAGATAAGAAAAATAATTGTGTATCTAATCTAGAATGGGTAACACCAAAAGAAAATATTAGACATGCAATAGAAAACGATTTAAGTTCAATAAAATATGGTAGTAAAAACTTAGCATCAAAATTAAAAGAAGAAGATGTAAAGTATATAAGAGAAAATGCTAAAATTAACAAAAGTGTTAGGGAGTTATCAGAAATCTATAATATTTCAACAACTACAATATACAATATAATAAATTATAAAAAATGGTTAAAAATGTAAGGTTCAACGACTATCTCGAAAGAGAGTACACCCAAGTGGGTGGAAGTGGTGCGTGTACGAAAGTACAAAGATATAGTCTGAACACTATGGTAACATAGTGAAGTTCATAAGAGAACTGCATAGAAGTAACGAATCTATGTGAACACAATGTGGATAAGAGATGAGTTCTTACTTAGAGCAGATAGAATATTTGCTAGTAAGAGTGTAGATGTATCTAGTTATGACAAGTTAAAGGTTAAGAAACCTGAGAAAAGTTACCATGCTTTCCTATCAGCAACTCCTGACAATAAGAACTTACATGAGAACTTTATATCTGACCTATGTGTAGGTAAGAGCGATAAGTGGATCAGAAAATACATCTATTGTTACTTAGAGGTTAAAGATGGTGCTGTTTATCCAGATTTTATGAATTGTCTAGTCGATCCATTTGAGATACCAGAGAATTGGCTTAGAATATTTGGCTTTGATAAAGGTTGGTCAGATGAAACGTGTTTATGTTGTGGAGCACTAGACACCAAGAATGGTATTTGTTATATTTATGATGAGTATTATGTATCGCAGAAACCTATGACATATCATGCTAGGCGTATTAGAGAGATGGTTATGGGACATAAACTTTATAAACCTATAATGGCAGACCCAACTGTTAGAAATAAAAACGAACGTGATGGGGTGTCTTATAGAGATTATTTCTATAATGTTTCTGGTGTATGGCTTGAGGAAGCAAATAATGCCATATTTGATGGAATTGAGCGTGTTAGGGACTTTATGTATCAGGGTAAATTAAAAGTATTTACTAGTTGTGTTAACTTAAAACATGAAGCACAAAACTATGTGTGGAAGAAAGATAAATCTGGTATTACTAAAGATGACCCTGTAGATAAAGAAAATCACCTTATGGATGCTATGCGTTATATGGTGATGGCACTTCCATACGATATAAGAGAGTGTGCTAGTGTAGGGGCTAATGACGCAACTAAAGAAACTATTTTAGATAGATTAAAACTAGATGATGACGCTGTTGAATATGAGGATAGTGGCGTTTATGGTTTAGGAAATTTTGAGTTATAAGGAGGTATGAAATGGAAGATTTAAATGCCTTAAAGAAACAAATTAGTGAACTTG
>JAGAIU010000011.1 GCA_017626395.1 Clostridia bacterium | reverse complement strand
TCAATGTTAGATAAATTTAGAAATCCATATTTAATTCATTTTTATGGAGCCGTTATGATTCCAAATAAACAATGTATGGTAACTGAATTTGCAAAATATGGATCATTGAATGATGTTATAATGAAAGGAAAAGTTCCTGAACCAAAGGTGATAAAATGACAGAAAACCCATTAAATGATATATTGCAAGAATCCATTGAAGATGGTAGCCTTGAAGAGATTCAAGAAGAATTGAAACAGTTGAAATTGGATAATGAAGCTTTAAAATCTAAAAATAAGACATTAGAGGATAAAAACCAACGATTAGAAAATGGAACAAGCCCAAGCATACTCGATAAGTATAGGGCGAGTAACGCTAATTTAAGAGAGAAAAATAAACAAGCCAATGAGCAAATTAAGAAATTAAAAAGAAGAAGGGGCACTCATCTCGCCCACTATAATAAGGACGAACTTGGAGTATTCAGCAGAATGATTGACGACTTTAATGGAATGGAAAGAAACATTCAAATAACATTTCCAGGGGTAGACCACCCAATATTTACACGTTTTCTTGAGTTAGCCAACAAATATCCAAATAGAAACTTCATAATCGGCGAACTACAAAAGTCAATTGACCATGAAAAATATTTAATTGATGTTGAAATAAAAGCTCAACAAAACAATATTAAAACATGGTATGAATGTGATAAAATAGCTGTTTCTAATCCAGATACTTGGGAAGATGAAGTGTCTGATATTGAGTCTCACTTGTATAAGGTTACTAATCCAGAAGATTTGCAAAATAAGATTGATAAATTGGAGAAGGATAAAAAGGCTGTTGATAGTTGGATATTATTAAAGGATAAGATTACTGGTGCTCCAGTTGCTAATAATATTGAGATTAAGAATAATTTGTATTATGCAATTATGAACGAATTTTCTCATATATTTAATTTCTGTAAGAATGTTGGTGGCGTTACAAGTTATAAAGCACATATTACTGTGAATGGCTTTAATAAAGACGATATGTACTCAAGCTTAACAAGAGAGCTTGAAAGACAAGTTGGCTTATGTGAAGAGCCAAATACCCACACCTTTTATTATTCAAATGGGGAAGGACGTCTCATACCTTACGAATTAAATAGAACATTCCTCAAATACATTAATAAGAATACTACTTTCGTTAAATATGGTGGCAAAAAACCACAATATAGAAGTGGTAATATTATTAATTCAAAAGTTTTATTTGAAGATATACCATTGTATTGTTATGAGACACAATATCGTAATCCAAATTTAATTGGTTTCAATAATTGTTTTTATTCTATATTAAATGGTGAAATCATTAGCTTAAATCCACAAGCACCGATTTTGCCCTTAAAAAATTGTTGTACTGAATTATATTTAGATAATGGCGACAACGAAATTGAAGACAACCCAATGAAAGAGATATTTAATACTTGCTTTACTGAACAAGATAAAAGAACAATTCTTGCTTATATTGGTTGTGCCTTATATGATAAAGGCTACACACAACGCCAAGAAAGTCTCTATATCATGGGAAAAGGTGGCACAGGTAAAACAACACTTACAAAAGCAATTTGTGAAATATTTTATTCAGTAGGTCATCAATTAGTTACAAAATTAACCGAAAAAAACCAATTCGGATTCAGTATGTTCACAGATAGTGATGTAGTTGTAATCGATGAGATACAAGCTGCCAAAAAAGATTTCGCTGACAAAATTAAAGAAATCTCTGGTGGTGGAGCATTACCAGTTGAAAAGAAACACTATGATACTATATCTGTTCCAGCTGAAAACGTGCCACGTATGTTTTTCATTGGAAATAATTTCAGTAAGACTTTTTACGAAGCATCGGACAACGCTGGTGTTAATCGTAGGATTTTGGTGGTTATTCCGACTCAACCTATTCAGGATTGTAATTATCAATGGCAGGATTTAATTACTGATTCAAGTAAGCAATGGCTTGTGCAACAAGCTACTAAAGAGTATATTGCTCAAGGTTTAGATAATAACGCCAAAAAGAGTATTACAACTATTAGTGAGGAAGATAAGCGTAATAGGATTGAAATGTGTACATATCCTGAACAGTACTTCATTAAAGAGCATTTTGAAATGGCTTATACTGATAGTGGTGCGATTGATGAAAACGAATATGTTAAATATGATGATTTCCATAATTTTATTATAGAGCAGATTGATAAGCATATGCTTGAGCGAACAATTAAGAAAGGAATTGCTCAAACATTTATTCATGCTGTTAAAAATGCGTTTGATTTATCTCAAAATTATAATACACATAATATTAAAGGTGAAATTATATTTAGGGGTATCATTCCGAAAAGTACAGAAGCTATAGAATGGTTTGGAGGAATTAATAATGATTTGCGATGAATGTGGCTATGAAATAGAAAGCAAAGAAGAACATTTTTTAGATAGAACACTATGCTACGACTGTTGCTATGAAGCTATTGTTGAAGCTATAGATGGTTTATATTTTGATAAAGCGTGGATGAAAGAATATTGTGGATATGGTTTTAAAGATACTAAAATTAATCAAGGCGATTTATTTTCAATTATCTTATTCATATTACAAGAAAATCGTGATTTAAAAGCTGAAAATGATTTTTTACTACAACAGCTTGAAAGACCATTAAATGATGTTTATGGATAATAGTAATTTATTAAGTGGTTTTTTAATTATAGGATTAATTCTAATAATAATCGGTTTATTAGGAGCAATAGCTTTTTTAGCAGGAGGATTAGTCCTATATGACTTATATAAAGACCACGCAGAAGGGGGTACGCCACAATATTATTATGTGGATACCCCACAGCAATGTGTAGAAGAATGTGTAGACTATTCAGAAAATAATAGTGACGTATGGAGCAGCTGTCCTACGTGTTATTAAGGTGATAAAATGGCAACAAAAATAATACATCATGGTAATGATGCAAAAAAATTAAGAGAATATAAGCAATTATGTTCAGATAAGCATATAATTGAATCAGAACTTGAAGATAAAATCATAGAATTTTTATATGAATATTTTGACCAAGCAGTACCTTTAATGGTAATGTTAAATCTTGGTGGTAAGTATATTGTAGTTGAAAACTATTCTAACCAATTTTTCTCTGATGAATTAATTGAAGACTTTTGTAAACATTTTGAAGTTGATTATGAAGGTTATGATAAAGAAATTGGTGTAGATTGTGAAGGTAATGAACGTTTACAACAAATAACTTATTGTTTTGAAGTGAGATGGTTTAGATGAGTGATTTTCCAAAAGATAAAATTGTAATTATTAATGGTAAAGAATACATATTCTGGCATTATGAAGATGAATATGACTTTGAATATTATGTAGCTGCACCTGCAAAAGATTTCTTTGAATTTAAAGAAAAGTATCCAGATAAGTTTGAAAATATTTATTGTCCACGTCTTATGTTATATGATAGGGAAGATTTAGAGGAGATGATAGATGATGATTATTGAATTTTTATTATGCATCATTATCGTATCTATTTTTTTCGTTATTAAAACATTAAACGAAATGATAGAGACATTTAAGCATTATAAGATTGTTATTAAAAGTGTTAAAGAAACTGATGAAAATTTTTATGATAATATTACAAAATTACTTGATGATAACAATGGTTTAATTAAAAAGGATAGCTTCTATATTAAAAGAATTGGTGATAATAATGACTGATATTCGTGACATTAATAATACTTTACAATTGTAAAAAAGGTATTTTATTAATTAAAGATGGAGTTGTTAATTATGAGCGATATATATAGACCTATAATGGTAGGTTCAGCAACTTTAGATGAAGGAGAAAGCACAAAGAGTTTAAAAACTATTATGAGAATTTGTACTCAATTATGTCGAGATGGTATATTAGATAGTGATGGGCGACATTATTTTCGTAAAAAACCACATAATTATATGAGAGGTAATAAAATACAGTTTTATTTACGTGATGCTTTTGTAGATACTTTAGACGATTCTGATAGGGAAAAAGTTGCTCAAATGTTAGCAGATGAATTAAGTTCTTATTGTTTTGAAGTTGAAGCTTTTAATGATGCAATTACTTTTACCTTCGATAGGGAAACTGAATTAGACAACCATAAACAGTTAATAAAAAAATCATTAAGCAAGGTATTAAGACATTAAGCATTTAAGCAAGTAATTACATAATTAAACAATAGGTGATACAATGATAATTGATTACTGTGAAATAGCACAATACTACATGGATATCATTAACGATATTGGTAACATGCAAAATAAAATAACAGGTTGGAAATGGCGTGAAGAGCCAGAGCCATCCGAAGAATTACTAAAAAAAGCGAAAAAAGATAGCTCCGATTGTTATTGGAGTTTTGAAAGAGCCTTTGATAGAGCAAAAGATGTTCAAGAATTAATTGAATTTGCAAATGAACCAGATTTTGCAACCTATGCATTAGGTAACTTAAGAAATACAAAATCAAGAATTGAAGGTTTTTTAGAAGATGCATGTCTTACATATCCAGAATATGATTTAAATAAATACGATAATATTTTAGAAGATTTTTATAATGCAATGGAGCATTATGAAGGTGCTACTTCAAAATATTATAACATTAATTATATTCGTACTAATATTAATTTAGGGATATGTCATGATGTAGACCATCATTATTCATTGTTAAGTGATTTTGATGATGAAATAAGAGAAAAAGATACAAAAATTCTTGATGAGATTGTTGAATTAGTTAAACAGTTGTATGGTTTTAAAGCCCCAACTGATAAAAAAAGTAATTTTGTTAATTATTATAGGTGGAACAATGTTAATGAGAAAATCTAAAGTAAATGAAAAATTAGAAGAACTTAAACTTCTTAAAGAACAATATTCAAGAGTTAAGGAAGAAAATATTAAATTAGTTAACCAATTATATGATGCGAACAAAGAAATCTCAAGATTAAAGGATACAGTTGTTACTAAAGATGAAATTCTTACTTTATTAGGCAATAGAATAACTTGGTATGAAGGTAGAATAAAAGAATGTAAGGGATTATATACCGATGTATATGTAGAAAACTTATTAATTGGTAAATATGAAACTGAACAGATTTTTGAATTTATAATGGAACATACCTTTGATAAAAAGGAGTGATTATATGGCACGTTTAGCTACAGGACCACCATCTGTTAATAAATTACATAGTGGTATTGAAAATATACCTAAAAAAACAAAAAATCTTGGTGAACTTTTTAATGAAGCCAAGAAAAATCAACCTTTTAAAAAAACAAGACGTAGAAGTAAAAATGCACGTAAAATTTTATATGATTATAGAAAATCTGGTGTATCTGGTCTTTATAAAATGCGTGATACAGGTTATACGCAAAAATTTTGCTTTAGGTATGTTTTTTTCAAAGAAAATAATAAACAAAGTAGTGTACAAAGAAAAACATTAAGAGAATTATACGATGCAATTATAGAAAAACAATTGCCATTAGATATTATTGATGGTAAAACTTTTTGTACCTTCATAGATGCGAATTGCAATGATGATGATTATAAATATCTAATCGGCAAAATTTGGGGGTAAATAATGGTAGAGCTTAATGAAGAACATATTAATGTCTTAAAAGAATTAAGTGATTTAATTGGTAATCATCATTCTGATGTCGTCATTAATGGTGACATTATTATAGAAGATAGTGGTAGCAATACTACCACTACAAAAAAGAATACTCAAAAATTAAGAAATACTCCAGGAGCTAATTCTTGGAAAAATAAAGTTAAACAACGAGATAAAGTTTGTCAATGCTGTGGTACTGATAAGCATTTAGAAGTACATCATGTGATGCCTTTAAGTGTTTATCCATCTTTAGGTACTGATATTCATAATGGTATGGTTTTATGTCAAACATGCCATCGTGATTATCATCAACAATGGAAAGATAGTGAAGGTGCAGCAACATTAACAAAGTTTTTACGTGAAAATGGGAGGTTTTTATAAATGGTAATAGGAGAAGAATGTCTCTTTATTTTAGCCCTTGCGATGTGGTCTTTTTTGATGCTTGCAGTTGGAGCACTTTCAACCTATTATAAAGGTGGGGAAAAATTTGAGCGTATTTATGATTATATTGTAAAAGATGGAGATGATAGTTGGATACGTTATTTAGATTATGAAGAATTAGAAGAAGAAAAAGAATTAATATCAAGGGAATTAGAAAAAGAACAAAAAATACATGAGTTATCTAAATCATATATAGAAGATTATAAAAAACAAATTAGTGCATTAGAAACCCAAATAGAATGCTTAAAAGCAGAAGTTTGCACTTTAAAAAAACCCATACAATCAGATAAAAAAGGAGTGATTTAAATGGATATCATTAATTTAAATGGAGTTGAATATGTTAAAAGGAATAAAATTACAGAAATTGAAGCTGAAAGAGACAAATTGCAAAAAGATTTAGAAGCAATTAGAAAAATTGTTGGTGTTTCACTAAAAGATGCATCAGAAATTTTAACTGAAGTTAAAGAAAAACAAGAAGAGAAAAAAGAAGAAAAACAGCAAAAGAAAAAAACTCATAACAGAAGACCTAACAGAAAACCATATGATGCATTTGAGCCATTAGATTCTGCTAAAAAATTATTCAAAATTAGACATATGGATAACGATGGTAAATTTTTCACAGCTAATCATAAACCTTTAATTGTTACAATTAAACATGTATTAGAAGTACAAAAATGCTTACATAACAATGTAACAAATAAAGAAATAAATGATTTAGCAAAAAAATTTGGTATTAATTATCAAATCGTTAATCGTTTAGTTTGGAATTACCAGCAACATACTTTTGACAAGTATATAGCTCAATGGAATAAAATGACTCAACCAAAACTTGGAATGAAAAATAGACCAATTCAAAACAACCCAGAAAAACGTAAAGAAGCAGGTATTTATAATTAAATACTTGCTTCATTAGGTGATTAAATGCTTACAGAATACAAAAAAAATCGTTTTCATAGTAATTATAATGATAATTTATATGCAAATGATGATATATATCAAGTATATGACTTTAAAACAGATGATAGATGGTTTATACATAAGAATATAAATAACCTTTATGAAGATGACCTTGGAGTCATATTAAATAATCTATATGAACGTAATGGGTATTTAAGACAAGAATGTAGTAAATTATATAAAGCATCACATATACGTGCAGATACTTTTTTTGAAGCAAGAACAGAATTAGCTCAATTAAGGTATATTTTACGTACTATTCAAGAGATTATTGATTATAAAGAATTACCAGATTTAATTGAAATCGCTCAATTACATGCAACTAATCCAAAGAAATATTATGAGATTCTTTTTACTGAACCCACTATTAAAAAAGAAAAACTTCGATGGATTGATACTACAGAGTTTATTAATAAAATTAAATTTGATGGTGATTAGGTGGTTTAAATGGATTTTATACAAGCAAATGAAGATAAACTTATTGAATTAACTGGTAATCCTAATGTTATGGAAATCATAGAACAAGGTTTAAATCAAACTTTAAAAAATGACTTAAAAATGAGTAAAATAGTTTATAAAGTTTTAATTCAATCATTAGAACCTAGTGATGAAGCAATTGATAAAATGATGTGTGATTTACGTGGTAATCGTAAGGTTGCTTTTAGATTAGCATTAGATGAAGCTAAAGGTGGTTTAAGTGAAAATGGTAACTGATTGTTTAAAAGTATTAGTAAATACATTATTAGATAATACAGACCTTGCAGATGCTCCAGTTAATATTTTAATAGAAGACAAATTATATGATGTAAAAGAATTTTATTATGACAAAGATATATGTGAGTATGTTATGGTTTTACATGGGGGTTATAAATATGAGACTGAATGATATTATAATTGATAACGCTGAATATGATGATAGAAATGGTATTACAGTATCTGCATCATCTCTATATACCCCAGTAAAAGAAATTATCTTTGAAATAGGAGATATTCCCTTTGAGGTTAAAACTAAATATATAACAAATCGTATAATATGTTTAGAGCCTATTAAAAAAATAGAAATGAATATATCTGGTTTAAGATATGGGGAAGATTTAATAACTTTTGATGACTTATTAAGGGAGAATAGATTAAAATGAATGAATTACCTAAAGATACAGAGGTACATATACAATGGAATAGTGATGATGATATAGCAATATTTGAGTATTCAATTAACTTAAATAAAACTATTGTTGTATTAATGGACAGTAAAACAGAAACTGTTATCATAGGTACATCTAGTGTAAGTCGATTATCTCATAAAAATTGTAAAGACTATTATGATTATTATTTAAGAAATGTTAAGGTAGGTAGTTTTGATGAGCGATAGAATTATTTCATTGCCTAAAAAGGGACGTTTAATTGTTGTTACTGATATACATGGTAATAAAGATGATTTTGATAAATATGTAGATGAAATTTGGGATAGAGATGACCCAAATTGTCATATTGTATTTACTGGTGATTTAATACATGAATTAGAGTATTCTAAAGATTTATCTCTTGATGTTTTAGATGAGGTTGATAAGTTATTTAATTTGCCAAATTTTCATGTCTTACTTGGGAATCATGAATTTTGTCAAATAATGCATAATGAGGTATATAAATGGGGTACTAATCAAACTGAAGAATTTATACATCATATTGAAGATAGATATGAATGGGATGAGGAAATTTATTTATATCAGATAATGTATGAAGAGTTTATGAAGTGTTTCCCATACTTCCTAGTAACAGACAATGGCTTCTTCATATCCCATGCAGGAATAAGTACGACAGCACTTAATCAATTAATTAATCAAGAAATTGATTTATTTAATATAAAAGCAATTAACGCAGCAGTACACACAAAAGAAGAAGAAGCACAAAAAGAAAAAGATATAGAATTCATAGAAGAAATGATATGGAGCAGACCATACGACGACTACATAGAAGAAGATATAGATAAATTTTTAGAAATCGCTGGATGCAAATTCATGATAGTAGGTCATACCCCACAAAATGGCTGTCATATATTAGGCAATCAATTAATATTTGATTCAAGCTTTTGTACAACAACAAAATATTATTTAGATATTGATTTAAGCAAAGAATATAAGGATATTATAGAAGTGTTAAAATCTTTAAAAATAATGGAGGAGATAGACATTGACAATTGAAACAAAAAATTTAGGTCAGCTTTTTAAAGAAGCAAGAGAGAAATATAACTATCCACTATCAAATGGTAGGGAAAAAAGTGGTATTTTAAGAGTTGGAACAGCTAAATGTAATGATTGTAAACAAGGATATCAATGGTGCTACAGATATATTGATAAAGATGGCAAAAGGCGTACTATATCTCGTGTAGATTTATTAACTTTAAAAAAAATTGTTATTGGTCGTGGACTTGAATGGCGTATATATGATGAAAAACAGGCTGTGAAAACAGCAAAACAAGCTAATTTAGAACTGCACCAAATACTTTAAATACTATAAGAAACAGAGATGATAATAGATGACTTTACATAGAAATTTATTGTATAAATATAGAGAAACAAAATTAACTTTGTTAAATTATGAAGAAGAGTTAGAAAATGCAATTTTTGACTTTTTTAGTAATATAGATATTGATGATGAATTAATTCTTATAGATATAATAGAGAATGGTCGTGAATTACGTATTACTATTCGAGATGAGTATGTTGATACTGATGTATTAAAAGAGCATGCTAAAGCTTTTGCAAAACAATTTGATATTGATTTTGTAAAGATGACAAAGTTTTTTGTTTATAATTTTGTTAACTGGAAAGAAACCACTACTTTAGATGGATACCAGTTATTATTTTCATTAAATAAAACAATAGCGTGATAATATGAAAGTGTATTTAATGTTAGATGACGAACCATTAGATAGAAGAAGTATAATGATTGTTGGTAGCGAAAGTGATGCTGAAGCATTAGTAGAATGTGGTCACAGCGATTTCTATGAAGTAATAGAAGTACATGACCATAAAGATGTTGAAGAAGATTTATTAGATTATAGAATGTCAAGAGGTTAAAATATGGCAATAGTAGAAATATTTTGTAATAAAATATATGAGTGGCTTGAAAGAGATGATTTATTGTATATAGATGTTTTTATGCAGAATGGTATTAGTTTTAATTTTTTAAAACCAAATACAGGTTCTACATTAAATCTTGAACTGCATGAAGATTATATTAAAGCATATGGTGCTGTGTCAGATAAAAATGACATTGATGTTATAATACCATTTGAACAAGTATCTCATCTTACTGCTTCTTTTGGCGAGGAACAAACTGAAGAAGCATCTGCCGAAGGTGAATAAATGTTTGAGTTTTTAAATAAGTCATCAGATAAAGAATTACAAAAAGAATTAATTAAGCAATTAACTATATCAAATGCCTTAAAGTGTTTAGAATCACAATATAATAGTGCAGATTCTCTTATGAGTGTTGAAGAGATTAAACAACATTATAATGAAATCTGCGATGAACTATTTAAAGGCAAAGAAAATGACTAGTTGCAACTACCACGTATTAAACGATATAGAAGGAGCTTTAGAAACTCAATTAGCTTCTATTGCTAATAAGATAGATGAATTAGATTTAGACGTTAAAATTGATGAATTAGACGTCGATTTAGATAATTTAGAAGCACAGTTAAAAATTGCTAATAAACTTAAACTTTTAGAAGCAATTGGAACTGATGTTATGACTGAAGAAGACCAAAATGCTGCTTATACAGCAATTAAAAATGAATTATTCTCATCTACATCAGAAGCTGCTTCTGGTGGAGATACTGATAGTTCTGGCGATTAAGCGAGTAATTTCTCGCTTAATTTTTTTCTTAATTAATGTCTTACAGAGGTGATTAAATGAACATTGAAAATATGTGGAAACAAATATTAAAAGATATTCATAATAAAGGACACATTCACTATAAAGATGACGCAAAAATTAAAGAAATTTTAAACATAAGTGGATTTGTTGATAACCCAGGTGCATATGCGATTCCAGCTACAATAAAAGGGTCTGTATCAAGAGAAACTTTTTTAGAATGTGTACGTACTGGATTATATGATATAGATGGATATAATATTAAAGGTGAGGCATTAGCAGATTATGTAGAAAGTTTAGATAATAGAGAAAGAATTTACATAGATTATAATGATGATTCTGATTTTGTATATACTTATCCAGAAAGACTAAAAGCTATTCCAATTGCACCTAAATTTGATAATTTTATGGTAGACGAAGAAAATCAATTAGAACATATGATTAAAAGATTAAAAGCTAATAAAGGTTCAAATAGAGCTGTAGCTACTCTTTATAATGTTGGACTTGACCCATATTTTGTTGAAGACATTCCATGTTTAAATTGGATGCAAGCTTTAATTAGAGATGATGAATTGTGTTTAGTTGTTATGTTTCGTTCTAATGATATTTATAATGCTTTTCCAAGTAATATGTTGTTCTTAATGAATATTGGATATTATATTACCGAAGAATTGCAAGAAACATATCCTAATTTGTACTTTGGTGGTGTTTATTATAATTGTACATCAGCACATTATTATACTGATGTAGTTACTGATGAAATTATTGAGGAAATCATTAAATGATTATGAAAATTTATTTAGCAACAGTATTAGCTGTTGTAATTATTTGTGTTCTTTGTTGTATATTTGGAGAGTGATTAAATGATTATAGAAATTGCTTTAGGAATAGTATTAGCTGTTATAATTATTTCTGTTCTTTGTAGTATGTTTAATATATTTTTTGGAGAGTGATTAAGTGATTAATGAATCAGGTCAATTAATATCTGAATGTATGCGTTTTCCAGGCGAAATGAAGGTATTATTTTTAGACGTAGAAGAAAAAGAATATTATACAATAACTGGCGTAGGTCAATTTGTAGATAAATTAGATACTGTAGTGGTATGTGGTAAGAAGGAAGTGGATGAAAATGAGTGAATATCATTATACTAATGAAACATTTAAAGCAATGAGAGATGCAATGAATGTGCATTTTGTAGATAATATGGTTGATGGTATATTAGTAAGAGTAGATTGTGATACAGAAGAATTATGGGAACAGTATTTAGACAATTTTCCAGAAGAAATCAAAGGTGTATACAGAGAAAGACCATATCATGACTGTCAAGCTTGTAGACAATGGTTTAAAAAGATGGGTAATGTTGTATCATTAAAACGAGATGGTATTATTGTAACATTCTTTGAATACAATGCACCTATAGAGTATGCTTCTAATTTTGAAAAATTAGATAGTTTTTTAAAATCAAAACCAATTAATAATTTATTTATGTCATCTGACCAAAAAATAGGCTTTGAACATAATCTTGAGCAAAATAAAGAAACAGGTCGTGTTATAAGAAATGACCATTTTTTTACTGAATTACCATCAAGATTTGTTAAAAAAGGAGTTAAAGCTGGTCAAGCTATAGGAAAAGCTAAAACTAATAGAATGGTTTTAGAAAGTACTTTAAATACTATTACTGAAGATGCTATTGAAACTGTACTTGATTTAATAGATGAAGGTAATTTATATAGGGGTAAAGAATGGGAAACATCTTTAAAAATTCTTTTAACAATTAAACAAGATTTTAATAAAATTACAGATGAAAAAGAACAAAATGATTTCCTTTGGCTTGAAAGCTTAATGAATGGTGACACTATATCAAGAATGAAAAATCTATCTATTGGAACATTACTTGTTAATTTAAGTAATGATGAAGATTTAGAAGTAGCTGTTAAAAAATACGAACAAGTAGTAGCTCCAAGTAATTATAAAAGACCAAAAGGGTTATTTACTAAAAAAATGCTTGAAAATGCTAAAGAAAAACTTATTGAACTTGGATATGGTGACAGTTTATATAGAAGATTTGCTTCTATTGAAGATATTAGTGTAAAAGATACAATTTTTGTTAATAGAAATTTATCTAAAGGTATTAAGGGCACTATTGATGATATATTTAATAATTTATCTAAACAAGCAGTTACTCGAAAGTCTCATTTTTATGATACTATTGAAATGAGTATTGATGATTTTATTGACCATGAATTGCCGAAAGCTTCAGAAGTTTTCTTATATACTGATAATAATTTAGCAGGTAATTTTATGTCATTAATTGCACCTATTGATGAAAATGCTCCATCAATGTTTAAATGGAATAATGCATTTTCTTGGGCTTATCGTCATAATGTTGCTGATTCAATGAAACAGCAAGTAAAGGCTATGGGTGGAGACGTAGATGTGGATTTACGTTTTTCTATTAGATGGAATAATGATGAACATTATGATTCAAACGATTTAGACGCTCATTGTATTGAGCCAAGTGGTTTTGTAATTTATTTCCATCAAAAAGAAAGTTTTTTAACTGGTGGATACCTTGATGTTGATATTACTCATCCAGAGCCTGGTGTAGCTGCTGTAGAAAATATACGTTTTAAAGATAAGAATAAAATGGAAGATGGTGAGTATTTATTTAAGGTTAATCAATATGCATATAGAGGTGGAGATGGTGGATTTGAAGCCGAAATAGAATTTGATAACAATATATATTCATTTTCATATCCATATAAAATACCACAAGGTCAAGATGTAAAAGTAGCAACTGTTACTTTAAAAGATGGTCGTTTTTCTATGCAGGAACATTTAACTGCTGAAAACAATAAAACCATCTGGAATGTCAAAATGAATGATTTTGTACCAGTACGTTTAATGTGTTACAGTCCAAACTATTGGGGTGATGATAATATTGGTAATAAACATTTATTCTTTATGTTACAAGATTGTGTGACAGATGATAGACCGAACGCTTGGTATAATGAATTCTTAAATAGTGAATTTAATGAAAATAATCAAGTTATGGAAAAATTAGGTAAAGAATTACAAGTAGAAAATACCGAACAACAATTATCTGGTATGGGCTTTTCTTTAACTAAAAAAGAAACTATTATAGTAAAAACTATAGAAGAAGGTAATGAAAGAATTTTTAAACTTACAATTTCTTAATGATTCATATTTTATGATGAAAGAAATTTAAACTCTATTTATTTAGGAGGGAATCGTATGAATATTTGGCTTGAATGTTTAAGAAGAAAAATTAGATTTGATTACAATGGTAAGCAGCAAATTAATGCTGAAGACTTATTTGAATTAAACGCAAAAGAATTGCAAAGTATATATAGATTATATTCAAAAGAATATAGAGATTGCACAGAAGATGTTTTAGATACATCTATTGAAAGTGTTGAAGCAGAAAATGCTCTTATTAAAAGAGATATTGTTAGAGCTGTTTATACTGTAATTTTAACTGAACAAATGGCTAAACAAGATGCTATTGAAAAAGAAGAAACTCGCCAAGAAATTCTTGCTGTTATGGCTGAAAAACAGAAAGATGAACTTAAAGAGTTATCTATCGAAGAATTACAAGAAAGACTTGATAGTTTATAAGCAAGTAAATAATTACTTGCTTAATTTTTTTATTATGTTAACCGATGAAAACGCACAAAAAATAGCAGAACTACTTACAGAATGTTCCGAAAAATATAATGGCATTAAAATATGTAACGATTATAATAGAGACATTAGAAAATACGCCGATAAAATATATGAATTAAGTAATTGGCATATACAATTAGAAATGTATCTATCCGATGCAAATATTGAAAGTGGACATTATAAGATAACTGCAAGATGTGACAACATTGATGACAAAAAAATTTTACAACAATATTGGACACAGGTGAAATGAGTCATCAAAAAGTATCATTTTAATGCAAATAGTGATTAATAATTTTGATGTCTTTTTGTCTTACATGTATAAATATGAAAGACTATTGTAATATTTCGATATATGTTGTTACAAAAAAGTTAAAAATTATAAGTTGATGTACATTGGGAAGGATTTTTGTGGATGAAAAACAAATTTTTGATAAAGTTATACATGTTTTAACTGAACATAATTTAACATTATCAAGAGATTATATCATAAAAAATTATAATAATGGTTGTTTTTATATACAATTTTGTAAAAGACAATTTATTATATTAGACATTATGTATTTTTACGAAATGATTCCTGATATTACTATTTTTAAAATAAAATATAATGATGGAATGATGTTTTTAAATATGAAAGTAAGGATAAGGTGATAAAATGGAAGATGTATTACATAATTATACAGCTGGAGAATTACTCAAATGGTTAGATGGAATATCAATCAATGAATATTGCAGTACTAAAATTGCAGAATCTGTTGATGGTGATAGCTTTGCATATGATGTATTAGATATTGAAAAAGTTTCAACTGATTTTTTACGCCAAGTACGTAGATATGAAGTTGTCAAAAGAGGTAAAACACTTTATATTCATGATAATAAAGATTGCAAAGATATATTATCATGGTCTTTTACAGATGAAAATTATGAGTACATGCAAAATACAGCTAATAATACTTGTGAATCTTTAAATAATAATACAATGCGTTTTATTGGTAAAAGAGATAAATGTTTATGAGGGTTAACAATGTCTAGAATGGTAACAGTTGATAGTTTAGATGATTCTTTAATTGAAAAAAGACAAAAAGAAATTGCAGAACTTAAAAAAGAAAATGATTCTTTACGTTTAGATTTGTCACATATGACAGATAGAAAAACTGAATGGAATAAAAAATATAACGATTTATTAATAGAACATCGAAAAATACAACAAGAAAATCGTGAATTAACTAAAAAGCTGTTACAATATGAACATGACCCTATTAAAGTAGATGTATGTACAGAAAGTATTGATATTTTATATTGGGACGATGAAACAAACGATTATGAGCTTTTTGCTACTTTTTTTAATAATAATTTAGAGAAAGATATGGAAGAGTTTTGTAATGAGTTTGTAATGGAATTGAAAGAAGCATATGTGATAGAATGACATGGCATATAAAAAATGGTAAATCTGTAATAGATGAGTATTTGTTGCAGTTAAAAAAAATAGAAAATTCTTTTATTAATATATATACTGAACATGATGATTTTTTTATAACAGAAGCTGATAAGGTTACTGTTAGTGATAATTTTATTATTATTACATCAGTACAAAAAGAAAGGGATATTTTTTCCACACAAATTATCAATATTGATAAAATTGAATCTATTGAGTTTCGAGTTAAAGAGCAAAGTATATATATGGTTAATGATAAAAGTAATTAATGACATAGTCAATCTATAAGTTTAATTGTTGCTTGAGAGATTTTATCTCTCTCTTTTATTTTTTTTGATACAATGTTATTAGATGACAATGAACGTTTAATGATTATTTTGAATGCTATTAGGGATTATATCCCTGGTGAAAATGATATTGCTATTTTAATAGTTGAAAAAGTTTGTACAACTATAAGAGAAACAATTGATTTTTCTTTTTCTACTCAAGACTTATATGATGAAGTTGTTGAATGTTTTGAGTTTTATAATGATTTTATTACAGAAAAGAGCATTGATTTGCGTTTAATCGATAAAGATATATATGAGTTAGTAAGATATTATTTAAATAAGATAGTGGAGGAATTATAATGTTTAATTTATTTAATAAAAAGAAAACATCAAAATATGATATTATAGGAATAGATGAAGAATGTTTAAATGTAGATGATAAGAATCAACCTGTGACAGTTGAAGATTGTGAACATTTAATTAATTTAATTACAGCAGCACAAAAAGCTAATGCTTTTTTTAATTTAAAATTAGGATTAAGAATAGATGATTTTGTTGTTGATTCACATTCTTTAACAGATATTAAGATTTTAAAGGAAAACAAAACATTGCCATATCGTTTATTAATCAGTTCCAATAATAATTTATTATCTACTGATACAACTATTAAAATTGATGATATTATTATAATAGATTTAGATTTGGCTTATTATAGTGTATATACTGAATAGGTGATTTTTATGTATGATTTGCTATATAGACATGATAGTGATGCTTATCATAGTCAAAAATTATTAGAAAAATACAAAAAAGAGAATATAGCATTAAAAAAAGAATTAGCGTTATTACAAAATGTAAGACACCATCATAAAGAGCTCGGCGAAAACCAAAAATAGGAGTTTATTATGCGAGATTTTTTAGGATTGTTTTTTATTATATTATTTATATTAATTGGTACTTTTTTTATGCTAGTAAGTTTTATATAGAATTTATGATAAATAATTATTTGAGGTGATATAATGACTGCAACTATTGAAGAGTTAGCTGAAGATATTGTAAGTACAATTTATAAAGAAGATTGTATTTATTCTGTTAAAAGATATAGTTTGTATTTAATTAAAAAAATTATTAATAAGATGTGGAGTCTTTTGTATGAGTAAAAAATTTATTGTTGATAATGGTAGCGAACATGTAGCTGAAGATAGAGTTTTTAAAAATAATAAGGTTGTTTTTAATACTCGTTTAGGTTTTGCTTATTCTGTAGATGAAATTGTAGAAGTTTTAAATGAATTAGGTCGATATGATGACTGGGTATATGATTTAATGCAAAATAGAATATGGCATGCACAAGGTATGTATCATCGTACTAATGATAAAAAATATAAAGTACTAGAAGAAACCCTTAAGGAATTACGTGAAGAGTTATATGAGCCAAAAAATAGCAGTAAAAAATATGCTAAAATTTTAAATGATTGGTATATAGAAAGAACATATGATGGTGATTAAATGAAAATTATATTAATTACAGGTATGTCAGGTGTAGGTAAAACCACTATTGCAAAAGAATTATGTAAAAATAATGATAAATATAATTTTATTTTTTCCTATACAGACAGAGTAGTAAGGGAAAAAAATGAATTTGGACATACTTTTGTTGATTCTAATTATATGGATTTATTATTAGAAAGAAGTGATATTGTTGCTCAAACTAAAATTGAAAAGAATAGATATTGTACTATTGAGTCTCAATTTGATGAAAATAAAGTTAATGTATACATAGTGGATGTATATGGTATTAATGATACTATTAAAGCTTTTCCTACAGCTGATATAATGAGTATATTAATTAAAAGAAGAGAGATTGAAGTTGATTGTATTAGGCAAGACAGAGATGTTTGTGTACCAGCAAGGGAAGATGTAGATTTTTGTATTGATAATAATGGTAAAGTTGAATCAGTAGTAAACACTATTAATGCTTTGGTGAATTTTGATTTATTTAATAAACCTTCTCATATTGTGGAGACTATTGAAAATAAGTTAGAATATATAGATAGTCAATACAGATGTTTAGATGAAATTAGAGCTTCGTTATTAAAACAACTTTGGTATAAATACGAAGGATTATATAGAAAGTTATGTATTTATGTTGAAGAGAAAGTTAATGAAGAATTTGATTTTAATATTAAAGTCACACCAGACGAAGCCCCAGAGTTTGATGGAGAATATTTAACTTTTAATGTTATAGGGGCATATGATGATTCTGATATTAGTTGGGATGTTTTAAATAAAATAACAGAACTTTTATCATATCATGCACATACATATTGTTCAGATAATAATATAAGTGATGCTTTAGCATATAGACTTTATATTGGTACTTATGATGAGGAAGAGTATGTCTAGAAAAGATTTAATTAATTCTTTAGGTGTAGATGTACATACACACACATTATACGACCAGTTTCAAAATAAATATAAAAATAGTGCTATAGTTAATATATATACTACTTCAGGGAGAAAAATAAAGGTTAAAGGTGATAGCAGCGTAACTTTAGCTGCTATTACACCTGATTATTTAACTATTAAATTTGATTCTCATATATCTGATATTATGTTTACAGGAATAGAAGAAATAGAATATATAGGGGGGAATTACGTTGCCGAGTACGACAATAAATAAATTAAAAAAAAATAAATGTTATTGCTCTTTAAAAAAGAAGGATATACCATTAAAGAAATGTAATAGTTTTCAATGTAGTAGATGGAAAAAATGCATGATAAAAACTAATAAAGACGTTGATAAAGATTTAAAAAAACAAAGGGGAGGGAATAATAATGCCAAAAAGATATAAAAGAGGAAATAAAAAAAAGAAAAAACCAAGAGCTAATGATGATTTTTATAAAAGAGAACAGGAGATAAATAGATTAATTAATGATTTTGTTAGTAGATATTTTGCTTTAGAATATCCACCTGTTGCTTCTGAATACCCATATATGAATGAGGAACGTTTAAAAATTAAAAGACTCTTTGATTTACAAAATGGAGAAGTGTGGAAGCAAAGTAAAAGAAGGAAAATGATTTATTATAAACAATTAGAACGTTTTAAATATTATTATACTGCATGGAAGCATTTTACGTATTATATATATTTGAATCTATCATATGATTTGCCAATACGTTTTTCCACTACTTTATCCTTTTTTAAAAAGCATCAACATGATATTAATAGTATAAGATTTCAGTTGTAAAAAAAATAAAATTTTATATATTTTTTAAAATAAATTTAAAGTAAGGAGGGTTGACATGTCAGATATGCAACAAAAGTTCTCTTTACTTGATGCTTTATCTATTAATACTTCTGATTCTATTAAGAAAGCAGAAGGAGCTTTTTATTTTTATGAAGCTGGTAAAGTTATGATTAATGATGTTTATATGTTAATCCCTACAGATACATTATTAAAAATAGTATTAAGAGAGTATACTATGTTATTAACTATAGAAGATGGTAGAAAAAAAATTTTTGCATTTGAAATTGATTATGATAAGCTAATTGATTTCCATCTTTTTATACGAGGTGAATAAAATGATGAATAGTTATATTTTTAGGAATGGTTTATTAAAAGATTATGCAGTAGAATTTAATGATTATGCTATTAAAAGTATATATGGAAGCAATATATTAATTGGAAATGATATTGAAGATGATTATAAAGATTTACCACCAGAAGGTGAATAAATGCATTCATATTATATAAAAGAACGTAATATGGATATGACTTATATAGAATTACGATTATTATTATATATAGATTGTAAATTAAAGTATGAAAAGATTACTGAAATTTTAAATTTTTTAAATCGTAATGGGTTTATCAATCATTTAACTATGTTATATTCTGAAAATATGAGAGCAGAAAACATTCCAGAGAGAGAAGATGTTATGTCTTTAACTATTGATATGAGAGATGATAAATTACGTTTTAAATTTTGGAATGGTGCAAGTGTTTTGTGGGCTTTTCATGTACAAGATTTATTTGATGCTCTAGATACAGGTAGAGAAAAATTTGCAGAATTATATGATAAATATGAACCTGTTACAGAAGTTTTATTAGATTTTAAAAGGCGATGGTCAACATCAATTCATCGTATTTCGTACAGATATTCACCTGATGCAGAAAATGAGCTTGTATATAATATAGTTTTTACTAAAGAAGTAGAGAATACAAATTATGCAGCTAAAATTTTAAAGAAAATTAATAAAGAAATTATCATGCTTGGCGATGACATTACTAAAGATTTACGTTTTAGTATAGAGCATGAATATCAAGGGTCTACATGTACCCCTTGTGAACAAGCTAGAAAGGAACGTGAAAAAAATGAACTTAAAGAATAAATTATTAGATAAAACATGGAAGAAATGTATTATTATTTTTGTCGTGATTTTTTTATGTGTATTAATTGGTGGCTTTTTTTCTATTAATTATTTACATGATGTTGTAACTAATAATCACATACATACTGATAGTGTTTTAATTGTAGATAAAATGTATGGTGATAATAGATATAGCGATTATTATTTAGTAGTTGGAGATAATAATAAAACATATAGTATAGTAAACCATGGCGATGGTTATGGCGAGAAAATGTTTAGCAAAATACAAGTTGGCAATAAATATAAATTAGTTGTTAAAGAGCCAGAATTAATAGATATTAATCAGTTTACACATATTTTACAGGTATACAATGACACAAGTTAGTATTGATAATGGCGATTTAAAATTTATTTTTAAAGAAATTAATGAGAGCCAAACTGTTATTTATAAATTAGATAATGGAGCTGAAGTTGAATTTTATAATGATGATTTTGTTTCTTTAATATTACCTAATTTTCAACAGCAACTTGGTCATCAACGTATAAATAGTATAGAATTAGAAGATATATGTTTACAAGATGAAGATGTACTTTTCACAGTTGTAATAAATGAGCAGCAAAAAATTAATGGAAAAGTTAATATTTCTTCTCTACAATAGTAACATTTATATATAATGTTTATTAAATTAAATATTGGAGGAAAAGTATATGGATTTTATACCCTTTATTGCAATTATAGTTGCAATTATTGTTAAGCTTGTTATTCTTAAGGGTAATTTTGTGTTACCTACCATTTATAAAAATGGCAAAGATGTAAGCTTTAACTTGGGCTCACTTGGTAATATCATTACTGCTGTAATAGCAGCATTAGGTTTATACATGGGAGACCCTTCAGCTTTTGCGAATCCAGCGATAGCATTCTTGACCACAATAAGTGCCCCATACCTTGTGGATGGAGTAATCACCTATGGTACAAGAAAAACTGTTGATGCGTCTGATGTTACTACTGTTTATAGTGGTGCTGAAGACAAAGACTATGAAGAAGTAGCTTAATACTTCTTCTTAAGGGGTAGTAGCTCTAATTGGCAGAGCGTGAGATTTGTAATCTTAAGGTTAAGGGTTCAAGTCCCTTCTGCCCCTTTTTCAAATGGAAATATTGGTGTAATGATGGCATAACGCAATAGGGTTACATTTGCCCACTCAAATGGACATGCGTAGGAGCAGGTTTGATTCCTGCATATTTCCCTTAACGCTTATAATGATATAATAATAGACAGACTGACCGAATGGTTAAGGTGCTTGGCTGCAAACCATGTTTTTGCAGGTTCAATTCCTGCGTCTGTCATCGTGTGGTGGGAAAGCTCATGGGAGCAATGTGGGCACACACCACCCTTAATTATCTTTACGAAGGTGATTAAGGGTGTTGCCACAGCCAACAGGTTCGATTCCTGTTTCTCACCCTCATATGGAGACATTAGCACAAATGGTAGTGTTTCGGTACCATTAGAACCGAAGGTATGGGTTCAATTCCCATATGTCTCCCTTCCTTGTGTAGCAAAGAGGTTATGCGTTCGGCTGTAGACCGAATTTATGTAGGTTCGAGTCCTACCTCAAGGACTGACTCTCTTTTAAAAGGGGGTCTTAATTATGTTATAAAAAGCCTCGTTAAACATACTTGTTTATAATACTTGATTAGCATGATTAATAATTATGGGATAAACTTTTCGGGGCTTTACAACTTTTTTTAGTGATATTGTGATTGTATATAAACGTTTATTAAGAGAAAATGATGTAAAAGAATTAAAAAAAGACGAACAATTAATATATTATTATAGTAATAATATAGCTTATACAATTAACCCATTGGATACTAAAGGGTATGCTGTTAGGAGAAAAAAAGTTTTTAATAATGAGATTACAGATGATAAGATTGTAAAAACAGTTAAACAAGTATTAAAAGTAGTAGAGTCTTAACTACTTTTTTAATAATATTTGTATACTTGTATCTAATAATGCATCTTTAACATCATCTGATGGAGCAAAAGTTAATGTTAATGCTTTTGCCATAGAAATTAAACCTAATACTTCTGTTTCTAAAATATAATCTTTTTTATCTAGCACTTCCATAATTTCAGCAGAAGTTGCTTTTTCAAAATCTTGCATTTGTTCTATAAAAAAATCTTTGTTTACTGTGTCTTCAGACATAAAAAATCACCTATTCCATATCATTAAGTAAGTCAGAAAATTCTTCTTTACGTAATTCCTTAATTTTTTCCTTACGTTGTTCCTTATCAAAATCATAATCGACAGTATCAATGTCAAGATGGTTATTTCTTTCTAATTCATCAAGCCAACCTGTTACGCTATCATTAACATTTACATGAATCTCTTGACCATCATCTATATTCTTTTTAGCTTCAATCATTTTAGTATAATCTCTCATTATTTCAGATACACTATCTGATATTATACCCCTTTCTTGCTCTTCTCTTAAAGCTTTACCAAGTCTCATGAGTTCTAAAGTGATAGCTTCATTAATTAATATAGGTGTATTAGGCATATTTTTACTGAATTCGATTAATTGATTTTGGTCGTCATAATCTAAACAAGCAATTGCAAACGCAATACTGCTATAATCATTTGAAGTTGCTCTGCTGCCTTTTTGGGCAGGCATTTTATTTTCAACCATTTTACGAACTGGTAACATATATATACCTTTTTCTTTATATTTTTCTTTTATAGCTTGAACTTCTTTTTTTGAATATCCACATCTTTTCGCAGAAGCTTCGCCGTATAAGGAATAATTGGTAACAAAAAAACGTTCTCTGCTATCCATAATATATGTAGTATTATCTGAAGTATATAAAGCAAACATTTATATATAACCTTAATCAAAAATTATATTGCTAATACACTAGCATTAACAAATCAATGGAGGAATTAAATGAAATTTAATTTTAATGATGTAGAAGCTGAAAAGCAAAAGACTTTGAAATTTGCAGAAGATAATAAAATATCTGAAAACGAATTAAATCGTGTATACGATAAGATTTTTAGTGAATTACCAGATAATTTATCAGACAAAGCAAAAGAATTAAGAGCATTAAGAAAAACTAGAGGTGCTTTAAGAAAAGTTGCTAATAGTAACGCTAATTATGTCGATGGTTTCATTTTTATGAGATTCAGAGACAGCGATTTCAATTTAAATGCTTGGAACAAAGTAGACGCATATGTCAAAAAAAATGGTATAGACGCTGCTATACAACAACAAATGGTAAACGCTGATGGTGATTATGTATTTTCTAGTTATACCTCAAACATACCTGACCAAGTAGGTAAAAAAATTGATAAAGATAACATTACTGGAACTGCATTAGGTCTCTTTAAGACTGGCGAAGACAATGCTATTGAAGTAAGATTCTTAAAAATAGGTAAATTTAATGTAAAAGATGACATACCTATTTGTAGAGAAATTTCAGTAAATATTAAAGACGCTGGAACAGTTGGTAAAATGTTTACAAACAAAAACCAATTATATGTAAATGGCGTTAAATTTGAAAACCAAAGTTACTATTACACAGAAGAAACATTCCAAACATATATTGATATTATCGAAAAACAATGTGGAGATGTATTCTTCTCAAGTAAAGCCGACATAGATGAACATGCTACTAGCAAAGGTAATGTAGCAAACTTTATTGCAGTTTATTCTGTAGTAAATCGTATAGGTAACATTCAAGATGATGGTGATGTACCTATTGAATTAGAAATTGATGATGGTTTAATCACAGCATGGGCACCTAAAAATGTCTTTAAAGATTTAACTATTGAAGAAGGTATTGCAGGAGTATCCTTTATTGAAACCTATGTTAAAAATGATGGTCAAGTAGGATACAGATTTGGTGGTTTCTTACCATTATCAGAAGATTAGTATGGGTTTTACAAGTAAAGATTTTAAAAATCCTATGTTAATGTATGATGCACGTACACGCCAATTGCGTGTACGTATTCAACATTTACAAAATTTTTTAGTAATTGCTAAACATCCTTTTACAAGGGCTGTTGTCAAGCAAGAATTAAATCGTGATATTGATGAATATGTCAATCGAAATGCCCAATTACGAGCAGATGATACTGTCACAGATACAAGAGGTTAAGACAGAAATATCTTTATTAAAAGATGATTACGAAGCAGCACCTGATGATATTATTAAGAGTCAGGTTAAAACTTTTTTAGAAAAAAAAGAACTTTATTTATTAGATTTAATGGAGAGATATAATGGGATTACTAGATGAAAAAGCAGAAGAAACTCGAAATGCAAAAATATCATTAGCTGATGAAATTTATCAGAAAATGTTTGAAGTAAAAAAACAAGTAACTGATGACAAGATTGCACAAAAGATTGTGTTATCTGGTGAGAATGGACTTGGAAAAACATCATTAGCTTTAACTATGTTTACAGATGGTTTAAAAGATGATGAAGTTGTTATCTATGTAGGTATTGATAACTCTGGTAACGAGATTATTAATAAGTTTTTTAAGAAAGAACTACATGCTGGACAAATTATTTCATTTAATCCTGACGCTACTATTGTTAATGAGCGTGGAGCATCAGTAAAAGACGAAGAACGTGTATTAGAAAATGTTACATCTACAGCAGCTGCAATTAAAATGGCATTAGATAATGGCATTAAAGTTAAAGGTGTCATAGTCGATGGTGTTTCATTCTTACTTGAATTTGCAGAATCAAAGATGAGAATGGAAAAAAATATTGCACCAGATGGTGGTACACCTACACATGTATGGAAGATACGTGCTAAATACTTTAGAGCCTTTTCATCTGCGTACATGAGTTTAGATATACCAGTTATTTTTATTACACATCAAGACTTCTTACCAGAATTAGTTGAAGCAGGAAAGAATTTCCCAGCTGTTAAAGAAAGATTAATTGATGAGTGTGGTGTTAGAGTGGTTCTTACTAAAAGGCAAAGTGCTGAACATAATCATGTAGAAGAGTATATTGCTGAAGTTAAAAAGAATCGTTCTGATATCTTTAGTGTAAACAAACCAGTTGTATTTATGAGCGTAAACAATGACGAAGGTATTGCTGAAACTCATTACGAAGCTGTTAAAGATTTAATATTCCCATCAAATGAAGAGGTGCAGGGATAAGAATTGAAAAATAATTTTAATATTTTTTTAGACTATGAAGACGATACTCTCAATATCATTAAAACTCCATCAAAGAATCCAGTAAAAACAATTGAAGGTAAATATGGTATTGAATTTAGGCAAGATATAAATGGAAATACTGTAGAAATTATTATACCTGAACCTGATATATTATTTGGTGTTAATATTGAAGATATTGAGAGTTTTCTAGTTGTTAATTTTTTATAGAGGTGATTAAATGGATAAATACACTAATTTGCATCTTCATAGTGATGCAAGTTTAGGTGATTCCATTATAAAAATTCCAGACCTTGTAAATAAATTACAAGAATATGGTCAAGAGTATGTAGCTTTGACAGACCATTCAAGTTGTATGAATCATTACGCATTACAACAAGCATGTCAAGGTACTAATATTAAACCATTATATGGAAATGAATTTTATTGTAAATTAACAATGGATAAACCATTAAATAGAAATAGATATCATTTAGTTGCAATTGCAATGAGTGACATAGGTTTAACCAATATTAATAAGATGCAACGTATAGCAGTACAAGACCATTTTTATTATAAACCATTATTACCCCATGATATTCTTTTTGAGAACACAGAAGATGTTTTTATATCTACAGCATGTTCTTTGTCATGGATAAGTCAATGCATACTTAATCAAAGAGATGATGAAGCATATAATTTCTTAAATAAATTATTAGATAATTTCGGTAGTAATAATGTAGCTATAGAATTACAATATCATCCAGATTTTACAATGAATGGAAAATATGTGCAAAATATTATAAACGCTAAATTGATTGAATTATATGAAAATACTGATTGTAAGTACATTATTAACACTTTTGATAGCCATGTGCTTGAAGACAAAGATAGGATAATAAGAAAAAAAATACAAAGTATAGGATATAAGAAACCAGAATCTGAAATTAATGATACATTAAAAAGTAATGTTCTTGGAACAAGTGAACTTTCCTATAGGTTTGCTCATGAATCTGGTATTGAAGATGATAATCTTATACAAAAATGTATAGATAATACATATGAGATAGCACAGAAATGTTATTTTGAACGAGAAGAATATGGTAGGGTTATTCCGAAATTCGATAAGCATAAACATTTTAAAGAGATTTTCTTGCAGAAGGTGTTTTAATGACATGTGGAATATATTGTTATATTGATAATACTAATAACTGTATAGTATATATAGGGCAGTCTATTCATATGGAACATAGACATAAGGAACATTTAACTAAATCAAAATATAACAGTCAACCTTTTAATGCAATTTTACAAAATAATAAAACAAGATATACTTTTAAAAAAATTTTACATTGTAGTCGAGAAGCATTAAATGATTTGGAAAAGATTTTTATTAAAATATATAATCCTATTTTTAATTATACATCAGGTGGTGATGGATTAGGTACAAAATTATCTCAAGAGGTAAGGGAAAAAATTAGTCAATCTACAATGGGGTTACATAGGTCACCAGATACTGAATTTAAAAAAGGTCAAATGAGTGGCAGTAATAATCCAATGTTTAATAAAAAGCATACAGAAAAATCACGACAAAAAATGAGCAAAACAACTAAAGGTATGTATATTGGCAAAAATAATCCTAAATCAAAGTATACCTTATGGAATAATATTAAATGTCATTATGATAGACGTGATATGTATAAATATAAAACAGAACCAAGACCACGTAAAGTATTTAAATTAAAATATAATAGTAAAATTATTTACATTGGTGGATTTTTAGATTTTATTACTTGTGAATTGTTATATGATTTAATAAATCAGGAGATGATATAGTGTCCATATTGCAAGCATATCAATCGACTTTTCAATATAATGAAGAAGAAAATTTTAATTTTATGGCTCGCATGATACAAAAAGGTGCTAAAGTAAAAGGCGTTGCGAATAGTGAATGGCATCAAAAAAGAATAAAGGAAGAGCTAAAAGTTATTAAAGAAGCAGGTTTGGAAGATTTTTTTCTCAATACAAGTTATATTTGTGCTTTAATTGATGATGCTGGTATTTTTAGAGGACCAGCGAGAGGTAGTTGTTTGGCTAGTGTTGTATGTTATTGTCTTAATATTACAAAAATAGACCCTCAATTATATAATTTATCTTTTGCACGTTTTTTAAATGCTACTAGAGTACAAAACACCTTACCAGATATAGATACAGATGTGAGCTCTGCTGATAGAGATGAAGTTTTAAAATTAATTAAGAAAACTTTTGGTGAAGATAGATGTGGACAAGTTATGACAAAAACACCATTCACTTCACTTATGGCTATTACTGATTTATCTACTCGTCAAGGCATTCCAGTTAAAGAAACTAAAATAGTTACAAAACAAATGGATAAAGAAGAGGATTATCATAACAATCAAAAAGCCATGGAGTATTTAGCTAAATATCCTGAAGTAGCAAATTATGTAGATGATATTATGGGTATTGTTAAATCAGTTGGTGTGCACGCAGGTGCTGTTATTATTTTTGATGATGTTATGGACAAATATGTATCTATGATAAAAATCAAAGGTAAAGATATTATATCTAATAATGGTGCAGAATGTGAAGCTATGGGCTTTTTAAAAAATGATACTCTTGGAGTTGCTGTTCTTGATGTGCAAAGAGATTGCTTAAAACTTATTAAAGATGATGTAGAATTACCTTATACTTTTGATGACCCTAAAGTGTATGAAAGTATTTGTAAAAATCCTTTTGGATTGTTTCAATTAGAGAAAGCTGCTGGTAGAGCTGGAGTTGAAATGGTACAGCCACAAAATTTTAGTGAATTAACAGCAATTATTTCACTTATTAGACCAGGAGCAAGAAATTCTGGCATGGATAAGCTTTATTGCGATTATAAGTTTGGTCGTAAAGAACCTGTATATCTTGATGAAAGACTTAAAGAAACACTTAAAGATACACAAGGTCTTATGATTTTCCAAGAAGATGCTATGGCTGTAGCTCGTGACCTTGCAGGTATGTCTGACCTTGAAACAGACCAATTACGTAGGGCAATATCTAAAAAGAAAAAAGAAGCCTTCACAGAATTTAAACCTAAATTTTTAAATGGTTGTAAAAATAATGGTGTTAAAGATGAGGTGGCTGAAAAGCTATGGAATGATATGGAAAAGTCATCTGATTATTCATTCAATCGTTCACACGCTGTAGGTTATTCAGTACTTGCATACCAAAGTGCATGGTTAAAAACATACTACCCATTAGAATTTGCAACAGCAATGCTTAAAAACACAAAAGTAGATGAAAAAATCATTGAAACATTACACATGATAAAAGATTCAGATGCTGTTTTAAGTAACCCAGATATCAATAGAAGTGATTTTAATACCACAATCATTGACAATGAAATTATTATGGGTTTAGATTTAATTGATAAGGTTAGTAAAACAACTGCCCAAAAGATTATTAGAGAACGTAATAAAGGATGCTTTAAATCTTTTGAAGACTTCTGTCAAAGAATGAAACCAAGGGATTGTAATAAAAGAGTTAAAGAAAATCTTATTAATGCAGGAGCATTCGATAATATACCGATTGTTCATGAAGAACATGACGTACAAGCGAGGTTGATGTAAATGCAAGAAATCATAGAGAAACGTATGCAATTACTTAATTACTTTTTTAATGAAGAAGAAGAGTATTCTAAATTAGATATACTTAATAAAGAATATGCAGCATTAAGTTTCTCACCAAGAGAAGAATTCATAGATTTATTCCAAACTGGATACGAAGATATACTTGCATCGGTTGATATGTTAGAAGAAAACCATGAAGAGATATATCTAAAAGGTATTATAGTTGATGTAGATAATAAAAAAGGATACTCTATTATACATATACAAAATAAAGCAGATAATATCAGTATAATGGTTGATGAATCAGTACAATATCATTATGGTAAGTACTTTGAAAAAGGTCATGTTATACTTGTTAAAGCACATACATTTAATGGTAGAGTCTATATGCATTTTTTAATTGATTACTCAAGTGATGATGCATTTTTAAAAGAACACAATTATATAGATGGTTTATCACAGCAAATGATAGATGAATATGAATCCCCAGTAAATACAGCATTAATTAAGCAAGCAAAATATTTCAAAAGTAAGAAAGGAAACAATTGCTTACGTTTAGTATTATATGAAAAAGGTAAAGAATGTACACGTATTACATGTAGTAACTTGCCAAAAAATTTAGTAGCAGGTAGATTCATAAATTATATCCCATCAGGAGATGCTTTTGCTAATAATGTGCAAGAGATACAAATATAATCCCAATTTTATTAATTGGATAAGATATATTGAATGTTATTACAGGAATTTATTTCTATAGAGATTTAAAGGAAGATGAAGTAATATATGTGGGGCAAAGTAAAAATATATATCAAAGACATCGTTCTCATTTTGTAGAATCTGCATATCATGCACAACCTATTAATCGTGTATTACAGAATGACCCATGTAGATATGTATTAGAATATATGAGATGTTCTAATGATGATTTAGATAGATTAGAGCAAGATTATATTAAATTACTTAAGCCTCGTTTTAATTTTACATCAGGTGGTACTTGTGTACCAAAGCGATTAAATAATAAAAAAAATAAATTATGGAATACATATCAATGTCATTATATTAGTCATATTAACCAAAGGCGTCACAGACCTTTTCGTTTATATTATAATGGCTGGTATGTCCCTTGTGGCTATTTTGAAGAATGGTTTACATGTGAATTGGTATGGAATTTAATAAAGGAGGAGGAAAATTGAGATTAAGTAAGTCAGCAGTTAATTCATTTCTTAAATGTCCAAGAGAATTTAAATATAATTATGTCGATAAAATTGAGCAGGAACCTAATGAATTCATGCGATTAGGTACTGATGTTCATGAAATAGCTGAATTGTTTATTAAAAAAGGTGGCATACATTCAGAAAATTATCGAGATAAACTAGATGAATTATCTAAAGAAGTTAATTCGGAGTTTGATTTAAAAATACATTTAGACCATTTAGCAGAATTTTTTGAAGAAGTATTTCATAATCCAGATATGAAATACGAAGTGTTTTGTGCCGAAGAATTTCTTTTTGACGAAGAACATAATTTCTCTGGACTTTGTGACCTTGTTGTTCGAGATGAAAACAATGATATTATCATCATAGATTATAAGACAGGTCGTTCTAATTCTATTAAAAAATATAGACTTGAATTAATGTATTATAAAATGTTACTTGAAGCTAAATATCCTAATATAGATATCATTAGTGCTGGTATATTTTTTACGAAAGATGGTAAATTTAGATTTATTAATTTTGTAGAGTGTCAAGAGAAGGGTGCATTTTGTACTCAAAGAGACTATGATGCAGCATTAGAATTGCTTGATTTTATTAGAGAAGAAATAGAAGCAGAACGTTTTAATCCTAATAAACAATATATTTGTAAATATTGTGGATATAAAGAACGTTGTGAGCAAGATGGTGGATTCTAATGATTAATCAAGTTAAATTTTGTCTTTTAATGATTCAAAAATTTGAGAAAAAATATCCACAATTACCTACTGATATAGTAACCGATATAATTGATACAGTACTTAATCAAGCTCCAGATAAATATTTTACATGGGAACAAGTTCAAGAGCATCCAGAATTTTGCAATCAATGTGGTGCTTGTTGTAGAACTTTAAATTGTGAATATTTTAATGGAAAAACATGCAATGAATATGCTACAAGATATGATGCTTGTACTGAATTTCCTTGGTATGAAATCAATAATGAAACAGGTTTAATTTTAGACCCTACTTGTGGATTTGCTGTTCAATTAGCTGAAATGGTATTAGATAAAGAATTTGAATATAATATAGATTTATTAGAAGTGGACTAAATGATTGCTAATCAAGAAGTTATATATGAAATGTTTATCCCTAAACAAAGAATTTCCACTACAGATGTTAATAAGCTTGTGGAATATCAACGTTTGTATTCAGGTAAAAAAGATTTATATTTATCAGTTTATCATTATCGTAATACAGTATCTACTGCTACAGCAATTGTTGATAGAATTTTTTTAGATTTTGATTACGATGAAGATATGATTTTTTTTAATGATGTACGTACTGTTGCTAAATTTCTTTATGATTCTGATTATACTTTTTGTATTCGTTTTAGTGGCAGAGGTTTTCATATATTTATATCATTAGAAGAAAGTGACTATAATAATGGTAGTAGTATTAAAAAATGGGTGCAATATATGCATCAAAAAACTAATACTAAAAGTGATAGAGCAGTAGTAGGTGATTTACGACGTGTTAGTAGAATGCTTGGAAGTATGAATTTAAAGACACATTTGTTTTGTATTCCTATTACTTATAATCAATTAATGAATATGTCTTACGATGATATATGTTTAATGGCAAGACGTTTTCATGCTACAGATGAGTATAATGGTTTATTTAATGACTCTTATCATTATGGGAGTAATTATATTGATTTATCTAAATTTTATGTTAAACCACAACCATCAAAAAGTATAAAAACTAATATTGATATAAATAATATTAAAGTACAACAATCTTTACCACATTGTATTGAAAATATGTTAAAGAATCCAGAATTAGGATATCATGAACGAGGAATGTTAATATTATATTTAAGAGATGATGGTTATAGTTTTGATGAAATACTTGCTATATTAAAAAAAGTATTATCAGATGAGAAATATTATCATTGTACTGTTGAAGAGGAACAACCTGCGTATTTATATTTTACAAGAGAAGATTTATTATTTGCTTCTTGTCAAACATTAAAAGATAATGGATTATGTGGTTCGGATAGTTGTCGTGGAAATCATTTATACTTATAGGTGTAACAATGCAAATTTATATTGATGACCGAGAAAAAGACAAAGAACGTATAGAAGCTATTAAAAATGAATTTCATTGTGACGTGGAAATGAAAAGATTAATAGCTGGTGATATTTTAGTTGAACAAAATAATGCTCCGACGATTGCTATAGAAGTTAAAACCATACAAGATTTTATAAAATCATGTAGAGATAGGCAAATACAAAAAGAAGCATTAAATATGAAAAAAATTTATCCTTTTTCTTTTATTATTTTATATGATAATGATAAATGGAATAAAAAGTATACAAAACCACAGACATTAAGTGAAAAGTATGGTAATATTGTATCTTTAACTCAAAGATATAAAACACCTGTTATACAATGTTATAATACAAATCATTTTTTAAAATGTATTAAAGCTATTATTAGTAATGTTAATAAAGATGATATTCCAATAGAGCAACCAAATGTTCGTAAAAAGCATGTTGATGATAGAATTAATGTTTTAATTGGTTTGAAAAAAGTTGGTGAAAAAACAGCAAAAACATTATTGGAACATTTTGGTTCGCCACGTGGTGTTTTAAATGCTACTGATGAAGAATTGGATACTGTGCCTCGTTTATATAAAGAAAGCAAAGAAAGTATCAGAAGGTGTAGGTAATGGAAGAGTATGAACGTAGGGCTCTATCTATGTTATTTTTTACAAATAAAACTTTATATGAAGCACAGACTAGTAATAAATATAGATTAAATAATTTTACAGAACTTAATGAATCATCTAAACAACGAATGAATGATATAAGTATTAATTCATTAGATGTGTCATTGCAAAAAATTAGGCATGAAATATATACTCGGTTAAGTGTATCAAGAGAGTATGTAGATTTTTTATCAAATATAGGTTATATTAATTTATATGATTGTGCTGAAATTATTGTTGAAGTAGGTGATATAGGTAGGTTTAAAAATCGTAGACATTTTATATCTTATGCAGGATTAGCTCCTGTAGAAAAACATAATAATAAGGTTTTTAAAATAAAAAAGAATAGCAAATATAAACACGTAGCAAGTAAAAAGTATGATAACATTGATTACTGTGAAAATTTAAAAGTGGCATTAACTAGATGCACACAGAAGATGATTAATAATGATGATGTAAAATATAAGGCTATTTATGATGAAAAATTTGAATACTATCATTTTAAACATCCAACTTATACAAAGAAAAGATTACATTTAATGGCTTTAAAAAAAACTACTGTTCAATTTGCTAAAGAAATTTATAGTCAATTTAAACAAATCAAAGATATAGAAGATTATGAGAGGTTAAAATATGACAATTCTAGTGACTTATAAAACTACAAATAAAATATATATGGGTTGTGATACTCAAGTAACTGGTAGTACAGTTAGTTACTGTAAAGATAAGTGGAATAAAGTAATGATTAATGATGATGATTACATATGGGTTGGTTGTACTGGATACGCTAAATTTGGAGACTTCTTTGAACATGGTTTTAAAGCACCACATTTTTATAAGGAAGATAATTTTGTTGATTATTTACATAATAAATTAGCTCCAGCTATAACTAAAATACTAACTAAACGTAAAATTACAAAAGAAAAAGAAGGTAATTTAGAAACAGAATCAATTTTTTTAATAGTGTATGATAGTGTATATTCTTTATATAATGATGCAGCTCCAATAGAAGAGATAGAACCCTTTGTTGCTGTTGGTTCAGGATGCCGAGTTGCATATGGAGCATATCATGCATATGCTGGTGAACATATTATGGATAACGATGAAAATATTAAAAAAATGTTACATGAATGTTTAGATGCTTCTATTCGCTATGACCCATATTGTAGTGGTACTCAAATTATACATATTATGGAGTGTGATAAATAATGGGATTAACTTGGAGTCAAAAGTTTTATCAAATACCAGATGAGGCTTATATAGTACAATTTTTAGAACCAGGAGATATGGCATCTGCTGCTGCTGTTGTAGCTTTATTGCCAAAAGATGAAGATAATGAAGAATTAAATAATGAATTAGCTTACGCTTTAGAAGGTGCTGGTTATTATTTAACAACTATTAATTTTGTAGATTTAATTCATGAAGGTTATCAAATAGTTAAAGAAATTGATAAACAATTGTATGAGGAGGTGTTGCGATGAGATGGTTTGAAGGTCTTGGTATCTTTAGTATAGTTCTTGTTATTATTATTGCAATAATAAGTATTATATTTAGTATTATTACAGCAACTACAATTGCTACTGCATTACATGTTGTTGGTTTAAAATGGTGGATTGTTGCTATTACTATATTTGCAGCTATCGGTTCACCATTGATTTCAATTACAAAAAGGGATTAAATCCCTTTTATTTTTTTTGTGATATTATGAAAATTGATGATTTGTTGGATAAGCCATTAAGAGAAGTACTTGAAGAGTATTGTGTTGTATTTTCACCAGAATGTGATTATTATTATGGTATTACTAAATGGGAAGATGCTAATTCAATATATGAAGAATTTGATTTAGAAGAAGAATACTGTTTTAATGGAGACTATTTAATCCCATTAAGTTATGGCTTTGAAGAAGGCGAAAATATTTTAAGTTTAAAAGATTTAAAACAAATTATGGCTAAATTAGGTGTAGCTAAAAAACAATCATGTCCACTATGTGGTAGTGATAATTATCATTTTGATTATAACAAAATGGATATGCTATGCAATGAGTGTGGATATGAAGGTGAAGCAGAGTATGAAAAATTAACAAAGGAGTGTGAATAATATGGTAGATTGGGAAGATGTTATAAATATGGCAGAAATGGATGGATGTCCAGAATGTGGTAGTTATCATTATCATCCAGGTGATGGTGATTATTTAGAATGTGAAGACTGTGGTTATAAAATTGATTTTGATAATTTATTAGACTAGGTAATAGCATGAAGTTTTATGGAGCAGATGTAACATACAAAGCAATTGTAGTTGAAAGGGTATCTGTAAGAGCTAATGATATAGAAGAAGCTAAAAAAAAAATTCAAGATTTCGACTATGATGACGCTTGGGAAATTGATACTGAAAGAGAAGAAATATTAGATTTTGATTTCTTCCAAGAAGATGAAATAGATGAAAATGGAGACTCAATAAGGAGAAAAAGATTATGAGTAAACTAAAAGATGCTATAGATGAAATGAATGAGAAATATTATTTTGTAGGTGATGACGCTCATTCATATGGCTTTGCTAAAATAGATAAGGAATTAGGCGATTTATTAATTGAAAAATATCCTGATTTTATTAATAATGGTGGAACACGAATAGAAACAATTGAGAGCTTTGATTTGAATCAAACTGACTTTGATGAGCCTGCATTAACTTTTGAAGAATTATGGGAAAAACACCTTAAATATGATGATTATATTTCATGGGATAAAGGATATAGAACTTTTGAAGAGTTTAAAAAAGGAGAAGGATTTGAATGATTAATGGAGAAAGTATTTTAAGACGTAGTTATCCAGATTTAAATGAAAAACAATATCAACCAGCAGGTATTGATTTAACTTTAGATAAGGTGTCTATATTAAAACATAATAATGGTACTACATATGGTTTATTACAAGATGTAAAAGTCTTACCAGAACAAGAAGAATTGGAGATGGATGCTGTTCAAGTTGGTGGTATGTTAAAAAGTGTTTATACACTAACACCTCATATACCATATATTGCAACAACAAAAGAAAAAATTAAAATTAATGAAAATTCTGGACAATTTTATTTACCACGTTCTTCTTTGTTAAGGGCTGGAATAGATGTAAGAACAGCTTTTGGTGACTCTGGCTTTTTTGGGAAGCTTAATTTTTTATTAATAAATCATACAGATAAAGATTTTGTTATAGAAAAAAATACACGTTTTGTTCAGTTAATTGATATGCAAGTAAAAGGTGTTATCAATGAATACAACGGTGATTACCAAGAAAGATAAATGTTTACTTGATGAGGATATTGTTATTTCATATGAAAAAGAATATCCTTACACCATCTTTGGACAAGTATACGAAAAAGATAAATGGAGCAAGGAGAGTTATAATGAGTAAAATTGGAATAAATGAGCTTATTCAAATTATAAAAGATTCATTTGAAGAGCAAAAAGGGATAAAAGTATTATCCCTTCACTTCGATAAAAGAAAAAATACTTTTTATGGTATTTATGTATTATCATTAGAACAATCATTGTCTTTTAAGGAAGAGCCTTTATTAGATATGACTACTGATATTGATGGTCATAGGATTATTATGCAGGAACTTGGACAGATATTATTATATTCTTATAATTTTGGAAGCATTAATGATTATCTAATTTTAACAGAGTTAGCTTCTTTAGATGATTTTGAAATATCTAATTCTATCTATTATGAACTATTATATTTATGTGAGCACAACGTTCCCTTGCAAAGATTTGATGTACGTTTGATAAATTGGATTGAGCTTACTGATGAAGTTCATAAAGTAAGAACAAAAAGTTTTGTTGAAGCTTGTGATGACTATTGTATTTATGACTCTCTTGAGTATGATAGAGAACTTGAATATAAAGATGATATATACATACAACAACAGTTTAAAGATGTTGCTAATCAATTAAAACATAAAAATCATAATAAAATAACTGAAGCAACTATTGAAAAAATTAATCAACTATATATTCAACTACAAGTAGATTTATATATGACAGATAACAAACACTATAAATAACAAGTAAAAATAAAGTTGGTAAAAAAATGTCAGAAAAATTTTATGTTGTACATTCTAATATGGAAAGAGAATTGTTTCGTCCAAGAATGATTGCAGAAACAATTATCGAAGAAACAGGAATTGATGAGGAATTAGCAAAAAAAATTCAAAATAGGATTACTCAAAAAATCTATAAATTAAAAAAAGATGGATTAAAAGAAATTAGTACATCACAAATTAGGTCTGAAGTATCTGCTCATTTATTACAAGAGAGAGAATTTGAAGCTGTTGAAAAAAATAAAATCCTTGGAATGACTTTAAAAGAGTATATGGATTTATTAAAAAATGGCTGTAAAGATAATGCTAATATCGGTTATTCACCTGAAATGATAACAAAGTATTCTTCTGATTCTATTGGAAAACAAGCTGCGTTAGAAGTAATGCCTAAACATTGTGCTGAAGCACATATAAGGGGCGAAATTCATATTCATGATTTAGAATTTTATTTAGGTCGACCAAATTGTTGGAATCAAGATGGTAGACATATAGCAAGAAATGGATTGAATATCGATGGTATTGGAATGATGGGTTCTACAGCAGGTCCAGCTAAATCATTAGAAGTTTTCTTAAATCAATTATTACATGCTTGGATGGCAGGAGCTGTGGTTTTATCAGGTGGGCAAGGTTATGCCAACTTTAATACAATTTTAGCTCCTTATGCAAAAGGAAGAAGTTATACTGATATTAAACAAGCTATACAAAGTTTTATTTTTAATGCGAATATGGCTCTTGTTTGTCGAGGAGGACAAATTCTGTTTAGTTCTATAGGTGTTGATTTATCTATACCTGATGTATTAGCGAATGAAGAGGCAATAGGACCTGGTGGTGTAGCTAATGGTGTATATGGAGATTATCAAGAAGAAGCTGATTTAATATTTAGAGCTATTTTAGAAGTATCAGAAGAAAAAGATTATAATGGTGCGTATCATAGGTTCCCAAATATATTATTCCACATACGTGAAGGCGACCTTGATGAATATACTGGTAATTGTAAGTTATTACATGAAAAAGGTGCTAATAATCCAACACTTTATTATGTGAATTGTACTGACATAGAGCGTACTGTAATGGGGTGCAGGACTGCATTACCAATGAATTGGACAGGTGATTATAATATTGATTGTTTAGGAACTGGTAACTTTATGTACTGTACATTAAACTTGCCACTTCTTGCATTGCAAGCTAATGGAGATAGACAAGATTTCTATAATCGATTAGGTGATGCTTGTGAAGTTATTTATGATTCTTTAACTCATCGTAGAGCTTTTGTTGAAGATATGATATATAATTATAATGAAGAAGAAAATGAGCATTCTATATCAGGATTTTTAACTCAAAAAGATGCAGTTACTGGAGAGCCATTTTATAATTTTGACGCTACTACAATGACTATTGGCTTTTGTGGTTTACATGAATGTTTAGAAGTATTAGAAAATGAAAATGGTGAAGCTGTATTAGAATATATTAATGCTTTTAAAGATAAATTCCATGAACGTGATGGATTAAGATGGTCTGTGATAGCTAGTCCAGCTGAATCAACAGCTCATCGTTTTGCAGAAATTATTAAAGAACAATATCCAAACGCTCCATTACAAGGAACAAAAGGTTGTTATTATTTAACAAATTCATATCATATCCCTGTATCAGAAGATACCACAATTATAGACCATATTAAAAATGCTGCTAAATACTCTAAATATGCTTTAGGTGGCTCAATATTACATATATGGAGTGGGGAAGTATGGAGTGACCCAGAAGCTATATGGAAACTTAATAAACGTATTGTAGATAATAATATTCCATTTTGGGCTTACTCAAAAGTTTTCACATATTGTCCTGAATGTGGCTTTACTATTAACGATGAGCTTGAAACTTGTCCTAAATGTGGTTCTGACCATCTTTTTGTATACGACAGGATTACAGGCTACTATCTATGTAGAGAAACCTTTAACGATGGAAAACTTCAAGAACAAAAGGATAGATTTAGGCAAAAGATATAATGGCTATTGATTGGAATTCATATATATATAGATGCCCAACAAAACGTTGTGCATCTTATATAACTAAATGTAAATATTGGAATTTGGACCCAGAAGAGAAACGAGCTTGTATCCCAAGGCTTATATGGAGCGATGGTCATCGTGAATGGAGTCGTTGGTATTGGTTTACAAAGGATACACACCATAGGGTAGCTCCATCCTATTACCATTTCAAATAAGGTGATTAATTGCGTAGTCAAAGATATAAGTACGTACGTCATTGTGCAAGTGATTGCTTAATTGCTCACACACGAGCAGGTTACCATACTTATGGGGGTTCATATTCAATGCTAACAAGAGGAAAATGCTATTTAAAACCTATGGAAATTTATCGTTGGCGAAATCAAAGATGGTGGTGGACAGTTCATAGGTGGGATTGGCGTTTTATTTCTAGTGACATCATAGGATATACGAAATGGCGTTGTGCTGATAAATATGAGATGCATAATTTTAACCATGAGTATTAAGCATTTAAATAAGTAAGAAATTATGTAATTAATTATGAAAGAAAGTTATTATATTTTTGATAATGAAGGTGAAGTAATGGCAATCTTTAGAGATGAAGCGTTTGCCATTGATTATCTTAATTATTTAGGATTAAGTGAGGAGAATTGCAGCATTGGTGTATTAAGTGAAAGTGTTTTTAACTTTGAAAACCATAACATTAAATATCATTTAAAAGACCCTTCTTTAATACAATACATGCATAAAGATTGTAGGCGTTTTAGAAGTGTTAATAAAGATATGGGATATTGTTTTTATACTGACGAACAAGTTGAACCTTACGAAAAATGTTGTACTGCTATCGAGAGGAAATAAAATGGAACAAGAATGGGGACGTATGCAATTTGTAAAAATATCTATGCACGAAATCTTTGCTTTTCAAGACAGACTTGATGCTGTCAAAGATAATCCAGAAAAAGTTTGGGAAATTGTAGATAGCTTTTTTTGGGAGGCAGAAAACCAGTTAGAGCTTGACCCAGATTTTATTAAAGAATTACAAGAGCTTTCTTTAGAAGAAGATTTCGTACCATTGCACAATTTAGATGATTTAGACGATTTATTTAAAGATGAATGTAAAGAAGATTATAATCCATCACATATAGAAGTACTTAAATCTTATAAAGAATATCTAAAAAACAAACAAGATATACCTTTTACTCCAAGGCATAATTTTTAAATATATTAGACAAGCTACCTTGACTTATAGGTGATATTCATGAAAATTGCAAAAGATTCACAAACATATAAGAATTTGCAAAAAGCTTTTTCTGGAGAAGCAGAAGCTTATACTAAATATCAATATTATGCAAGTCAAGCAAAGAAAGATGGATATGTACAAATCAAAGATATCTTTGAAGAAACAGCTGGCAACGAAAAAGAACATGGAAAAATTTGGTTCAAATTATTAAAAGAAGGAATGCCAGATACTCTTGATAATTTACTAGATGGAATTGCTGGTGAGCATTATGAAGCTTCAGATATGTATATGAATTTCTATAAAGAAGCTAAAGAAGAAGGATACGATGAAATTGCTGAATTATTTTTAAAAGTAGCTAAAATTGAAGATGCTCATTGTAAAAGATATGAAGTTCTTGCAGACAATGTAAGAAAAAATAATGTTTTTCATAAAGAAGATAAAATATCATGGATATGTAGTAATTGTGGTCATGTTTATGTAGGTAGGAATGCACCAGCACAATGTCCTGTATGTCAACATCCACAATCTTATTTTCACGAACAATTATTTAATTACTTATGATGGTAAGATGCAAAATTATTATAGCAAAATGTTATTAAATGGGTTTCCAAATAATGATAATATTAAAATTCAGGATATACCATTAATTATTAATACAATTGATGTGTCATATCCTTTGGCTTTTATTGATTATGAGGAAGAAGACGTACTTGGAATTAATTATACAGTTGAAGATGGTACAGAAAGATTTATAGTAATTAATAAAAGTCATATAGTAGATATAGGTATATTATATCAACAAGATATTAATATTATTACTGAAGAACCAATTGATGAAAATGAAGATGTAATGTATCAGTAAGACAAAAAAAATATATCTTTAAATATTATTTATTATAAAGTATATATTAATGGAACCTGAACAAGTTGATGAAATTCTTTTTGAAGTTGTAAAAGAATTTACTAAAAAAGAAAATTTTGATAGAATATTAAAAGAACAAGTTTTAGCTAATGCTATTTTTTATAGCTTTGCTGTTGGAGCTCTTAATAATGATGAAGATGAATATGATACTATTGAGAGTTTACAAAATGCAATACAATGGATAGAAGATAGAGAGCATCTTCTTAAAGGTTTTAATGTAAATGGTGATAATAATGAATAATTGTAATAATTGTAATTGTACTGATTCATCTAAAAATATGTATTCTGTTGATTATGATGCTGTTATAAATAATTTGGAAAAAGCTAGAGATGATATTAATCATACAATAGCATTATTAAAAGATAGAAAGATGAAAGATGATGCAATTAATAATATATTATCTTCTGACTATGAAGATGAAAGTTTTTTATCTGAAGAAGAGGTTAGTGAATTTGAAAAGCTTTTAAAAGAAAATCAAAATACTGATGCTAATGATATTATTTCTACTATTAAGTTTCCTTATTATGATTGGAGGTATTATCCATATAGAACATTTTTTAAATACCCATATTACCCATATTTTTTACCATGGAATAATGTAACATGGTCTTCTACTAAATAATCCCATTATTTATTTTTTTTGTTGATAATGTGAAGACTAAAGTATGTAATGAATGTCATAGAGAATTACCAGTTGAAAATTTTACGAAGAATAAAAATAATAAAGATGGTTTGTCTTACTATTGTAGGGAATGCACAAAGAAACAATATAACGTTCATAAGTATAAAGAAAATGGAAAAGAAGAGTATGAACAAATCATCATCAATGAGCTTAAAAAACACGATATACCATTAAAAGGTATTGATAAAGAAAAAATAAATAATTTACGAATCAATATGATTGATTTCCCAGGTATTATTCGTTCTTTATTTAAAGATTTACCAATTTTTTTAAAAAAGTACAAGTTGACCTATGAAGAATATAAAGCTATAGTGCAAGCTTGTCATAACAATAACTTTTGGATAGAATCGAAAGATTTAAATACTACAAAAACTAAAGATAATTAATGTAGTTGGTGTACTTAATTAACTTCAACTATTTTAAATTAACTATAAAAAAACGAGGTGTATATTATGAGTGAATTACCAAAAGCTCCTGTTGGAAGATTACTAAAAAACGCTGGAGCACAAAGAATTAGTGGAGATGCTGTTGAACTTTTATCTGAAGCAATTGAAGATTATGGAGCTAATTTAGCTTCCAGAGCTAATGATTTAGCTCATCATGCTGGCAGAAAAACTGTTAAAGCATCTGATATTAAATTAGCAATGCAATAGAATTGCTAATTTTTTTTTCTTTTTTTATTTTTTTTAAAAGAATATTCCAATTAATGTTCTGACAAATGGTTCTAATGCTACTGATAGTGTTGATACTCCTGCGACAACACCAATCACACCAGCTAATATTAAACTTACTTTATCAAAACGTTTTGCTGAATTAATTTCTTGGTCTTTTTCAAAATTAACAATTTCTATTTTTAATTCATTAATACTTTCTTTTATGGCAGTTATTTCAGATTGATTATTTTTTATACTTTCTTGTATAGGTTTAAGTTCGTCTGCCATAAAGTTAATAATTTTATCGTTTAATTCTTGCCTTGTGTGTTCTGTTTCTGTATTAATTCTTGTTGTTAAATCTGATTTAATATCCTCAAGGCTACTAATTTGTATTAATATTTTATCTATTTGTTCTTGTAATATTTTATCGTCGGACTCTTGGGAGTATAATTCACGTTCTAGATGGTGTAAATCGTTTCGTAGTGGTTGTATACTTTTTTCAATTTCGTTGATAGCAGCGTATCTTTGTCCATTTGTTAGAGTATTTTGTGTATCTTGTAGTTCTTTGATTCTGCTTGACATGTCATGTATTTCATGTCTAATTTCTTGTTCCACCATCTAAAACATCTCATTCATTTAATTGCTTAAGTAATTGCTTAATTTCTTGAATATCTGATTGCATACTATCAATTTGTGTTTGTTGATTATTAACAATAGTTAATATATCTTGTGTTTGAGCTTCAACAACAGTAGTATCAATACTATTAATTGATTCAGTAACTTCAGATAAATCTACTGTATTAGATATATCAATAGATTGTAAAGTATTATTTACAGCATCTAAAGTATCAGATATATCAGTAATATTACCTATTTGTTCTTCAATTTGTGCATTGATTTTATTATTAGTTTCTCTCATATAATCGATTGTTTTTACATCATCGACTGTTTGTATTTCGATTTCTTCTGCCATAATAACACCTTATATTCTATAAATACATCCAACTTTTCTGATTTTAGTATTAGATAAATTATCCATAGTATTTGGATATATTCTCATCTGCATTTGTGGACCTAATGCTGCTTGCATATCTGCATTAAATAACAATATATTATTTAACATTAAGAATAAATCTTCAGGTTTAACGCTTGTTTTACCTACTTCATTTTTACGTGGATTTTCACGTGATATAGTAATTGCTTTAATTGTTACAGCAGCACTATGTTTTTTAAACCAACTATGTACTACTTTATTTTTTACATGGCTTGTTGTTTGGATTCTACCCCATGCAGGTAATGCAAATCTTTCAACAGGTTCAGCATTTTGTGTGTCTCTTGTATCATAGAAATTTATATATATATCACCTTTAGAGAATGCTCCATGAGTTGTATATGTATTTCCATCATATGAATTTACATTTGTTAAATTATTTGTAGTAGTCTCACCAGATACAAAAGTAGTAAATACGTAATATTCTATATCAATTAAATCATATATTGTATATGGAATATCTGTTTCAATTTTAAAGAGTTCTCCAGTTACATCTTTAGGGAAATAAAATAATGTTTGATTACCAGAATCATTTGTAACATAAGTACTTTTTGCATTTGTATTTTTAGGCTGTATAATAGTGCTGATTTCATGACCACGTCTAATAATAGTACTTTTTATATTAGTAGTTGCTTCTGTATTACTGAATTTTTTATTTACACTTTTTGAAGTATTATCATTACTCCATATATATAATTTATTATCAAGATTGATTTTTTCATTAGTATTTGTTAAATTTACAGAAGCTATTTCTGACCCACTACTGTTTTCATATTTTGCAGTAATTGACCCAGAGCTATCAAAAGTAATTGTATTTTTATATGCATTTTTATCATAGTTAGTTATAGGATAAAATACTCTTTTATATTGTGTGTCGTATGCGTCTTTTCTACCTAATGTATACATAGCGTACGCTTGACATGATGTATTACCTATTTTTTGCCATGATAATCTATCCCATTTTCCTGTATACATATAAGGAACGTATGGTCTTCTATTATACGAACCTGTGATAATACGACCTAATCCTATTCCTTCACCTTCTAATAATGAATCTGTATCTTTAACTCTGATACCAATACTACCGATACCACTTGCTGAAAACCCATCTAAATCATCAATAAAATTAACTGTAACTTCATTGTAGTCTGAAATAATGGTATCTGTTGTAGGGTCTTTTGTTATAACTAATTCTTTATTTATAGTATAGCTTTTACCAGCGAAAGCATCATTATCATCTACTTCACCATGTTTATTTGGTGATACAACAATATCAAAAGTATTTGGTGGGAAGACATATTGTTCTACTTCTATAGTTTCTCCATCTTCGTTTGTTATAGATGTAGTTCTATAGTGTGTAGTATCAGTTTTTCTTTTTGTTGTCTCTATGATAGGTTTAATACCTAATGTTACATATGTAATATTTTCGTCAATATCTAATGTATCAATAAAAGATACACCAATAATAACATCTTCAGGTTCATATGATGGATTAGATGTTTTTAATGTAGCATTCCATACAGGACCATCTGTAATATGCATACCAGCATATCTATTTTTACTGTCTCCATCGTTATCTACATAAGAGTATGTTGTATCTTTAAATTCATATAAGAAATTTTGATAAATATTATTTAATGGTATACCATCATCATCAGATGCTGCAATATCACCATATTTATATGGAGAGGTTATTGTATTCTTATAATATACATCTGGAGATGCTAAAGCATTTCCACCAGTAGAATGTATAATATTTTCGCTTTCCATTTTAAAGCGATAATTGTATTCATCATATTCAACATTGCCATCATAATTGTCATAATCTACAGACTCTCTACTAAAATCTTCTAAAGTTAAATCTGCAAATACTTGACTAAAGAAAATATTAGAATCCCATTTACTTTTATCAGTTCCAACACTACTATATGCATTATCAGCGTATGAGACTAAAATATCAATTTTACTTTTTAGTTCTTCATCTTCGATAAATAATCTAGCAAATTCCCATTCACTAAATCTATGTTCTATTAAATCGTTCGCTACAAAAGTACGTGTAATAGCATTAGCATTCAATAATGGTGTTTCATAACATCTTTGATAGTCTTCATATTCAACATATGTAGCTGTTTCTGCTAAATTAAAACTAATAGCGTATTTCCATGCTTCATTATATATTAATTGTGGTGTTGTTTCTGAATTTGTAGTCATTTCAATTTTCCATCTGAAAGAAAATCCATCTCCATCAAATTTAACATGACCACTATTAATTGATGTCCAAGAAGTTCCACCATTATTAGATACGTACACGTTAGCACTACAACCATTTGGTGTTTTAATATTACTTTTCATTGTACATGCTCTTATATTACGTACAGTATCAATTGGTTTAGATATAATAACACCTGAATTATAATATTTATATGGTCTTTGCTCTATTAATACGTCCCAGCTTCTATTAGTTAAATTATTTTTATCCATATTGATTACAGATAATTTACTACCACCAGTACATTTTGTAGCTATTCCATATTCTTTTTTATAATCACGTGTGACATATTCTTTTATTTTAATTGCACCTTCGCTATTACCTGATTTAATATGACCATATACGACTAAACTATATGTTCCTTTGTCGAAATCTTTATTAATATCGAATTTAACTTGTTGCTTTAGTGCTTTATACCCATCACTTTGTTTTTTCAAGTCTGATAATGATTTCCATCCACTATCATATACTGTTGTAAAAATAGGGTCAAATTTATTTATTTTCTTTTGTATAACTTTTCTTGAGTTTTTATCTGCATCAAAGACAAAATCATTTTTAAAAATAAGTATACCGAATTTATCTATGTTTTTAAAACCACTAATATATGGTGTAATTGATTTAATATATGTATCTGATGGTATAGTAAAGTTTAATACAGGATATTCGGATGTTAAAGCTACTTTATCACTTTTAAGTTTATATATAATATCAGATGAACTAAAAACTTTTCTATCTCTTAATAATTTATTTTTTTGATAGCTACCATTATCTCCGATACGTTGAACACCTACAACACCTTTATCTGTATTAATAGTTGTTCTATCTAAATAAAAAGAATCGTTACCACTAAAAGTACCTGATGGAATTGTTTGAGAACTTTGTGCAGCAGTTGCTGTTTTTACTTGTACATCAACGCTATGAGATTTATCTTTAATATTACTAAAGCTATGGTTATCAGCATATACTTTCATGGTTGATTTAGCTGTTTTACCATTATATTGAGCATATATTTTGTATGTACCTTCTTTTAATTTTTTAATATTCCATAATGATAATGCATATTCACCATTGTTATTAGTTTTTATATTATATGTGGCTACATTTGTACTATTTTTTTTAATTGTTATTTTTATTTTAGCGTATGGTACTCCACCTTTTCCTTTTGGGTTATTAGTAGTTTTCTTTCCATAACCTGGTGCTGTTAATGCAATTTGACATTTCATATAGGATTGTATATTTTTAGGTTTGGATTTTGGCATATGCACATCATGCACTTCTAATGAGCCAGTAACGACAGAAGATGTCGTATAATTATAATTATATCCATTCTCTATAATTGACCATGAATATGTTTGAGTATTACCTATTACAACAGCATTGTCACCATTTGATGCTGTACCATTACCCATACCATATGTACCTTCACCTCTTACTAATGCATCTGAATCTACACCATTATTAGCTAAAATAGGGTCTACTTCACAATTATATTTAATACGTGTTGGTGAATTATTAGTAAATTGATAATTAATTTTTTTCTCCAAACGACGAATACGTTCTAAAATATCACGTCTACGTGTCATTTCGTTCTCATCATTTTGCTCTATAGATGGAACTTTTTTATTGACTATATCAACAGTTTCACCATTAAGTAATTTTTCTTTTTCAGCATCACTTAATCCATATTGATAAGTTGTAATATAAGCAATTTTTAAACCAGTATTATCTGTTGGATAAAATTTTTCTCCAGTATAAACAGTACCTTTAATAACATGTAATTGTCCATCTGCTGTTAATATAACCAAATCAGTTCTATCTCCATGTGTAGAAGGACCATCAATAGTAACATGTGTATCTAATGGATATACTTTTTCGCCTAAAACAATAGCTGCACCATTATTAATTAAATAAGTATTACCTGAACTAAATATTTCTTCAAAGTATAAATCAAAATTATGGTCTGCAATAACAACATTACCACTATCATCTGTTACTCTTAACTCTTCTAAATATCTAGCTTCTAAAAATTCATTACCATCATATGATGCTTCTAATCCATCAGTATTTTCACTATTCCATTCTATTTCTTCTTGTGCTTTACTATAATTTCCTTCATTGTCGTATTTAACTAAAAACATTTCTGGACGTAATGTATCGTAAATTGACTCATCACCATTAATAGTTAAATCAACAGCTGATACATCTACTGGTCTTAACACAAAATAATATCTACCAAGAGGTAAATGGTTTAAATTGAAATGAAAATCAATGTCTGCATATTCATTATCATCAGTAGGGTTTAATATTGTATTAGTTTCTTGTACTAGGTCTAAATCAGCGTCTCTAATTTCTCCATAAATAGTTACGCTAATATTTGAATTATTTAGCATTTGCAAACGTACAGTTTCAATTGATGATTTTTCAATATCGATAGGTTGTCGAAGATATATTTCATAAAAAGAAACACCTGCATTTTCTTCATCAAAAAAAGGATTTGATTGGTCTATTTTTTGTGTAGTTGGCTCTAATTTTAATGCATCTTCTGATTCGCCTAATATAACACCAGTTCCAGTTATATCTATAAGTGCTTTTGAAATTGCATCTTGAATACCAGATTGAATCAAATGAATATCTGATGACCTTGCAGTCTTACCAGTATCAAGTGTTCCTTGAATTGGAGTATAATATGAAGCCATTAGTTTCACCTTATTCTATTTCAATAACAACAGTATATTTTAAACTAATTACATCATTTTTTTCAATTTTTGGTACCTCACAATAAGCAAAAAATATTTCTTCGCTACTATACTCTAAACTATTAACTAAACCAATTTCTTTAATTATTTCACCATCAGAAATGTTTAAATTAGTTTCATCAAAAGTAGCTGATATTTGTATTTGTTTATCGTCTAATAATGTAACATCAGTTTCTTCTCTGTGATAGGATGTATCGGTAACTTCATTAAAATTACCATCTTGATATCCACTACTTGAATTACCACCTAAAGCCATAAAATTAAAAGCCCCATGGTCAGTATCGTTTTTAAAAGCTAATCTTAAAACTTCTGTTTTACCTTCATCTGTTATTAAACTTTGTGCCATATTAACCCCTCATTAAAATATTATATTGTTCTTGCGTAATTTCTACACATTTATCATCTGTTTGTAATAAAAAACTTTTTGAGCCATCTTTTTTTTTGATTTCAATAATTTGATGTTTAATCGTTAAAGGTACTTTCATCTGCCTCATCTTCCATTATATTATATCCACTATTTATATGTAAATTAGAGAATGATACATTACTATTTTCTTGTATGTTGTATCTATAGAAATTCATATGCATTTGATAAGAATCATATTCAAGCTCATCATCGTCTGATGGAATAGACCAGAATGTTGGTAAATTATATACATTATTAATAGTAATACTATCACTAATACTAAAACTTAACACAGCATTGGTATCGTATACATCTTTACCATTTTCTTCTCTAATTAATTGACCTATTGCATTATTATTGTACTTAAATTGATGGTAATTATTTTTATTTGCGTTTTTATCTTCAATGACAAACCAATATTTATGTCCACTATTTAATCCATAAGCATTAATATCAATATTAATCATTTTTGATAACGTATCAATTTGTACTGTTTTTGTTTTAATAACTCTACCAGGTCTATTATTATCATCTTCACACAAATAAAATTGTACAATATTACTTGGATATCCTCTATTTTTGTAATAATCAATAGATATAGTACTAATTTCATTTGATTCTAAAATAAATGATTGAGATATTTTATTATATAATGGTATTGCATTTAGCAATTCTTCATTATCGTTTATATTAGTTATGTCATATTCTAAATTATTTAAAATCTCTCTCGGATATTTTAATGATAACCAAGCATTACCATTGATTGCTTCTATAGTTCCACCAAATTGTTGCTCTGGATGTGAACCATCTTCAGGTAAAATAGCTCCTTGTGGTAAATTTTCTATATTATCTTCTGAATTAATAGGTATGTTTTCTGTAACTATTTGTCCCATTTTGTTTTTATATAATATAATCAGCTGTATATCGTATAGTCTTATATACTCTTCTAAATCTAATTTACCAAAGTCTACATACATAATTAAATTAGTTTTTAATTGTCTACCTGATAAATAATAAGGTTTTGTATCTTTTAATCCCCAAATATTATCTTCTAATGAGGTTAATAAGTAATAATATTGATTTTCGTTCTTAATTTTTGTTGAAAGATTATTGATATTATCATGTATTTTTGTAGATAATTGTTGTTTTTCTGTTAAAATATTACAATCTAATATACTAATTTGTCCTTCTGATTGCATATGATTGAAATAAACTTGAACATTTAAATCTTTTATGTTATTACCTATAAGTTCTGATAAATCGTATTCATATGTGAATACATCATTAGATATAGTATTTGATGTGTGATAATATTTATGTCCATTATTTTCTATCATTAATTCAATATTAAAAGTATCAATATTTTGTTTAATACCATGTAAATATAATGTAGCGTGTTTATATTTACCTGTATCTATATCAAAATTATTGAATTTAATATTATCTGTCGCATGTTTTCCGTAAGGAACATCATAAATAATACCAGTATGATTATCATTATATAGTTTATCCAATCCAATCCATTCTTTTTCATTAACATATTTATACTCTAAAGATAAATTATCAATTGAAATATCCATTGTTAGTAATTTCTGTATAATTTTGTCTTGATATTCATCATTAATTGGTAATTTTAATACTTCTAATAAGATTATATTATATGATTCATTTTCAATGTAAAAAGATAAATTAAAACTATTATATGGGTTTTTTAAAGCTAATGATTGCAAGTCTATTTTTGTATCAAATTGATTGGAGATTTTTTCAGCTCCAATAATTGTATTTTGATGATATACACTTAATGAATAATCATTAATTTGATAATTTTTAATTAATTTACTGTTACATTTTGGGCAGACATCATAATTGCCTACATCTCCAAAGCCACAGCTTTCACAATAATAATATTTACCATCATTCTTATTGGTTCCATGTATATGTAAATCAAAATTTTGTAATACATCTGTTTGTATTTCTTTTGTATTCTTTGAGAAAGGAACTTCTAGATTAAAAATATTAACTTTATCTTGATTGATGGTTATATTAATAGGGTCAATATTTTGTGTATTTTTATCAAAGATTCTATATGTTTTCTTATTATTTGTTAGATGTATAACCTTTGATGAGAAACAAGATGGGCAGTAATTATAGTAATCATCTGAAGTAACGCCACAATTATTACAATATGTTTTATTGTAATCAATTTTAACTTTTTCTATATCATAAGAGAGACAATGTGTGCAGTAATCATGCCATCCTTTTGTTATATACCCACAATTGTGACAGACAGTTGCTGCCATTTTTTCATTTGTATGATAAACATGAGTGCTATCACAATAAGGACATTCATCATAGTATCCTAAACTAGTTTTTAAGCAATTTGAACACATTGTAAAATTAGGTTGCTCTAATTGCATTGTTGCTAAAAATTCTTGAGTTACATTTGTAATATTATTAGGGTAATGTATTTGTTTTGCGATATTGTTATTTGGGATATATTTATCGCCATCTTTATAGATATTTAAATTAATATCTTTAATGAAATCTTGTTTATTACTTTGTGCTTTTACTTTTACGCCTATATCTACAACTTCATCGGTATCATCTATATCTATGTTGTTATATTTAAAGACTAATTTAGGTACATTGATTTTATCGTGTTTGCATTCTTTATCTATATCTATATTATTTTTAAAGGAAGCATATTTATTTTTCTTTCCAATATTATTAATGTTATTCCATTTGTTGTTCCTTTCCATTGATTGGACAGCATCAAAGCTTTGTTCGATTTTATTTATCCTATTACTTAACCTAAAGATAACCACGTTATCCTCATCACATTGATAGCTAGTAATTGAGTTATTATTTGCGTTATTAATTAATTCAACAATTGGTCTATCAATTCCAGTTACTAATAAATATCCTATATGATAGTAGTCGTTTTCGTTAATGCTACCCCAGAAATGCAGTATTTTATATGAATCATAATGACATACTTGTATCTGCATGCTAACTGTATTAACATTTTCAAATATATTATAGTCGTTAATAACTTCTTCATTTACAATAATTTTAAAGCCATTGAAGTAGTTAATGTCATCTTTTGTAAATATAAAGGAAATATTATTGCTGTCTGGTACTTCAACAATTCCATCTGAATAGTGTGGATTATATGTGTAAGCGATTGATGTCTTGTTTTCTTTAACTTTTAAACCAATTGATTGATTATTTGATAAATTATTTGTGAAATTAATTATTTGCTGATTTACAAGAGTTGGTGTGTTGTCGTTAGCTGTGAAATCTTCTTTGTTGTATTTTTTAATGATATCGATATTATTGTTTTGTTCTTTTGTGCTATAAATGTTACTAATTATATCTTCACAATCTTGTATGTAATTCTTTTTTGTACTTGCTGTATAAAGTGTTGTAGTAACTTGCTTAATATTTGGTGTAATAACAGTATCATATTCTTTAATAGCTCCACCAATATCCATATTGACGCTATTAATAACAGTAGATAAGTTTAATTTAAACATATCATAGTATATACCTAAACTTTTATCTCCTCTATTTACTTCTGATATAACGCCAATATTTTCATTTGGAATAGCAAAACTTAATTTTAAATTATGATTGATAATATTATTAACTGAACTAATGAACATACTTAATTTTAAATAAGCAGTAGCAGAATAATAGCATATAGCTTTTGTACCATATGGTTTCGCATTATCAACAATAGCTTGTAAGTTGTTAATAGGATTATTAACTTTTAATATATCAAAATTACTTGGAACTTTAGAATAATCAATAGTCAAATCAAAAATTCCATTATCATAATTGTTACCAGCCCAAACTTTAGTATCCCAAGTATCTACGTCCCATTTCATTGCTCGTTCAACTAAATTACTTGTGATTGGTAGTTGGTTACTATAATGATATACTTCTGAATTTAATAATCCAAAACGCCTAATAAATCCATCAGGATATAATTCATATCCTTTATCTTGTAATTTATTGCTTCCTTCTCTTAAGAATAATGGGTCGACATATTTAGATTTTTCTTTGATTTCTTTAACTAATCTTCTTAAATTAGTACCTCTATATGTTTCTACAGAAGATTCATTGTGTTTTTCAGAATCTATTAATCTAATACTTTTATCGCTTTCGTTAAAGAATTTAAATAATTCTCCTACATTATCTATCTCATATCTGTAGTATCTATTTGTTTTATCGAAATTATATATATTAATTTCGTGTTCAAGTTTTCTTTCATTAAATTCTGTATCAACTGTTAATTTTAATTGCTTATTCATTACGTTAGCATTCTTTGTTGTAAGCATAAAGTTACTAATGAAGTTTCCTATGTCATTAGGTTGTACTTTAATACAAAATTTAACTTTTGAATTATCTTCGTCCTTACATCCTGCTAATTTTGGAATATTAAAACTAATTAAATTATTACTATTAATTTGATAAATAATACTTGAACATAAAATACCATTTGTTAAAAATGATTCAGGTAATCTTGCATAAACATTAATATTTTCTACGCTGTTTCTATTGTTATTTTGAATTTCAAAAACATAATATATCTTATCTTTTAAATTAATAAAGTCATCATCACATATTTGCTCTAATGTATCACAATTTGTACATTTTTGGTCATTATCGCTGACTGCTTGATATACATTAAAACTAATTTGTTTTTTTCTTTCTAATACTTTTACTTGATTGTTAAATTCTTTATTACTATTATATACATCGTAGAATAATGTTTTAATAACATGTGTGCCAGCTTGCCATGGGTTTAATGTAATTGTTAAATTATATTCTTGGTTTGCTTTTGCATTATTAATAATCCATGTGCCTATATGATTACTATCATTTCCAGTTGTAAATTCGCCATATTCACAATCAATATATGGTTGTACTTCATAGTGATTATCTTGGTGTGTTGTGTCGTATTTACCTATATCATAAATTTCAAAAGTTAATTTTTCTTGATTTTTATATCTGTTTTCAACTTTAATATTAAAATCTATGAGTTCATTAACATAAGGTGTTTTATTGCTAACTGTTGTTGTAACTTTAACATCACTAAATATATCAACTAATAATTTATGTGTATATGAGTTGTCGTATTGGTCATCATCTAAATCTAAAGGATTATCTAATGTTTTAATAATGAAATCATATATTCCTTTTTGTGTTGCTTGATAATCAATTCTCAAACGATAATCTTTTTTACTATCATTTTGAGCTTCTAATTTAGGGAAGGTAATAATTCTATTGTTTTCATTAAACCATGGAGATGTACTATTGTTTCCATTTTCAATTTGACTTTCGTTAGTTGATGTGTGTTCGTATAAGCTGTACCCTAATTTATTAAAGTTTTTAGGTTCTTTTATTTGAAAACGAATATTTTTACCATCTATATCAGATAAATTTTGTATGTGATAATACAATGAAAATTTATCGCCATCAACAGTAGTATTTAAATCTGATATTCCTTCAATCCATATTTTAATATTAGGAATATCTTTAAACATAACATGAGCAGGTATCCATTTTTTTGGGTTATCATCAAGATAGTTATAAGGTTCTTTTACATTATAAGGTTTTAAATAAATATAACATTCTTGTTCTATATCTGATTGAACAGCAAATTTAATAGTTTTAGTTTCATTACTTTTTAATGAATCTATAACACATATTTTTTCATTGCTATCGTTATCAAGTAATTTTACATTATTACTTGCTCCTATAATAATATCATCACATCTAAAACCATCTTTACCAACAACTTCGATATATGATAATATATTTTTTATTTCAATATCTTGAGTTGTATTTAAATCTATTGTAAAAGTTACATATTGAATTTCGTTAACTGGAATACGTTTTTCATTCCCTTTTATTATCATATCATCAATATGTGTATCAATATCTTCAGTAGTATATGTTAAAGGAATTTTTAAATCGTCTCCTCTTGTAAACATTAATGAATTATAACGTACATCAGAACCATCTTCTAATCTTAATTTAAAATATTCTTTACCTAATGGTACACCTTTAACTATAATATCGTATTTTTTAGACTTATTGAATTTTGGTTGAGTAAGATTAATATATTTACCCACAACAGCATATGTACCAGAAATTGTAAAATTAGCACGTCCATGTAATACTATATCTGTTGTATGATTAATGTTTTTTATTTGCCATAAAAATTCATCAACTTGTGTAATATTAATATTAGTATCACCACTAACTTTTCCCCATTCTAATATTTCTAATCCACCAGTATCAACTTCAATATATTCATTATCATTATTTGTTTCATATTTATGAAAATGAATTTTAAAGAAACCACCTTTGTCATCATAATCCCAAAATTCAAATTTAGTGGCAGTTTGTGAATAATAATTACCAGGGGTATGTTGTATAACATTATTAACTTTTGTTTTATTATCTTGTAATAAATCGAATGTAAATTCTGGTTCACACGCAGTAACATTAATTACTGTACTTTTACTAGATTTTCCTACTGTAGCCTTAATTGTGTGCTTACCTGTAGTGCTGTATCTCACATAATATGTTAATGTAGCTCCATTTTTTGAATCAAATTTTTTTACATCCCATACACTACCATTAAAAGTATTTCCTGACCCAGGAGATGAATTAGATACAGTACCATTACCTGTTATATTAACCTTTACTGGAGCTGTATATCCATTTTTCGATTTAATTCTAACTGTAACTTTTGATAAACTATTTGGACATGTTTTAATAGCTGATGGTGATGCAGTAATATATTCTATTTCAAAATCAGGGTCAACAGGTGTCCATTCTACATTAAGTCTGACATATTTCATTACAATTCTACCAATATCCCAATTTAAATTTCTTGGTAATGTAAATGTTAATGTAGATTTTTTTAATTTACCTATTGTCAGTTTCTTATCGTTACCTTTATATAATGTAGCATCATAACTATTCATTGATGAATATGAATCTTTGTTAGATGTTATACGTTGATTATAACGTAAACCTTCTCCACTAACTTCTCTATTAGCCCCAAATCCACTTAATGTAATTTTATAATCAGTTTGACAATTTTTTGCTATTGTACCACTTTCTGCTTTAACATTAGCAGCAGTAGAACTTAATTCTTTTTTGTAAAATTTACAACCTTCTGAACTATAAGACCATCCAGCATTTTTAACATGTTCATTTTGATACTGAACGTGAGCAATAGCATATTCAACAACAATTTTATTAACAATAGCACTATCTGGTATTTTTTTATCTATTGACCATCCATTAGTAGAAAAAGGAGATGGTAGATTCCAACTTCCAGAAAATGTGGTAACTGTATTTGGATAATATCTTTCTGGGTTTTTACTACCTGTTTTATCTGGAAACCTATCACCCCAGTATGCAATTGAAGAATCATTACTACAAATATTATTATATCCTTTCATTGCTTGGTGTACAGCTTTACCCCCAGTACTATTTGCCCCTACTTCTTGCCTACTCTTATATTTCGGTTTAATACTTGATGGATAGATTGTTGTCAATTTTATTGCCTCAAAAAAAGTTTTAATTAGTTATTTTTTTTCTTTCTAAAATATTTAAATCATCTATTCCCATATGATTTTAAAACTTTTTTTAGTTTTTCTATATGGTCCATTATCTGTATTAGTGCTTATATTGCCAGTAGTAATAGTATACACTTCTTCATCTACATTATTATATTCTGCTGTTAAGATTAATGGATTATTAGGTGATATAATATCTTTTGAATATTTTTCGTTACCCTTTTCTATTGTAATAGAAAAATTAGTAGCATCTTCTGTATCTATATTCAACATAAAAATATTTGACTTGCTAATATGAAATTCATTTGTTTTTAATAAAGTATCATCACTAATTGCATACGTATCTATAGGTATTGCTTCTCTTGTGTCGTATTCACCATCATATTGAATATCAAAATACAAGAAATTGATTGTTTCAAAGAATTTAGTGAAGTATTCTATTTTAATTGTATGCTGTTTAATATAATTATAATTGTTACTTGGCTTTTCATTTCCATATAAATCGTTAAAATCTATATAGAAATCTGCTATACCTTCTTCATCAATTAAAGTTGATTGTATGACTTTATCGTTAACAGATAATTCACAATATCCATCTTCTATTTTTTGTCCAAGTTGATTATATATATTTACATCAATATGTAATGGTAATTCATCTACAGAAGTTACCTTATATGGTGTTTCTTGTTGTAAAATGTAATTGTCGTTTGTAGAATCATATTCGCTTTTTGCTGTTAATTTACAGCATGTATCTGTATTATCTTTCTTACATTTTTGACTAGAACATTTATTAATATATGCACTCATGTTTCTATGCTCTTTTTCAAAGAATAACCTTTTAAATCCTACTATAGTTTTTTTATAGCATGGGTTTGTGTATGTAACTCTTAAGAAATAAGTATTTTCGCTATTACTTGGTTTTAATTTTTTAAAATTTAATTTACTATAAAAAACTCTTCCATAATCATCAGGATTTTTCTTACCTAAACACATAATAGTTTGATTACAAGGTGTATCTTTGTCGCCTCTTGATTTAACAATTGCACATTCAACTTCTCCAGTTGTTATTTTATTACCAGATGAATCTTGCAATATTAATGAAAAAGAATTATTTATACCTGTAGTAAAAGTTTTTCCTCTTTTTCTCCATAATTTTAATTCTCCATCATTAAGTTCGTCATATATTAATGATACTTCATTACCATCGGTTTGCCATTTTAGTTCTTCATCTAAATATTCATTATATGGTAAGAATGAAAAAGGAACATCATCTAAACCTGTTGTCCATATTAATTCTGTAGTAATATCGTTATATACTATATCAAAATCATTTTCAAATCTGAAATATACATCTTTAATTGGTGTAGGTAATTTATTTTTTTTCTTCCATACATTAGTTGCTGTTGGTGTTTCGACACAATCTGTATATGGTGATTTTATTTGTTCTTTTGTAGGTTTATTTGTCCATTTTGCACCTTCAACTAAATATAATCCTGTTTCAGTATATTTAATAGTTGGGCTATACTCTTCCATTTTAATTAATTTAAAATTAACAAAATAAACCTTATCATCAAGTGTTAATTCAAAAGCAGTTTTATTATGGAAATGACCCTTTTCTACTTCAATTTGTTTATCTTTTTTTGTATGCTGTGGTCCTCTAATGCATATTCTATTATTTTGTTCTGCGATAAAATCAAGTTCATGATATATCCATTGGTCACGTAAAAATTTATCTTGTTCCAAAAAGGCTTCATCTAGTTCTTTAACTTTTGTTATTGTGCCAAATTCACTTCTATGTTCAACTGATACAGTACAGCTATTATATTCTACGATAGAATCAGAAGGTATGTATAAGAAGTATTGTAATTTATATGGTTCACCTTCTTCTAATTCTACATTAATAGAGACATCTCCTTGTCCATTTGGTGTGTACATCCAGAATTCGTTATCTTTTTCGCAAATATTACGTTCCCATGTACAATTATTAACAATACCTTGGCTTAAATTAATAGATATTTCTTTTCCATGTTGCATTTCAATAGTATGATTATCATCAAAAGGATTACCATGATTTATTAATCTGTAGGTAGCTTTTTCATTACCAAAGCCTTGATTTACAGTAGTAATATTTTCTCCTTCTAATACTTCATATGTATCATTTGGTAAGTTTTCATACATACCATTAACATTGCCTTGGTGGTTATTTTTAGGTTCAAACCCATAATAATGTTGATGGTATTCTGTACTTGTTGGTAAGTATTGATAATTTAAATATACATTAATTGGTATATATTGGTTATCTTGGTCTTCTCCTATTAATGGGCTTAATCCACTCTTATGAATTTTTGTTTGCCAATATGGACTATCGTTTTCTCTTGTACAGTTTCTTGCTGATTGACTAGAATGTTGCCAATATGGTAAAGGATTTTTATTTATATTTGGTGCTGTTAAATATTTATATCCCCTATACCTACTAGATAAAGGGAAGAATCCTTGTTCTGTTTCATTTGATACAGTATTATCGTCTATTAATTTAGAATAGTTTTTATAATTTGGGTCTTGAAATTTATTGATACTGTCATTAAGTAATGACCTAACTACTAATTTATTTTCGTCATCAAGTACGTAATTATATCCTTGAGACTTTATATTTTTATAATATGAATATCCATTCACAATAAGTTTATTATCTCTTATATCGTATTTATTACCATCTACGACAACACCATTTGCACCTATTGTATATTCCACACCATTATAAACTAATATATTATTATCTTTTAAATATGTGTTTTCATCAATATATGCTTCTCCATCGTTAATTAAATATGATTCATTATGATATTGACTAATAGGTATATCATCCATTAATTCTGTCCATTGATAGATTGAAAAAATATTTTGGTCTTCTAAATAGTCATATAATGCAGTAGGAAAGTAATGTGCATATATTGTCATTACAGTATTCATTACATTTGGAATTTCTAAAAAATAATCATTATCAGATGATTGATGTGTTAGCCAATTACTATATTCATCGGCACTAAAACGTATGATTTCATTATCTTTTTTATCGTCTATGCCAATTTTAATTGTTACAGTATCAAATTGAGATACTTTATTTTGATTATTAATGTGAATTTTTTTTATTTTATGTGAATATTCTTTTATTTCATCTAGTTCCATAAAATCACCTATAATACGTTTCGTGCGATATTAACGTCGATACTATCATACATGGCAAATAAACATGTTTTATTACTTATGTTATATTGTTCTCCAATATCGTAAATAGCATCGTTTTTCATTTCATATACATTGTATTCATATTTTAGTAATTGTGCATAGCTATCACTTTCAATTAATTCAATAAAATCTTCATCATAAGGATTTATAACAATTTTAAAACCATTACATTCAGTTGGTACATTATCAATTAAACATTCACCTTCTTTGTCTGTAATAAAAACACTCTCTGCTGACAATGGTGTATTATTTTGTAAAAAGGTAATTCTTCCAATAACATTAACATTATTAATATTATTATTTAATGTTAATAGTATTGAATCAATTCTATTATGCTCTATTACAATATTAGGTTCAACTAAAACTGTTTTAAATTTATTTGGCAAACAAATAATATCATTAAAATTGTCATCTCCTTCATATGAAACTCCAACATACCATTCTTTCGGTAAGTAAGTACGTGGTTCAATAAGTACATCAATAGTTTCTCTAGTACGATTTTTAATAGAATAATTATTTGTTTCTTCAGCTAACTCTATATTGTATGCTTTATTAGATTCTTGAAGGTAGAAATGCATTTTAGACAAATCAATTAAATCTAAATTATGTTTATTTATACTTGAAATAAACAACTCAATTGTTCCAAAAGGATTTGCATTAATAATTTTAGATGAATCTTGTATAGATTGTGTAATATTATCTTTTAAAATTTTAGCTGTGCCTAATTGTACTCTTTCATTAGTATCTTTAATATGTGCGTAAATACTATATAATCCAGCTTGTAAATTAGGAAAATGATTAGTAAATTGTGTTGTTTTAGTAGTAAAATAATATGTTTGCTTTTGAATAATTCTTGAATCTTTTTCGATGGTTAAATCAACTTCAGTATAGTCTATAAACATATTAGGGCATGAAAGTGTATATTTTATATTACCATAAGCTGTATCAGAAATATATGATTGACTATAATCTAATGAGATTGTGTCACGAGCTTGTATAATTAATGTGTTGCTGCTATTATAATCAATAAAAATATATTTACTACCATCTGTATAGTATCCAGGTGGTATATAAGCGTGCATAGGGTAATCACCAGCAATATTAAAGTTAATATCTTCAGTAGGTTTTAATACAAGCTTATTATTTTCTTGAAGAATTTTACCTTCATATTTTTTATTGTTTCTATTATCGACAAAATAACATTTTTGATTAATTAATATGTTTTTATAATCATCATTAATTGTTAGTTCGGCAGAAAGATTAATATTATTATGTGTTTTAACTGTATTATTAGTTGCTTTTAAAATATTGGTAAAATTAATTGTTTTAAATTCTGATTGTATGTAAAGCATATTGGAGATATCTATTTTATCTAAATATTTATCAGTTCTTATCTCAACAGTATCTTTCTTAATGTGTCCATCTTCGTCTACTATACCAGTATTACCTGTGTTTTGATATATTTTAACTTCTCCATTAATTATTTGACCATTAGTACTTGCTTGTACTGTATATACACCAGGTTTAAGTTTAGGAAGTGTTGCTGTAAATATACCATTATTATAATTATCATAATTAACATCTAATTCATATGGATGGTATATAAAATTATCTTGATTGTAGTTTTCGATTAAATTATTATTAAAAGTTGAATATGTTCCTATTACATGAAAAGTTAATGTTTTAACATCATCTTGTTGTAATATAATTTGCTCATCGTCATCATATAATATAGCTCTTAAAATTATATTTTCATCTTCTGCATAATGATACATTTTATCTACTGATAATGTTTTATTAGACACACCTATAGTTACAGAATTAGGTTTATAAATAGCTATATTAGTATATGTATTTGCAGAGCCATAATATTGCCATTTATTTGTTTGTAATTCTTCTTCATAATAATATACTTCATAGCTATAAGTATCATTTTCAGATGCATAATATAAATCATTATCGTAATTATAAATAGCTCTAATATATTCTATATTGTCTATTAATTGTGTAGGTTCAATATCACTATATTCCTGTATAGGAATATATTTGATTGTAGCAATACCATCTTTAACAATTACTGGATTTCCAATAACACGTTCAATACGTTTATTTGGGCTATCCATATCATAATGCTCTAAATAATGTAAAAAAGTTACAACACCATAATTTAACACATCGTTTTCATTTTTTGGGTATCTTTTTGTTACTTGTACTTGTAACTCTACGCTGTCTTCTAGATGAGTTAAATAGGGTGGTTTTTTAATAAATTTAATATCAATTGGTATTGGGTATAATTTAAAAGTAGCAGATTGTTCTGTGGTTTTATACCATTCTTTATCATCTATATATTTTGCAATAATTTTACCAGATTTTTCAGGTCTATATATTACACCTGCTGTACCATTAGTTGTTAATACACATGAATTTGAATCTTTATTTATTAATTTAATATTATTAGAGTCATCTGCTTGATAATAAAATTCAATACGTCCTGTTTGTATAGTTTTCCTTAATCCATTAGATTGAGTTTGAAAAACAGATGCTGTAATTTCTAAAACTTCATCATAATAATTTTTTTCTTTATTATATAATTCATTATTTGGATTAACAATTGTGATTTCAATTTCAACACTTTGAGGTTCTATAAAGATAGTTCTATTAGCTGTGGATGATTCGTATTCACAATTTTTTTGAAAATTAATCTGTGCATTAACTTCTTTTGTCATATTATCACTAATCACGAGGTACAAAGAATGTTTCATTTACTTCTACAATACGACCACCAGGTGCTATATTGGAACGTATTTGCATTTTGTCTGCTGTAATTTTAATATCCATTCTTCCAATTAGATTACTAAAGATATAAGGACCTGATATTGGTAATGGTGGATTAAATTCGCATAGATTTGTGTATTCATATAATGGTGCACTTACTGAATAACTATTTTGATTACCATTTGTTTGAGTCCATTGGATAATAAATCCATTTGTATTTTCAAATACTTTTATACTATCGACGTTTTTTAAATTTTGTGGACGACTTGTTTCTGTTTTAGGAATAAATAAAGCATGCCATGGTTCCCATGTAATTGGATTATCTGTTTTTTTCTTACCACGTCTAATATATTTAGCACCACTAATCTTATAAGTTCCATTTTCTTTTTTAGTTGTTTGTATTTCTTGTATAATATAGTCAGATTGTGTTTTAATTGTTGCCAAACCATTTGTATAATATATAGTGCTACCACCATATATGAAATATTTTGGGGCTGTATCATCATGGTCTAATATATAGTATCCAGCTGTATCTAAAGTATCAATTGATTGCTTATATGATTTTGGCATAGATAAATCAACACCAACTAATAAATCTTTATAACTGGATAATGCATTCCATACTGCTTTAGCTGTTGGTATATTACTTTTACCATCAGTCTCATCTGTAGTTTCAGAAGTAATTGAATTTAAAATATTTAAACGAGGCTGTAAATTATCCCATATTGCTTTAGCTGTGGGAATGTTATATCTGTTATCGCTACTTTCTGTGGTGTCATCGTCAATATCATTAATAATATTAAGTTTTTCTTGTAAATTATTGGTTAAAGTATCACTTAAGGTAGTAATTTTATTTTCAACAAAAGATATAATTGCTGAACTTTTTACTGGGTTTTCTGATTCTTTTACTGTATTTTCTACTTTAACATGACCATAATGGGTTTCGCTACCTTTTCCATATTCATCATTAGTTGATGTATGATTTTTAGGTGGTGCAAAACGAAGTGTTTGTTCTTTTACATATAAAATATGTTCATCTAATCCTGTATCAGTCATTTAATTCACCTATTGAGTAGTTAATATTATATATGTTTTTTGTGTTCCATCAGAAAATTCTACATCCATTTGTAATTTTGTCGTATTATGTTCGCCATATATCTGTGTCCAATTACTCCAACTATTAGTATAATCATAGAAATTTCTTGTCCATATTTGATTACCATTTTCATTTGTATTATAAACAGATAAAAATTGACGTACACTATCAGTTGCATGTTCTAATACAATTAAATTAAAAGCTAATTCAGTTGGACAATTAGATAAGGTTCTAGCTGTAGTATTAGTGTTACATACGTATATACCAGGAGTAATATAGTTATTTAAATCATCATTAGCTGATATAGATTCACCTTTAAAAGCTGATGAAATCAAATTACGTACGTTTTCGCTTGATAAATTAATATTCTCCAAATTTGTTAGCCTTTCAAAAATACTTAATGCAGATGAAGATGTATTTTGACCTATTAATGTTTTAATATTTTGTATTTCATTTATTTTTTCATTAAAAGTTTTTAAATTAATATTATTATTGTTAGATTCATATTTATTTAATAATATATTTATATCATTAATATCTGTAATATTATTTGCTTCTCCATCGGTTTTTTTTGCAAATAAAGTAATTAAATCTACCATTTTTGATTTGATGTTATTAAGTTCATCATCATTATTATTTGATAAAGATTGTATAGTATCTATTGTTCTTGAATGTAATGCATTATATTTTTTTTCATGCCATTCTTCAAATCGTTTACTTAAATCCTCTAAAGTTTCTGAAATTTTCATTGTAGCACCTATAATGATTCTTTTGGTGGAATATAATATACTGTAAGTTTAATATTTTTTATATATAACAGACCTGTTTCACCTGCTGTATTAGCAGGATAATCAAATTTAATTGTTGGAGTTGATGACATTGTTTCATTGCCTGACCATGTTACTGTGTGACTACCATATGATGCTTTTTTAGGTTTCCCACTAGTTTTAGAGCTACCATATGTATTTGATGTCAAAGTTGGAGCACCGATTGATGGATATCCACCACTAGAATATCCTTTATCATATTGGTCTGAATATGAACATTCAATCTTTTTAATTGTACCACTAATTTTTGTAAAGCTTGCTGTTAATATAGCTGGACGTTTCCATGTTCCTGAAGCTGTACCAATCATTTTACAGTAACAATTTTGTCTTCCACATCTTGATGTTCCACTTTTGTTAATAGAATCCCATGCTTGACGTGGTGAAGTATGGTTATCATTTTTACAGCTACTACAAGAGCTATTACTAGGTCCACCACTTCCTCCAGATAAATGAGTAATTGCAGATGATTTACTTGTGTGTGCTAATATTTTATATGATTGTTTTAATGATACTGCATTATAATAACTATCTCCAGCAAAACTAAAAGTTACTGACATTGTTTTACCTTCTGTTTTTCCACTAATAGTTTTGATAGCTTTTCCTTTGTTATCTGTTTTATCGCTACCCCCAGAAGAAAAAGCAATGTTACGATTTGCAATAGCATTACCTTTACTGTCTACCATTTTTACGCCGATATCCCAAGTATTATATATATTTGTAGTACTACCTAATCTTGATAATTTTGGTGTGTCTTTATTGATACTAATAGTTCTATTAGAGCTTTGAGAAGCTTTATGTTTTTTTGTCCCATTGTATTTTGCATAATAATTATGTTGTCCAATTTTATTGCTACTTGTACTAAAAGTAGCTGTTGCAACATTATTATTAATGGTAATATTACTTGTACCTATTTTTGTATTGCCATCGTAAAAATCTATACTTCCTGCTACAGGGGCTCCACTATTAGTTTCTTTTAATGTGGCTGTCAGCGTAAAACTATTAATAAAACTGGTTGATGTTGTTGATGATGTTAATGTTAAAGTGGTGGCTTTAATTTTCTCCCATACAACATCGTTTAAGATTTTAATACGTTGTACATCTTTTCCTTCAATAAAAATAGTATCAGCGTTCTTTAATATCATAATACCTAAATAATCGTTTATTTAAATATTATTTCACATTTCTAATGTATATAAAATTTGAAAATAAGAAAAAGTTATAATTAAAAGGGCATAAAAATGCCCTTTAGGAATGGAGGTGATTGCCTTGTTGGGCAATTAATTTATTAATTTCTTAAGTATTTAAATATTTTATCTGTTGAGATTAGCAGTAAACCAGCTCGGATTAGTCGCTAATAATGTGTAATTGGAAGTACACCAATTATAAGTTAATGGACGACCATTAGCTGATAAAATTGCAGCTGGGTCACGATTAATCCAATTTCCTTCTGTATTTTTAGGATGTTTAAACTGTAATCTTACGTGTCCATCTCCACCTGAACATCTAACGTGTAAACAACGAACGGAATATCCTAATGCTTTACCTATGTGCCAAAATACTTGACAACTGTCTGTACAGTTAATACCTGATTTAGAATACATTCTATCGATAGAAGTCTTGTTAGAGTAGACGTCGTCGTAATAATATCCATATCCCCGTTCTTTTACCTTATTAAAGGCTTCATCGATAGTTTTAACATTACCGAATTTTTTAACAAAGTAATTAAATACTTCGTCTTTACTTTGTGCTGCTGTTGATGGTTTGGTAAATGCTTTACTGTTTACATTTACATAAGCAGGCATTCTTTTATTAGTGTAATAATAATTAACTATTCTGGCAAAAGCATCAATATATACTCTAGTTCTAATTTTGTATCCACCATATGTAAGATAATTTGGTAGTCTTTTGTTATTGTCTACAAAAGATATTAAATTTTTAGCTAATTTTACATAGTCTCCTTTTTTAACTGTTCTTGATATTGTACTTCCAGAAGGTTTAGGTGCCTCACCTATGTTCTTTTTATGTGCAACATCTTTACCTGGTGTTATAACTGCTTTTGCTAATATATATGCATATTCAGGATAGGTATATCCTATTCCTGCATCTGTTTTGCTTGGAATTTTATATTTTTTTTCCACGCTTGTTTTAACTTCTTTTGCTATTTTAGCAACGTTTTCTTTTTTAGTCATGACTATCACCTTAAATTAATACTGTAATTTCTAAAGTAGTTAAGTATTTAAATGATTAATTGCATAATTAATTATATGATTAATTATATCGAATACTATATGGTGATTTTAAATGAAACCTGAAGATTATAGTGCCTGTGAAAGTGCAATATTCTATTATGAAAACCCATGGTTTGCTACAGCTGATAAGATTAAAAAATTGTATGATGAATATAATGTAAGTCTTTATACAACAATGACTTTTACTTTTATCCATTGCATTGAGCCACCAGCATATATTATGCCTGCCGAAAATTATGAAAATGTTTTACATTTATGTGGTGGCAAATATCTTTTTGAGCCCTTTCCTAATTATGAAAACTATCCTAATGATATATTAGATGCTAATACTTTCTATTATACTGATGGTAGGCAGTATTATTCTGGCAATGGACGAGTATTAGATTTATTCGATGGTGAATATCGTGAAGAAGTTAAAGGTATTATTATAGGTCCTGTACAAGATTTTTATGATAAACATAGCATTAAATGTGGTGGGGGAACTATGACTATTGGCGATACAACTTTTGAAGTTGATGAAATGAGTTTTGTGCCAAAAACAGATTTTACAGATTTGTGTACAGTTACAGAGGATAGATATAGTGTCAGACGATTTAATGAATAGCGTAATTGATTATGTAAACGCTCCTGTACCTAAAGAGTGTACAGCTTGTATTTTATGGATAATTTGTGTTTTATATGAAGGAAGATATTTACGAGATTATTAAGTACGCATCAGAAAGAATAAAAGAGTGTCAAGCTGATTTTTCAAGAGCAGATTTTAAGGATTTTAACACCCTTAAAGGAACCAAGACTACTGTAGTAATTCCTTGTGTACTTGATTATATATATGAAAACGAGATTAAGCCCATGTGGAATGGTGGGTTTTTAAAAAATTTTTTAATTGATTATAAGACAGGTTTAGTAAGTATTACACCTATTCAAGCGTTAAGAAGTATTGAGGTAGATATAGATGTTGATGTACAAGCAAGTAGGAAAAGATAGATGGGATAATGCATATAAATGGACAACTGATGAATTTATAGAATTTTTAAGTATGTTTCCAGAAGGGACACCAATTCATAGTGATTTATATATTCATACTACTATAGAAGATAATGAATCTTTTTCTAATGCGTTTCCAGATGATTGTGATACTGGAAAAGTGTGTGAAATTTTTACAAGTAAAGATGGAAGTTATAATATGTTAATTCCACAAGTTGGAAACCCTATACTTTATATACAAGAAGGTAATATGCCAGTTGATTTTAAGGATATGTTTGATGGTAAAGGGAAAAATTTAATTAAAAAAGCATATGATTTAATGGGGCAAAAGAAATTTTTAGGAGCAGTATTTGATGTTATCCTTGAAGGTGATGAGGAATGATACCTTCTTGTGAAAACTGTCAATATTGTACAATTCTTAAAAATGATGAATATATATCACCTGATGGTATTATTAGAAAGGGTATGGGCTTAAGAACTTTTGTATGTGATAAAGATATGTTATTTAAAAATCCTGATAATTTATGCAACCATTGGCAACATAATAATAGGGTTATAAGACGATTATGGAGGTTTTTTAATGATTAATGGTATTGATAAAGATATTTACGACTATGTAAATCAAGAGCTTGATAACATTGAAGAGGAATTTAATGTAAAAGTTTTATATGCTGTTGAAACTGGTTCTCGTGGCTGGGGCTTTTCTAATGAAGATTCTGATTATGATATACGTTTTTTCTATATAAGACCTGTAAAAGATTACTTACGTATAGATACAATGAGAGATGTTATTGATAATCATGATTTAGAAGAAAAAGAGTATTTATATGATTTAGATTTTTCTGGATGGGATATTACTAAAGTTCTTTCTCAATACAGAAAAAGTAACCCTAACTTACGAGAGCACATATTACACACTATGATTTATCGTGGTGATTGTAATTTCTTAAAAGGATTGCCTGATTTTGATTTAACCACATTAAAACATGCATATGGTAGTATGACTTATAACAACTACATGAAGTATATTAAAGGCACACGTACAGATGATTTCTCCCCACGTGTTGTCAAAACATATTGCTACTGTATTCGTCAAATACTTGCTTGGTTATTAATTGATGAGTTCGACGACATCAATGCTCCAATTAAAATCGATGAGCTTTTAGATAAATTCAAAGACCTTGAAATTGATGGGTTACAATTTTCCGACCAATTATTACAAGATATGCGTGATTGCATAGATTATTACAAAAGTAATTGCAAACTTAATCGCTTAAGTGAGCGAGCAATTATGAACTTAAGTAATTGGATACATACTTTTTTACAGGTTGCTAAAACTGCTCAAGGTAAAAAGCAAGAGTTACCAGATATAGAAATTTATAATACTAGATTTCGTCAAATTTTAGAAGAAATGGAAGAGTGATATTATGAAAGATACAAACAATGTTAAAATAGATGTTTTAAAAGCAAATGGTTTTTTAAGAGCAATTAAATTTAATAAAAATTTCAAAGATGGAGACTTCAAACAAGTTATAGTGGTTAATAAAAGTTTAGGAATGTCAGTTGGTAAGATTGCTGCACAAGTAGCTCATGCATCAGTATTATCTTTATTAGAAGCTAATGAGTCTGTAGCTGCTGGTTGGTTGGATAATTCTTATCCTAAAATTGTTTTACAAGTTGAGACAACTTCAGATTTATTAGAGTTAAAAAGAGCAGCTGATGAACAAAAGATTCCTAATGCTTTAGTAATTGATGAAGGACGTACTGAAGTAACTAATGGCTCAATTACTTGTTTAGGTATTGGTCCTTTTACTAGGGAAGATATAGATAATATTACTGGAGATTTAAGATTATTATGAAATGGAAACCTATATTTATTTTAATAATATATTGTGCTGTTATAGCACCAATTATATTAATATTTGCAGGTGTTATTAATACACAATATCCTTTAAATTTACCTTCTTTTTTATTTGGAATGATATTTTTTAGTTTTACTATACAAACTATAACATTATTACAGGAGGCATGGAAATGATATATTTTTATAAACTTTTAGCTGGTGGATATGAAGAACATTATGAAACTATATATTATTCAAATGATAAATATACTCAAGAAGAATTTGAAGATATAGTCTTTCAATTGTTTAAGGAATGTTGTCAGTATAAAATTGATAACGACCCTATTTCTGTTTGTTATCCTAGAATTAATTTTACTTTTGATGATATTTTTTGGGATTATGAGAAAGTTTTTGCAAATAAAATGGCTGAAAAAGGTTTTTATGAACTTAATAAACAACTTACTGCTTATATGTTTTTTGATATGACTTGTGATAATTTTTATGAGAAGGTTTATCGTGATATAGATGATTCATATAATAAAAGGGCAGAAGAAATTATAAATAATTTACCAATAGATGAATCATGTTGGGATAATAATTGTTCTATTTTAGATAAAGAATATCATGCTGACTCTGAAGAAGAATTAAATATAGAAAAGCGTTATTGTAGAGAAGATTGTTTAATACGTTGTCGTAAAGGTAAAAGAGTTCAAAATAAAAGTTGTGATAATTGTTCTCATCCTTATATGTCATGTGATGCAGGTAAGGTTAAAGTATGTGATGCGTGGGTTTGGAATGGTGAAGAAGAAAATTGATATGAATTATAGAATAAGAATTATTCATCCAGCAACTTATACAAAACCTAAAGGTTTAAATCCGAATGAATGGGTTTGGAAGTTAATATCTTTACATCCTGATAATCCATTAAGTATTTTTTATGACCCAGACTTCTGGAGAGCAAAAAATTTTTTAGATAAGCGTTTAAAAATAAAAAATAAAAAACAAAAAATTATAGCTTATACACCAACAACAACAGCTGATGAGTTACGTTCTTATTATTATAATCCCGAATATCATGAATATGACGCAAATGAAATACCATGGGAGGTTGACTCCAGTAACATGTTTAGAGAATAATATTTTTTCACTACTTGATGTAGATGTATGAGTTGAATTATTACTTTTATTAATAATCACTTCATTAAATGTAAAGTTGCTTTCATAATTATATAGTTGTGGTAATATAAGTGTAATATTATTGGTCGAAGATTCATTTATTTGATGGGTAATATTTCTGAAAAAAATCTTATAGCCGAAATAATTTTGATGTTGTGATATTGGTGAGACAAAATTTTTGAAACTGAATACCATTTCTGTTGTATTGTCTATTTTTAATGTACCTTCATTAGGTACTTTTATATTTTTTGATACATTTATAATTTGATTATATAATGTTTGATTAAATCTGCTGAACTCTTTGTTATCTGTAAATTTCCAAATCATATGTTGTGTTGCTATGGTGTCTTTTTGTGATTCTTTGTAGAAGTATGTAAAGAATACTTTTATATTGTTATCTACGTCTTCATGAATGTAAAATTTATCTCCAGCTTCTGCTGAATGTTCTCCCCATTCAATACAGTATCCTTTGTATCCATTACTAAAGGATATGTTAGAATCACCACTTTCTAATGCTTCTACTGTAGGACCATCTTCTACAACCACTATAGGATTATCAACTACTGTTGTATTGTTTCCAGCACTTACAGTATTTAATGAAGCAATTGCGAAAATAATTAATAAAATAATTAATTTTTTATTCATTTTATTCCTCTGCTTTTTCTAATATTTCTTCAAAGCTTTTGTTGTGGTATTTTGGTATTTCATCTATGCGTAAGAGTAAGAAGTTATTGTCTCTGTCTACTTGGCATGCGTTCATTGGCATTTCAAGTATGTGAATAACACCGATGTAATCTTCGATATGTTCTAAAAAGAATCCTATATAGCCACGATATAAGTTTTTACATACTATAGCATTGATTTGTTTATCTTTTAGTTTATTAACTATTCTGTTTGTATGAGCTGTTACGACATCAAATTTTTCATAATATTGAATATCAATTCTGTTTGAGACTTTATCTATATGTATATAGTCTACTTCTTCTCCATTAATTGTATATATCATTTATCTTCCTCCATACTCATTCTAATTTTTTCTTTTATTTTACTATGGTCAATATGTATGTATCTATCTGTTGTAGAACTACTAGCATGTCCAGCTATTGTTTGCACTTCTGCTACTGTTAATATTTCAGCGTAACGAGATAATGCTGTGTGTCTTAATATATGTGTGCTAACATTTTTAAAGTAATTGATTGGGCATTTTATATTTTCTTCTTCTATTCTTGTATCGCAGTTTTTTGTTTGTTGCTTAATTAAACTTTGTACTCCACGTCTGGTGAATCTTCTATCTCCTTCTGCTGTAAATAGTTCTTGACGATTTATTTCGTTTTCTACTCTTTTTTTTCTGACTTTAATTATATCACGTTGATATTTCTTTTTTTGGTAGTCGATTATGCGTGACATTATCATTTGATTGATAGCAACAAGTGTGTCATATGTTATAAATGTGGTTCTGCTTTTGTATTGTCCTTTTGTGTTTTCTGCTCTTAAATGTACTTCAATTATTTCATATTTATCGTTTGGTAGTATATAAAGTCCTTGTTTATTTAATGGTACTTTTATATCTGTTTTATCTAATAGTACAAGTTCTTTTAATCTCATGCCAGTTTCAATAAAAGTTCTGCATATTGCATAGTTTTTAATGTTGCCAGTTCTTTTTACTGTGTCTAAAAAGAAATCAGTTTGTTTTCTTGTTAGTGATATTTTTTCAATACGTTTTCTTGCTGTATCAGGATTTTCGCTTTTGACTTCTATTATTTCTTTGATGTGTATTTTTTCATGTCCTGTTATTATTCTGATTTCTTCGTAATTTAAAAAATCTATCACATTTAGCAGGTATGTCTTGACTGTGGTTCTTTTATTATTCCTTTCATTTAAGCAGTAGCTACGATATTTTCTTAAGCATCTCTTTATATTTCTGTTGTCTATTTGTTGTATGTTTTCTTTTTCTAGCCATTTTATAAAATTTTTTATATTAATGGTTTGCTTTTTCATCGTAGCATTTGTGATATTTTTTACTTCTTTTTTTTCTTCAATAAATTCTTCTAAATAATCTCTTAATTCATATATTGTAAGCATTTTTTCATCCTCCTATATATGATTATGTAAGAGTTTATTTATTTAATTATATAAAGTTTTTGATAGAAGTAATAAAAAAATAAAAAAAAGTAATATAATATATTATTATGCATGTTTCAAGTCAAAACATACGAACTTCAAAAGACATCAAGATTAAACCATTATAATGGTTTTAATTTAATATTGCTAATGGTTGATGTTCCACTTCCCCATATAATTGAGTAGATACTCCAATCATCATAACTGGCAAATGTACTGAACGATTTAGTACCGATTAGGGCATCATCAACATAGAAATTGAGTGTTGAACCGTTTCTTGTTAGTTTATACTGGTATTCGGTACTGGTGGAGGCAGTATCTCCATAAGATTCATCGGAACTGGTTGTCCTTGTCGCATAGTAATGTTTGCCATCGGCATAACCGATTGTGGCACGATAGTTTGCAGTACTACTGCTCCAACTTGATTTTCTACCAATGTTCAGTACACCATTCCCAGTATGAGTGAATTCAAGACTAAAACTCTCATTACGAATATTATAGATGGTATCCAATCCAACAGATGAGATTTTAGTACCACTACTATTTGATATGGATTGTTCAGTAAGAAGTGCATTGAAACAATCTTCTATAATGCATATTTCTGATGATAAACTACTGTTAATATTCGCTTGAGCAGTTAAAACAATATCACCAATACCTTGAGAATCATAAGTTAATGTACATGCACCAGAAGAGTTTGTGTATCCTGAACCTATAATTTCATGAACTTGTACATCGCTTAAAACAATCCTTGTTTCTGACAGATAGAAACCTATTTTATATGATAAAGGTCCATTTAATTTTATAGTACCTAATGTTGACCCATTTTTTGTCACAACAACAGCATCAGTATCATTATAACTATATATGTTATATTGCCCTGTACTTAACTCTAAATAACTAATCATTGAAGTTCCAGCATCATTAAATACAGCAATATATCCTGCATCTGAAATTGTTGCAGAGTCAACATTAAAACTCATTAGCATAGGTTTTGACCCAAATGTAGTATTATGTACAATATTAGAGTCACTAGTAGAACTATTACTGTACATTACAATAGTTTGATTATCATCAGAAATGGATGCTATATTATTTGTATCAGTAAAATCTGATGCTGTTTCACCTGAATAATCATCATAACCTAATAATGTAACTAAATGATTTGAAATAGCTAAATTTTGTGGAACAGGTGCATTATCTTGTACTTGTACAGTCAATGTGGCATTATCATTATCGGCATGTGATAAAATATTTTTATTACTTGTTAAGCTTAATTGTGGTTGATATACATTAACATCTACGTTTGCACTAGTGTTTGTGTAATTAGAATCACCAGCATATTCAAATGTCATTTTTGTGGTTGCAAAACTATTAATTGTTCTTGTTACAGAAAAAGTACCATACGAATCTGTTGTTAAAGTGCTTACTGTTGTTCCATTTAATTTATATACTACTGAAGCATCTGCTATATATTGTCCATCATTATCTAGCAATTGTCCACCAGTTATTAAAGTATCACCATAATGTTGTGTTGATACAGCATCTAAATTCATAACACTTGTTTCTTTTCCAACTTCACGAGTAACAATTGAACTTTCTGAAGCTGCATGAACATTTGTTTCTTCAAAAATAACCTGAAATGAATGAGTACCTGTTGAAACAGGAGTGTGTGTAAATGAATATTCACCATTAACATTTGTTGTTGTAGTATCAACAACTGTATCTCCCACTTTTAATTTAACTGTTTTACCATTTAATCTTGAATATGTTGATGTCTCTAATGTTCCTGTAATTAAAAATTCATCACTATATATTAAATTTAATGGAACATCAATTGTTATTCTAGTATTCTGTTTGATTGTTAATAATGTTGTCCACCCCATATTCATATTAGCACTTAAAATACCAAAATCATTAAGTCTGTTTACTAATAATTGTTTTGTTTGATAAAAAGATTCCCTAAAACTCATGATAATAAATCCTCCTCTAAATCTAACAGTTCATTTTCCAATGCTATTTGATTTGATTATTTCTCTATCATAAATTTTAAACTCAAACAACATTTTTATTACCTTTTAAACAAAAATATTAATATTGTAATCTTTCTTATCTAATCTATATAATTAACCAAGTACTTCTGCTTCTAAATCATCAAGTAAATCATTGATTTCTTGAATTTGCTGTTCATAAATGGTATGTCTATGGTCAATATTACTTTTCCCTTCTAATAATTCGTTGATTTCTTCTTTAGTATAGTATTCTGTCATTATAATCTCTCCCATATATCATTGATGGCTTCTTCATATTGTGCATGAGTATGATTGGTATCTGCATATTCTAATAGCATATTATTAAATTCTTCTTTAGAGTATGAAATTGTAATAATAGAAATTTCTTTTTCTACACTAAAAGAATTATAGCTGTCATCAACACTTGCAGTATAAATAAAAGATAATGTATGATTTCCTGTATTTGTATTAGGTATTTTAAATACTTTATTTTCATCTTCTTCGGCTGTTATAGTATATGTTTCAACGCTTACATCATCAAAGAAGAATGTAACATCAATATCTTCAATTAATTCGTTTTCAAATAATAATAAAACATCAATATTGTTTAAATCTTCTGAATCAATTTCATCAACTTCTTCAATTAAATCCATTACGATAGTTTGCTCTTCGCCAGTATCTTCATCATAAATTATTTGTGTTTGTCCATTAGGTGTAACTTTTTGTACTACAATACTTGGTAAAAGGTCACTTTTTTCTACAGTAATAGAAAATTCAAATTCTTCATCTTCTGTATGTATAGTGAAAGTATTTTCACCAACTTTTAAAAATGTAGCATCAATATCAAATACGCCATTTTCTTTGGTAATTTCATTAGCAATTATATAATCACTTTCTAAAGTAATTGCTTCAATACTATCGTCTGTACAACTTAATGATATATGGTTTGTCCCAATAGTTACGACATTTGTTAATAATGCTAGAGGATTTGATATAAAACTAAAATTTAAATCATCATTGATAATTTTATCATTTAATTTTAAATAATGAGTATATTGACCTTCTGTTATATTTTGACCATAATAAAATGTTAAAATATTATCGTTTTCAATTCTCTTTATGCCTTCTATGGTATTTGTATTATTGGTAAGATAAGATTGTACATTTAAAAAATCATTATCATATATTTCAACTTGTATTTCAAGTTCAAAAGGATTTCTTTTAGAATATTGATTTGTAGTTATTACATATGGTTCTGTTTCTTCATACTTATATGTAATAGTTTCAGATAAAGAATCTGAATTAGATGTCAAAACAACTTCATATTCACCAATATCTACATAATCTTTTAATCCAGTTAGTACACCATTGCTATCTGTAGTCAAAGTAACATTATAATTGGTAGTTTCTTTTTCAACAATGTCTGTATCTGTATCGTCATCATGTTCTACGTTAATAATTTTATTATATTTAATAGAAGCATTGACTTCTTTTCCAGCTATTGGATTCCAATCACTTGTATTATAGTATTCTGTCTGTAATGGAGCATATATTACATCTGGAGTATTATCAATGTAAAATTTATCAGTATCAGGTAATATAAAATTGGAATATAAATTAATAAAAGTTTGTGCTTGATTGCCTTCATTATTCCAATATAAAATATGTTCTCCTTGTGTAATATAAGGTGTTGGAATTGTATATATAGCTTTGTTATTTATTATACGTGTTGTGCCTATAATTTGCCCATCTAATGATATTGATACATCTTTATTGGTTATTAATAAATCGTTATTTTTGCCTGTATCCTCATTAATAATAGTAAGCTCATATGTATATGATGCTTTTCCTAAATAATCGTTATAAGAGTCTTTAGCTTGATACAATGGGTAATACTTAATATTAAAAGTAAATTCTGCTGTTGTGTTTGTAATATCGTCAGTATTTTCATAAATACTTTCAACTATAATTTTTTGTATACCTACGTTATTAATTGTAGTTTTTAAAAGAAAACCACCATCTTCGTCAGTAATCTCTTCAAATGTTTCATTATTAATTGTTATTTGAAGTGGTACGTCTTCTAAACCACCTTGAAAATTACTAGCCCATATATATATTTCCCATTCATCTGTCTGATATCCTATGTCTGTTTGTAGATAATATTTACTTTTTTCATTTACATTGAAAGGTGAAATTTCTATATTAACTTTACTTGGTTTAATAATAATATCTCTTGTAATAGGATATGAATCGTCATAATTGTCTGACCCATGGTATGTAAAAGTAAAAGTAGTTGGTATATATCCATTGCTATCTTTATCACTAATAGCTATTGGCAAGAAAGATAACTGCTCTCCAACTTTAATTGAATCATAAACAATACCATTAGATTCAATTATAATTTCACCTTCTTGAATATCATAACCATTAATATCTGTTAATGAATAATCTAATGTAATTAATGACCCATAATAATAATCTTCTGTAATATTTTGTATTATTAATGATGATGGCACTCTGACATTAATTTGGTCAATTAAAGATATTAATCCTTTTAAATCTTTTTGTTGTGCAACTTGTGCATTTGACACTCCTTTGAGCACTAAAAAATAAGCCAATGTTCTCATATAATAACGTATTTTTTGATATAATGTTTGATTATATGTTGTTAAATTACTACTATTAATTTTTGGCTCATTTAATGGTTTCTTATTATTACTATTATGATATTCGGTTGCTTTTATTGTTCCAACTGCTTCTATTAATTCTGTAAAGTTATAATCATCTATATCAGTAATATAACATTTTTTTAATTGATTAATTAAGTATTTACGTAATTTATTAATTGATTGATTAATTGATTGATAATTTTCTAATACATCATTGTAAGAAGCCATTGAATCACCTATTCATCGTCTGGAATAATAATAGCATCAGTATCTCCAAGCATAGCAGTTATAGCATTTTGCTGTTCGATAATACTTCCTAATTGAGTGGCTATTTCTTGTTTATTATATACATCATCTTTATGATAAGTTTCTGTTTTAAGATAATAATTATCAAAACGAAGCTTGCTCTCTAAATATTTAAAAGAACCATCTTTTTTGAATACACCAGCACCGAGATATGCTTCATCGGTGTCAATTACATAAATATGACTGTTTCCATTTGTAATTAAAGTTTTTTCTGCATCAGATAAATTGTTATACTCTGGTTCTGCGTCGACAACTCTAATTCCAATTGTAGACTCTCCAACTGGACCTTTAATATTACCTAAATTTAAAATAGCAGTTAAATCACTACTTAATACAAAAGATAAGTTACCATTTTCATCTAATGATGGTTTATATACAAATGAAGTAAATTCTTTTTTTTGTAAAGCACTAGGAATTGGTGTTCCATCATCTGATTCGTAAGATATATATTGTTTTCCATTTTCAAGAGTAATTTTAGGAATATATGTAGTTCCCTTATCTCCTTTTACTCTACCTAAATCTGTATTATATGACATTTTCTACCTCTACTTCTATTGTTTTACTTTCTGAATTTAAAAAACCAAAAATACCATAATAATATGCTTTAACATAATATTTACCTGACATAGACGTATTAAATAAAAAAACTGATTGTCCAATACTATCTATTTGTGTAGCATATCTATAGATTTCTTTATGATTGTTATTTTCTAAAATAAATACTACCATACCATCTTTTACATAATCAGATGATTCTTGTGAAAATACATTTGCAATGGCAGTTATTAGCTCCCCTTTTTGAATAGTTGTATCTTCAACTTCTAAATTAATAGATGTAATTTGTTCTGTAGCTTTTTGATACATTACTAATTCTGTAATATTAGATTTATTGTTAAATTCATTTACATCAGCAAAATTTATACTTAATGAAAAATTACCATCTGAACCGATATTAACTGGCGAACTCACATAATCTGTATCTTGAAAAGATACCACTACTTTTCCATATTGAGCATTTTTAGATTCAGTAGGATATTGAGCTGTTACATATCCACCAATAGTAACGTTATTATTTATTATATCTGTTTGTTGATTAATTGTTACATCTGTAGGTAATTTCATAGTGATGATATTTGTCATACTATTATAGATTTCATATGATTCACTATCTAAAGATAAAGTTATTGGATAAGACATATTTGGAACGTTTTCATCATTAAAACAATGTGATATATCTACATCTGGTATATTTAGCTTTATAAAAGCCTCTCCCATATTATTAGTGGTAGTAGAATATGTGTCTCCATTATAGTCAAAATTAATAATACAATTTTTTACTGGCTTATTTGTTAATGTATCTTTTAATTTACCTGATATTTGAATAGATGTGTCTGGATATCCATAATAATTATTTTCATCAAATATAAAATTTGTTTTTCGTTTAGTAACATTGAAATTAATATTTAATCTTGTATAAGATAAATATTTATTGCCATCAAATTCAATAATAGCATTATATTCGCCTAAAGGTAACTTATTAGGTATAACATCTTTTATATTACCTCTTTTAAAGAGAACATTATTTTGATAAAAAATTTTATTATCATCAGATATTGTTATAGTAACTGTTCCATCTAAATCTATTATTTTAGGTGAGTCTATTTCCTTTTCTATTGTTTTATCATATGGAACATAACATAATGATGCATCAATATGGATATCTTCATTTAATGATACATCAATAGCATTATTTGATATTATATAAGATGCCATTTTTTCTATTTCGTAAATAGGCTCTTCTTGAGTCTCATTATCAATAGAAATTTTTACTGTATGTTCAGAATCATAAAATCTAATATTATCTATCATTATATCTCTTATCCAATTCTATTAAATAAATCATTGATATCGTTTTCGTAATCATCATGGTTGTGATTAACATCGGATTTATTATTAAATAAAGAGTCTATTTCTTCGTTATTATATCAATGTTCAATATGAATTATATCTTGACCTATCATAAAGGTATCATTCATTTCAATAGCTATCTCATCATTTAAATAAAATTGCTCTTCATTTAATTTAACTGGGAAATGTTTTTCTAATATATTTATAGTAGTAATTTCACTTTCTAAACGATTTATATATTTATTAATCCTACCTATAATATAATTTCCAGTTTCTTTTTCTATGATTTCGCAATCAGATATTAAAAAGTTATTTATTTCAATATTAGGGTTATTACTATAAATATCATTAATATCATTATAACCCCAGTAATTTAAATCACAATCTATATCATTACCATCAAGTGTTTTTAATGATGTAATAGCACCATCAAATAAATTATTTTCTAATACTGTTGTTCCACGTAATAAGTAAATATCGCTAGTTCCTGCATTATTGAAAAATGTATTAAATGAAATTGCTATATCTCCATAAGCACATATAGATGAACCACCAACACCAGCATTGTTATTATTTGAGAATTCATTATTATATATTTCCATGTCATTTACTTTATCAGAATAAATACATCCACCATATAATGATGCATTATTTCCATTAAAAGTACAGTATGTAATGCTAGTTTTATAATTTTTATTGCCGATTTTTATACATGCACCTTTTTCTGCATTATTGCCTATAAATGTACATTGTGTAACGTTTAATTCTCCATTTGTTTTTATTGCTGAATTTTGATTGTTTTTAAATGTACAATTCATTATGGTCATGTTTGCATTGTTATTGATACATGTGTCTTCTCCATTTTCAAAGGTAAGTCCATCAATACGTATTTTATTGCTTTCGTTATTAATTACACAATTTGTTAGTGTAGCATCGCCTTTGATTGTAAGATTTTTAGTTAAATTAATTGTTTGATTACTTATTGGCGTACTTATTTCTATACTACCATAATCACTTACTAAATCAATTGCTTTTTGAATTGAATGTGTGTTAGTTGCTGATTCTGGTATTGAAGTATTTACAGTAATATTATCTTGGTTTTTAACTTTTAATTTTAATAAAATTTCATTAGCTTCAAAAATATCATTACCATCTGTTTTAATATAATCCTCAATAATAGAATTATCTTCCAATGTAGTAGGGTAAATTAAAGATATAGTAGTAGAGCCATTAAGCATGACATATCTTTCATCATCTTCTTTATAAAAGTCTAAATTCACATCATATGCTGTAGTTGGGGCTTTTGCTTTTAAGGTTACATCAAAAGGTACGCCACGATATATTTGTTCTGGTGCATATATTGATAATTCAATAGGGTTTTTATGCATATGAACATGAATTGTATCATGAAAGTTATTGTATTTTGTTAAATCATCACTAATATATTCTACATCTAATTCCCAATCATCTCTGAAAGCAGAATCAAACCATACTACATCTGGCACATTAGGTTTGGATTCTAAAACGCCATTATGAGTATCATATTTAAGGGTACCACTTTCTATAATAACTCCATTTTTATCATAAATAATATTATCTAAAGTATTTTGACCATGTATATACATGTCTATATCTTTTGTTTTAAGTATTGGTGTAAATGGTGTTACTGTAAAACTAACAGTAGTTTCAGATGGATTATTAACAGCTGAACCATTAAATACTGCACGTAAGTCATATGTACCTATAACATGTTTATTCTTTAACTGATAAGTAAAAGTACCTTTTCCATCTATAGTTTTACATGATGATACTAAAACATCGTCTAAATATATATCAACATTTTCTACGCCAATTATATTTTCATTATTATTATTAATAATATCTATATTAACATTCATTTTGCTCTGATATTCAAATTGCATATCTGAAGGCAAAATAATATGTGTATTTTGCTTATATATATTTAAATCAACTGTTTCTATGGATTCTTCATATTCATCGTTGCCTATGAAATGTGCTTTAATTCTATAATGAGTTTCTAAATTATCAGCAGTATATGCTAATAAATCATTAGTAAGAATATATTCATGTGTTTTAGATGTCTCATTAATAAACTCTTCTTGACCAATAAGTCTATCGTAGTAACTATCGATATACTCTTCATTGTTGCTGTTAATCTTATATTGTGGAATACCTATGTAATAATTAACAATTCCAGACATTGGAGTATAATTATTATCAAGTATAAAATCAGTTTGAATACTGATAATATCGCTACTAATAGCTTCAATGTTTTGGCTTTGATATTCACTATTTGTGTTAATACGTAAATCAATAGATTTAGCTTCTATATTGAAATCATATGTTTTTTCAAAGTCTTTAAATAATGATGAATTATAATATTTAATTGTAATTTTATGTAATCCTTTGGTTTCATTTCCAATATTAAAATCAACATATTTATTGTTTTCAGCCATATAATAATTTGCTATGACATTATTATCAAATAAAATATCGACAACACCATCTTTTACAATGTAATCATCTAATGTTGTGAAGATTAATTCAGTTGAAAACATTCTATTTGGCAAGCTTGACAATTCATCTTTAAAGTTAATATCATCTATAACAACGCTATCAACATTAAAGTCAATTGTTTTTTTAGTTTGTAAATAGTATTCATCTTCTTGATATACAATATCAAAAGTATATGTTGATGCCTTATTAAAAATCATTGGAATAACAGCTTGACCATTAACAATAGATATGTCTTCATATTCTTTTACATTATTAACATATAAATCGATTTTACCATTATCAATAATTTTTTCTTCGGCATCTCTTACATCTAATATAAAATTAAAATCTTTTTGAGGATAATACCATGTTTTTTGTGGTGTAATAATAACATTACTTCTTTCAATGATTAATTTTGTTGTAATACTACTATCTGCATAATTATTATTACTGTCGTGATATTTAAAGGTAATTTCATAGTTATTATTTGCTGGTAAAAATGGTGTATTAAATGTTATTTGATTAGTAATATTATCAGTAACAATAGATTGACCTATAATTTGTTCGTTGAAAACAGCTGTTAATGTTCCAGTATTAACGTTTCCATATATTGAATTAATTGTGTAATTAATTGTTGATTTTTGCCCACTTTTACCTGAAGTACTAATAATACCTATTTCTGTTTGAATTTGACCTATTTTTAAATAAATATCTAAATAAGTATCTAAATATATATCATCGCCTATATATTCAAGAGTAAGTCTATGTAGTCCAGCAGATATATTTTCTGGTAATTCTGAAATAATACTTACGTTTCCATTATTGATTCCTACGTTTTGAACGTACAAGCTGTCATCAATGTAAACATTTACATATCCTATATTCACTAATTGATTACCTACATCTTTAATAGTTGTATTTAAAGCAAATTGTTTTCCTATATCTGCTGTAATAATATCTGTATCAGATAATGAAAAAGTTACGCCATATATGCCAACACCAAAGTTATTATTGATGTAAACAGAGTCTTTATAATACCCATCATTATCGGTATAATATATAGCAATTGGATATTGCCCACTATTATCAATATTAAAGTTATTTAACATTGCGATACCATTATTAACTGATATACTTTCTTCATAAATGACGTTATTAAAATCTACTCTAACTGTTCCTGATTGTACTTCTCTACCTTCGCTGTCGTATATTTCAATAATAAGATTATTACTAATATCTTTTTCAATAGTATTATAATCAAAAGCAATGGATGTTTTTTGTGGTTTAACTATTAAAGGTATTGTATAGTGTAATGTATCATATTTTGTGCGTCTATCTTCATTTGTTAAAATAATTTCATATTGACCTGGTTTGAGTAGATTATAGGATATTTGTTGATTTATGACGCCATCGTTTATTATTAATGTCCCTACATTGTCATCATTAATTTTAATGTCTAATATTTCATCGTTAATATTTTGACCTAAATTATCTACAGCAGTTCCAGTAATATGAGTATAATATAAGTGTGAAAACTCATCTAATTGTATATTTTGCAATATAATATCTAATGGTTTAACAACAAAAGTTGTATTTAAATTGTATATTTGCTCTTTTATATATGTGCAACTAACATTATATTCGTCTATTGGTAATGTTGGTAGATTATAAGTAGCTTGACCATTAATGATATCAATAGTGTTTTCTAATTTATTATTCTCGCTTGTAATCACAACTTTTAAAATTCCAGATTCTACTGGTTCGTCAAATACATTAGTAACATTAAATAACAGATTAATTTTTTCTGAATCATAATATACTCTATTTTTTAATTTAATAATATATTGTGATGTATTGTTATCTTTTAATGTATTAATTAAACTTGTACTACTATTATGATAAGTGTAATCTTTAACAGGTTTAAGTTCACCAATATCAGAGGCAAATTTAGCTATTCTTAATGGTAATGGATTATCTAAATTATATTGTACTCCATTATGACTATAATGTTTCAATTCTGCTGTAATATGAGCTAAACTACCTATATATATTTTATCTTTTGATACTTTAGTAGTCATTACTATATAATCATTAAAATCATCTGAAGGGGAATTAGTTCCAAACCAACAATATGAATAATGATTAGGATTAATATTAGAAGATATTAAATAATTATCTACTATAGCACATAATGATACTGAAAATAAAGTTGATGTTAAGTTATTTTTAAATAATGTACTTTTATTTTTATAAAAAATACATTGTTCTATATTTAAACTACCAGAATTGTCAAATAATATTGTTGTTTGATTTTCTATAAAATTAATTTTTGAAATATTTAATTTTACATTAGGTTGTATATTAAATAAAATATTGCCTGTATTATTTGAAAAATTCACTTCTCCATTGTATTTTTTAATAGATACATTATGTGTGACTATAATATTTTCAGCATAATAATCTCCTTCAAGTAAAAATATTTTTTTATTATTAGATGCAATTGCTTTTGATAATGTTAAGAAAGGATTACTATAATTACCATTTCCATTATCACTTCCTGAAGTAGATACAAAGCAAACATCTTCATCTGTAATAGTTGTTATATTAATTGATGATTGAGAATCAAAATAATTATCAGATGAATGATAAATTGCTTTTAATTCGTATTTTGTGTTTTCCTCATAAATTGCATCTTTAAAGAATATTTTTGCTTGAGCTTTACCTTTTCTTACAGCTTCATGTCCTACTTGTTTGTTATCGATATAGAAGTCAATATATCCTTCATTGATTGTTTTTGTACTTTCAGTAATATTATTATTATTGTCAAATTCATAATATACATCGGCACAACTTTGTACTTTTGCTGTGATTGGCATTTGATAATTAATTAGTACTTCATCAATGTCATCAATAATAACTTCTGTTTTTCTTTCATAATCATATACTGGACATTTTACTGTCTCATTATCAACTGTAAAGTAAACATTACCTTCTTTAATAGCGTCTAAATATGTTGTATGTGCTTTTTGATTTGTTACTTTACCTGTATCCACAGAGAAATATCCACTATCAGCAGTAAAACTAAAATCTGTTTGTGGTATGGTGTAGTATTGACCATTTGCACCTATCATTTCTCCTTCTATTTCAACTTCTTCGCTAATAACTGCTGGTGTATTAACTGCTTTAACATCAATGATTATATGGTTATTAACGTTGTATGGTGGTGTATTTGACCCCCACCAATTATTATCTAAATCTGTAACATTTTGACATAATCCATAGATTAGATTTCTATGGGCTGTCATGTTTCCTTTATTATATAATTTAGCTGTCTTTTCAATAATTGAATAAGTAATTAAGCAATTGCTTTCGTTATAAATTACAAAATTATTTAATATTTTGCTGTCATTAGATTTAAAGGTTAAATTATCGAAATGTACATTTGCTTTTATAATAATATTTAAATCAGATAATATTTTTGATAATGGTGTTTCAGAATAAAATACTCCATTCTCTGCTAAATATATAGGTATCATTTCTGTTTTACCTTTTATATATAACTGATTATCTATAAAAGTAAAATCTGTTGCATTAATATCTTCAAAAGATAAATCAAGCTTATACATATGTTGCATTTGTTCTGTGCTTATATTTTGTAAAATATTAAAGTCAATTGGTAACTCTTTAATATCCTTAATAATAGATACACCATTTTCACCAATAATTGAACAATCTTTTGTGATTTCAATGCTTTTTTCTAATATAATATCGTCTGTAATGTATATTGTTCCATTTGATTGTAAGCACATTAATGCATCTTCTAATGTATGTTGTTGTTCATTTGGTATTGTAATTGTTTTAAGTGGGTCAATTACATTTATATTTGCAGTAATATGTTTGTCTTTGTAATTTGTTGAACCTGTGTAAGTAATTACATAAGTATTTAATAAATTATTTGATGATGGAGTCCATGTTAATCTAGCTTTATTGTCAAGGACATTTGATGATGCTATTTCTTCGTCTCCATATGTTAATACTATTTTACCTTCATTTATGATATCGTCTTCATATGTAACATCAACATCAATAAAACAAGGCTCATTTCTAGCGACATAAATATTATTTTTTATATTAATTTGTATTTCAGCAGGTATTTGAGATAATTGATATGTTTGAGTTTTAGGCATCAAAAACTCATTACCCTCATATTTAGCTACTAATTGATGATTATCTATATCATATGGCATTAACACACTAAAAATAACACCAGGAATATATATGTTACGTTCTGATTCAGAGTATAATTGCATTTCTTCTTTTAACCTTTCGATATTATATTCATCAATTATTCCAGGCAACATCTCGTTTCCATTAAGATATTGTGTGCCAATTAATTCATCATCTAAATATAATGATATCAATCCATTTAAAGGTATATTTAAATTATCAGAAGCTGATAAAGTAACAATAACATTAGATTTTTTATTTTTAATCTCTTGGTCGACTAAAATATTTAATGATGGCTCCATTTTTGTCAGCTTCAATAATGAATAAGAATAAGAAGTATCATTATTATTAGCATATTTAACGCACATTAAATGTTGTCCACCATTAATATTGGTTAAAAGACTATTTTTTAATATAGCTTTACCATTAGCAATATTTACTGTATCTAATACTTGATTGTCTACAATAAATTGTACACTTCCACTATTAATATTTTCTGTATTGATATCGTCAGTAAAAGTGTATTTTGTTGCATAACATATAATACTATCGTTATCTGTATATTTTAAATCATATGAATGTATATCTAAATCAATATTAGATTGTGAAATTTGCAATCCATCATCAAAATATTCAGTTTTACTTCTATATTGTCCACTTGAAATGTATTCGATTTTTAAATTTTGTGTGCCAATTGTATATTGTCGCAATATATCTTTTGTTGTTCTTGCGTACAAATGACCATTTGTTATATATAAATGTTCATTATCGTAATCATCAATTACATCATTTGTATCAGTATCAATAATGTCATATTTACCAGTTTCTGCATTATATATGAATGATACTTCATTATTTTCATTATTTTGTTTTCCTTTGATATAATGTAATGTACCATCTTGTTCATTGTAAAAGAAATCAAAATCAGCTATAAATTCTGTTCCATTGTAATATCTATGTAAATCATCATCTACAACGTCAAAAGAAAATTTCTCTAATTCACTCCAATCTTTTGCATTAAAATCTAAAGGATTATGAATTAAACGAGCTACTCCTTTATCATCTACTTCTTCTTCAATAGTTACTCCTTCTGTTTCTAAAGTAATAGCTATTTTACCATTAGATACTGGTGCACCTGTTTCTGCGTCTCTTGCTCTAACATAAAAACCTAAAGGTTCATATTGTGTACCATAGAATGATTGATAATCTAAAATAACATCTGTTTTAGCTACAAAAATATAACCTTGTGCTGTACTAGACCCATATAACTCATCGTTATTTGAATCTAAAGTATTATGGTATTTTGCTTCAATAGTGTATCTTTCTGTATTAAAATCTGATTCTAATTCAACGCTTAATAATATATCATCAGATATTGCTAAACCATTTTTAACAGGTATATTAGTAATATTAGTGTTAAAATTTACATCTTCGCCATGTATATTTTTTATATTAAAATCTACATATCCACTAATTATATTTTTATTATTTACATCTGTTACTTTTGCTTTTAATTGTATTATAGAATATGGTTTTGCTTGTATATCGAATACAGATATTTTACTTTTTCCACCAATAATTTCAAAAGGTTGTGATGTTTCTACAGCTACATAAGATTCTGTACCTGAATATTTAGCCCATAATGTATAACTACCTGCTGGGTTTTCTATTGAATTAATAGAAGATAGAAATACTCCATCTACTAATGTTGTATTGCTACTTAATATTTCATCATCTATATAAAATTCTACAGTTCCAGCATCTACTGGAACATATCCTTGACCATTATAATATTCTACTTTAGCTTTTAATTCAAAAGCTCCCTTATATGGTGCTACATTATCAGAAATTAATTCTATACGTGTTGTATCTTTACTAATAAAAATAGTTGATTTATTAGATGATGAAGCATATTTTGTAGTACCTAAAAATTTTGCTTCTAATGTTAAATTACCAGTACCAGTAAAATAGTAATCTTTAGGTGAAATTGAAGCTTCAACTAACCCATCTACAACTTGCACTTTATTACCAACTGCAAATCCATTAATATAAAATTGTACTTGGCTATCTGTCCCATTAATTTTACCACCATCAATAGCATATACTTCAGCTTTTAAATTAATAGTATCGTTATATTTTCCATGATGTGATTTAAGATTAACACCTGTTGCTATTAAACCATCAGAGAAAATTTCTATGCTATCTTTTTTTATAGAATCTTCACAAATAGTTACAATATCATAAAAGCCATCATCAATTGGATATGTAGCAGTAATATCGATATCTTTTTCAAGTGATTGACCGACTTTTAAATCTATTGGTATATTATTTTGTGATAATACTATATTAGATGGTGTAATAATATCTACATTACTACTAAAGTTCTTTTCTCCAGTATTTTCAACTTTTATATTTAATGTACCTATTTTTGGGAAATCAGATTTTTTAGTGATATTAGTTGTTATTTTAAAATTTGATTTTTTAGGTGAATATGTAATTTTTGCTTGAATATTATATAAAAATACTGTTGTTGAACTTTGTTCGTCAGTATTTTTTAATATATGTCTGAAATAAATTCCTTGCTTTTGCATTAAATTACGTAAGTTATCTGTGTGCCATTCGACGTAGTCAGATATTTCATTATGCTCATCATTAACAATAGGTCCTTGTATGTATTGATATTCTATTGTAGTTCCATCTTCAGAGTATTGATTATACTTATTAACATTAATAGTGTATGAAAAAGGCTTATGTGTTTGTGATTTACATATAATAGTAAGTGTATTTATTATTGGTAAATTAGGTACGTATGCATAAATATATTTACCATTTTCATCATTCTTATAAGATGCTTGCCTAATGTTTCCATTATAATATATCCATACATCAGTAATATCATCAACATTTTCACTATTTTCTTCTAATTCAAAAGGTATTTTTACGAAATCAGTAATCTTACCTTGAAATTCACCTATAGTAAAACTTTGCCTAATATTCTCATCTGCAATTTTAATGTTATTTAAGTAATCAATTACTTCATCATTTGAATAAGTAATTTCTTGCTTTTTTAACTGATAACTTTTATCGGCAGTTAATGGTATGAAAAATCTTTCAGAGTCATTATAATTAGGAATTAATACCCCAGTATTTTCAGTAGCATATTTATTTTTTTTATTATCAGTAGATTCAGCTTCTACAATAAATTCAATATTTTCAATATTAACATCTTGTGGTAAACTAGATAAATCAAAATAAGTTATAAGTTCTGTAGATTGATGTGTACTGCTTTTAATATATGATATATCTTTTTTATAACTATCTGGCTCTTTCCAGCCCTCTCTATATACTCCTTCACCTAGTTCTGTAATGTAATCGTATTTTTGATAATATTTATTTCTTTTATAGACTACATCGTTGTTGTCTGTATAGTTGTTTAATGTAATTGATGCTTTTTTATTGTTATCAGATAATAAATTAATTATATCTTTATAAGGAGTTTGCACACCTATATCTTTTGCTGTTTGTTGAGATATAGCAATTGGATGATAATCATTATAATTAATAAATTCTTTATCAACTGGATATCTTGATTTAGCATGGACAGCGAAATCTTCTGTAAATGGATTAATTGAATACAATCTAATTACATTATTACCATCTGTATCTTTAATGTCTACATCATTAACAGGTGATTCTACCCAAGAGTATTCACTAGTTAAACGTTTATAATACCAATAATCTTGTTCAATGTCGAAAGGATAAAAAATAGGAAAAGTTCTATAATATTCATTGGTTGGTATTTCAGTTTTATATAATCTTCTTGGAAGACCTAATTGCTCTCCCCATTTATCTAATCTGCTATTAACATGATATGGTGACTTTGATGTGGCTTCCTTGTAACAAGGGAATCCTACAGTATATGGGTATTGAAGTGTTTTAAAGTATACATCGACATAGAATTCTTTTGTATATATCTGTGTAGTAATTCTATCGTATACTACGTTAGTATTTTTCTCATATTCTTTTTCCCATGCTTTTTGCCATCCATTATATTTAGAGTTAAATGAAAAATCATATTTAACATATAATTCTACTCTATCAATTGGTACAGCTTCTAAACCTGTAATTTCGATATTTTGTTCATTAGTAAAGACAGCATTTTCTAATTCAATGTCAATGTCAATATCACATTCAATATTTTCAGTATCATTTGTAGATATTTCTAATCTAATAACTTCATTATGTAATGGTGTGTTTGTATCGTATACTTCATTATTTTGTTGTGTAACGAAATATGGCATTCCTTCGCCTATGGTTTGAGGCTCAATTTGTTTTTTATTTAAAAGAACTTTATTTTCTGTTAAATTAATTACTAAAATATCTTCTTGAGTAATTAATTGATTAATTGCATATCCATGTGAATTATCAAGTTTTAATATTAAACCATCTATGTCTTTCTCTGTATTATTAGTAAGCGTAATCTTACCCCAAGTTTCATAAAGTGGTGCTTGAATTGTTACAGTTTTTGGTAATTGTTTTGCGTTGAAATGAGCATTAAAAGTTTCATGATTAATTGATTCTTGCCATAATAATACTGGTGGTTTAATACCTGCGTTTAATAGAACAAAAACAGCTTGTGCTTTGACACGTTCTACTTCATTACCAATGGCGTTTAATAAAGCGTCATTTTCATCCCACCAATGTGGAAACAACTGCAACCATGGAGTTTTCCTCATATTTCTATGGAATTCGTATACGTCCTCTAATTCTTGATAATCCATTTTATTGCCTCAAAAAAATAATATTATTTCTTTTTTTCTTTTCTAATGTATTTAATTAAGTATTCTGTTATCGTATTTTCTCCAGTCTTTTTTACTTATGTGGGCTGTTGGTATTCTTAATGTTCCATCAAAGGTACCATATATTGAATCTATTGATATTTCCATCAATAGCATTGTATTATCTGCTGTATATGTTTCTATTCCAATAACATTATTAACTTCTGGATATTTTAGGCATACTTGTATGATTTCGTATTCTATTTCTTTTATATCTAATGAGTCTAAATTTTCTCCAATGAAGTCCCAGATTAAGCAACCATATGATGATTGACCTATTGAATTACTTAATGCTCCTTTAGGTGTTTTTATTTCACCTACAATACATTGCCAAAGTGTTTCTTCGTTTTTTGTGTATATTAAATCTTCACATGCATTCCAAGCAGTTTTTTCATAAAAAGAACGATTATCCATATCAGAACGAAAATCCAACATATCTGCATTAGAAAGATTTTGCTCACATTGAGTAGATGTATTCATGTCAGATATAGCAATAAAATCAGATTCAACTGTTTTTAATCTTTCTATATTACATTTAACCATTATTCTCCCCCTACGTATTCTAATGATGTTAAAATTTTATTAGGATATGCTTTTGTTGTATTACCAATTTCTACAACATTACGTTTATTTACGACAACAGAATTTGCTATGTCTACTTCAACATCAGCAATATCATAACCACTTAATGCATTATTAATAGCTGCTTTTAATGCGTTAATACGAATATCAGTTCCAATAGCACAATATGCTGCAAAGAATCTTTGTATCGCATTATTAATATTATTATAAATTGAATTTTTTTCTGTTGGAGTATAATCCACTTCATGTGCTGTTTGTACTGTAATGTACATATCAATATATAATCTTGTAGCACGTACATATACAGGTTGTATTCCACGATTATGATAATATGATATTCTGCTAACAACATCATCAAAAGCATAATCTGAATCTGTATCTACACAAATCATATAAGTACCAGGACCATCAATATACTCTTCTAACATGAAATCACTACCAGTTAAACCAACTTGATACATATGGTTTTCTATATCTCTTTGAGTGTATTCTGTAGCCCATCTAAAAGATTTAGCTCTTTCTTGTAAATGGGATATGGATTCATCATTATAAGCACCAAATGATGGTTCTTTATTGGTTACACCAAACATTGTATTAAAATTTGGGTCAGCACATATAGTTAATGTATATGCATCAACATTATTTTGTGTACCTGAATTTAATGAATATGCCATAACAGAGACTGATTGTGTACCTTTATTTAAATATACATCTGATACTGTTTTAAATATAATATTACCAGGAACAGAAGCTTTTACTGCAAAACCAGCAGGTATTCTAATCCCTTCTGTATATCCTTCCATACGATAAAAAGTTAATATAGCTTTTGATTTACTTGCTAATCTACGAATAGCGTATTGACTGGACATATTTTCAATCAATACTTTATCTGTCATAGTATCTAATGAGTATTGATTAGAGTATGACTGTAATAAACTAATTGCAACATTTATTTCAGTTGCAATTGCTGAAAATAAAAGTCCTGTATGTGAACTATCATGTCGACGAGTTCTAGCACCTACGCTAATTAAATTTTGCCATAAATTATCTAATATATTAGTACCATCATTAATTATTAATTCTACCATTTAAACACCATCTTTTATGTATTTTAATTTACGAAAGGCATTTTTATATGCTGTATATGAAACTAAATCATCTCGAAGAACAATACCATGCTTATCTTGGTCTATACCACATGTACTGCAAAACTTACTATTACAATATCCACATTCTAAAATATTAATTGTATTGCCATCTTGTTCCATCTCTGATTGCCTTAACCAATTCCATTGTTGACATTCTGGGCAATAATTTACATATTGCTTATTTGTATTAGGTTGTAACTGTGTATTGCAATATTTACATGTTGTACCATATGCTGAAATGAAATTATCTTGATATTTTTTTAATTTTTCTGATGATGGATTATTTATGTTATGACCACAATTTTGACAATATGTTGTTCCACATGTATTGCATTTAACTGATGTAGATGTATCAATTAAAGTATTGAAATTTTGACATGAAGGGCAATAATTTATAAATTCTGACTTTGTATTTGTACCTTCATCACATGAGTCACATGTTTGCTTAACGATAACTTTAATATAATTACGTGATTCAATTTGTGGTGTAATCCAATTGTTAGTTGAAGATATTAATCTTTCTTCTGTGCAGTCATTTTCAAATGATTTTACTCTAATAATACCATCTTCATCAATAACTACAATATCTACACAATTACCATCTGTAACTAATTGTTGTGTTTGTTCTCTTAATGGTATTGCTTTTTGGTCTTTTATTTCACCAATAACACCATATCCAGATATTTTATTATCACCTGTATCTATATGAACTTGTGTCATATTATTACTTCTATCAACGTATAAATTGGCTTTATTAATAGTATTAACATTATATGATGCATATTCATTGCTAACATTTAGTGCTTGTTCGTCAATAATAGAAGTAAGTAATTTACCTGCTACATTAATATTATTACTGTTAATATTTAATGTTTCTGTGTTAATATTTGTGTTATCGCCTTCTGTTGATATGCCTTGGTCATTTGCGATTACTTTATTATTGTTGTCATAATTCATAGTAATGAAACCATTAGATATAGAAATTGCAGACCTTGGTTTAGCTATTACTGTTGTTGATTCATCTCCATGCTTCCATTTATTAATATCTAATTTATCAGTTTCTTTACCTAATGATGTAATTTCTGTAATAGTATTTAATCTTAAAACTGGATTAATTTGAAATTTAACTGTTACTGTTTCAGTTGGATAAAGTAATCCACCACGTTGTTTTGTTTCTGGTAGTTCATACATTGAATTAGCACAGGAACAGACATATGTTTGACCATCTTTATCTTTTACTGTCCAACCATTCCCATTAATATTATCTTCTTTAATGGATACAACAGTACCTTCTTTTTCTTCTAATTCACCTTCTTCCTCTTCTAAATCTCTAATAGTAGCATTAGTACGTGTACCATTGATAATTTGTGTGGCTTTTTGCACACGACCTTGTGTATATCTAAAACCTTTTTTACCCATGATTATTCCTCGTTTGTCGTTGTATGTGAAGTAATATTACCATAATTTAATACATTTGAAATTAAATCAGAATTATAAATGGTATTTCCTTGGAATAAATTTTGTACTTTTTCTTCAAAGTCTTCATCTATTGTATCCTTATTTTCTGTAGATTTTAAAGTATTATTTTGTTGATTATTTTGTGTATTTTGTTGTTGGGCGTCATTGTTGTTTTTTTTCATATTTGGTAAATCACCTGACTCGTTGGTCCCATCACTTAATCCATCTGCTAAATCTTGGTCAAGACTTTTTACTTCAGCAAGATAACTTGGTGTTTCTTCAATAATTTCTCCATTTAGTTCAATTGAATACCCATCAGCTGCAAAAGAATATTTATTTAATTCTTCTTTATTATATGCACATTCAACTCCCATAAAACTACATATATCTTGAAAAGCATCTCCAACTGGTTTAGATGCTACATATGCTTTACGAAAATCCATTGGCATTTTTTGTAAAAATTTCCATCCTAAATTTTCTAATTTAACGATAATTTTCTTACCAGCATGTTTAACTTTGTGTATACGTCCAATAAAAGAATAATTATAATCTTGCTCAATAACAATCTTATTTTTATCTTTATGAGTTTTAATCTGCTCTATACTTTTACTTTTAAGTGAACTATTAGGTAAGTTATTAATTGCTTGATTATTTGTGTCTTTAGGTAATAATTTACTGTGAATAATAACAATGCCATTATAAGTAGTCCAATATTTTAAAATATCCCTATTATATGGGAATATTACTTGAGCATATCCAACTGGTAAGCTATTATCTACATCAACGTATGTATCTATCATGTATGTGTGTGCAAGATTGTCTTCAAGTGTTATAATGCCTACTGAATTATGTAATGAAATACTTGATAAATTAATCATTTAGGACCTCCTGGTGGCTGCAATGTAACTTCTACGTTGTCAGATTTACATGCATCGTTATATCGAAAACCTTCATCTAATTTTCTATATTCGTCAATAGGCTTATACCATTTATTATCTTTGTAAAGCTCTACTACTTTATGCCCTCCTCCAAAAATAACTCGACATGGAATATTAGCTTGGTTATTAAAGTAATAGTATAACCATGCACTCATACCATAACATGATAAACAGATTTTTGGCGTATTAGCCTCTTCTTTTTTCTTTACATAATCTGCTGCTACTTGTGGGTCGTTTGTATCTGATTCGGCTTCACGTAATTCACCACATGACCAGAAATGACAGAATTTACTTGCATGTTCCCATATCTCTGCTTCTGTTGATGTGCCCATTCCTGCTGACGATGAACCACCACCAGAAGCTCCACTACCACCTGTATATAGTTGATAGTCTAATAATTCTTCGGCTGATTCTGGTCCATATCTAAAGTCTAAATCAAAATATATTGGTTCGTCTTTTTGTGTTCTTACTGTGTATCCATTTAGGTATAGCATTTCTTGTTCGTAAGTAAAAGGATTGGTTACTATGTAAAATGTTCCACCTATGTATCTTCTGTTCCCTAATGCTCTGCATTCGCAACTATTATTAAAATCACGTACGTACTGAATTAATAATGCATTTACTAAATATTGTGCTGTTTCATAGTTGTCTACTGGTGATTCTATTCTTTTTTCAAGTTCACCATATTTATCTACTAATATATCGTACTGTTCAGAAAGAATATTTGTTCCATCTTCAGCTGTTTTATTCTTTTGTGTTGTTCCATTCTTTTTAATAGTTTCAGTTTGTGCTTTTATTTTTTCATTATATTTTTCTTGCATTAATGGATTATCTGGAAAACGATTTGGTAATGTAGCTCCACCCCAAGCAATACTAACCTTATTATATGTCCCTTCATTATGATATTCCATAGAGAATACATCAGGGTCTATTTCTTTTGGTGTAATAATACTAATTTTTTCTCTTAATGTAAAAGCTAACCAATCTGTATAAGGAAATAATACAGCAGCATTATTTTCAACAAGAAAAACAGAATCTGTTGCAGCACATATTCGACGAATACATTTTTCAAATGTTTTATCTTTTATTTGTGCTCCACCACCAGAACTTACAGTATTTCCAGCTCCACCACCAGTAAAACCTTTTCCTTGAATTGCAGCTAATATATTTTGTGCCAATTCATCGATAGTATCACCAGGAACTGCTTGACATCTATCTTTATATATTTCATTCAATTCTGGATATGTTTTACCTTGATATTTATCACATTCGGCTATGGTACAATCACCATGATGGTCTTTTGGTACTCCATTTTTTTCAAAACCTGCTTTTTTACCTAAACTATCTGATACATCTCCTCTGATACCGAAAATATTATAATCAAAATTATCACTTGCCCCATCTAAAAAAGATATTAAACTACCAGCCATTAAATAAACGCCAATTTTTCCTTTAGCATCACCTGTGTAAGAATAACTTGCATAAGCATTTGGGTCAATTGCTAATGTTTCTGTTTTATAACCTGCTTGTTCTAATACTTGCTTAACTGTGTCTTGACATTTACTGTCATCACCATTATTCTTATCGCATCCAATAACAACGTTTTTTGAATTACTAACTGATTGGTTATTGTTTTGTTGATTATCTTGATTTTCATCTTCTTCATTTTTATTGTCATCTGTCATGATATCACCTCAATGTTGAACCTAAACTTCTCCATAACAATTTTTGCATTGTATCATCGGTGTATGTATGATTTGCATAAGCTCCAGTTCTTTTTTGTCTTGCTTGTTCAGGACTTAAGGAATTAATGTATTCTTTTGATAAATAAATTTTTCCATTAATATAATATTGTCCATTGTGCCAACCATTTCTATCTCTTGCTTGTAATGATGATTTTGCTTTTGCAGATGAATTGCTAGAACCTGATTGTGAATTTGAATTATTATTATTTTCACTTGTTCCATTTTGACTATTTGTTGGAGATGAATCGGTTGTTGGTGTTGATGTTGTTGTGCTTTTCGGTTCTATTGTTATTGCTCCATAATCCATTACGTTATTATGTAATTCTTCAAATATTTCACCATTTAAGAAATTATTTACTTTCTCAATGATTCCAGTCTCATCATCTAAATATTTTTCAAATGGGTGTTCTTCCATAGCTACTAATGTATGAGCCATATCTGGACTTGTTTCTATTAGAGTAGAGCCATGTATAATAGCACCATTAGCATCAAAACTAATATCATCATATCCATTTATGATATCATTAACTACATTATCGCTAATATTACCATTTTCATTTGTTACTTCAGTACTTTCATCAGTATTTTCGTCATTATTTGATTTATTAGCTATAGTATTTTTATCTTTATTATATAATTGATTATTGGCATTTTTAACAATATTTTTAGCTGTATTAGCTAATTGAGCTTCACTACCTACTTGTGAACCTACATCGTTTTCATTACCATCACCAGATGGGTTATTTTCAGTTGTTTCTTCGCCTGCTGCATCAACTACAGTTTTTGGTGGACATATATAAGGAACTCCTAAAAATTCACATATAGCTTGAAAACTATCTCTTACATTTTGATTATATATATACTGTTGTCTAAAATCTTCAGGAATTTTTTGCTGAAACCTACTACCTATATTTTTAATATAAACAACAACTTCAGTATGCCTTTCTTTTATATGGTCTACTTCGCCCCTAAAAAAAGGTTTAATATTAGAATTATCCCAGTATTTTACTAATGATTCAGCAGCTTCTTGTTCATTAGTATGTCCAGTTCCATTTACGTAATCATAAGTAAATCCACTACCCATATATATGGTAACTTGTCCAGTATATGTTGCCCAGTAGTTAACATTTTCTGCATTTAGTTTTGGCATTTTTAATGTGACAATTTGTAGTACGTTACTTGCGTCCCATGATGTTTCGTATACAGTAAAATAATTATGTATTAAATTATCTTCTGACGTAATTAATGCTATACTTGTTATTGGTTTAATATCTTCTTGTTCATTGGCAGCATCTTGTATATCTTTGATATTGTTTAATTTTTCTAAATTGCCAGTTTTAGAATTAAATACATATTGTGTTTTTTTACGACTTCGATTAATCATTTAATTACCCACTTGTTGCTACGTCTTCTGTTGCAGCTGCATCACCTGAATCTGTTTCGCTTCCTCCTGATGTCTCTACTTCTTCTTTTTTTCCTTTTGTTGAGTATGCATCTTGTAGGAAAACTGCTTCTTTAATTTCAATGCTCCATTTTGCAAATGATTCACCAGCACCAATAGTATATTTTACATCACTTATAACACCTTGAAATACTCCAAAAGTATGACTAGCAAATCTACAAACCCAACCTAAATGCTGTTGCAAGAAAGTATTTCTGAAATCAATAAATTCTTTAGTGGATTCTATATCTGCTTCAAAATCTAAATATGTACCATTTTCAACAGCACGCCACCATCTACGTTTCATATTAGGATAAGTTGGTAGACCATAATCATATTTATCATTTTCACCAAAAGCCCAATATGTAGCCAATAATTCTGTTAAATAAACATCAAAGGTGCATGTTTGATATTTTTCAACTGCATTAGATACACCGATACGACCTTCTGTGCTATCGTAAAAATCCCAAGTAATTTGGTGTGGAGTATTATTCAAATCTACAATAGGAAAAATTTGGGTTTTTGGCTCTTCTTGTTTGTCTGCTATATATGCAACAGTTGCATATGTGAATTTTTGTCTTTGCTCTATAGGAGTAATTTTTATAACTCCTCTTTGAGCACTCCATTCACGAGCTTGGTCTTTATATGCATCTGGTATAGTTTCTAACCAATTATGAGATTGTGTAGATTTATATCCTGGCTCAATAGCTCCACTTTGCATTCCATCCCATGTAGATGAATCTAAATTTAATTCTCTATCTCCAGCTTCATCAGCTGATGCATCACTTTCTAATTCTGACTGTAATTCTTCATCATTTGCATTTGTAACTGGTTCTCCACTATAATCATCAGATGGTGATGGTGCAGTATAATTTCCTGTAGTATTAGACATTTATATAACCTCAATTTGGATTTGCATTATTATTATTTACATTATTATTATTTGCATTATTATTATTTGCATTATTATTATTTGTTTGGTTATCTTCTTGTGTAGTGTTTGATGTCTCTGATGGTTTACCTACTGTTCTTGATACTTGACGTGGTACCATTTGGTCTCCCATATCTACAAGCAGCCTTCTAAATTCTGTAGCCATTTTTTCTGGGTCATCTTCTGTATTAATATTTAAATTATGAATATGAATTTCTGTTTTATTTCCATACATAGGTATTTTATTAGACACTTTCTCAAAAGACCTACCAAAGTTTTTAAATGTTTTCATATCAGCTTTTGAAAATGATTCGTTTATATCATTATAATTTTCTTTTGTTGATGGTACTTCTGAATAATAATTATCTAAAGATTCACTAACATCTTTTTGTATATTTAAATTTGATGCTGTAATATTAGATTCTGAAGCATTATAATATCCACTATCACCTTCAATTGCCCAATCTTGTTTCATAGCTTCTGAACTTGCAATTGCTCCACCAAATGGTGTATCTTCATAATATGAATACTTCTCGTTTCCATAATCTTTTCTTTGGTCTGCTCGAGCAATTTCTACACCTTCTTCGGTGATACGTCCTTGATTTTCAACTAATTTTTTCATTCCATCTTGATATGCACCTGCTGCTCTTGCATGTTTATCTGCTTCTCCAAAGTTTAATGTTAATTGATTCCAAATAGCTGCTAGCCATTCCATTAACATACTCCACCACATTTCTTGATATGCATCTTTAAATATTTGGTCAGCTGTAGCATATACCATAGCATCTTGAACACCTTCCATATCCCCTATTCCAGCTTCATCGCCATAAATAATCTTATATGCATTTGCTTGTGCTTCAGATGTAATTACATTAACTTGTGCTTGCATAGCTTTTCTTGCATTTTCAACATTAGCTTCAGTTTGTAAATAATCTAAATATTTTTTGGCTGTTTCTTCATTTAAACCTGTAGCATCAGCAAATTTTTGAACAGCTTTTTTAAATTCTTTTGAATTTCTTGCATCTTCTTGAGAGCCATATTTATCTATTAATCGACTTTCAGTATCATATAATTCTTGTAATTCAGGTGCAAAAGCTTCTATTTGTCCTAATTGTTGAACATGTGCATCATACCATCCAGCAACTTGTATTTGACTGCTAGTATAACTACCATCTAATACATCTTCTCTGATTCTTCTAATTTCACCAGTAGAGCCTTCATATTGTTCATATTGAGATTGGAAGTCGCCACCAGCAATAAAACCAAGACCTTGTTTTTGCATTGCAGCTCTTATTCCATATTCACCCCATAATGCATCATTACGTAATTCTGATTTTTTATTGATAGCGTTTAATTGTCTTGCTCTATCTGCTTCAAGTCTATATAATGCAATTGATTCTTTACGTGCTAATTGTTGACGTTTCATTGCATCTGTTTCGGCTTTTCGTGCATTATGAATATTTTGATATTCTATATAACTTGTTTTAGTAGCACTCATTGCTTTTTCTTGTTCTTCTGTTGCTTCTTTAAGTGCTTTTGCATGTGATTGCTCTGATAACCATAATGCTCCAACAGTAACTGCTATTGCTGCTGCAATTGGTCCTAAAATTTCTATATTACTTGCTATAAAACCTATAGCTTTATCAGCTCCTTTCATAATAGCATTACTAGCTTTTATTGCATATCTAGAACCTTTATCTATAATTTTTTGTATATTTTCATGACCTGCTGTATATTTTTTAATTTTTTGTGCCATATTCCATGCAGCTTCTTTTCCTTCGGCTTTGGCTTCTTCTTGAGTTATTTCTGTGTTTATCATTCTTGCTGCTGTTAAAATAGTTTCAGCAGTTGCCAATCCACTTGTTATAAAAGATAGTACTCCTATAATCCCTTGCATAGTTGCAGCTATTGCTAAAAATGGTGGAAAAATTTCACCTGCTTTTGTCATAGCATCTTGAAAATTTTCTAATCTAGTAGTAAAAGTTAACATTTTTTGTGCTGCATCACCTATTTTTGCTGGGTCATCACTAAATCTTTCAAGTTTTTTATCAATAAAATCATCTACTGATTTACCTGCATTAATAAAATTATCTTTAATTTGTTGAGCTTTTTGTTGCCAATATATTCTTTCTTTATATAATGGTTCCCAATTTTCTTCCCAATCTTCTTTTTGTGCACGTACATCTTCTTCTGTACCACCATATGCTACACCACCTCGTATATCAACTGTTGTACGTGCACTATGTTTTGTTTTTATATCTTCTTCTGTAGCAAGTCTGGTTTCTATAAAGTCTTCTTTTTCACCTGATTCTAATAATGTTGCACCACTTTGTACCTTATAAATATTATCAAGCAGTTGAACAACCATCATTAAGAAACTATTAATTTTTTGATTTTGTCTCTCAAAACTATTATACATCATTGCAGTAGCAACATATGCATTTCTTTCTATTATAGATAATGGTTGTCTTAATCTTTGATTAGATGATTGTTCTAATTCAAATCTATCAAACATCATAGACATTACTCTTTGTGGGTTCCTTTCAAGTTCTGTACTACGAGCACCTTTTAAAGTTTTACCATTAACTGTTTTTTCTGTATCATCTAATGCTAATACTTCTCCATTAGTTAAAGTTTCTCCTTGTGCATATCGTATTTTAATATCTTGTGTAATTGAATTTGCTATAACGAGTAAATCATCATATGCTTGTTTTGCTTGTTCAATAGATTTATTTGCTGCTTTTAGTTGTTTCTTTTTTTGTTCTTCTAATTCAGATTGTTCAGATACAATATTAGCAATATTTAAAAATTCTTTTTGCTGATTTTCAAGAGATTCATTTTGCTTCTTTATTAAAGCTGCTTGTTCTAAAGCTGTTCGTTTAATTGGCTCTGGGTCAACACCATGTGGTAAATAATCCCATATTTGTGCATAATACGTACCCATACTTGGAGTATATGCATTGTCTTGAAGTTGCTGATTTCTTCTCTCTTGTAATCTTTGTAATGCTGTTTGTGCTCTTTCATGTTGTCCATTTAAATGACTATCAATTAATAAGGGAGTATTAGTTTCTATCGCAGGTAATGGTCCAATTGGAGTATCATATTGTTGGTTACGTTTTACAAAAGCTGATATAGGATTAAATTTTTGATTCATTACTTGTGATGCTTCTATATACTCTGGGTTAATATATTCAGGATATAATTGAGCATATGTAGAAGCATATTGTTCTGCTTGTGTGATAGCATCATATCGTAAAGCAGCTGCTCTTTTTCTATTTTGTTCTTCTATTTCTTTTTGATTTTGAATATCATTTAAGAATTGATAATAATTATTATCTAAACCAGGGAAAAATTGAGCTTGTTTTAAGATAGTAAATTCACCTGTTGGTGCAGATTGTGGAGATGCTTGTAAAACACCTTGTGGGCTTTTTATCTGTACTGGTTTTTGTTTTTCAATAAAAATATCATGAGCAAATGCTAATTGTAATAATGCTTGTCGTTCTTTTTTATAGTCTTGGTATCTTTGATTACGAACTTTAGCAATGGCATCATTTACTTCTTTTTGTCTTTGTATTTTTTTATTATATCGTTCAGTAATACCAATAAGTTCTTCTGTAGCTTTTGCCTGCATATTAATATATGCTTGATGTTCTTGTTCTCTCTTAATACGTTTATTTTCTTCTTCAATAGCTAAATATTGATTATATTTATCTAAATCTGTAATCGCTGGTGATGGTCCAATCGGTTTTTGATATTGTGTTATACCTACATTTGGATATAATGGGGGATTATTTAATTGCTGTGGACCAATAGGATATGAATATATACCACCATTTGCTAATAATCTATATTGTTTCTCGTATGCCCCTAATTTAGTAGCTCCAAATGCATATGTATTTTTTGAGACTGGTTGTGCTGGAATAGGACCAATAGGTTCAGAATATAATTGTCTTTCTCCAAGAGATTGCCTATATAATCTGCCTATAATTTGACTTCTAATAGCTGATGAAACAGGTGGCTTTAATTGACTATCTGTAATATTTTTTGATATTTGTAATAAATCATTTTGTGAATTTATAAAATCTGCATATGGAGAATATTTATCTAACGTTTGCAGTAAAGAGCCTTGCTCTTCAATACCATAACTGTTATTTTTTAATGTAAAATCAGGATAAATTTTTTCTGGTAACAATTTTATGTTATTGTTCTTTTTTAACATATCCCCCATAATAATAAAACCATTAATAACATCTTGAATATATTGATTATTTGTTAAAAGTAATTTAGTACCACTTTCTAAATATAAAGATGTTTTTTGTATAACATCATCAAATTGTGTTATACTTTTTACTAATTGTGAAATAAAACTTTCATTTATTTTATTATACACAATACCATATATACTGTCAGTTTCAGGAAAGATATCTTGTATTTCATCATAAATAATATCATTAATATCATTATCTATATCTTCAACAACAACAGCTTTAGCATCAATATATGATTGATTATTATCTGTTGATGGCTCTGATAATTTTGGTGTATTATCATCATCTTTATTAATAAAAGAACTAAACACTTTTTCATTAAATTCACGAGTTTCACGCATTTCTTTAGCATGATTATTTAAAGCATCTGTATGCCTATCAAGTGTATCTTTATCAACATTACTATATGATGAGCCATACGCTAAATCTAAAGCACTAGTAGATGGTACAATTCTTTCAGCTATTTTTTGTATATTTTCTTTTATATCATTTAATGGTTCTGTAATAATAGATAAGTCTACATTTTTAAAAGAAAATGATTCTTTTTTTCCTATTGCTTTTTTCTCATCATAATCCATTGCTTTAGAATGTTGTTGTATTTCTCGTTCCTTCATCTCTTCAAAACTAGGAGCAAAATCATAATCATTATAATAAGAATATTCCTCTTCATAAGAAGGATTTATAGTTTTTAAAACATCTCTAATTTGGAAGTTTTTTCTATGTTCGGATTGTTTTAATAAATCGCTTATTATTTCAGATAACATTGTTTGATTATCTATAACAGACTTTGCTGTTGCCTCAACCAATTCAATATTAACAGCATCTAAAGAGCCATAATCTTTTTCAATAATTGATGCTAATTTTTCTAATCTTTTATCATGAAAAGATGTATCCAGACCCATATTTGATAATACTATTTTTGATAATAAATCGGTTTCATATTCTGCAATAGGTTTACCGAATTTACTACCTTCAACTGATAAAGCCTCTGGAATATATAATCCTTGTTGTTGTAATTCTTTTTGTAAAGATAAATCTTTTCTAGCAATATCTCCTCGTAATGTATGTTGTAACAATCCATGTCCCATTTCATGCATTAAAACATTAACAAAAGATTGAGGTGATGATGTTCTATTATCATTAATTCTAACAATACCTTTTCTATTAAAACCAGACAATGGAATATTTTTATCAAGACGAATATCACTATTAGTAAGAAAATCTAACACCCTTTCGTTAGCATTGTTAATTTCTGGAATTCTATTCCATGCATATGTAGAAGCACTACCTTCAAGTGCTTTTTTAATTGCTGGATTTGATGTGGTATGCTTTGGGTTAATAATAGTATTAACACCAAGTTCTTCTTCTATTTTTTTATTTCTTGCTAATAATAATTGTTTATATCTTCTAATAATATATCCAAGCTCGTCGGATTCAGCTTGGTTAAAAATAGCATCTTCACTTTTAGCTTGTTCCATAATGGAAAACATTAATGCATCAGCTTTTTTCAATTGTCTAGCTTTTTTAGCATTTTCTGATGCATCAGCAAAATACTCTATCAATTCTTGAGCTGGATTTTCAACTTGACTCCAATCAACACCATTTAATCCTAATGTATTACCAATAAATGTTGCTCGTGTATCTGTTAAGTATTTACTTGCTTCTCTACTTGGTCGTGGTGTTGCAATATCTGACGCCCATATTTTACCTGTCTCTTGAAGGATTTCAGCAATTTTTTCATCTTTATTTCCTTCATATTTAGATTGTAGATAAGTATGTATATTATTAAGTCTTTGTGTACGTTCTACACCTTTTTGAATATCCATATCTAAAGCTTTTTCCATAGCTTCCATTTGTCTATCATGTATACCTAATAAACTATCATTACCTGGGTCATTCCATTTACCATCACGTAATACACCAAGAACATCAATATTATTTTGTTCTAATGAATATTGAGCTCCTAAATTGGTTTTAGCAGCACCACTAATAATTTTCTCCATTCTCATTTTTTGCATTTTATTCATATAAGATGGATTGGTATTTGAAAAAGCACTTATTTTATTTTGTAAATCATAACCTACATTAGCAAGTAAGTTATCTATTTTCTCTAAATCATAATCTAAAAAGTATCCTATATCACCAAGATTATCAGATACATTATCTTCTATTTCTTGCAATTGGGTAATAATTTTTGAAGATTTAACTTTATCTAATTGAAAACTGCCTAATCCTTCAGAAACATAAGTCTCTTCAACATTTAAATTTTGTACGACAGCCCTACCAATCGCTTCAGCTAAAGAATCTTTTGTATTTAAAATTGCATCTACAATATCTTTTTGCCTATCATTTGTGTAGTCAACTTTTATATTTTCTTCAGCTATTGTATGTCCTTTTTCATACATTTTTTTAGTACCATCAACGATAGCTTTTGCTTGCTCACTAATTCTTTTATTAATGTCTTGATTACTATCATTGAAAGGTTTGGAAGTACTAGTTTTAACATTTTGATTACTAGTTAAACCTTCTGCAATATATTCACCCATATTTCTAAACCTATTTACGTATGCATGTAATTTATTTTGATATATGTCTGTATCTTTATACGCTTCCATAATATTACTGACTACTTCTTTTTCTGTGAAACTTAAGTCATCAAAATCAGCTACATTAGGATTTCCAGCAGCTATATCATTATAAATTTCTCTTGTAATAACCTTATGTACTTGATGGGATTGTTCTCCCATTAATCCTTTTTGTAAACGTATTTGGCTTAAATATGTTTTATCATTAATATGCTCAAAAATGTCTTTTGCTTGTCTCAAATCGTCTACTATTCCACCAATATGTTTACGTGTTTTTCCCATATTTTCTTCAGCTCTACTAGTTGAAGTAGATAATCCAGTATACATTCCAGCTAAAGTTGGCACGACTCTATTAATAAATAATAATATACCTTTAATTGCTGTAACGCCTAATAAAATACCGACGATATTTTCACTAAAAGGCATAGCATCAAGTAATTGCACACCTAATTTAATAGGAATAATAATAGCGTTAAGAATTGGTAACATTGTTGACCCTACACGAGTCATAAAATTCTTTACAGTTTGAAAAAGTATTTGTAAATTAGATTGAGTAGTTCCTAAAATTGTATCTAATTTAGTACCTAAATCCCAAGCGTTTTTAATGGTTTCTTTGTACTCTTTTACCTCATCTGTATCGATTTTCATAATTTGGTTAGCTTGTTTATAACCAGCAAAATCAGAATAAAATTCAAGTTTTTCTTGTTGAGAATATCCACGAGCTTCTAATGCATTATCAAGAACATCTTTCATTTCAGATACAGGAAGCATTGCTTCTCCATTATCATCCCATAAATCACTTACATTTAATCCTATACGTGCTAATGCTCTTTGAGCTTGGTCTTTTTGACCAGCTGCAATAAATGCCCTTAATGCAGTACCTGCCATTTCTCCTTTTGTACCTTTTGCACCAAGTTGAGCTATAACAGCAAATAAATCGTCTTGGTCTATTTTATTGGCTGAAGCATATCCCCCTACATGTTGTAATGATTGTATAATATTTTCAGCGTTAATTGGTGCACTTTCTGAAGTAGATACAATATGTTGGTTCATTGCTTTGACTGCATCTGCATATTCTTGAGAATTAATATCATAATCTTCTTCAGCTAATAAGTTAGTAGTAGATATTAAATTATTAATAGAATCTTCTAAATCAATACCTTCTAATTTTGATAATTTTACACCCTCTTCTAATACTCCAGACATTACATCAGTAGCAGTTAATCCTGCCCTAGCTAATGCTTCTAATCCTTCTGTCATGTTACTAATATTCATACCAAATTGATTAGAATACTGCATTGCTGCTTGACCGATATCCATCGCATTAATAGATTCACCACCAATAGCTTGGACATTTGCAATTTGTTGTTCAAACTTCATTGCTTCCTGTGTAGCAGAAGCATATGCTGCAATAGCAGCTGTACTCATACTAATTGTTAATGATTCAGTATGTGTTAAATACTCTGATGTTTTAAAAGCTAATTGTCCTAAAATAGTAGTAACAGTATTAGAGAGTCCAGCCATCTCTCCCATTACTTCAGTTACACCTCTACTACTTATATTAAAGGTGTAATTAACATAATCCTGTGGTGTTTCTATTGTGTTATAGCTTGTCATTGTTTTTCTCTTTATGGGTGTATTTTAAAAAAAAAGGAGAGCAACTATAACAGTTAACTCTCCTAAAGTAGCGAAATGAGTATTATTGTAAAAATGGGCAAAATTTATTTTCATTGTCCCATGCAATACCTGCTGCAATAAAAACTTTTTGTTCAAAAGTTAATAACCCTTGTTTTTCTAGTTCATACACTTCAGCAGGGGTTTTATGTAAAAACTTACAAATTAAAAAATCTACTTTTAATTCATTTGAATTAGTGATTTTATCTTTGAAAGTCGTCAAAGATTCCATCAGCATTTACGTCAGTAATTACTTTACTGATTTGTTGTACAAGTTTTCTTGCCATTGGTGCGTCTACTACACCTTTCCATTCATCTTCTGACATTTTTGGTTCTACAACAGATAATGCTAATAATCTAAAGTTATAATCATTTGAAGCTTCAAGTTCTTCAGGAGTCATTTCATTGAAGTTTTTTACTGCTAAAGTCCTATCTAAAATGTCTGAATTTTCTGCTTCAGAAATTCTTCTTACTTTAAAGTTCCATGCTTCTTCATTATCAATAATAATTGGTACATTTAATATTTGACCTTTCCTATTGATGAGCATTTCTCTTGTTGCTTGAACTACTTTATAATCTTCGATTTTTTTCTTCTTTTTATTTTGTGAAGTTTTTTTAGATTCTGCTTGTAATTCAGCTAATAATTCGTCTGCGTTGTTTGCAGTAATTTTGTGTTCTCCTTCTGGAGCTCCTAAAGCTTGTTTTTCTTTGCTCATTTATATTACCTCATATTTAATATTTTTATAAAAAGAGTTTTAGGTTCTGAAGCATATAAATGATTTTTTGTGTTAAATAAAAAAAGTATGTAAGTAATTAATTACTTACATAAAGTTTCTTAATAATCTTTTTGCGTGGTCTACTTTTTGACCAGCAGTATTGGTTACGAAATTGTATGCATCTGTAACAGGGTCTTGAGTTACACGAGTACTTACACCAGTATTGGTTCCATATACTGTTGCATCAGGACATCTGTAAGAGCATTGTTTTTCAAGAGCATTTTTAATATCACACATCTTCCATACTCTTCTACGTGCAACACCACTTAAATCTTGAGATACAACATCAGAACCATTGATAGGTCCGATATTATCTTGAGTTAATCTGCAACCTTGTAATAATAATACAGGTTGTACAGAATCTGGGTCGTCGTTATTTAATAAGAGTAAGTCAAACACACAACATTTATCATATAAATTAGATAATGTTGCATCTGAAAATGCTCTTTTCATACTGAATTCAATTTTGTTTTTACCAGGACGATGGTCGATTGGGTCTCTTTGAGCTGCTACATGATATTCAGTCATATCACGTGAAGTGTTAATAGATATTTCTTCTACATCATATCTATTACCATCAATCATAATATATCCAGTTTCAAAGAAATTAAAATCATTAATTGGGTCTGTACTTTTATATGCGTGTGGCATTCATATCACCTTATTGTACTGTCATTTCAACTTCAATTTGTCTTAAAGCATGTACTGGAGTTATAGTTAAGTAAATGTAAATTCTACCTAATAATTGGTTAGACCTTGAGCCTAAACTAATATCTACAGTATATGCAGAATATTCATCTGTATCAATTAATGTTTGGTCTGTATCTCTCATTGTGGATAATACAGATTCTACAGCCATATTAATACTGTTTTCTAAATCAGCATTAATGTTTCTACCAATGTATGGTAATACAGCATCGTAGATAGCATTTTGAGTATATTTGAGAATATTCATGACTCCTTCTTCATCTTCTTCACTACCACTTTGTATAGTAGTAACACCATCAGTAAGAGTGATATTTCCATATTCTTCGGTAAATGTTAATACACCATTTTCATTTAAGAATGTGTAAGTATTAGGGTCCCATGCGTATGAGTCGTCATAATCGAATAATGGAGCAATATCTAAATTACCAATGCTTCTAATACGTTTCCTACCTTGACCACCGAAAATAGATTCACCATAGTCAAGTTTACTACGTAATCCTGCAATGTATTGAGTACATTCATATGGTAATAAATGATGTTCATTAATTAAACCAAGTACTTTTCTTTCAGAAGCACTCATAGTAGATGCTACACCAGAGAAGCCAGAATCAATTAATCCTTGACCTAATAATAAGGTGTAGGAATCATTTAAAGCAGCAGCTTTAGCTGCTAAACTACTAGCGTCTGTTCTATCATTTTCGTTAGCACCAAGTAAAATTGTTCTCCATTTGCAAGTTTCGTTATTATTCATACCTTTTTCAGGTTCAATGGAGTTAATACCATGTTCCCTGTATGCACGTTGAATTGCGTCCTCACCATACATACAAAAGACACCAGCTAATCTGACTCTTTGTAATAATTTTAATCCTTCTGCGTGAGCATCAGCTTGATATTCAACTGGGATTCTACCAACTTTTTCATCCCATTCTCCATTACTACCACCTACTAAAGATTGTTGTCCAGCAGGTGCTAAACTAATTGCGTAATCAATTGCTTCAACAGTTGCTAAATTAGTTTGATTTTTAACATCAGCAGCAATAGCATCGACATCTGCTTTAGTCAAATAATTGATTGCACCAGATTGTTTATTTTTAGATAATGAAATAAATGAATCTTCAGTAATGTGACTAGTAATTAATGAAAATGCTTGTCCATCAACTGTAACGTTATGGGTTTCTATTGGTTTTGCATAACCATGCATAGCTGCTGTAATTAATTGACCTTCGTTTGTTAATGTAGCAGTTACATTATATTTCTTATCGTTAATACGATTTGCAATTTTTTGTAAATCGAATCCATTTTGAATTCTTAAAGTACCTAATGTAGGTTCAGTAATAACAATAGTATATCCTTCTCCAACTAATGCTTCGGAACAACTAATAGATACGCCATAATCTCCTTCATAGTCACCAGTTAATGTAATTAATGGTGTACCAGCTGGGATAACATATTTATGTGGAATTAATAATGGTTGTACTTTATCAGCAGAATAGATTAAAGTATCTTTAAGACCTTGTCTGTATGTAGCTTCATATTCAGCTTTTGTAATACCATCTTCTTTACCAATGCTATCAATGATAGCTTGAGTAGCAATAGGTTTTTCTTCATCAGCTTTAATAGCTGTTTCGTTAGCTTCAGATAAACGACCATTATCTGTCCATGCACTAATATAAGATTCTGGAATAAGAACACCAGCACTAGTTCTATGCTCAATTAATGGAATGTATTCAGTACTTGTTGTGGTACCATTTGAAACTTCAACAGCAGCATAATATAATTTATGTGTATAATCTACTGATTCACCATCTTCAGTAACAGTCTTTTTAAGTTCTGCTTGAACTGTGAAAAATACAGGCATATCTTTATCAGATGTAAAACTGTATGTACCTTTAGAAGGTTCTTTATTCCTACTTTTAGCAGCAACCCTTATCATAATTAATGATTTAGGATTTTGAGCAAAATATGGACGCATATCTACATTAAATATAGTATACGCTTGTGCTGCATTACTAATAAAAACAGGAGTATTTACTGGTCCTTTATTAGTTTCTACAGTAGTTGCCCATGTGTAGTTGTAATCAACTTCTGCTTGGACTGGTTCATTATTGACTTTAAAACGAATATATGGTTTTCCAACTACCATTTTATCTACCTTTTATAGCTTTTTTATATAATTCTTTAAATTTAGTTTGTGTCATTAAAGTGCCATTATCAATATTTGCATATTGTTTAACCATAAACAAATCGAAATCTGAAATTTTTAAAATTTCTGCGATTTCAGCTACAGTTAAGCTATCTTCTTGACGTATAGCAACTTTAGCTTTTGGCTGAACAAATACTCTTGTACTTGTTTTTTTGGTTTTTTTAGTTTTTTTCTCTGCCATTTTAATCACTATCAATTTTCATATGTGTGGCTAATGGACCTGGATTACGTAATCCATCCATTCTGTAAAAAATACCTAATTCAAAAGATATTCTTTCAACATTGTTTTTTTCTAATTCACTCAAACTTCTTCTATTCATTACACGTGTTTTAATTATGCCTTTTTGATGTGCTGTTTCTCCATCTGGAAAAACTAATCCATTTAATACAGTATTAACATTAATTAATTTAATAGGTAAATCTGTATTGACATATAAACCACCATCATCAACATAATATGTGTTTTTATATTTTAATGCTGATTTTTCACTAACTTTTGTCATTGGTATCCTACTAAAACGTACGCTAATTATTTTAAAATCTTTTTTGTTTAGCGTTTCGCTAAAGTAAATATTTCGTTCCTCGTCAATTTTATTAAAATTATTATCATATCCATATACCACAGTATCTATATCATAAAATAAATCGATTCTTTTTCTAACTGCACTTTCTATTGCATTTGCTAATACAATATTGTCAGCATATATGTCTATTTGAAATATTGTATTACGAAATTTTGTTTTACTATCATAATTTGGCTTTCTTATTCTAATAGAATGAGAAGCTTGTGATTCAGTTAGAAATGGTGATATACGTATTTCAGGGTATTGAGCAGGTCCATCTTTGAATAAGAAATTAGGAACTTCTATTGTTTCATTATTCCATTGTACTGTAGTATAGAAACCATCTTCTTTTTCGTCTCCAATAATACGACGAATTAACAATATAAGTTCATTTCTATCTTTCATAGACTTCATTCCCATTGACGATTATTTAAATATTCTTTTTTAGCTTCTTCTAATATAATATTACCAATATCATTTAAAGTCTCTTGTATGGCAGGTCTAATAAAGTATTTAGGACTTGTTGACACCATATACTCTTCATAATATTCCTCATTAGTATCTTTTGACCCATCATAATATCCATACTCATATCTTTGAGTAACTAATGGTGCAGTATTAACAAAATTAATACTACCATTTTTTATTTGAGCAAAAAATACATCGGCAAAATTATCAGCTTCCATACCTGAACGCATCATATTAGTACTAATATGTCGCTTAAATGCAGCATTAATTTCAGATTCGTGTCTTTTTAAATTTGATATTGATTTTGATGCAGATTTAATAAAAGCATTTGATGCACTATCAAAATTAACACCTGATACGTCCCAATTTGCTTCAAAGCTCATTTTTGCCTACCTTTATATTTCCTATCTTCTTGCATTACAAGAGTAATATGATGCTGTTCTCCCAATAAATAATTATTAGGGTCATACTGGATGATATTTAAATATAAAGTCTCATAGTCACGTACAAATTTTACTCTATATTTTGAAAGTTGATTTGTTTCTAATTTAAATGTTGGACTAAAATATCCATGATATGTAATATCAGATTCTTGACCTTGATATCCAACATCGTCATCTTGTCTGTGTTGTATTGTTCCATGAAGTTGTTTAATATCTTCCCATTCTTCGGAAATGTTACCAACTTCGTCTTTACGAATAATATTACCAACTTCGTCTTTTATCTTTTGATTACTTTTTTTATATGTTACAAGTTTTTGCAAATAATATTCATCTTCGGATTCAATAAAATCCAATAAATAATCAAAATAACTCATGTACGTCCCCCTGGTCCATGATATCCATATTTAGTTCGTGCACCAGGTCTTTCCCATGCAACAAATCCATAACGACCATAGAATTTCTTTTTTAAATCAGCAAGTGCTTCTTCGGCTAAATCACACCATGTATTACCTTCTTTATCAAAACCTACTGTCCATGTAACCCTTACTTCATCAACTTTATATGATTTTGGGGGTCCCATAAGCCCAGGTTTTAATTTATACAGGTGACATGCGATTTGCAACACTAATGCTTGTTTAAATAAGAAAGATTCTGTATCAACTTCAGCATCTTCTGGTAAATGACTTATTATATCTTGAGTGAATTCTTCTATTAAAAAAGCTAATTGTTCGTCTGAAATTTTTGTTTCTTTTAAAAACAAAAACTGTCTCACATATTTAACCTTTGATGTATGATTTAGGTAGGTATCTAATCCTTTTAAACAATAATTAAAAATATTACAAAAAGTTACTTCTTCTATGTCAGTTTGATAAAAATGATATATGTTTTCTGGCATAACATTATCTATTAATTCTGTTTCTACTAATTCGCATGCTATACCATAAATGATTGTTTCTTGGAAGAGTGTTAAGTCGTCTTCCAAGATATTGGGATTTTCTTTTTGGGTTGTAGGGATAGTAGCGATTTCTTCCTCTTCTAATGTGGAGTCTAATCCTACTTCTTTACATACATAATTAAAAAAATGTTTAATTAAGTAATTAAGTATTTCATCACTTACTTCTATGTTTAAAACACTTTTTATGTATGTAGGGTCAATTATCATGTCTATTCAACTAATATAAAGTTATCTTCGTATAAGTGGGAACGTTTTGCAGCAACTTTAAAGCTTCTTGGGTCAGCACCAGGTTGAGTATTGTATTTGAGTCTTTCCCTTTCTCTTTTTTCAATATCTTCTGGTGTATCGATATATCCAAGTTCATATAAAGCTTTAAATTGTTCTAAAGTTACTTCTTTTTTCTCGCCAGCTTCAATAGTGAATACTGGTGGTAATCCTGGAATTTTTGATTGATATTCTGTTTTGTAGGTATTACCTACTGCTACAGTAATTGGTTCCCTTAAGATTATTGTTTTTTTAGTAGATGCACTAAATCTAGGTTCGTATGTGATTTGAACTTTTTTATTTACTTTTTTATTAGAAGTTTTAGTTTCTTTTTTTGTACTTTTTTTCCTTGCCATTATATCTACCTCGTTAAATATTTAACTAATTATTTAATTAATTATGCTGATAAACTAATAGTAAATGATGTGCTGCTTTCAGATACTGTAATGGTCTGTGTTTTATCGGCATATCCAGTTGCTTTTACAGTAACAGATTGTTCACCATCTTCGATATCAGCTAATGTACAACCACCTAATGCACCAGTAGTAGCAGATTTGTCACCAATAGTAACAGTAGCACCTTCAATTGCGTCTGTACCATCATTAATAGTAAAGGTTAAGGTTCTTTTAGGTGTTTCTTCTTCTTCATCTGCTGGTAAATCAGGATAGCCATCATATGGGTCCCATCCAGCTGGGAAGGTTCTTTGTGGACGTTCATCATTTCTTGTAATAGTAATTTTAGTAATAGCATCTGGTCTTACGATTGCAGGTTTTTCGTAAAGTGTTAAGTCTAATACATCTTCACGAGTTTCATGTAATCTGTAAGATTCAACATGTACACCATCCATCTGTACTAAAATGAGTGGCTGTAATGATGTGTCGATTAAATAAACGTTATCTCCAACTTCTGGAATAATTCTAATACTTAATCCATCAATTTCTTTTCCGATATCTCCAGTATTAACAACATTTGTTTTACCAGATTTATCGTATTCTTTAAATTCTGGGTCTCTTACTAAATCAGCGTAAGAACGATGTGACATTAAAATAACATTAGGTTCAACACCATATGGGTTTTCTAACATTTCTGTTTTAGCAGTTAAAACATCATCGAATTTTAATGTATTATTACTTGATGCAATAACATTATATCCTGCTCCTGCTAATAATACAGTAGCAATATCATCGTTTTCTTTTTTAAGTAACCTATCAGTAGCTCTTTGAGCTTCAGTAGCAAAGTAATTGGAATCGAATCCCATTAATTTTTGCTCTTCATCTGTTATTTTAATACCAGTACCATTTTGTCTTAAATTAAGACTTAAGGTATCGTAGACATCTCTTGCTTTAGGAATTTCAGAACCTTCTACAATTTCTACAGCAATACCAGCATGCCATTTTCTTGGTATAACCATAACAAATTGGTCTGTAGTTACAACCCTACACATGTCCCTAAATGGAGAATTAACTTCAATATATTGAATCATATCTTCATATAAAATAGGGTCCATTCTGTTATCGTGAGATACAGCACCTCCACCTGCAAATTGAGCGTTTTTAACACCTGTAAAACTCATTAAATCTTTAGCCATATTTTATTCCTCCTATACAGTCCTCAAAATGGATGCTCTAACAACACCATTTGCATCTGCGTCAGACTTTGCTTTTGCAACGACTGCGTCACTACCACTAGCTACTTTAAATTTACCATCATTATCTAATGCAAGATTATCATTAAATTTAATATTAGTAGCTCCCATTACATAACTGATGCAATGTCTTTCGACTGTTAATGCAGCTCCAGCAGGTACATCTACTGGTCCTTCAAAGAATGGTGCAGGAATAAAACTTGCTCCTCTAATAGGTGAAGAAATGTTTCTTGATTGAGCGTAGTACATAACTGCTTCTCCAGAAACAGCTTTAACTACTCCAATAAAGTCTTCAGGTTTAGTAGAAGAAGATGCTAATTTTGCTCCAGTAGCTGTCATTTCAATTGCTTTTACAAGTTGTTGTTTAGCTGATGTTCTTCCAACTGGTTCAATAGCTTTTACGATATCTTCAGCTGCGTGTACAGTAATTGCGTCACCTGTTATATCACTCATCTAGTTGCCCCCATAAGTAAAGTATTTGGATGCAGAACCGAATGCAACACGTTCAGTTTCTTTTTCGCCTGCTTGATGGTCAACTTGTTCGTTTTTATATTTTGGAACAGTTTCTTTTTGTGGATTGAGTTTTTCATCTACTCTGTGAAGCATAGCGAGTTTGTCATCAACGTATTCTTCGTCAGAAATTCTTTCCTCATTAATTTGTTCTTCAAAATCAAGTCTTTTAGCTAATTCAAACATTTCGTCTTGTTTAGCTTTTAATGCTTCAGCCATTTTTGATTCAGCTTCAGCTCTAAATGCAGATAATTCTTCTTGCATTTCTTTTACTTCATCTTCTAAAGCATTTTTTTCTTGTTGTAAAGTTAAAACTTCTTCTTGATGTTGAGTTTCTAATGAATCTTTTTCTTTTTGAAAATCAGTTTCTTTTTGCTTTAATTGAGCTTCTAAATCAGAAACTTTTTGAGATAACTCAAGGTTTTCACTTTTTAAAGTTTCAACTGTATTATCTTCGTTTGCCATAAGTAATTCTTCCTTTTGTTTTTCAAAGTTTTCTTTAATTTTATCAATACTTTTAGCGTCAAGAGCACCTGATACAGTAGCGTGTGGGTCTGCTCCAAATGTAACTAAAGATAATTCATGGCATTCCATATCCCTACATACTAAATGCATATCGTCCCACCATAAACTGTGTTCACATTCTTCGCTAAAATAAGGATTTCCACATATTGAGCATTCAGGTTCAAAACTAAATCCTATTGATGTTGCATCTATAAGTCCTTCTTCTATTTTTTTAGCGAGACTACTATCGTCTACTACTAACGATGCATCATAATGAACACCCATCATTTCGGCGTCCTCATCAAATTGTTTTTTAGTTTTATTAACTCTTCCGATAATAGAGTCTACATGAAATGTGTCATGGTCTTTCATAAGTTTTGCACCTTTTAAACTACGTGCACAATTTTGCATTTCTGATTCTGGTACTTCAAAGATTCCATTGACTATAAAATCTTCTCCACCATGAATAGCGTACCCTTGTAGTTGTGTGCTTCCATCATCGTTATGCGTTAAAGAAAAATTTGAATTTAATGAGAAGGTTTGTTTCATTCAAATCACTTTCTCCAAAAATTTAGCTTATCTTATGTAAGCTGTTTGTAAATATTTTCTCTAATGTATAAAAAGAAAAAAAGTTTTTAAGGAATATTTTATTCCTTATAGTAAAAAACATAGGGTTTAGTGTCATACTTACGTTTCTTGGGGTACCCTTTTGTTTTTAAATAATAGGTTATACCTTTTGGTGTTATATTTAATGAATATAGATTATAATTCTCTATCAACCAATTTAATAATTCAGCACTTGTTGCGTGTTTTTTTATTTTTAATCCTTCTTCACATTTTTTGTATGCTTTTTTATACGTATTTAATCCTGGCTTCATTTAATCACTTAATTACTTGATTATGGGATTATTTATTGAATTCATTATCTTGGTGTATAGAGTTGCTAATATAATCTGTAGCTTCTTTTGTAAGGTATCCTAACAGACCTGAAGTTACTGCTAATGCTAAATCATTATAGTGTGTAAATAGAGATATATACCCCATAATTAATACACCAACAATAATAACAGTTTTATTATCTATCTCCATTTAATCACTACCTGGGTCTCCCCTACCATCTTTATTACTTGGCTCATCTGGGTCAGCTGCTTGCTGTTCTAAAGCCATTTCTTGTAGATATGTCGCAGTTGGGTCAATAAATTCAAGGTCTTCAATTTTCATAGCTTTACCTCTGAATTTTAATTGAGCACGTGCTTCATCTCTGCTAATAAGTCCCATACGAATAGCTGGGAATAACCATATAGATGTATCAGCATTTGATTCTGCTGTAAGAACTGGGAAAATTACAGATATACTTGCGTAATCAAGACCTGGTTCATATCCTTCTTGACTTAAAAAAACTTCAATTACTTGCTCGATTAATTCATCAGAAAAACACATTTGTATATCTTGTAAGTCGTTTGTGTATTGAGCTACTTGTACTTTAATTGAACTTAAGTTATCACTACGTCCACCAATAATTGCCATTGGAAAAGTTAATAAACCAAAAGATTCTTTTAATTGGGATAATGTTGATTCCATATCATATTGACTTTGTGCAAACCCAACAACATCGGTTGTAATCCTACTTGTTGTAATAACATCGTTTTGATATGTAAATTGTTCTTGTATGGAATCGAATATTTCATATAATTCGTCATCTTCAACTTCTTCGTCGTCTCCTACTTCGACTAACCATTGTAAAATTGGAATGGCATACTTATCTACAATTTCTGCAAGATTTAATTCAGTATTTAACATTAAATGTAATGTTTGAACTAATTTTCCAATAAATGACATACCATAGACTTCTCCAATATCTGGGTCATATGGAAAACGTAATAAATCTTCGTCTGGAATTAATATTTCACCATCTTGAGTTGTATACTTCCATTCTTTAATTTCTCCTGTAGATTCATCCATTTCTGGTTTTAAATCTTTAGGATGTAAACAAAACATATTAACAAGTTGGTCTTCTTGTTTATTACCAATATATAAAAAACCAGTACCATATCTCATGGTATAATTAAATAATTGATTAATGTGTTTTCTTTTTAAATGAGCTAAATATATCATTACTAATTGCTCAAGTTCATCCATACGTTCGCCATTTAAATCAATGATTTGAACTTTAAACATTTCAGGTACTGCATCTGATGCAATTTTTTTAATAACACGATTTAATATAGTAGAATGATATAAACCATCAATTAAATCGTAATCAACATCTTCGGCACCATAAATATCATTATAAGTTGCAAAATTTTGTGAGTAACTTGTTTGACCATGTTTTTTTACATCGCCAGCAAAATTATAAGTTGTTTTGCCATTTGGCATGGGTCTTTTATTTAGGATAAAATCTTTTTTTGTTAATTTTCGTTTATGTGGCTGTGTTGCTACAATGGGCATTAATATCTTCTCCTTTTACTATTAACTATTCTTCTATTAGGACGTCTTTTACGACCACGTCTTGTAGGTTGATTGATAACTGTCTTATCTTCACTTTTTTGTCCAAATTGTCTAGGTAATGTTTTAGGTACAATTTCAATAGCAGCTGGAACACTATCCATTAAACCTAACACAATATTATAAAGACAAAGATTCATTGAGTCGACATAATCATCTGAACCAGCAGTTTTTTGATAAACATAATTATTAGAATCAGTTAGTTCACGTTTATATCCACGCATTTCATGCTCTAAACGTTTACTCCATACTACTTTAGCTTGTCCTCTTTCTAAAGCAGCTACACCACTTTCTACTAAATCTTTTTTCTTTTCCTTACTAAATTTAAAAGGTTCTACAATATATTTTGCTCTACTTTTGCGTGCTCTCTTTTGTAGCACTTCACAAATAGCTTCTCCAACACCTGTAGCATCTACAACAATTCTAAATAAATTAGGGAATAATTTAGGTAATTCATAACTTAAATAATCTTCAATGTCTGTATAATCAGTTCCTAATGGGAATTCTTTAACCCATTTTAAGTCTAATACTTTATAGCTTTTGTATTCAAGTTGTGGTTTTGGAATAACTTCAGCTATATATAAAACAGTTTCATTACGCATTTTTCCAATATCAATACCAGCTACAACTGGATTAAAACTACTAAATGGATAATCTTCAGTTGGTTTATATAAGCAATATTCTCTTAAGTCTTCTGAATATACATCTGATACACTACTCATAAAGTCAAGACAATATTCTTGTAAAAACTGTAATCTTGGGATATTTTCGTAATCTTCTTTTAATTCTTGTATTGTAATACGTGGTGTACTTGAGCGTATAATATTTTCGTTTTCATCCATATAACATGTTTGTTGTCTGTATACTGTAAAATTACCAGTATTTTCTGGATATTCATACCATTTACCATCGTCCCATACTCTTGGTGCGTTTTCAAGTGATTCGTATAAAAATCCACTTCTGTCCCTTGGTGTTCCTGCTACAATAAATTTAGCTGCTCCTCTTTGTCCACGCATAACTGGAATAATTTTACTGATTAATTCATCACTTACGTCTTGAATTTCGTCAATAATTAATAAATTAGCACCTGAACCAATGATAGATGAAACTGAACCACGTCCACCACCTGTTCTTATAACGATACGAGAACCATTTTTAAACTTCTTTTCCATAACATTGTTTAATTTTATTTCATTTTCAATTAAAGTACTTCTTTCAATCATACCAGTAATGGTTTCAGCTAATTCTTTAGCTTGGTTCTCTGTTGGGCTTAAAACAAAAACTTTTTGATATTTTTCAAACATTGCACGATGAATGGCTTCTGTTGCTAACATGAAAGATTTACCAAGCCTTCTTCCACAAAAATATACGACTTGTCCTTCTTTTGATGTTACCATAGCTTTTTGATGTGGTTCTAATTTATAATATCCACCATCTTCAGAACGTAATAAATGTTCAGCAAAAAATACGATATCTTCTTTACATTTTTTTACAAATGCAATTTTTTTTGCCACATCTTCACTATAATTCATTGACATGGACCTCCTCCACAGTTATTTGACCCATACCCATAATTACCAGAATCTGGAAAATTACAAGAACTATTAGTAGGTCCTCTTGTTCCATCTAACGTATGCCATGTTCCATCTACTTGTACTGCATTAAAATAATGACCATCTACATGAATACCATAACATGGTACTCCAACAGCATCCATGAGTACTTTTAACATTCTTGTTGAGTCTCCACAGTTTGCTGCTTTAGTTTTTGTCCATAAATCATCACAACATGGATATGAGCTATCACATGAATCTGAATAACAAGCATAATCAAATTTATTTCTAAACATTGTATACGCTTCTTGAGCTGTTTTACCAGCTACATCTTTTGCGTATTGTGAATCTTGTTTAGCTCTACCTTGTAAATATTTAGAGTCAGGTTCATGCTTTCTAATATATTCTTCGGCGTCTTGTCGCCTACCACCACCATATCCTAAAACTTTTCTGCAATCTTCAATACAGATATCACAAATACTAAAACAATCATTACCCCAAGAAGCTGTACCACTATTACCATTTGATGGTGTAGATGATGTGCCTCCACCTGTTGATATAGTAGCGTTAATAGGGTCTTCAGGTGTATCTGGACCATATTTTAAGTGTAAATCCATAATTAATGAATGTTTTTTATTCCATCTACAAGTAAAACCTTGTACAAAAAATAAATCATAATCTTTATTTTCTAATTCAATATCAATTTTTTTGCCCTTTTCATCAGTCAAATGTTGTACTTTTTTATAACTATTATCAGCTTGTTTTACTAATTCTTCTGTCATATTAGTAATATTAACGCCTTTTCTTTTCTTTTTTATATCTTTATTTTGTTTTTTTGCAAGTTCTTCAATTCTATCTTGACGTGTTCGTCCTTTAACTTCTGTTAAAGTTTTTGGAATTTTCACCCATGAACCTACAGTTATATTTTCGTTATAAAAAATACTTAATTGAATATCTGTACTGTAATCACGTATATGTGCAGCTAATAAAGCACTTGCTTTACTTTTAGCTGTTTCTGCATCATCACTAGGGAAATCATAATAAAATGTATTATCACCATATTGTCTTACTAATGCATCATTTTGATATCTAATCGTACCATCTGCATAAGTTACTTCAACTGCATTATAACATGCTGTTGGTGTCCATTTTTTTTCAAAAGAATCGTATAATATATATTTTGGCTCAATTTTTGGAATATTATCTTCAAATTTATCTCTATATTTATACATATCTTGAAAAGTTAATAAATAAGCCATATTATTTGCAATAATAAAAATCCCATCAATTGCACCAATAATTTGTTTAATAACCCCATAAAAAGTAACATCTTTAATTAAAACAGCTGATGCACCTGTATTTGATGATGTATCACTTCCATTACTACTTCCACTATTACCAGATGCACATGTTCCATTACATATCTGTTCAGCTAATTGTTCAGGTCCTTCTTTGCTGTAACAAAAAGTAATGTACTGTGAATATTTTTGAAAATATTCTCCGACAGTTTTTGCATCTCCAGCATCTTGTTTCATTCTTGATTCATCGGCAAAACCACCAGCATCATGTTCTGGTACAAAATCATAATTTAATGCCTTGTCTTCACTTATCATAGGACGACTAGGGTCATTTGCTGTCCATCCTGCATGTGCGAATATTGTATGTGGACTACTTCCAGCTTCTACTGCACATTTAAATGACCAATATGTTGCTGGTGCTACTCCACCAACTAGGAAAATAAAAGTTTTACTTTTATCTACTCCATATGACGCAGATTCTTGTTCTGGTGTTACAGAGCCTATTTCACATGTATTACCACATTCTTCTAATTTTTTTGCGATAGCTTCCATGTCTGCTCGCTCTGTTCCTGTAATATTATCTGACCCAATGTAATAGTCTGTCATAGTAACATTTATATATAATAATTTACATATATATAAGACTTTAATTTTTTTGCAGTAAGACATTTATATACTTTATAAATTATAGTGAGACATTATGACAATGACAAGAGATTTAGGAAAACTATTAATTAGTATTGATAATGCTGTTATGACTGTTTTTGGCGATGATGCGTTTGTTACTCATATCATACCATCTCCAGATTATGAATCTGAAGGTGTTTTATTAAATATAACTATTTCTATTCTTGTTGATAGATATACACCTGAAGTTTTGGATAATAAAATGCATATCTTCGATGAACTCATTTATAATCCACTTTTTAACTCTGACCATATTCTTTCCAAGGTGGATATTTTCTTTAAAGAGGTGTAGGTGATGGACAGTTATGACGTTCGTAAGCAATCAGGTGAGCAAGTAATTAATCGCTTAATTACGCAATCAATTACTGATTCATTTAAGCAAGCACTTATTTTATGGCAGGAGGGGTATTCTCTCCGAATTATTCAAGATTTAACTGGCATTCATCGCTCTAAAATATCAAGATATGTAAATGAGCATGATTTATCTCGAGATGACGATAAAAGGACTCAAAATCGTAAAAATAGGGTCTATCAATGTGAAAAATTGGTTAAAATGGGCTTTTCAAGGCAAGAAATTGCTTCTGAAATGGGTATTAATCCAAGAACTGTTGATAGCTATTTTAAGGAAATTGGGTTAAAAGATAAGACAAATTTTAATAAAAATTAGGTGATTTTATGACTAAATACACAACTACTAGCTTAATTAATGAATTACAGAAGTATCCAAGCGATACTCCTATTGAGACAGAGTTGGCTTTTATCTACAGATTTAATGATTTATGTTATATATTTAAAAATGAGTACACAGAAGAAGAATTTCTCGATTATTGCAAAAGAAATGCTTCTAAAATAGCTATTTTTGAAGGTTCATGGGATAAAGACAATATTTCAGACTTAAACAATATCATGCCTAATTATATCGACGATTGGTATAAAACTAAAATTACTATTGATAAGTCTGAATATGATGAGTTAATGAAAATAAAAGATTTTTATGATACTGTTAGTAGGTGGTTTAATGGCTAAAACGATTAATATTAAGAAAATTGGCGAATTAATTGATGAAAAACCTTATGAAATACCTTGGTTTTCGTATGTTTTAGGTCCTGGTTGGGGCTCTAAATTATCAAAAAAAGGTAAATCCAAAGAGAATAGAGGGTCTATTATTCAAGCAATTAATAAAGATATTAGTGTTCAAAAGGTTATGAAATTAGCAAATGAGGGTAATTTTGACGAAATTGCAGGCTTTTATCCAGCTATTTTCCTATTTTTTGGCAAAAAATTCGTTGATAAAGTGGATTTTTGCGATGGTAGCAGTAGAAATCGTATATCAAGATTTGTTGATAATCAAAAGGGTCCAAAGCATTTAAAAGAGAAAATTTATGATTTTTTAGAGCAAAAATTTGATTTTTTAGCCTTTTTAGAGGCTTGTGGGCGTAATGAAAACCTTAATTTTGATTTAAATTCGGCTATTTCTGTGTATAGATTGCAAGGTGATAGGGCTATTTATTCTATTTTGTGTCAGATTTTTTATGTTAATAAAGGAATTGATTGCTTAAATGTGCAATTAATTGATGATTTGCCTGTTGATTTTTTTGTTGAGGTGGATGATTTTGTGAGTGGTTGCAATTTCCCTGTTGTTGTTTCTCCTAGTGTTTCTGATTTTCGTTGGGTTCATAATGATAATGGCTTTTTTTTATGTGGTGATTATCATGGTGAGTGGTTGTGCGTGGACGTGGTTGCTTGTGGAAGTATTAATTTAAGTAATTATGCACTTGCTGACCGAATTAATTATTTGTCGGCTGGTGGGAGGTCTTTGCCTTATTTGATTTGTTGGAATTGGGGTGAAATCATTGAAGCTGTAAGACATTTTAACAGTAAGGTACTCATTCGTGACATGCGAAATAGCTTTTTTGAGAATTATTGGTTTAATTTTGGTCCAGATTCACGTATTAATGTGGAATTTCAGAATAATTTAATTAATTATCGAAGCGATTACGAAATTGCTGTTGATTTACAGCATGATTTGCCGACATCTAGAAAGCAGTATATTACTGTTCAATTAGATGGTAAATTCATTAAATATTGCGAAAAAAGCGATATTTCTTTTTCTAAAGCTGAAATTTACGATTGGTTTGAGCTAGCTAGTGTCTTTAAATAGTACGTAAGACACTCTTTTTTTACTTTTTTTCTATACTTGTAGGACAATCATTCAAAATTGCACACTCGGAAATACACCTGGTCGCCCCCCTCGCAAAAAAAAATTTTGAGTGCTTATTTTTGGCGAAACCTAGCGATTTCCATCCTCTGTTGGCGATTTCGGGCATTATCAGTCCTCCTTTTTGTCTTTTAAATGCTTTTGTCCTGTACTCTTCACAACATTTTTAATGATACATTTATATACTAGGCTGTACAAGTATTATATAGACAGTTAAAAACTGACTGTCTAACAATCTAAAAGGTGATTAAATATGTCTGTATTTATTGTTGAAGAAACCAATATGAATTTGACTGATGAAATCAAAAACAACGACTCTGTATATCTTCGTTGTGGTCGCTCAAACAATATAATTGTGGATAATAAAGTATTTATCCACGATGTGAGGGCTATACACAACCACAATGGCGATATGGAATTCATTTCCTACAACAAGGAAGATGGAAGCGACAGACAGTCATTAACTGTCTACAATGTCGAATCTGTTGTTGTAGAATCAGTATATTGGTCTAAAAAGTTATTCCTCGATGAATAACTTTTTTATTTCTTTTTTAAACGATTATATGACTGCCTTTGCAAGAAGACAGTTATATAATCGCTTAATTAAGCGATTAAACAATTAAATAGGTGATTAACTATGAGTAAAAAAGTATTTTATTACAATGGAAACCCAGAATCTGACCTCTATTTTGAAGAAAACGGTGCTATGTGCCGTTTCCTTGAAGATAACTACGAAGCATACTTCGATGAGGTCGGAGAAAAGTTTTTAATCGGCTCTGATGTGCTTGAAGCACTACAAGATGCAGATAAAGAAAAATACGACTTTACAGACCACGAAGAGACTGTTATCGGTCATTTGATGTACAACATCGAATACAACGGTGCATACATCTTCTATTAAGCCTACTGGTGTTTCGTGGGGGTTCAATTCCCCCATAGGCTTATTAGCCACTTCCTATGTGGCTATAAATTAATATAGGTGATAAAAAATGATATTTGAAAACGAAATTAACATGATAGGTAAAAATTTAACTGGTTTAGAACTTTCCGATAGCCCAAATCACGACAATGTGATTATGGTTCGTACAATCGAGCAAAATAAGGAGGCTATTGCTAAAGACCCAGTAGTATTATTCCCTATTACCGATTTCAAAGTAGTAGAACACATCTACAGAGAATACTGTTCTACTGCATTGCATAATGGGGTTGAAAACCTCAATATGCACTACATGAGAGAAGCAATTAACCTTTGCTTCTTATACTAGCCTTGATGGTTCTTCGTAGGGGTTCAATTCCCCTATAGGGCTTTTAGCAGTTGTATTATCTGCTATAACAAAATATATGGTGTTAAAATGGATAAAGCAAAATTTACACAATTAAAAATAGATTTAATAAATGGTGACTTTGAAGTCACCGAAACCAATTTATTTGACTTGGATTTACCTAAAACCCAAGAAAAATGCCTCGTTGACAAAGCATTACCAATTATCATTGGTAATAACAAAGTCGGCGATGATACACTCTGTATCAATATGTCAAGTAGTTTTAATTGCTACTCTGCACATATGGGCTATTGTGAGCATTGCGATGGCGAAACTAACCACTCTTGTTATGCAAGAGCATTAGAAGACCCATTTAAAAACACTTTAACCCAAAACCTCGTGTGTGGATACTTATTTGATACTTTAAGTATTGATGAGTTAATACAACAGGTCTCCGAAATTATCGTAAAAAATGATATAAAATTCATTAGATATGGTAGTTTTGGCGATTTCAAGAGCATGGAACAGTTCTTGAAGGCAAATACACTCTCTGAATTCTGTTATAAAGAATTCGGTGTAATATCTTATACCTACACTCACAATAAAGAGTTAGATATAGATATTCTCGAAAACAGTTACATAACTGTTAATTACAGTTATAAAACTAGCAGAGACAATGTAAAACATTGTATAACTGCATTTAAATGGGATTCAAAATATTTAGATAACTCTAAATATGTTATTTGCAATGGGGACTGCTATAAATGCTCCTATTGTAAAGATAAAGATGATAAACGAATTATTGTCTTTATGGCACATGGAAAAGGATTAAAAGGTCTTGAAATGCTCCCAAAAGGCTTGATTAATGTGCTAACTGACATCAAGGCTTGGGATTGGGCTAAATTCAACCAAAGAATGGTTAACCCAAATTTAGCGAAGTTATCTGACTTCGCATAGCCTTACTGGTGTTTTGTAGGGGTTCAATTCCCCTATAGGGCTTTTCGGCTATTCCTAATAGCCATTAAATAATTAGGTGATTAAAAATGTACTCAATTAAAGAATTACTAAACTACAAAAAAGAAGTTCAAAATTGTAAAATAGCCCTTGAGAATGGGCAGTTGATGGATTCCATCAATTTCGTTAGAGATTCCGAATGGTACTCTGATGATGATGTCCAATATGTCGCAATGGCTATTGTAGATGATGTTGATAACAAAAGGGACAATTTCCCTACTGCTATTGGCTATTTCAATGGCTCATTAGAGTTCATTCAATCAGAACTTAAAGAATTAGGCTTGAATTCAGTATAAACTGCGATTGGGGGTGTAATTCCCCCAACCAAGCATTTTCCAGTTGCTATAACTGGATTAACAAAATATAGGTGGTTTAAAATGAGTTACAAAGAAGAATTAACATTATATAAAGATGAAATCGACTACATAACCTTTAAATTAACATTTTATAAAGGCTATTATGCCTTAAAAATGGTTGATAAAGAAGGATTTGTAATGACTACATCTCAAGGCGAATGTAGAATAGACATTCACGAATCAGAGATTGAAAACTGCATTAATTGGTGCAAAGCCAATGGCTTTAAAATCTCTGAATATTCTGTTATTGGCTAAAATCGGGCTTTTATGCCCGAATACCCTTTTTTTAACGATTATATAATCTCTATTTTGCGATAGGGATTATATAATCGCTAAATTAAGCGATTAAACAACTCATAAGGTGTAAAAAATGAATATAAAACAATTACATAACAAAATCGTAAAAGCAACCTTTGAACAAATGTCTAATATCGCATTTTGGGAAGATATAATCGCAGAATGCAATAAAATTAGATTAAATAGCACTTCAATTGCAGAAATAGGCGAAGCAGAGCAATTATTTTGCCAAGCAGAAGCCGTAATTCGCAAATTAGAAGGATTATAAGGTGATATAATGAGTTGCGAAAATGCAAAAGAACTCGCTAAAATCGGCGAGTTAATGGATAATGTCCATTCCTACGATGAATGGGCAGAATTAAATGAAGTTGCAGATGAATTATGCTTTAAAATAAGCAATTGCGACATTAAATGTGGCAATAAGGCTTGTTATGGGCTTCAAAACGAATTAGAATGGGAGTAATCCCAAAATATGGCAGATATTGGCTAAATAGCCAGTATCTGCTTTTTTTTTGGCTTATAATCGGCAGTATAGCAATAATTAGGCGACTATCGGACAAATAGTTCGGTGGTCGCCTTTTTTTTTGCTTCAAATCATGGCTTTTAATTGCTTGTAGGTGTGATTATTTGATTACTTTTGCGATTAAGTGTTTATTTAATTGATTGTGTGTTTGTTTTAGTTGTAGGTGGTGGCGAAATTGATGTGGATGTGGTGTAATATCTACATGAAGTTGGAAAAATCTGCGAATAACTTCAAAAGGCTCGGAAAATCCTTCTTTAGGCAAACGGGGGCAGGAAAATCGTTTTTGGGAACTATAAATGTCTAAAATATCATAAAAATACTAGCAAAAACCTTAAAATCAAGATAATAAAATGAATATAATTCAAATAACATCAGCAATAATGATGTAGCACCTGAACAATAACATCTGCAGTATTCCAATATCACTTTTTCTTACAAAATGTAATTATAAAAAATCTTTTTCTGACTAAAAGTAATAATAATATTAAAGTAACTTTTTGTAATTAAAAAAGTGTCATCATAAAGGTAACAGTAAACATACGAATCATTCGTATATTATAAAGCAAACTATCTTTGAAAAATCAACCTATCAAATAATTAAAGCAACCTTCAAGGAAACAGTATAATGTTAAAAAAATACTACAACAAGTATCAAAATAATAAAAGTAGTCTCATGAATATTGATGAATCGCATATCTGATATGGAGGAAATATGGTCAAAATGAAAAATGCAAATACAGTCAATTAAACTAATACTTGCACATACAAGTATCAATATTATTGATGATATCTTTCATAATTCAACAACTTTTGTTGCCGATGCAACAGTTATCTGAAGTCACACATAAAATGATGTAATACATATGGATAGTTTGAAGTTATACAAACAAAATATATCTCATCAATATATCATATATAATACGATACTGCAACGAAAAATGCCATTATAATATAATATATAGTATGAAGCAAAAAACATCTATTGCAATGTTTTTTAATTGTCTTTGTTAATCGAATATCTCAATGCATTGTATGAGAAGCAACATCTCATCAGAGATGCAAATTCTCAAAAATTGTTTCACATCATCTGATGCGAAACATTTATATACTACTCGCAACAGAGTAGTATTGTTGATGCATTCGTGCATCAAATCGGTAGCCCAGTCGGTCTGCAAGTAATTGGGGTCGACTGCTTGACAAGGCACTTGTAAATGGTCACCTTTCGTGACAAAGCATTCAAGTGTGCAATGCCGTGTGTCTGCAAGGACATGGATGTCATCATCTTTGGATGGTGGTCAGTCGATGGATGAGTAGCACAAGACCACAATGGGATTGGGGCTTCTTATTCGTGTGACAAGAATCGGAAACAGACATCGCATATGGTGTTTCACACCTAACTGCGACACAAGTCATTATTTTTTCGGCTTGTGCCTTTCAGATGCCTACTGCTTTCGCAGTAGGGCAGTAGGGGTGTTCTGCGAATGATTCGCTTTGTAGGTTGGTAGGTAGGATACAAGGCTAGATGCGAATAAGGGGCTTATTGCGACTGTCATATGTCGCATTCAGAAGTAGTGACTCTGCAATCTTTGAGTGATGTGTTATGATGTAAGGGATTTCGTATGTAGCGATTCGATGCCTTTTGGTGCGAAGCGAAAGCAGAATGAGTACAATTTTCTCTGTGAGTGACTTTTGCGAATCGTGTGAAGCGAAACAGTCACGAAAGTGACACAGACATTCTGAAATAGAATGATATGACTTCGGAAACGAACTGTTGAGAGTAGAATGACAAGTATTTCTATGACAGAAATAGTATTGCTCTGCTCTGCTACCTTTGTGCCACCACATAAGTACTGATAGCAAGGGAAACTACAAAATGGGGTAGCATCAAGCAATAGGATTTCCTAGATTGCGAAATTCGTTCGTATGATGTTTGCATTCGTGTGAATTGAGAACGATGCATAGTCTTTCTGACACAAACAAGACTCTGTTGAATCATTTAAGCATCTGCAAATGAGTGTAGTTTTGTGATGACAGAAACTCTTCTATAATTAATCTTATAGACAAAATTCTTCTTTTTTTGACTTTGACTCACAGAAACAATTTGTTTCCGATATCTGCAGACAGTTAGTCATTACAATCAAGTGATGCACACAGAAAGGAGATGATATATGATGATTAAAAGTCAAGGCAGTCGCTATGACACACATGGCGACATCGTTAAGCCTTTTATTTGTATTAATATGAACTATGCTCATTTTTATTGATTTTCGCTTTTTCTTGAGTTAAAATATTTTAAAAAGCAAATCATTTATTCTTATGTGTCCGACCACGAATGCGATTGGAAACAATCGCTAGGTCTTAATTAGAGGCGATAACCTTTGGGATGCTATTTTTAAGGTGATTAATTATGAATTATGATAGAGAAGAAAAAGGTATTCGTATATGTCTGAACGAAGAAGAATTACCCTTTAATGGGTATTTTATTGGTTCTAAAAACTACTACAGAAGAATTGATGATATTAATCCAAAAAAAGGTAAAAATGGCTTTGGATTAATGGGAGTTTTTGAAGATAAAAGAAGCACTATATTATTTGATGGAGTATTATATCTTGCAGTCTGCAGAGAACAAGATGAAAAAACCTTACATTTCCTTTTTACAGTAGAAAATAAAGAATTTAAACTTATAAAATGTTCCAAAGCACAAAAAGGAGCAATTAGATTAATGTGGAACAATATTGCAGAGTTTATTGCACAAAAACCTAAAGTAACACTACAAGAATTATTTAATGCAATAGATTCATTAGGAGCAGATTTAAGAACATTAGAAGAGTTTTCAATCGCATTACATTCATATGCAATGGGATATGAATTTGATGCAAATTATAGGTTACCATCAAAAGAAAATAAAGACAATAAATAATGGCATTTTTGCCATTATATAATCTCATGAGCAATTATGGGATTATATAATTGCAAAAAGCAATTACTAGAATTATTAGGAGACAATTAAAATGAAATTTAATCCAAAAGAAGAAAAACTACCATTCGAGAATTTTAACTTCGGTGGTAGAGGATATATTAGAAGAATCGATGACCTTGACCAAAATAATAAAAATGGTTATGGATTATTAGGTGGCTTCATGGAAAGAGGCGAAGATGAATACGAAAATGGCAAATTATATTTATCTTGCTCTCGTGGTGGCGAAAAAGATGTTTATCATCTCTTTACAATTAAAGAAGATAAACCAGTCCTTTTAAAGGTATCTTATGCACAAAAAGGTGCAGTAAGAACCTTATGGGATAAAATGGATGAATTCTTATCTCAAAGAGAATCCAAAAGCAATGTACAACTTTTAGATATTATATTAAAAGAAGAGCAATCTAGAGATAGATTAAAAGAATTTGCAACTTTCTTAATGGAATTTGCAGTTACTGGCAAAAAAGAGGTGTAAAAAACATGAAAATAACAAAAGAATACAATCAAGGCGACATCGATGATGTTGACATTGAAATTGAATTATTGGAGAGATTTAAATGAAATCTCTTCAATATGCAATTAAAATATGGATATATGAAGCCATATTGAATTTTAAAGACATTCAAAAGTATGAAAAAATTAAAACACTTAACAGAGATGATTAAGATGGTTAAATTTCAACCAAGTTTTTTAATAGACAAATATAATAATAGCATAGATAACTGGATTCTTCCAGTTCCAGTATTCGACAATGGAGTACTAAAACTTCGTTGTTTTATGAGTAGAAAAGAAAAAGGACACTTTACAGATATTTATACATATAATATTGATAAATGCAGAGATGTCTTACTTGATTTTTTTGTTGAAAAATCATATGGTCAAGCATACCATAAATTCATTCGCTTATTAAAAAAGAGAGATGGATTTATCATGGAAACTGACCATGAAAAAGGTTTCTTTACTATGGAGGACATCAAAAACACTATGTTTGTTGGCAATACTGCTTATATATGTAGTGTAATACAAAGAAGAATCAACGAAAATGATGATGACTTTGATTTTGATTGGAAAGGAATCAAAGAATCAGAGAGAAAAACTGTAGATGAGTTATATAGAGAAAAATACTCACAATCAGATATACCTATTGAAGATATGGGGTATGATTATTAGGTGATATTATGGTAAATAAAGAAGTCCTAAATGATATTTGTTTTATAAAACAAGAAGAAGGATTCCTTCAAGGTATATGGACAGATGAATATGGCAGAGAAGACCATGTAGCAGACCATATTACTGCTATATTAAAAATTGCAGATAAATATAGTTTTACATACAAATATAATGAAAAAGAATGGGATAATATGGATAATACACATCGTAATATCCATTTATCTGAATCTGATTTCTTCAATACTAATATAACCATTGATAATTATGCAAAAGCAGATATGGTTATTGGTCATATTCGTTCTAATTTATTAGAATTCTTAATAAAAAAACTGGAGGCATAATAATGGTTGGTTGTTACACAATAGATGAATTAATGAATGAATTACAAAAAATAAAAGAAGTTTCACCAAAAAAAGGTGAAACAATTGTTTATATCAAAGAAATCTATGCATCAGGTACATATTTACATATCTCTGATGTTAGATTAGATGATGAAGGCGATGTTATTATTGAGGATAATACTCTGCCATAGGTATACTGGTTGTTTCGGTGTGTGTTCGATTCCACACTATACCTTTCCTTAAAAAAAGGTGATTCAAATGCAAAACGAATATATGATATTAAAAGAGTCTACAAATAGTTATAAAAGATGTAAATCTCTTATAAATATATATAGAGAAGAATTTGGTGAAAAAAGCATTTTCCTATGCACTCCAATAGATACTGCAAAAGAAGAAATACTCAAATGTTTCAATAAAATATTTGAATACATTTCTTGGCTAAATCATATACCTAAATCAGAGCAAGTTTATAGATTTTATCGAATGAGTTGTTTTAGTAACACAGATGATGATTTTTATAAAAACCTTATTGATTTTGGTGGTTTTAATCAAGTGTTAATGCAAGGAAATGATATTCTAGAAGCGAGTATTATTTTGCTTAACAATTCTACTGAAGAGCATTTAATAGAATGCTTCAGTATTGAAAAAGAAAAAGAAGCATTAGATATTATAGAAGAATCTATAGATGCTATAAAAGATTCTTACCTTATAGCAGATAATGATGAAATAAATAGTATCATCAATGATTTTTGGATGAATACTATAGAGTTTGACTATGGAGAGATGTTATCATGAATGAAAGATTTGAATACACAACCTGTGTTTGTTACGAATGGGATTACGAAACAGAAAAACTAGAACCAAAATATACATATGAGGTTTTTGATACTCTAACCGATGCAGTTCCAATTGAATTAACAGATGAGGATGATGCCGAATGGCTTACTAAATTATTAAACACATTACCTAATGAAACAATTATTGAAAGATTTGCAGAACCATGGTGATTTAAATGAAATGTAAAGCATTAAAATACTGGGAAACTATTGATAGAAAATGGTGGAATGGTGATACAAGCAGAATGGATGCTTTTATTAACCATAGTCATGTCTTCACAGACAGAGAAAATATGCTCGATGATATTATGCCAATTTATGAGCAACTCGCTAACCATTTTGGTGATACTGGAGTAGGTTTTTTAATTAATGGCTTTATTCCACAAGAATCTGATGTGGATAAAGTTACTCAAAAATTAAACAACACATGGGAGGCACACGAATGTACAAACAAACAATGTAAAGAATGCCTTTATGATAAGGATTTAAGATTCAACTGCTTACTTGATAAATTATGTAATTATCAAATTGCTTACGATATAGGAGGAGAATCTGCTCTTAAAGAAATGATACCAAATTATAAGGACTTTGGATATGGTTTTTTATACGATACAATAAACACAAATAAAAAAGGATTTTTAGAAGTACAACTATATGGAGATGATAACATGGATGAAATAAAAACCTTAACAAACGAATTAGACATAGACACTTTTGAACAAAACCCATCAGTATTTTGGACAGATAATATAATGTACATTAATGACCATTCAGAAAATCAATTTCTGACACGAACAACATTCTTTAATGCTTGGAAATTTGCCAAAATATTTAACTTACCATTTGATTACGAAGCATCAGATGAACAAGTTTTAAACCTTGGAAAACAAGTAGTAGACACTTATTGTAACTGTGATGAAAGAAATAGAGATATTAATGTATACCTTAATAGTATTCAACAAAATTTAAGTACTGTTTTAGGTCTTAACTGGAATTATACTGAATGGCAACAAGTAAAAAGACAATTAGTTTCTAATATATTAGATAGTGTCGCAGATGTAGAAAATGGTGGTAGTGCTACTTTTATTGCAAGATGGCTATATGATATGATAAATGATAGAATCGTTTATGAAAAATATGAATACCCAAAACAGTACAAAGATATGCTATTACATTTAAGAAATGACACATTACAATTCGATACATATGATTTAACCAAATTTGCACGAGAATTAAGAGAAAAAATTTATCAGAAACATACAATTGATATTAATGGGTCATTATGGGTAAATTCTGCTAAATATGAAGAGGTAGATGCTATAGTTATCACAAACGAAGAAGTCCTTATTAAAAATAACAACAAAGAAATAGGATGCATTTTAAGAGAAAATGTAGAAACATTAGTAGAACAAGACTATGAAAACAATATTATGGTAGATTTAATTGAAAATCTAGCACATTTATTTGATATTACTAAAGTAGGTGATTTATAAATCACTTACTTATTAAATTGGAGATGATAATATGCTAATCGATGAAGTAGCAAAAGAATTCAAGCAACTATGGGGAGAAAAATTCGGTATAAGATGGGGGTCAAGTGATTGCACATATACTTCAACTTTTTATGGAAATAATCATTTAGATGAAGTAGATTATATAGATGGTTCTAATTGCATTAATATTATTAAAAAAGCCATAAAAGAAACTATTAACAACGATGGCTTTCATATACACGAATGTATGCAAGTATATTTAGATTGTAGTAGTACAAATGAATCAAAACAAAAATTAAAAGAATTTTATCCAATTGAAGAAAAAAATGTTAACAAATACATTAATAAATTTAATTCAACTGCAAAATATTGGAGAATTAGTATAGAAATGACAAACATTGAAGATAATTGTGGATGGCAGTTTCTTGAATTTCCACAATACAATTTAACTAATGAAACAATCGAAAAATTAAAAAAAGAACTAAACCAAGGAGATGATGAAATGTTTGAAGATTTAATAGCAAGAGTCAGAGTATATAAAGCAAAAGGCGATAAACCATACCAACATAGAACATACGAATTAACATTACTTTCTGATGAAACAGAAATTTTTAAAGATATCAATCAAAAAGATGATAGAAATAATATATCAAAAGCAAGATTTATTTTTTCTCATTTAGTAAAGAATGGTGTTAATGATGATGAATTTGATGGTTCTGAAAGCGATTATAGTAATGTAAAAGAAGTACAAGCTATTATTTTATCAAACAAAGACCTACATATCGCTCATCACAATTTACAATACGAACCAAAATATCGTGGAAGAGATGGATGGGAAATCTGTGGTATAGACTTAACAAGAGTTATAATGTATAAATTTACATTAACAGATAATACAATCATTCGATTTGATTTTACTGGAATGATTGATAACGAAGAAGGCATACAAGGAATCTATTTCCAAGATGTAGTTGATTTAAATGCAGAAAAACACAAACAATATAAAAAAGAGAAAAAGGTAAAAAAACTTATCGAAGAGATAAGTTCAGAATGGGGGGATTATGTATATACAGTATTTGATGATGAACACGATGGTGACATGAGTGCAGTAGATAATTTAAATGGATATGATGAAAAATATGCTTGTATGATTGAAGTATTTAGCGATTTAGTCGAACCTTGTAATGATAACACCGAATTCTTCGGTGTAAGCGATGAATATATTGACAGAGTCGTTAAAGTCAGAGATGGTATGCGACAATTAGCAAAAACAATAGAAGATAAATATGAAGACAATAATGTCAAGGTAACATTAAGTAAATGGAATCAAAGATGCGAATTCGGAATGGTGATGTACATTTGGATTCCATTCCAATAATTTTTAAGGTGATATAATGGAAAGAAAAGCAATTTTTACAAGCAATGGACTTATTGAAGAAATTAAAAGAGCAACCGATGGAGAACAAAAAAACTTATTTATTGAAGATATGGTAACTGGAGCATACTTCAGGTGTTTTGGTGTAGTTGAAGATGAAAGTGGTGACCTTATATTAAGGGTTAAATCAGAAGAAGATTTAGCAGAAGGTAATCATGACTTATATATGGATGATGAGGAATGGTAAATATGACATGGATAGATGAATTAGACAATGAAGAAGATTTAATGTGTTTAACATGGCATGAATACCATGATAAAGAACCTTATTTTGTAGATAAAGATGAAATACTACAACTATTTGAAAATGCACATGAATATCATGACCCAATCAGAGCAAACAAAATAAACGAAAACAGATATGAAGTCACATTTAATTGTGACTTATTATATTTTGTTTGCCCAGTAAATGGAAGAGAGCAAGTTAAAAAAGATTGGGAAGAGTTGAAAAAGATTTTTGAAGGATATGAATAAGGAGGTGATATTTTGGGTTTATTTTTATTAGGAATTCCAATGGCTTTAGTAGGAGCAAAAATCATAAAAAACGATATAGATAGCAATAAAGAGTATTATAGTATACCAAAAGCAAATTTAACAAACTTAAATGACCAATACAATCAAATAAATAGTATTGAAAAACAACTTATTGAGTATAGTAAAAATGATATTGAAAAACTTTTAGCGAAAAAAGGATACAGAAAAGAAGCGATTGATTATGCACTTTATAAATATGATACATTAATCAATCAAAAACAATCAGAAAGTAATACGAACCGAGACAATAGAATAAGAGCATTTGAGGATAAACTAACAACACAAAATACACATTATGATTTATGGGAGACTAATGTATGTTATTATGCTCCTAAAAAAATTGTAGAAAAAAATGTAGATAAAATGCTACAGTATCTACAAACACATGGACATGAACAAGCATACTGTAATATTGTTATGGATGGATACCAACCAAACCATAATCATTCAGAGATTTGGGCAATTAATACACCAAATAATGCAAGTATAAGAGAGGTAAATCAATACATAGATGATGTAAGAAATAAAGTTTTAGGAGAGAATTAAATGGCAACTGGATTTTTTAGAGTGGTTCAAACAAAGCAACATGGAAAATACTATTATAAATATAGTGTAAGAAATAGATTGGTGAAAAAAGAATTAATGAGTAAAGATATTAAAGCATTAAAAGAAAAAGTAGAATCGCATGGATTCTTATGGGGGATTATTAACGAAGAAGAAGCAGAAAAACATACTGGAGACTACAAATTAAAAGCATTACAAGGTCGATATGGAATACAAATAGGTGATTAAATGAGTCAATTAATTATAAAATATATGGATGAAAGAAACAACAAAAGAGATATAACTGGCATAGATGTAAAAGTTACAAATAGTATGTTAGAATTAAAAGTAAGCGAGACCGAAAAACATTATATTCCTTTGTGTAATATAAAAGAATTTATTATTAAAGGTCATAATGAATTAAAAGGTAAAGTATGAAAAAGTTTATAGAAATTTATAAGAAACCAAGAAATAAAGTAATTGCCGTTTATTATAAGGATGGTGATGCAGTAAATGCTACTGTATTATTACCATCCCAAGGCAAATGTAAAACAACAGATGAACTAATAGAGAAAATAAAAAAAATATTAATTAATAAAAAAATTAGCTATCAAATATATAGGTGATAATATGAAAGATGTGCTTATTAAATATGCAAAGGAAAATAATATAGTGATGAATGATGGTGAAACTTACTTCGATATTTATAATAGATGTATAGAAAATAATCCATCACTTCATACTGTCAAAGAAATAAGAGAATTCGCCAAACAATTAATGAAAAAACTTTACAATGAATTTAATGAAGATTTAAAAGCATTAATGGTATTTGCTAGATACCCATTAATTTATACAAAAGGATATAATGGCTTTAACGAAGTATATTTATATGAGCATATCCACAATGCAATGGGGTATTATGCAAAATCCTTTTGTGTTTTAAATAAAATAGAGGAGGGCATAGAAAAAAAATCCTTGAACATGAAATAAGCGATATATGGAGTAAAAAATTTGGCTTTTTCCCAACATTTGACCCATATGGTGATGCTACAGAATTAATCCAATGGATGGAAATTATTAGAAGACATAATTTTAATCCAAATTACATTGAACACATCGAAGATGATATTAAACTTGCATTAATAAGAAGTGGAGATAAATATTTCCACGAACAAAACCTTACAGATGTCGATACAATCATTTTATTATATGAAATGGTCGCTATTACATATGGTTTTCATAATTTTAACTTTACTGAACTCTTTAAAAGAACTGATGGCTATGGACATATAGTATATGAAAATGATAAAGATTTTATCTGCAATGATTTTTCTATATACAAAACACTTTATCAAAACGAGGTGATATAATGAAAGAAATGATTTATGAAAATGAAAGAGGTAAACCTTCTATCATTTTAAATCAAGGTTTTTACAAGAATTATGAATATATAGTATTAAGTTTACATTCTCATCCATGTGCATATGTATGTATCCCACCTAATCATCCATTTTCTAAAAAATCATCTGATGATATTCATTTATATTGCCATGGTGGAGTTACTTTTGCTAATGATAAAATTTCAAATGTACTAGAATATTCTGAAAAGTACAAATGCGAAGTAAAAACAACAATAAGAAGAAATTGGATTATTGGTTGGGATTATGCACATTTAGGAGACTATGTAGCATATATACCTTTTTTTGAAGATGATAAAAAATATACAACAAAAAAAATGACAGAAGAATGCAAATTTGTTATTGACCAATTGGAGGCGATTAAATGAATAAACAATGTTTCAGATGTTTATACAATTGTAAAAAAGAAAATAAATTAAAAGTTAAAAAATGCAGATTAAATAAATTATTAGAGGTGAAAAAATGAATGGTAAAATGTACATTATATGGGTTGATGGTAATTTTGTAGGAGTAACAGAAGAAGAAGATTATTGTTGGGATATTGTTGGAGATGCAGTAAATGGTGTTGCAAAACCAATTTTAGATGATGATATGCCAGATAGAGTTGAAATTAATAAAATAAATGTTAATAGATATATAACTGAAAGAAATAATATATGCGATAAATTATCTAATTTTAGTGTATTATGTGGCAGTAGCAGTCAAGTAGAAGATACATTAAAACATATGAATAATGCACAGTTAGAAAAAGAAAGAGCAGAAGCGAAAATAAGAGCGATGGCTTTATAGTCATCGCTTAAAAAGGTGATAAAATGGAACAAGATGTTACAATTCAAATAGATGAAAAAATAGATGAAATTATTCATCAAAACTTAAATGAAAAAGCAGAAGAATATATACAAGAAATTAAAAACTGTAAACAATGTATATATTATGAAAAAGTTTGGTTATGGGGTGATAACCTACATTGTTGTTGTAATCAAACCGACAACCCAAACACTTCAAGAAACATTGAAGATTTATATGGAAAATGCCCAATTAATCATCAAACAAAACGTACAAAAACCTACATCAAACGATATGGAATCAGACATTACAAACCAAGTCAATATGAACATGGTTGCTTTGTTTTAGGTGACTTTAAAGGTACAACCTTTGAAAGTGATGGATATAATCCAGATATAGATTTTAAAGCAATAGCAACATTTTATTACTGTAATAAAGAAGAAAAAGCAAGAGCAGAAGAAATGGCTTACTATTATTATAATAAATTCAATCTTAATGCCGAATATGTTGAAAAAATATGCTATGGATAGGTGATTAAATGAGCAAATACGAGCATATGAGTATACCTGAATTAGCAAAAGAACTAATCAAATGGTACGATAGAGAAGAAATGTTTTATGAATTAGGATATAAAAAAGAATACACAGATAGACAAACTTGTCGTCAAAAAATAGATGAAATTATACAAGAAATAAAAAAGGAGATGAAATAATGACAGCAGAAGTAATACATGGAGCTTGTTTATGGTATAATCTTGGAATTTATGAACAATATGGTCATGATATATCTTTTGATGAAGAAACATATTGTGATAATTTCTCCATAGCCAATGAAATAGTCAATTTTTTAGTTGAACATCAAGAAGAACTACTGCATAGGGAATACCATGATGAATAATATTATTGAAATATTAGAAGAAAAACGATTACGATACGAACAATATGCAAATGTTAATATGATAGATGATGAAGTGCATCTATCATATTTAAATCGTGCAAAAGGTATCGAAGAGGCAATTAAAATTATTAAAGAGTATATGTAATATGACTTGGAGGAAATATGTTACTAAATAAACAAATACTGATAGAAGGAATTAAAGAAAACATAATCGACAATTATGATGGTGAAAAACCAAGAGAATTAAAAGATATAGATGAGTTACATGATGTTGCATTATTTGCTCAAATTAATGGTATAACCATCGAAGAATATGATGTAATGTACTATGAAATGCTATCATTATTAAATACAGATGGAGAGGATATACTATATGAAATAAATGATTTTATAGGCGATGAATTTGAAACATACTATGGCGACCCAGCATTTGCTTCTGCATATGACTATTGGAGTTATATATTAGGGTGATAAGATGATTAGGGATATAAGAGAAAGATATAGAAAACAAAAGACAAGATTTAGTTATGAAACAGAAAATTACAGTCGATACATTAGAGATGGAACAAAATATAGAACATATCATTTATATAATGATAAAGATATTGAAGAATTAATAAAAGAAATCAATCAATTAAATTTAGACCATATGTGGCACATTTTATTCGTAGAATGGCTAATAGAAAGTGGAATAATTTCAGAAAATGTACCAGAAATGTTTAACGACACAATGGAATATGAAAACAATTATATTAAAGAAATAGCAAATATAGTGGGCAGAGAAAGAGCAGAAAAAGTATATGAAAAATTAAAAGATAATCTACGATAAATATTTAAGCAATTAATAACAAAATTACTTATATGTACGAGATAACATTAAACCATAAAAACAACCATCGCCCATATACTGGCAAAGAGTTACAAATGGAAACATTAAAGTGGAAACTTAAATTCCACCAAGATTGTATAAAAGAAGTAGAAAAACAAATTAAAATGTTGGAGGAGCAAGATGATTGAATTTTTAATCCAAATACTATTTTTTATTGCATTAATATTGCTAATTTGCATAGGAGTCTTATTGATTTTTGTTATATGGAGGAGATTGCTATGAAATGTTGCCAAAAATGCAGACATTCATTAATTAAAATGAAATTTTGTTTAAAAAAGAAACAAAAAATTATAACATGGAAACCATGTTATTATTATGACGCTTTTTAAGGGGGGATTATGAAACATAGCAAAGAACAAAATCAACGATGGATAGATGAAATAAATAAATATGTACAATTGAATGATGCCGATTTAATTATTAAAATGTCATTGTCTTACACATTACAATCATTAAGGCAGGGAGAAAATATTAAAAGATTTCAATGGGGGGGGATAAAAATGGTGTGGAGTGAAACAGATAAATTCGCATATTGTAGTTTTACTTGCCCACATCAAGATAGATATAATGGTTGGTGTAACTATTATTATAAAGATTTAGGAGAAATAGATGAGCAAAAATGTGAACATATACAAGAAGTAATAAAAGAACACAAAAGAATAATAGGAGAAGAATAAAATGGAAGATAAATGGATATGGGGAGCAGAACGATATGGTAATGGTTGGTTTGTTAGAAATAAAGACAAACCAACAGATGAAAGTTGGCATTTTGGTATGAGTAGCGATGCAGAACAATTATGTGATATATTAAATGATTACGAAAATAGCCAACCAAATAGCCATAAAGATGCTACAACAATAATTGGAAAAATTCATTATCACATAATACAAAATTATGGTCATAAAATGACTTTGGGAGAAAATTTATTAGCAAAAGAAATATTTGATACAATATATGAGTATTTAAAAGAGGAATAATATGCAAATTGATTTACCAATATTATTATTAAATATTTGGCTAATTACTTGGATAGGAGTAGGTATTTGTTTAATTTTAAAATTTTTAGGAGTGATTTAATGACATATAGAATTAATTGTGATGAATGGGGGCAAGAACAATTGTTTTTTACAAATAATAATGAGGGATATTTTCATGTGTTAAGAGATGGTGATGACCTTGAAAAAATACACTAATAGATTTGATGAAGAATTTAAAGACAGATTTATTTTACTTTCTGATGTAAATAGGTGGTATCAAATACAAGACCTTCTTAAAGATGATTTTGTAGATATTTCTGCTGAAAATCAATATAAAGTATTTGAAGAAATGAACGAAAAATTAACAAAATGGCATCTTCGTGAAAAGACAAAATTTTTACTATCTTTACCTATTCCCATGAGTTATGAAATATGGTCAGAATTACATAGATATTTGGAGGAGTTAGATGACTGAAAAATATAAAGGAATTTATGTTGGTGATTGCCTTATTATTCACGATGAAAATGGTGAATTAAAAGTTGAAGAAGTTTTAAATAGATTAAATAGATTAGCAGATGAAAATGAAGAATTACATAAAAAAATAAATGAAGAATCAAATACAATAACATATAGAAAATTAGAAGACATCATATCAGATGCTCTGGAGGGATATATGAATATGCTACAAACAGGAATGATGACCTTTAATGAATTCGTAATAATTGAAAACGTACTTATGAAAATAAACGAAGGCATAAGTAAGTAATTAAGTAGGTGATTAAATGGATAGATTTGACATAAACATATTAGATGCAAATAACTGGCAAATAGAAGACACAGAAACTGGAGAATATGCAAACCCAGTAGATGGCGTTACGAACGTACTTAAAGGATTAATTAAAACAATGAATAATTACGATAAAAAAGTCAAAGAACTCCAACAAATAATTCAAGACGAAAGTGATTTAGTAAGTAATTGGTTTATTACATACTGGGATACATTAACAGAAGAAGCGAAAAGCGACGCACACCTTGAATTAGGAATAGATATAGACTATGGAGGATAAAATGGTACATTATGTACAAGATTTCTTTAAAATGTATCAAAGATACGATACAATTAAAGAAGAAATAAAAGAAATAATAAAAGAACATGAACATATAATAGCATGGTCAAACTCTGATGGAAAAATATATGAATTTAACCTTAATCATAATTCATTTACAGTATTTATCAAAGCAACAGACATTCCATATTCATTAATTAATGAATTAAATAAATATGTAGGCAAAAACTGTAAAATGATAGGTAAAACTTCCAACCACATATCAATAACATGGAGAATCTAAAATGAAAGACTTAAAATTTGAATTAGATGAAGTACATGGCACAATCACAGAATTACATAAAGGTGAATACGTACAATCATTTGAGTTTCTCGAATTAAAAGATTGGAAAAGACTTTATGATAGACTAAATGAATTCGTTGAAGACTATAAATTTAGCATGAGAACTGAAATAGCCCACCACAAAGTAATAGAAAATGAATTAAAACACGAAGTGGAATTGCTTACGTCATTTATTAATTTATTAGGTTATTCAGACAAAGATTTCAGTCGATATGTAGCAAAAACATGGGATACAGAACGATTAAAAAAAGAACTGGAGGAATCCTAAAATGGGTATTTTTAGTCGTAACTTTAAGCAGGAGTATATTGATGGTCTTAAAAGACTTGGAAAACTTGAAGAAACTTTAAAAGAGAGAAAGGAAGCTTTTGATAATTTCAGAAGTCTTTTTTACAGTTTTTATTGGGACTATAAAAGTAATCAACAATATTACGACGCCAAAAAAGAAACTGTAATTAACTATCAGAAATTCTTCAACAAGAAAAAACTCGAAATAGAATGCAAACTGTCAGAAATTGATTACTTAATTAATCAATTACGTAAGCAAATAAGTGATTTCGAGAAATATAAAACAGAGCAAGCAGAAAGGATAGAAGAGTTAGAGAAAACATATATAAAGACCACAGAAGTTGTTAATAATTCAATAGAATTTTTACATCAACAGCAGAGAGAACAAGTTAAAGAATGGGAACACGCCACAAGTGCGAGCGTTAAAGCTGGTCAACAGCAAGGATATGAGCGAATGATTAATCATTTAGTTAATCACTTTGATATAGACAGAGAAGCGTTGATAGCGTTTTTAAAGGAGGAAAATGATGATTAAAAGATTAGAACAATATGATGAGGTCGATTTTAATTTTTTAAATGAGCTCATAGATATAGTAGAAGAACAAAAATATAAGATAAGAGATTTAGAAGACGAGATACGAAAAATAAACAAAAAAGAATATGAAAGAGACTCTGCAATAGACTCAATGCGAGCCGATGTAGAAGAAGTAGCAAATACAGTCGAAGAATATTATTCAGAACTATATATAAAAAACGATAATATAAGAGAGGAATTACAAGACAGAGGGATATTATGAATGTAGGATGGCTAAAACATTATTTAAGAGATGTACCACCAGATGTTGAAGTACACTTAATGATAGCAGATACACAGATAAAAGAAGGAGACACTTATGCAGACTTAACAACTGTCAATTACGTTGATGTAAAGAAACATAAAGTTATATACTTGGAGGCAGAAGAATGGTAAGCAAAATAGAAGAGAAAATGGCTGAAATGCAGCAACAAATAAACGAATTAACAGACTTATGTGAACAGTATGATAATGATATTAATCATTTATTAAAAGAAAATCAACTTTTGAGAACAAGAATAGACAATATACATATTGACATGCTTAAGCACATGAACAGAAGGAATGATAGCTTCATTAATTTGCTCGAAAGAGTCATTACATTACAACAAGTGACCCACGACATAATGGAGAAGCAGAAACAGATGGAAGAGGTCAGCATAGACCTCTCCGACCACCCTTTAGTAATTGAGTAATTAATTAAGCAATTAAATATGTAATTTATTTTTGACAGGAACTTTTCTTTTGTTATGGATTTTACAAAAAAAATATTAAATA
>JAGAIU010000010.1 GCA_017626395.1 Clostridia bacterium | reverse complement strand
GATTAACCCATTATCTACTCTAGTCCATGTTCCGTTAATCTCTACTGTCATACCTAATTTAACTTCCATTTCTTTGATTTTAAAAGCCATTGGATTGTCCTCCTGTGTTTTGTTTTATCTTTCTTACAATTATTATAATAAACTATATGGAATTTAATGTCAACACTTTTTTAAAAATAAATTAAAAAGTTAGGTATGGAAACCTAACTCTTTGTCAATAATTGCATATCCTCAATGGATAAAACTCTAACACACATTTTATTTTTATATAAATATCTAATTGTCTATTTTCTTTAAAAGTTTTATTTTAATGGATTTTAACCTACTAAATTATCTACTCTTGGTTTTATTATTTCTTCTATATAATTATTATTGAGTTCTGTTGCTATATAGTTTCTATTATTATTTATACAGCTTACTATCTCACTTCCACTTCCTGCAAACGGTATATATATCAAATCATTTTCATTGCTTGATGCTTTTATAATCCTATCACATATACTCAAAGGTTTTTGGCTAGGATGATTCACTTTTTCTTTGCTGTTACTTGCAACTAAACTGTCATACCACACATTAGATGGGTTTACGCTTTCTTCATTGTAATTCTTTCTACCCTTTCTTTCATATCTTCCCCTTTCCCAAGCCTGTTTACTCATTTTTCTATTTGGGTCATTTGCACTAATAAGAATATCTTCTAAATTAAATACAGGTTTATTGGTTTTTGTTAGATACAATAAATCCTCCTTCTTGCTTCCCCAATTTTTTGTTTCTCTTCCTCCCCCTCGATTCCAACATATAAGATTTCTTATTATGAAATTGTGTTTTTTTGCTATATGCCCCATTTCACATATATTATCAAACCAATTCCATATATACATTGAACCATTTTTATTCAGTATTCTAAAACATTCTCCTATCCATTCATTACACCAGCTATAATACTCTTCTTCGCTCTTCCACATATTATCCCAGTCATTTTTTAATATCTGAAAATAAGGTGGGTCTGCTATTATTAAGTCTACACTTTCATTAGGCATAGTTTTCATATATTCTATGCAATCCATATTATAAACTTTATTTGCTTCCAATTTTTATTTCCTCACTTCCTTTAAAAGTTTTATTTTAATGGAATTTTTATTCTGCATTTAATATACTTTTTAATTTATCTTTGCATTCTTTACATAAATAAAAGCTAATTCCATTATTTTTGTTTTGTGTAAGTGAAATCATATAAAATATGTCTGATTTATTTATATCTTTTCTACAATCACTACACTTTTTAATATTTTCAGATGTTACTATATATATACATTCACTTTATCATTCCTCGTAAAAATTTATTTTAATGATTTATCAAAGTCTAATCTAATGTTTTTAAGTAAGCGTGTATACGCTCCACTTTATCTAAATCTTTTTGGTGACAATCACATAGTTGGAATTGATGTGCTGTTATATCAAATAAGTTACAGTGTACAGTTTTTCCCTTCTTATGATGATATTCAGCATTTAAACAAGTTCCACAGCAATTAGTTATTATCATGTTTTATTACCTCCATTGACTCAATTTTGTTTATAAAATCATTTGTTATTATAAATATATAAAATAGTATTATAGCTATAGCTGATAAAAGCATTGTATTTATCTCTCTTGAAACTACACCTATAATCCCTATTGCTATTGGTAAGATTTTTTCACTTAAGTTTACTAATTTGTTTATCATAATACCCTCTCCTATAAAAATGGATATTCGTATCTCCATCTAGTTCTCTTTTTAGTTTGTACAATTCTCCTACAGTTTTCCCTAAACCATTCTAAAGGTATAGACTTTTTACCTTCAAAGGCTTGTTGTAAAGTATCTCCTGATATAAGATAAGTTTCGTCATATGTTCTGAAGTTGACTATGAAATAAGCATGAAGTCCTTGTTTAGATGCTTCAGCTAATATTTCAAGTTGGTGGTCACGAACATTTGCTCGTGGTAATCTTTTTTCTTTAGTAGTCTTTAACTCTAATAAATACCCTCCATGTTTAGTTAATAGGATATAATCAGCAGGATTCTTTGAATACCCTTTGCCATCTTTTAATCTCACTAATAACATATCATCAGGACAGCTACTTGCCCATTGCTTTTCAAATGCCTTACCTACTACTACACTTTGATTTGCCATATGTGTCATACCTCATTTCTTTTGGTCTAAACCACCTATCTTTGTTGTTAGGCTCTTTTACCATTCTTTTATGTAAGGTAGCAGGTGTAATACCTAGTTCTCTAGCCCAATCAGAAATTAATTGAGTCCTTCCTTGATACTCTATGTACTTAACCCTAGAAGTGTTTCGGTTCTGCTCCCTTGTAGTTACCCACCTACAATTTAAAGGTGAGTAGCCTTTATTGTTATCTATTCTGTCTAAAGTGAGGTGTTCGTTGTACCCATTATTAAATGCCCACATAGCGAACACTTCAAAATTTTCCCATGTGTACCAATAGTGTATACCTCTCCCACCATACCTGTAGTAGTATGATGAGTTTGGGTTATTGCATCTATTTTTCATATAACTCCATATCTTATATAATCTAGTGTTAGCTTTATTGGTATTTCCCCAATGTCTGTTTACATTTGACATTACAATTCCCCTTCAGGAGCAACTTCATTCTCTATTGAGTTGCATAATTGGGTGTAAGTACAGAACATACACTCTAGTTTGTTCGGAGGAGGTATTACACCTTCCTTACAGCATTGGTCTACTAAAGCTAATTTTTCAGTTACTATTCTCTTATCTTCGTCTGTTACTTTATATAGTATTGGGAAATGTGAAGTAAAATCTCTATCCTCATAGAAGAATAATATGTAATCCACACCTAAACACATAGCGTATGCTGTTGCTTGTAGTATATGTGGAGGTAATGGTTTTTGTGACTTTCTTATACTAGCTAACTTT
>JAGAIU010000009.1 GCA_017626395.1 Clostridia bacterium | reverse complement strand
TTTGTTATTTGTGACGATTACCGAAACCTTGACAACACAGCAACTGAACTACCTTAAAGCTCTTATTGCCGGCGAAAAGGCAATCAGTTCTACTGATGTGATGCACCGCTACCAAATATCTTCTACAACCTCAATAGCACGTTCAAAGGCAGCTCTAATCAAGAATGATGTTTTGGACAACAAGGCTGGAGAAATCTCATTACAAGACCCGATTTATGCCTATTGGCTAAAGACAGAGTATTTTGCGAAGTAATAAAGACACGCTTGCAGCCTCATCGAGGCATGAGACTACTAACGTGAACAAGTGTAAGTACTCTCACTACCCCTATACACTTACTTAGGCGAACAGGTGAGAGTACTCTCATCCATACATGAAGCCGCAAGCATGAGTTAAAAAGGATGAAAGGACATTTTAACTAATAAATTTCAAATAAAAATCTTCATTTGTTAGATATTTATTCTAATTCATCCTATCTTTGCTCACTAAGCAGAAGTAAAAGCTATCAAGTTGTATAGAATAAAAACATAACATTTAAAGATTATCATGGATTACTCTGAAGAAAAATATAAAAATATATTACTAGGATTATTAGATAAATTCATACTAATATGTAAAGAACTAAATTTAAGTTATACTTTATTAGGAGGAAGCGTATTAGGAGCGATTAGACATGGAGGAATAATTCCATGGGATGACGATATTGATATAGGTATGCCAAGAGCTGACTATGAAAAATTTATCTCTATTGCCAATAACTTTTTAGAAAAAGATTATAAAGTCGCCACTATATATAATGACAATAATTATATGTATCCTTTTGCCAAATTATATGACAACAACACTACAATAATTGAATCAAAAGATTTTTTTTATATTGGAGGCGTATATATTGATATTTTCCCACTAGACGGTATCCCACAACAAAATGGAAATACAAGATTTACAATAATAAGGAAATTACGTTATTCTATTACAAATCCCTTATTTATTAAATATTCATTTTCTTACGAAGAGAAAATGTCCTTTTATTATTTTGCTAACAAAATAATATACAAAACATCGAACTTAATATTGAAGATATGCAACAAAATGGCCAGCAAATATCCTTGTACTAAAGATTATAATATAGTTAACTATTTTGGCGCATGGCGGGAAAAGGAAATCTCTGATTATTCATGGTTCTTCCCATTAAAAGAATATTCTTTTGAAGGCAGAAAGGTTTGGGGACCTAATAACTATGATGCCTATTTAAAGAAAATGTATGGCGATTACATGACTCCACCACCAATAGAAAAACGTAAAAGTCATCATTTACATTATTTTATAGATTTGTCACGAAGATATACTTTAGAGGAAATACATAAATGGGATATTGAATGAATGATTGAGACGGATATTTTAATTTGGATTCTTATTTAAGCGAGTCCTAATTATATATTTACTATACTTACACCCCTTATACATTTGAGTTAAATAATAACTACGGATGGACATCCCGTTTATAATTTTAAAGAAACGGTATAAAAAATAGGCTATTGGTGACACATTCTTATAACGAAAATCCGCAAATTCTTTTTTTAATATCTCTCTATCCTTAGTCCAAATATTATTATCTCCTTGATTATCCATGGAAGTTTTTGTACCTTCATATATCCTTATTGCACCTAAAGTATCTCTTGTATAAGCAAATTTAAAGCCAGCTCGTATTTGTCGCATTAAGAATTCTATATCCATACAAGCATGTCTCTCTTCATTTAAGTAGCCTATTTTATTAAAGACTTCTTTTCGCTTCCAAGCCCAACTCTGTTGAGCCATTCCAATAATACCATTTCGATAGAAAAAAGAATATGGTTTGGGAATCATATGAAAAAAAATTATATTATCATTATTATCTATTCGCATAGTCTGTCCCATATATATTGAACAATCTGGATATGTATTATGTAAATAAGCATACTTTTCAAGAGCTCCATCAAGTAATATATCATCACTATTTATCCAACAAACAATATCCCCCGTAGCTTTTTTAAAACCTTTATTTATAGCATTACTTTGTCCGCTATCTTTTTCACTACACCACCATGTAATTTTATCCTCGTATTTTTTTATAATATCTATTGAATTATCTGTAGAGCCACCATCACAAACTATATATTCCAAATTGGGGTAGTTTTGATTTAAAATTGACAAGATGGTTCTTTCTAAAAATACTCCTTGGTTATAAGATGGAGTAATAACTGATATTTTTGGATATTTCATAAAAACAAAAAATTAAATCTTACTAACAATAGTTATACCAGTTCCAGCTTTTACCACATAATTATCAGGGATATCTCTATCAACTATAGCACCTGCACCAATAGTAACATATTACCGATATGGATGTTGCCATATATTGTTGCACCCGTAAAGACTTTTACATTATTCCCTATTGTTGGTCGTCCCTTACTACTATTCCCTATTGTTACAAGATGTAAGCAATAGAAATTATCACCTATGCTTTCAGCATTTAAATAGGTGGAATAATTGTGTTCAAAATGACAACCTTTCCCAATATGAGGACACCAAATGTTCAAACTGTGCTCTGGTGGTAATAACCATTTAATAAAAACTGACTTATATTCACCCAAACGATAATAAAATAAATTGCGGAAAACTTGTTGTCTTGTACAAACCTTTATAAAATTGATAACACTTCCTTTCTTATCACCATATTTAATAAGGTCAGCATCTATTACATCCTTATAACATAAATACAATAAAATGTGTGGTAACATTCTTAATGTAGAAACCGACAATATGGCGAATTGAGTATATTTGTTCATTTGTACGACATAAATTAAAACGCAAATTAAAACAAAATAAGCTACAAATGCAAGACTATAGGTGTGAAATATCAAGGCTTCATCTTTAATCTAATTCTTTTTTTCGCTATTGAAATTTACCTAAAGATACATGAAACTGTGGATATTATGATGATACTAATTCAATTTTGTCGCAAAAGATGTCACCAATGATCCAAAGTTATAAATCTATGCAAGAAAAGCAAGCATCAGGCAACTTATTGGACTTCATAATGTTCCCATGTATATGAGTTAGAATTCTCCTTTGCAAGTCTTGCAAGCCTATAGGCACTCCCATACTCTGTACGTATTCTTTGAGCACCCACACGTCTCAATATACGACTCATACTTTTAGCATTATAGCCTTTCATTACGGCGAAGAAACGCTTAC
>JAGAIU010000078.1 GCA_017626395.1 Clostridia bacterium | reverse complement strand
TTCATATGTTACTGTTATTTTATCCATTGTTAGATTTCCACTTGCATTATTTGGTGTTAATACTAACTCATACCCGTTTACTGTTTCAGGCGATGTTGTATATTCATCTCCAATATTTCCTGTTCTTGTTTGTCTTAGTGTAATTTCCTCTTTTGTTACTTGGTCTATGAATTTTACTTCTAGTCCATCTGAAACTATTGTTACTGGTATTGGAACTTCTCTTTCATTTCCAGCTACATCTATTACTTTGAATGTATATGTTCCTGGTGTTGTTACATTGTATGTTGTTGTATCTGATGTAACTTCATTTCCATCTGGTAATATTATTTTTGCAACTCCTGAAGCATCATCTGTTGCTTTGAAGTTTATTGTTGCATACCTATTTGTTTCTGTTGGCTGTGTTATTCCAGTAGTTTGTCCTTCCGGTTTAACTTTATCTATATTTGTTATTTCTATTTCTTTTGTTACAGTTGCTCCACTATTATCTTTCGCTGTAAAAGTATATGTTCCGTTTTGAGCAACTGTATATGTAGTTGTTGCTGCATTTACAGTTGAATTATCTGGTTTTAGTATGCTCACTATCGTACCGTCAGTATCTGTTGCCTTAGCAGTTACTACCACATCTGTATTTGTCCATTTTGTTATATCTTGAGATAATGTCATATTTGGTCCAACGTTTGTATGTAATAACAAGTGAGTAACACCACTTACATTTCCCGCACCATCTATTGTTTTAATGTGTAAATATGTTTTTGGTCCATTTCCTAAAGTATAGTTTATACTTGTATTAGTTGTATCTATTGTATTATCTGGTGTTGTAGTAGCATTTGTATCTATAACATAACTATATCCTGCAACACCTGTTGTTCTAACTTTTGTAACTGTATTAGAAGAAGTCTTTTCATTTGTTGTTCTTTCAGAAGCCTCAACATAATATTTATATGTTGTTCCATTATCTGTAGCAGTATATGTTACGTTACCATTTACTCCATTTAAAGTTGCTTTTGATATTGTTGGTACTTCTGGTGCATTTATATCTTTGAAGTTTGGATCTGATGCACTTGTAGAGGTATTAACATCTCCTAAATAGAATAAAAGGTTGGCCCATATTTTTTGTTCGTCTGCTGTTGCTGAACCACCAGAATGTCCTGTTTGAATCATTGCACAATTATTGTGTACTGTTAAATAGTAATTCCATTGTCCATTACCATTTTGATCTGTAGTATCTGCAACATCTGTGAAAGATATTTCTACACTACTATATGCAACTTGTTGTACACCATGACAATGAGGAACTGTTAATTTTGTTCCTGCACTACCTATATACCATGGATAAGTTGTAAATACATTATTTGTTTTTAATGTAACTGATGTAGTAGCAGCAGTATTTCCACCATTCACATTTCCGATTGCTACTCCGCCTGGCCCTGTTACACCATCATCTAAAACTGTTTTTATATTAAAATAACTTCTTAAAGAAGCAAAGTTAGCTGCTCTAGCACCATCACCTCTGATAGTATCATGTCCCATTACACAGCTATTTCCTTCAGCTAAGTATGTATTCATAACAGAAGCTGCTGATGCACTTATATCTTGACTTGAATATCCATCCCAAGTACCAAATACAACTACATCGTAATTATATTTCCCATTTACTTTTTTTAAATATGCTGATGGATTAGCATTAAAGTCATCTATATATACTGGTGTTACCTCTATAAGGCCTCTCCCCCAACCTCTCGAATCTGTTGAGTTTGGCTCTTCCATCCAACGTTTTAAAGATGCAGATTTTAATATATTAATATTTTCTCCATCATATGTTGTAAATGAAATATTAGAATCTGCAGCACAATATACATTTAAAACTGTTACTTTGTCTCCTGCATTATCTGTCAAACTTGAATAGCTCCCACCGTTTACGCTTTTCTTTACATCATAATTATATGACTTTACAGTATCATTATTTGTCCAACTTAAATTTGCTGTATTTCCACTAGTAGCAACAGATAAATTAATACTTGGTGCAGCTAATACAAATCCTGTAATTGCTACAAAAATCCCTATTACTAAAACAGAAATAATAATCTTTTTCTTCTTCATACATATACCTCTCATAATTTTTATTATATATAATATTTAATCATATATACAAACTTTATTCAACTAAATATTAAAATTATATTTAGTAAAAAAATAAAGAGTGAATTATATTTTTTCACTCTTTAACTTCTGTTTTTATTTTATATTCTTATACCAGTTAGCAAATTCTTGTAATGAAGAACCTGTAACTTCTCTTCTTTTATCCATTTCTTCATCTGATAGTTCAGATAAAGTTTTAGTTGGATCAAAAGAATCTTTATATATATGCCATAACGGGCTCCATTGTTTAGCTTTATCTTCTCCTCTATATTCTTCTGCAAGTATTCCTTTATGCTCATAGAAAAAATATTCTATTTTTTCACCATCATAGTATGCTACACATTCTTTAAATGCACATTTTCTATTTTCTTTTCCTCTCATTATATCTAAAATACCTTGTGTACCTATAGTGTCTAAAGCAAAATTTACAAATGCTCTTGGGAAGCCATTTAATGCATCAATATAAAATCCTGAATCCATTGCTATACATGGTTGCTTTACCACATCATATGCTTGTAACACTTTTTGTTTAGCAATTTCTTGTATATCATCTGTTCTTGGCTCTATAAGTTCATAGTTATATGGTTGTACCTCAATGCTTGCATCTCCTAAATATTTTTGAGCAGTTGCAATTTTTCCTTTATTAGTAGTAACAAAAGTAATTTTTTTCATTTTTTTACATCTCCTATTCTCCATCACTTAATATTTCAAGTGGTGTATAATTTGCCATTAATCTTTTAAATCCTGAACCATCAAACATAATTTCAAGTTTAAAATCATCACCCTCTGGCTCAATATTTTCTATTATACCAACGCCAAATTTTTTATGTTTAACTTCCATACCAATTTTATACTGTGCTGCACTAGAGGCTGCTGGTTTAGGTGCTACAGTAGTTCCTGCTAAATTCTTTAAGAATGAGTCAACACTAATTCCAACATTAGGTCTTACTTTTCTTTCAACAGTTTCATTCACTCTATTTCTATTTGAAATATATGTTTCAACTCTCTTGTATTCAGAATCTAGCCATGAACTTGTAGTGTTTTGCTTTTTACCTTCTTTATTTTCAAGTGACTCTGCACTTAATAATGTTTCTGGTATTTCATCTATAAATCTAGATGGAATTGAATAACTAGTAGAACCATATAATGTTCTCTTTTTAGTATTAGTTATATATAAATGTTGTTTTGCTCTTGTTATAGCAACATAGCAAAGTCTTCTTTCTTCTTCTGTATCATAGTCTTCTTCAATCGAACGTTTAGATGGGAATAGCCCTTCCTCCATTCCTACCAAGAATACATTTTCAAATTCTAAACCTTTAGCACTATGCATAGTCATAAGGGTAACTGCTTCTGTAGATTCATCTAAATTATCTACATCTGAAACTAATGCTATACTTTCTAAAAAGTCTCCTAGTGTATTTTCTGCATTTTCATTTTCAAATTCCATAGCAACACCAATAAATTCCATAAGGTTATCGAAACGAATTTCAGTTTCTTTTGTTCCCTCTGAATTTAGCATATCTTCATAACCAGAATCTTTTAGTACTCTTTTAATTAACTCAGATACTTTCATTGTATCTTTTAATTTAATTAAATCATTCATCATATCTCTAAATAACATGATATTCCCAGCACTTCTTATTCCTGCTAAGTTATTACTATTTTGTATTAATTCAAATATTGATATACCACTTTCTGTTGCAAGCATATCTAGTTTATCTAAAGCTGTATCTCCTATACCTCTTTTAGGTTCATTTATAATTCTCTTTAAAGCTATATTATCATTAGTATTTTGTATTAATTTTAAATAACTAATTATATCTTTAATTTCTTTTCTCGCATAGAACTTAATTCCACCTATTAATTTATATGGTGTACCTGATTTCATAAATACTTCTTCAAGTACACGAGCTTGTGCATTTGTTCTAAATAATACAGCAAAGTCTGAATATTTTTGATTTTGTTTTCTACAAACTTCATCTATTTTATCTACAACAAATTCTACTTCTTCATATTCGTTATTTAAAGTTTTATAATCTAGTTTTTCACCATCATCATTTTGTGTCCAAAGTTCTTTATCTATTTTAGATTTATTGTTTTTAATAACTTCATTTGCAGCATTTAATATATTCTTTGTACTTCTATAATTTTCTTCAAGTTTAATTATTTTAGCATTAGGAAATTCACTTTCAAAATTTAGTATATTAGAGATATCTGCTCCTCTAAATCCATAGATACTTTGAGATTCATCTCCAACCACACATATATTTCCTGTCCCGGAAGAAAGTAGGCTAATTAATAAAAACTGTGTTTTATTTGTATCTTGATACTCATCTACTAAAATATAATTAAATTTATCTTGATAATACATTAATCTATCTGGATTTTCTAAGAATAATTTTACTGTAAGCATTATAATATCATCAAAATCTATTGAGTTATTTTTTCTTAGTGTTGCTTGATACATATTATATATTTTAGCAATTTCTTCTTTTCTATAATCTCCCATTGCATCTTTTTGGTATTGAACTTCATCTTTCATTACTTCTTTAGCTTTACTAATTTCAGATTTTAATAATCCAACAGGATAAACTTTCTCATCTATATTATTTTTCTTCATTATTTCTTTGATTACTTTTTCTTTATCTATTTCATCAAAAATATTGAAGTCCCTTGTATATCCTAAAAGTTCAATTTCTCTTTTAAGTATTCTTACACAAACTGAGTGGAATGTTCCAAGCCACATATCTGATGCAACTTGTCCAACTAAAGCTTCTACTCTTTCTTTCATTTCTTTAGCAGCTTTGTTTGTAAATGTAATTGCAAGTATTTGCCATGGTTTAACAATCCCTTGCTCTAATAAATATGCAATTTTATATGTTAAAACTCTTGTTTTACCAGATCCAGCACCTGCAAGTATTAAAAGTGGTCCATCCATATACTCAACCGCTTCTCTTTGTTTATTATTTAATTTATCTAATAACTCGCTCATTTTCCTCTCCTTTATACCTCTACTATTCCACCATAATCTATAACATCTAATCCTTTGAAATCTATTACTTTTAGATTTCTAGATTTTATAAAATTCCTTATTTTATTATCTCTATCTATTTTATCTAAATCACCAAACACTATTATATTATTATCTACTTTACCAATAGCTCCACCAATAAAGCCTGTCATACTACTATAATTTCCATACTCATCTTTAAGTTTTATATCTGGTGTGTAGTCTAAAAGCAGTACACTAAAATTATTTGCTAATAGTTTTTCTGCTATCTTTTTATCTGTAGTAATAACACTACTATCATCTATAACAGCTATTGAACAATTTGAATATCCTTGCTCAACATTAATAAGTTCATAACCATTATCTTGAAGTAATTTTAATACTACTTTATCTGTGTATTTAAAGTTATGAATTGCATAATTCCCCAATACACATACATTATATTTAATATCTTCTGGATAATGCATTCCAACTTCTTCTTTTCCTGAGATAATGTTAAATTCACTTTTCTTTAGTAAATATATTAAATATTTATATTTACTTTTTTCTACTACTAAAGTATCTCCTATTTTAGTAGTAAATATATCTACATGAGATGATATTTCCGGATAAACATTATTGCTTTTATCTATAGCAACTAGTTTATATCCTAAATATTTTAATGTGTTTTTTTCAATATTTCTCATTCTGTCATCTATTAATATATACTCCATATACCACCTCTAAACTTTTGTTTGATTTCCACGTTTATTATATCAAAAAAGAGTGTGTATTTCAATTAAGAATTAAGAAAAAATATAATAATACAAATCTAGAAATTTAATATAAAAAAAGATGTAATATTTTCTTAATATTACACCTTGTAATTATATTGCTATCGTACCACCTTGAGTATCTAATAATATATAAATCTTCTCTTCAACTAAAGTATTGGCATTAATATATACTAAAAAAGTCTTATCCTCTACAGTGCCTTTAAATTCATATACCAACACTTCATCTTTAGCATCTGTTGGAATTATACACATTCTTTCACTATCTATATTTAAGTCTTGATATAAAGTTGCTTTTGCTTCTTCTATTGTTTTATTTGCTGTTATTTCTCTTTCCTTATGATTAAATATATATCCATTTGCTTCAACACACATTATTTCACCATTATCTAAAGCGACTTTTACTTTAATCAAATCTGAATATATTAGAACATCTCCTTGTATTGCCGCAAAAGATATAGTCACCATATTTTGATTTTTTAAATAATATGTTGGTTCAATATTTTCTATACCTAAATTGTTTAAAAAATCTTGTGCATTTCGTTCTGCTTGCTCAATGTCTATATTTTCTCGTTCTACATTTCTATCTGATACCATTTGGTATATTCTTCCATCTTGTTTTGTTGCATATATAGTTTTTGTAACATCAGTATTTTGTATCTTAACTTCATAAACATAGAGTGCTATCCTTCCATTTTGCTCTTCTATAAAATTTATACTTTCTACATTCAGCTTTTGATTTAAAATATTTTTCACTTCTTCTTGAGATAGTTCTTCTCCTGTAAGAAAAGCAGGCTTAATTGTTAATATATGGTCAGAAAATGCACCATCATATATTATCCCCTCATATTCAGTAAATGTTTTACCAATTTTATTTACTGTGGATAATTCTTCCTCTGCATTTGATGTATTTAATTTCTCATTTCCTATATTTTCCAATTCATCCCATTTTATACTTTTACTATTAAGTTCTGCATATATTTCTTCTGTTACATCGGATAAGTCACTAATTTTGGTATATATAGTGTCAATTTGCTCTTTATAATCTGATATATTTTCACCATTAATTACATTACGCATTAATGAATATGAAAAATCACTTACCTGTGTTAAAAATTTAGATACATTTGAAACACTATTTTCTGAAAAAGGTAAAATATCTAAATTTGCTTTAGCACTATTAGCTTTAGCAAAAATACTAGCTAGTGTAGTTAAAGTATAAGTATCATTACTTGTTATTTTAAGTTTAGCAATTTCATTTTCTATATTATTTACATCTGCCACAAAATCATACATACTTCTATTATATCCATCTTGAACCGATTGCTTTTCTATTTTGTATTGTTTAAGTAACATCATGGAGAACAATATTATTATACAAAATATTGAAAAGAATGTTATACCTAACTTTTTTTCTCCAAATTTTCTTTTTATTTCTATTATTTTCTTTTCAAATTTTTCAAACATATCTATTCCTCCATAGCAAAGACATGTTTTCCTATTGTAGTTACTGTTTTTAAAGAAAATAGCCATTTACTTTTAGTTTTTGACGGATTATAAAAATATAGTGCTCCATTTGTAGGATCTACTCCGTTCATTGCATCTTCTGCTGCCTTATATACAGTAGAATTTTCATCTATTGCAACATCAAATTGTCCATCTGTTACACAAGAAAATTGTCCCTTTTGATATATTACACCTGCTATTGTATTTGGAAAAGATGGATCTTTTACTCTATTCATAATTACTGCACCTACCGCTACTTGCCCTATGTATGGTTCGCCTCTTGCCTCGCCATTTATTAATCTTGCAAGAAGTTCTACCATATTATCTCCTGATGCTTTAGTAGTAGATACAGAACTCTCCGCTTTTTTAGTCTGTGCATATATAGTTATTGCAAACATTAAAATTAAGACAAAAAAAATACATGCTGCATACTTATTTTTCATAACATTCACCTAAAATTAGTTTGAGTTATTACAAATAATTTATACAACATGTTTTTTATTTTGTTTTTCTATTATTTATTATATAAAGAATCCAATTAAAATTAGTACTATAACACCTGGTACACCAAGTACACCTGCAATTAATGCTGTTACTATATTAAATGGAATTGATATTCCTAGTGTCATACCAAAAGTATTTACTAAATATATCATTATGATACCTAGTATAACATTAATAGCTAACTTTAAAATTTTCTTTACTGGCCATGCTAACATTTTAGCAACTACTATAACTGCTATTGCAGCAAATATTAAAACAATATACTCTGTCATATTTTTACCCTCCTATTTTTATATAATTCTTATTATATCCTTATATGTAACAAATAGTGTAAGTAATAGTAGAGCTCCAAGTCCTGCATATGATAAAGCAAGTTCTACTTTTTCAGATACTTTCTTTCTTGTTATAGCTTCAACAAGTACTAATACAATTTTTCCTCCATCAAGTGGTGGAAATGGTAAGATGTTTGCAACACCTACTGCCATACTTATCATTGCCATTAGGAAGAAGAAATTCATTACTCCTTCACTTTTAGAAACCACTTCACCTATTCCAACTATACCAGACATGTTAGAAATAGATACTTTACCTGTAAATAAATCTGCATATGAGCCAATTACACTTTTAACATTTTCAACAGTTTCTATAAATGCATACGAAAGATTAGAATTTGTATCACCAATAGTCATAATACCTAAATCAAAAACTTCTGTTGCTTCAGGTACTACTACAAAATCTAATATTTCTTCGCCTCTTTGAACTTTAACTGTAATTTCTTGATTAGATTTATCTTTTATAGCATTAACAACACTTAATGCATCTGGTGTTGAAATATCATTTACTGAAAGTACTATATCTCCCGCTTTTATGCCAGCTTCAGTTGAGCTTGTTCCGGCACCAGTTAGTTCTATTTGATTTGTTTGGTTGCCTTGTTCATCTATTACAAAGCTTATTCCAATTTTACCTTCTGTTCTTTTAGCATTTTTTACTGTAGTTGTATATAATTCACCATTTCTTTCATACTCGATAACGATATCATTAGTATCATCTGGCATATCATAATTTGCTATTTGTGAATATAATTTTACTTCTTTGCCATTTATTGAACGAATAATATCGTTTGGTTGTAGGCCTGCTTCAACTAAAACAGAATCTTCTGTATAAGATAAGATTTGTGTTGTTGCTACTTCACCTGGTAAATATACACACATAAATATAATTAACGATAATATAAAGTTAAAAGTAACTCCCATTACAAGAATTATAATTTTTTCCCAAGGCTTTTTCTTTTGGTAAGAAGTTTCACTTTCTTCACCATTTTCATCTGGTTCTTCACCTTCAATTGCACAGTATCCACCTAATGGCAACCATCTTAATGAATATATTGTTCCTTTGAATTTCTTTTGTACTATTTTAGGGCCAAAACCAATAGAGAATTCTTCTACTCCAACTTTTAATAATTTACTAGCTAAAAAATGTCCAAATTCATGAACTGTAGCAACAGCTACTATTATAGCTAGAAGCTTAACAATAGTTATTAAAAAACTTATCAATTTATCTTCCCCCTTATATTAAATTGATTAAATATATAAATGCATATAAAATAGGAGCTACAAACATAATGCTGTCGAATCTATCTAATATTCCACCATGTCCTGGTAAAAGATTACTAAAATCTTTTTGACCACAATATCTTTTTATTGAAGATGCAGCCAAATCTCCTATTTGTCCTACTATACTTAATACTAATCCTATTACTGCTATTACTATTATATTAAATTCAGTAGAAAAATATGTATTAGTTATAGCCGCTACTACTGAACAAGCTATCATTGAACCTACAGCACCAGCAATTGAGCCTTCTATACTTTTTTTAGGACTTACAACTGGTGATAATTTATGCTTACCAAACCTAGAACCTATTTCATAAGCAAATGTATCAGTAGCAACAGAACTAGCAAATGCTAGTATAACTAATATTCTTCCATCTGGTTGTAAAAATAGTAATTTTATAAATGAAAATAAAAAAGGAACATAAATTATAGATAAGGCTGTTATAGCTACATCTACAATATTCACTTCTAATTTTTTAATTACTATATATGCAAACATATATACCAATAATATTGGTATAGCAATTCTTATAATATTCATTTTTATTGCAGAATCAATACCTGCACCTAATAAAAATAATCCTAAACATCCTATATATCCAACAAAAGGTATCGGATGATACCCTTTGTTTTTAAAGCATTTATTATATTCATATATACCAATAAATGATAGTAATGTTACAAATAAGGTATCTACTATTGAATTATTTAATACTAGAACAGAAATTAAAACTGCCATAAAAAGAAATCCTGTTGATATTCTTTTTATACTTTCTTTCAATTTCAAAACCCCTTACTTTTTTTCTATACTTCCATTACCTCTTTTTCTTTATCAGCTATAATTTTTTCAACTTTGTCAGTATATTTATCTGTTATTTTTTGTATTTTTTCTTCAGCACCTTTTAATTCGTCTTCTGTCATTTCTCCATTTGCTTTTAATTTTTTTGCATCGTCTATTCCATCTCTTCTAACATTTCTTATAGCTACTTTAGCTTCTTCTCCAAGTGCCTTAACTTCTTTTACTAATTGTTTTCTTCTTTCTTCGTTTAATTCAGGGAATGTAAGTCTTATTCCATTTCCATCATTTATTGGGTTAACACCAATTTCAGCTACTTGAATAGCTTTAGTAATAGCACCAAGTAATGATTTATCCCAAGGTGTTATTAATATTTGTCTAGCTTCTGGTACAGATATAGCACCAACTTGATTTAATGGTGTTTGTACTCCATAGTATTCAACTGATACTTTGTTAAGAATAGCAGGATTAGCTCTTCCAGCTCTAATTGCTGCTAATTCATCTGCTAAGTAATCAATTGCTTTTTGCATTTTTTCTTCTATTAATTCATATTCCATAATTTTCTAACTCTCCTTTAAAATTTACTCATAATATAATTATACAATAAAAATCTAAAAAAGCAATAATTAATAGCCATACAAGTATTCATTTCTGCTTTTTTTAAACTTTACAACTTTGTTTCTGATATATGCTTCAAGTTTGTTCATAAACTCTTCGGCAGTTATCTCTTTTTGTGCTACCATGGTAAGTCCTTTTTCCCAACTTGCTGTAAGTTCTGGGTTTAATAAGTCAGGCATTGTTTTTACCACTATATCATAAATAGCTTCACCTCTTTTAGTAGGTGTTAAAATTTGTGTTTTAGTATTAGTTGCAATATAATCTATTTTTTCTAATTTTTTTATTATCTCTGCTCTTGTAGCACTTGTTCCTATTCCACTACCTTTTATTTGTTCTCTTAGTTCTTCGTCTTCAATTAATTTACCTGCATTTTCCATAGCAAGTACCATTGTACCAGAAGAATATCTTTTAGGCGGTGTAGTTTCTCCCTCTTTTATATTATATTCTAAAATATCTAGTTCATCATTTTTCTTTAATTTAGCAAGAATATCTATATTTTCATTTTCAGATTCTTCTTCCTCTTTATTATCTTCATCTGATTTTACTTTTACATTTTTTTCATCTTTATATATTTCTAAATACCCTTGATTTGTACAAACTTTACCATTAGCAAAAAAACTTTCTTTTCCAACTTTTATTGTTACACTAATTCTATTGTATTCTGCTGATGGATAAAAAATTGCTAAAAATCTTTTTACAATTAAAAGATATACTTTTTTCTCAAGCTCTGTTAATTTAGCAAGATTTTCTTTTCCCTCACCTGTTGGAATGATAGCATAGTGATCTGTTATTTTACTATCATCTACATATTTTGTCTTTTCAAGTTTTGTACTATATTTTTCCTCAGACATTTTCTTTATTATTCCATTTATTTCATCATTTATATTTAATTTAGCTAGTCCATTTAAATTTTTAGTTATTACCTTTGCAACAGCTGTAGATAAAACTCTTGCATCTGTTCTTGGATATGTAACCAGTTTCTTTTCATATAGACTTTGTATTGTCTGTAATGTTTGATCTGGATTAATTTTAAATTTTTTAGTACATTCATTTTGTGCTTCCGCAAGATTAAATAACAATGGTGGATTTTCTTTATTTTTCTTTTTAGTTATACTTTCTACTACTGCTTTTTCATTTTTCTTTAGAAATTCTATGAACTTCAATGCATCTTCTTTTTTCTTAAATCCTGTTTCATTATATAATCTAGGTGATTCAAAAACAGTTGAGCCATCTACTGCTTTAAAGTCTCCAAGAATTTCTGCCTCTTTAGAAAACTTACCTTGTATTTTATAAAAATTAACCTTTTTAAAATTCCTAATTTCTCTTTCTCTATTTACTACAAGTCCAAGTACACAAGTCATTACTCTTCCTATAGATATAACTGCTCTTTCTTCATCCATACTTTTAGCTAAATTTTTAGCATATATTAAAGATAATAATCTTGAGAAATTAATTCCTATTAAATAATCTTCTTTTGCTCTTAAGTATGCTGAATCTGATAGACTGTCATATTCGGATAAATCTTTTGCCTCTTTTATACCTCTTAAAATTTCTTCTTCTGTTTGGGAATCTATCCATACTCTTTTTAGTTTAGCATTAGGATTAGGTCTTGCCATCATAAATACAAGACGTTGTATATATTCTCCTTCACGTCCAGAGTCTCCTGCATTATATATTATTTCTACATCTGGTCTTTGAAGTATTTCTCTAATTACATGAAATTGTCTTTCTTGTACACCAGGTAAAATTTCATATTTCCACTCTTCAGGTAAAAATGGTAAAGTATCTAATCTCCAGTACTTTAATTTTTCATCATAAACTTCTGGATAACTCATAGTAACTAAATGTCCATAGCACCATGTTATTATCCATTCATCTGATTCAAGATAACCATTTTTCTTATTCGTATTTATTTTTAAAGCTTTTGCAAATTCCATTGCTACACTTGGTTTTTCCGTTACTATTACTTTCTTTGCCATATCTTACTCCTCAACCTTTTAATATTATACACTAAAAATAGTAAATAAGCAAAAAAATAATGAGTAAAAATTTACTCATTATTCTATTTTTTTATTGTCGTCCAGAATAAAATACTCTTGTGGTAGTAGTATCGTATCCTTTAGCTTCTAGCATCTGTGAAACTGTTATTATCTGATAGTCATTGTCATATAAATATTTAACAATTTCTTCTACTGCTGGTACTGTTGTTGAATGTATATCATGAAGTAATATTATATCTCCATCTTGAACATCATTTAAAACTAAAGGTACAATTTGCTCCTTATCTCTACTTTTCCAATCTAGCGAGTCTATGTTCCATAGTATAAATGGATTTGGTACTACAGATTTTACAGTACTATTTAAAGCTCCATAAGGTGGTCTTACAAGCCATGGTTCCACTCCAGTAATATTCTTTATAGCTTGTGCTGTATTGTTTATTTCTTTGGCGATTTCGCTTTCAGATAGTTTTGTAAGCTGTGGATGACTCCATGTATGTATTCCAATCTCATGTCCTTGATTTGCAACTTCTTTTACAACATTTGGATAATATTCTACATTTTGACCAAGCATAAAGAAAGTAGCTTTTGCATTATACTTAGAAAGTATATTTAATATTTGCTGTGTATTAGTTTTATGCGGTCCGTCATCAAAAGTTATTGCAATCATTTTTTTGTTTTTATCTATAAGATTTGATATTAATGTGTTATATTCTTCATCAGATATACTCAAGTTGCTAGCAGTTAATATTTTTGAATTAGTGTACTCTTTTAAGTTATTATATGTGCAAGTAGATTCAGTTGTATTATTATAGAAAACAATATCATTTTTTCTTAAATTATATTTATCTGAATATTGTTCTTCTATTTTAGACTTATATTCTCTTTTAAATATATCTTCAAGCTTAATTTCTTTATTTTGAGTTAAGTCATAATTAAAAGTATCTACTGTAGTTGTATATTCTTCTTCAAATGTCTTTTTAATCATTGAAGTAATTTTAATACTAACAAGATTATCATTTACAGAATATGTATCTATAACTTGAAGTAATACAGCTCTTTCTTTATCTCTTAATTTTTCAGGTGTAACATTCTCTCTTTTGAATTCAGAAATAGCATTGTCTATAAACTCTCTTACACTTGCTCTTACAAATTCATTTTCTGCCACATAATATTTAGTCCTTATTTCATAAAGTTCTGTACTTTCAATTCTATCGTCTTCACTACCATATTCCATACTCTGTGATCTTAATTCAGGAACTTCTAATTTCCCATAATATTCTGCTAAAGCTATGCCAGTAATTATTGCAACACCTAGTATTACAATCGTTAAAAACACTTTGAACATATTTTTCATAAATATCTCCTCCTTTTTAATAATTATCTCGATGACCATAGTATTAATTATTCTACTATGCTTATTTTATAATGTCGTGTATATTATACAACACTTGAGTTATAAAGTCAATTATTTACATAATATTGTTCAGAGATAAAAAAAATAAAAGCTAATATAGCTTTTATTTTTCTATTTTATTATTATATTTCTTCATTTACTTCTGTATCATATAATCCATTCATATATTTATCTATAAATGGAAGTCTATAATCTAAAAATTCTGAAATTTGTTCAATATTTTCTCCTGGTATGTTTGCCCATCTTTGAGCTTCTTTTTCAAAAGACTCTTCTGGTATTGAAGCTTTAAAATCTTCAAATTCTTTCATAATATTCTCTTTTCTTAAAATATCTTTTCTTAACTCAAAATATCTATCTGCTAATTCTTCTGGAAAAGTTTCAATTGTTCTTTTAAATAACAAGCATTTATTTAATCTCCATTCAAAGCTATCATATGACTCTAATATATCTCCTTTATAATCTGTTCCAAAAGTAGCATCTAAATCATATAAACTTGGAGCCCAAACTTCTCCATCGTATGTTACTAACATTAAATTTTTAGAAACGTTATCTAAAGCTTCACTAACAGATAGTACACAAATATAATTTAATATTGAATCTTTATCTATATATTCTTCATAATTTTCTTTAAATTCTTCATCTGTACTATCTTTTACAAAAGTAATAAGTCGATTAAGTTTTTCTAAAGTTTCATCATTTTCATGACCTACTTCAACTTCCCAACCTTCTTCATCAAATTCAATTGCTTCTTCTTTAAAATCAGTTGTTTCACTATGATTTCCAGCACTTATAACAATATGGTTAGGATTTTCATCATCCATATTCCACATCCACTCATCTTTAGGAATATTCCATGTATAAATACCTAAAAACTCGTTGTTTATATATACTTCAATAGGAAATCCATCTATAGTTCCATTGTGTGGTGTATTTGTAAAAACACCATATTTTTCTTGGATAGTAGCTGCTATTCTTGCTGTAACTATATTTCTAGAATGTGTTTTATCTATCCAATTAGCTTTTAAGCAATATTTACTTTGTGCTCCCCAATCTTCATTCATTATAATTTTGTTTTTATTTTCATAGTTTTCATCTTCATATAATGTTATTGTATAATTTTTCTTATCATATGCTAAACTTGATGTTCCTTGAAGTTTTATCTTGGCATAAGTTTCAAATTCTTTATCTCCACTTTTATCTTTATATTTTATTACTATATTTCTTTCATCAGATTTAGTCAACATGTTAGACATATCTCCTTGGAAATATACCTTTGGTATTACAACTTTATCTTTATTTATGTACCATACAGAAAGTGAACTTCCTGCAGCTAAAGCACATATAATTACAATCAATACTAAACTTATCTTCTTTATGTTTTTCATTTTCTGCCTCCTACTCCTATATTATACCATAATTTTGCAGATAATCTATAAAAAATGCTAAAAAAATAAAAGTAACCATTTAGGTTACTTTTATATATTTTTAGTTTGTTACACTACCATTAGTATCAGCATCACCTGTTAATACAAGATCTACTTCATAATATTCACCAGATCTATAGTATTTAATTTTTACTGTATCTCCTATAGATTTAGTATTTTTCAAATCATTTAGTTCTTGTTTTGTTGTAACTGCTGTACCATCAAACTCTACTATTATATCTCCTTTAGATAATCCTGCATCATCTGCTGGTGTATCTGAAAATACTTGGTAAATATACACACCTTCAACTAGTCTATTTCTTTTAGCTGTTACAGAATCTAAGTCAATACCATAAATACCAATATATGGTCTTACTATTTTACCAGTTTGAATTAATTCAGTTACTATTTTAACCGCATCATTACTTGGAATAGCAAATCCTAGTCCTTCAACTGTTGTATCTGTAATTTTTGCTGTGTTAATTCCAATTACTTCACCTTTAGCATTTACTAATGCTCCACCACTATTACCAGGGTTTATTGCTGCATCTGTTTGTATTAATTGTTGTGTTCTACCATCAGTTGTTACACTTCTATTTAAAGCAGATACATATCCAACTGTAACACTTCCCGCAAATTCTTGACCTAATGGGTTACCTATTGCTACCGCAAGCTCACCAACTTCTAATTTTGAAGAATCGCCAAAAGTTGCTGGTGTAAGTCCAGTTGCTTCAATTTTTAATACTGCTAAATCTGTTACTTCATCCCAACCAATTATTTCCGCTTCATATTCTTGATCATCTGATAAAGTAACTGTTACAGCAGCACTTGTTGAATTTACTGCATCTTCAACAACATGATAGTTTGTTATTATATATCCATCTTCTGAATATACAATCCCTGAACCTTCTGCTGAAGTTTCTTCTAATTGTCCAAACATACCTTGTAAGTAGTAATCTACTTTTACTCCTACTACTGATGGTCCTGCTACTTTAGCTACTGCTACGACAGGATTTTCTACGTTTTCTACATTATACGTAGTATTTACTCCACTTATCATTAATTCATTACCTCTTGTAACTAAAAAGTATGTTACAAGTGAACTAACGACAGATAATAGAATTGCTCCAATTACTATTGTAACAACTCTTAAACTTTTGTTATCCTTTCTTTCAGGGACAACCACATACTCGTTTTTGTTATCTTCCATATAACATTCCTCCTTAATTTTTACCAGCTGCTACCGCTGTTGAAAAAGCTATTTGTAAGTTAAAACCTCCAGTATAAGCATCTACGTCTAAAATTTCTCCTGCAAAGAATAAATTTTTCACCAATTTAGATTCCATAGTTTTAGGATTTACTTGTTTTACATCAACTCCTCCACAAGTTATTATAGCTATGTCGATTGGCATAAGCCCATTAATATTAACTTCTATGTTCTTAATTGTATGTACTAATTTAATTCTTTCTTCTCTAGTTATTTGATGTACTTTCTTATCTGGATTTATTCCACTTAATTCTATAACTACAGGTATTAGCTTTTGAGGTAATAAGTCAATAAGTGCATTTTTAAATTCTTTATTTGAATACTTATCAAAATCTCGTTGTATCCTCTTATCAAGTGTTTCGAGGTTTAGCGCTGGCTTCATGTCTATTATACCACAAATGCTGTTTTTTGTAAACTTTTCACCCACATTATCCACTCTATTAAGCAAACTACTACCACTTAATACTATTGGTCCTGTAAGTCCAAAATGGGCAAATAACATCTCACCGAAAGAATCATAAATTACTTTTCCGTTATCTGTAATTTTAAATCCCACATTTTTTAATGTAAGACCTTGTAGTTCTTTACATATCTTATTATTACTTTTTAAAGGTACAAGTCCAGGCTTTAATTCTATAATATTATGACCATATTTTTTAACTATATCATAACATTCTCCACTACTTCCTGTTGACTTATAGCTTTTCCCACCAGTACATATAATAACTTTATCTGCTTCATATGCACCAATGCTTGTTTTTATACCTGTTAAAACATTGTCTTTTACTATTAAATCTTCAAGTGATGTATTATATAATATTTTTACATTATATCTTGTTAATTCGCCTTTTAATGCATTTACAATATCCGTTGCTTTATCACTTTGTGGAAATACTCTTCCACCACGTTCTACTTTAGTTTTTACACCAAGACTTTCAAAATATTCTACAACATCATTATTTGTATAATTCATAAAAGAGCTATACATGAACTTATCGTTTTTAACAATGTTTCTTTTAAAGTCATCTATATCACCATCAAAAGTTACATTACATCTACCTTTTCCTGTGATTTTTATCTTATTTCCTGCACTTGATGTTTTTTCTATTATAGTAACGTTATTTCCTTGTTTTGCAGCAGTTATTGCTGCCATCATTCCAGCAGCACCTGCTCCCACAACTATTACTTTCATTAATTATCTCCTAACATTTTTTGAGTAGCTATTAATATAGCAAGCTTTGCTGATTCATATGAAAGTCCACCTTGCATGTATGCTGCATATGGCTCTCTCATAGGTGAATCTGCAGATAACTCAATAGATGCACCTTCCATAAATGTACCAGCAGCCATAATTACTTCGTCTGCATATCCAGGCATTGCCCATGGCATTGGTACTACATTGCTATCTATTGGAGATGCAAATTGTATACCTTGTATGAATTTTATTAATTTATCTTTATCTCTAAAGTTTATTATTTGTACTATATCACTTCTTTTATCTGTAGATTTAGGGAACACATCTAATCCTAAATTTTCTAAAAGTCTTGCTGCAAATGTCATTGCTTTTAAAGCTGATGCTACTACAGTTGGAGCCATAAATAATCCTTGAATTATATTTTGATTCTGTCCTAATGTTGCACCATTTTCTTTTCCAAGTCCTGGACAGTATAATTCTTGAACGACTTTTTCTATTAAATCTTCTCTACCACATACGTAGCCACCCATTTCACATAGACCGCCACCAGCATTTTTAATTAAACTTCCGCAACAAATATCCGCACCTACTGCTGTTGGTTCTTTTTCTTCTGTAAATTCACCGTAACAGTTATCTACAAATATAATTACATCTTTATCTACACTTCTAATTTCTTTTATTACATTTTCTATATCTGAAATTAGTAATGCTTTTCTTACTGCATATCCTCTTGATCTTTGAATATGTACTAATTTTACTTTATTATTTTTTAAATATTCTTTTATTTCTTCACATTTAAAATTATCGTTTTCACCTAAATCTATTTGTGAATATTTTATACCGCTATTGATTAATGATTTATCATTTTCTTCTAACCCGATTACTGTACAAAGTGTATCATATGGTCTTCCTGAAATAGCAACCATTTCATCACCATAATTTAAAACACCTTTTAATGCAGTAGCTAGTGTATGAGTTCCACTTACAAATTGTACTCTAACTAAGGCATCTTCTGTTTCGAATAAATTAGCATAAAGTTTTTCTATAGCTTCTCTACCAATATCTCCATGCCCATAACCAGTTGTTTTTTGAAAATGAACTTGTGTTACTGGAACACTTTGGAAAGCTTTTAATACTCTTGCTTGATTATATAAAGCTGTTTCTTCTATTTGTTTAAATTGCTCTTTTATTTCTTCTTCTGATCTTCTTGCAATATCTTCTAGTTCTTGACTAATGTTAAATAGTCTGTATGCATTTTCCATTTCTTATCACCGTTAGTTATTATACCACAGTGGATGCCAAAAATAAACTGATTATGTCTCTTTTCACCAAAAATTCACTACTTACATATACTTTTCAAAAATATCACAAGGCAAAAAAACACGTTCTGTTTGAACGTGTTTTTAATATTTACTATTCTTCAATCCCTTGTTGTTTTAAGAATTTAGAATATACTTCTTTAGATAGTTCTTCATCAGTAACTGTATCGTATACTTCTTCGCCATCTTCTTCTTTTATTTCAAGTATAACAACTTCAATTTCTTCTGCTTCTTCGTCTTTTAATTCAGAAAGAATTAAGAAAGATCTACCATCTTCTAAAACTACTGTATCTAGTTTTTCAAAAGTAACATCTTTTCCATTTTCATCTGTTAATACTAATATTGGTAGAGCATCGTCATGATCATGATCGTGTCCACATCCGCCACAAGATCCACAAGATCCTGAGCAACCCATAACTTCTTCATTCTCCATTTTAATTTCCTCCTTATTATGGTTGTTATTTATATCTAACATGTTATTTAGATAACATATTTAAATATCCTTCTAAGATATATGTTGCAGCGAATCTATCTGCAACTCTATTTTTATTTTTTTGAGATATGTTCATTTCCTTCATAGTTCTGTAAGCAGAAACAGTAGTAAGTCTTTCATCCCATTTATGTACCGTTAATCCTAACTCTTCAAGTTTAGGTATAAGTTCATCTACTTTTTCAGTTTTTGGAGATTTTGTACCATTCATATTTTTAGGGTATCCAATAACAACTTCCTCAAAATCATACTCAGTCATTAATTTTCTAATACCACTAATGAATTTTTTATCACTACCATTTATAACTAAAGTCTCCAACCCTTGTGCAGTTATTCTCAAAGAATCGGAGATGGCAAGACCAACTCTGACATCTCCATAATCTATTCCTAATATTCTCTTCATATAACACCTATAAGTCTAAATACTTTTTAAGCATTTCTTGTAATAGGTCATCTCTTTCAATTTTGCATATTAAAGCTCTTGCATTTTGATGAGATGTTATGTATGTTGGGTCTCCAGATAATATGTATCCGATTATTTGACCTGTAGGTTCATATCCCTTATCTTTTAGAGCAGCCACAACTTGCTCCATAATTTCTTTTACTCTTTTAGATTCATCTTTTTGTGGTTTGAATACTGTTGTATTTTGATCCATAATATCACACTCCTTAAAATATATAATCAAAAAATTACATACAATTATTTTTTCTTAAATAGCCCAAATCCTTTACCTTTTTTAGAGCCTTCTTCTGTATAGTGTTCTTCTTCAATGCTTACTTTTCCTTTTGTTGGATATATACTATTTATTATTTCATTTAAATTTTCTTGGAAGTTTTTAGTAAAACTAGAAAATTTATTTGAATATTTATACACCATTTCCACATATTTAGTATAGTTTTCAACATCGAATGGTAATATAAAGTATTGTACTCTTTTAGGATTGAACAATTCGTCAAACATTTTTAAATCATAACTTGTATATGTAGCAATACCATCTATTATATCTTTTGATGATAGAGCACAATTTACATATTTATTTATTATAATTTTAACTTTTTCCATGCCTATTCCACGTTGTTTTAACTCTCTTAAGAAAATAGTTATTTGATTAATGTTTAATACATTCATATCCTGTACTATATATATGTCTTGTGCTAGTCTAAAATAATCAAGTGGTGTACTAAAATCTGCATCTATAAGTACAACATTGTTATTTTTTACTATTGTATCTACAAGCACATTAGGATTATATGACTTTCTATCTTCACCAGGAACTGCTGTATATACACTTAATTTTTCATATACAAGTGGTTCGTTTTTACCACTTGAAGCATATCTTAAGCTTTCACCAGCAATATTTCTTTTTCCTGTATTATCATAAGTATATATTGTATACAAATCTCTTTTTCTTGTTAAGTCTACCATAGCAGTTTTTATTTTTTGCTTAGCTAAATATGTTCCTATAGCATTTATACAGAAAGTTGTTCCTGTTTTTGGAGCACCAACAAAACATACAGTTTTTTTATAGTCTTCTGGTACATCAAAATATTGTTCCACAACTTTTTTCTCTACAACTTGAGTTATAACTTTTTCTTGTATAACTTTTTTCTCTACAATTTTTTCTACTGGTTCTTTTACTACTATTTTTTGAGCTATTTCCTTACCGCTTTGAATTTCTATTCCATTAGAACCAGCATCTTTATTAATAATCTGTGTTTGTTGTTGAGGTTGTTGCTGTGTTGCAGTACTTGTCTTAATACCAGAAGATTCTATTATGTTTTTATATGCTTTACTGTTTTTTTCTAAATACTCTTTTACATCTTGAGGTAAGTACTGTATTATAATTCCCATTTGTTCAGTTGTATATTGATTTACAACTCTTTCAAATATTTCATTATATTTAGTTGTATCCCCATTAAGATTTTTAAAGTATGCTATTATATTTTTTAATTCTAGTTCTTTAACTTCAGCTTTGTTATATATTTGATTAGGAGTTAAATTACCGTAATATTTTCTAGCTTCCTTCTTAGTAGTTGGAGTTTCTATAGCGGCACAAACTTTTCCTTTTGTTCTATCTGAACCTGTAAGTGTAGTATATACACCTAGAACAAATAATTTTGCAAGGAATTCATCTCCTAATTTTCTTCTTTCAGAAGCAATATATATTAAATTTTTAGCCTCGAAACTATTTGTTATTCCGTCAATATATTCAAATAATTGTTTATCAGCTTCAGCATAACTTCTAGTAGATAACTTTTCTAATTCTTCACTCAATACAGCCCTGTCATAATCACCATTGGCTATTTCTTGTCTAAATTGTCCAAAATAATATGCTATTTTGTATTCAATTTTTTCGCCGTATTTTTCTTCATAGAATTTAACGATACTTTTTACTGTATCATCACTACTCATTCCAAAAAGTACTCTCATATTCTCTATCCCTTCTATTCAATCTAATTTTAGGTTATATATTATAATTATAATATCTCAAACTCATGGTAGCTTTAAGCTATACTATAAAAAATGCATAAACTAATGGTGCACATTGTAAAAGTACCATAAATACAGAAATACCAACAACCATTTGTTGACCTTTTATTTTATCTGCTAAAACTTCAGACCCTATTACATAGTATTTATATAAAGCATATATCATTAGTAATGTAACAAATGGCCATGAATATTTTTGAATTAAAACTAGTATATTCAAAACTCCGTCTAAAATTACATCTTGTGTAACAACATTTTCAGCTGCAAATACAAGCTCATTTACTATTGCTACAACAAATGCTACTAAAATTGATGATGTTATAACTTTTTTATATTGCATATTTAATTCCTCACTTATCTTTAAAAATAATTAAATTTATACATATATAATTATATTATAAATATTTTTAAATATCAAGTGATAGATGTTAAAAAGTATAAAAAAGATTTTATTTTACATAAAAAAGATTCAAAAGTAATGCAAATTACTCTTGAATCTTACTTTTAAAAATTAAATTTTCTCTTCATTTTTCTAATTTCTTTTTTTCCATTTTTTAAAATTTCACATATCATTTCATTATTCATAGCTCCTATACATGTACCTGCCACAATTCCAATTATAGCTCCTTTAATAAAATCCATATTAATTCTCTCCTTTCTTATTACTATGTTTTGCAACTTTAATCTCTTTTAAACTAGTAAATATTTCATAAATTCCAATTATTAGCATAAAAATATAAAAAATCTTTTTTAATATACTTTCTTCAATAAATTTATTTAAAACAAATCCAATAACGCAGCCCAAAATTATCCATAATAAACTTTTTATATACTCTTTATTTATAACATTTTCTTTCGTGAAATTTTTTAAAAATACAACGATTCCAACCGATATAAACATAAGTAAATTATAAGCTCTTGCTTCATTTATATCTAGCAGTTCAAATAACAAAGAAAGAATAATAAATGTTGCTCCTCCACCTATTCCAAGTCCAGATATAAACGAAGATATCCCTGCAATCAAATAAATCATTTCATCCTCCATAAACTATATAAAGTTAGAACTACTAAAAATACTCCAGATATTAAATTTAGTTTATTCCCATTCATTTTCCTCATCAATTTATTTCCTATATACCCACCTAACAATGAAATTATTACTAAAACTAAAAACTGTGTAATATTAATTTGTATTTTTAATAGATAATATATAAAAGTGGGAATTGAAATTATAGGCATAATCATTAAAGATAATTGCCTAGATTTTTTTGTATCTCTTTTTAATATATATACCCAATAAAAAATCAAAAGCTGACCCGCTCCACTTGAAAATAATCCATTAATTATTCCAACTAAAATAAAAATCAAAATTTGCACCATATTTATATTATTTGCAAATTTTAATAAAAAATAAAAGAAGTACTATTGTACTTCTTCAATTACAAATTCTTTATATTTTTCATATTGTGCTGGTCTGCATTCTACTGTAAGAATTGTTCCTTTTTCATTATAATCTGTTTCCATTACTGTAGCATGCTCATTTAAATATGAAACAACACTTCCATCGCTAAAAGGAATCAGCATTTTACATCTTTTATAGCTACTAAAAATTTTATCTATAACCATATCTAGAAGCTCATTCATTCCTCTACCTTCTTTTATAGATAAATATATCTCATTTCCATCGATAAGTGGTAGTTTATCTAGCATTAATTCTGATTTATTATACACATAAATAACAGGTATATCTGATGCACCAATCTTTTCTAATGTTTCTTTTGTAACTTGCATTTGAGCATAAAAATCTGGATCAGAGTAATCTACAACTTGTAATAATAAGTCTGCATTTTTTATTTCTTCAAGTGTTGATCTAAAAGCTTTTATAAGATCATGTGGTAATTCACTTATAAATCCTACTGTATCAGATAATAAAAATTTTCTATTATCTTCTAATTCTATTTTTCTAACAGACGTTTCAAGTGTAGCAAATAGCATATCTTCTTCAAGAACTTTTTTATCATCATCTTTTACAAATCTGTCTATCATATAGTTCATTAAACTAGATTTTCCAGCATTGGTATAACCAACTAATGATACAAGTGGAATATCTGATTCTTCTCTTTGTTTTCTTTGTATTTCTCTATCTTTTGAAAGCTCTTCTAATTCTTTTCTTAAGTCTGAAAGTTTATCTTCTATTCTTCTTCTATCTAACTCTAGTTTCTTTTCACCAGAACCTTTATTACTAAGTCCAGATCCTCCACCTTGTCTTCCAAGAGATGAATGTAGTCCTACAAGTCTTGGTAACATATATTCAAGTCTTGCAACTTCAACTTGTAATTTAGCTTCTTTAGTTCTAGCTCTTCTTGAAAATATATCTAATATTAATGATGTTCTATCTAATATAGGACATTCTATTATTTTTTGTAAATTTCTAAGTTGAGTATGTGATAATTCATTATTAAAAATTACTACATCAACATTTAATTCTTTTGCAAGTACCGCTATTTCTTCAGCTTTACCTTTGCCTAAATACAAAGGTTTATTTATCTCTATTAAATTTTGAGTTTCTCTTCCTGCAACTTCTATGTCACAAGCAAGTGCTAAATTTTCAAGTTCGTCCATTAATTTAGTAAAATTTTCTTGATAATCTACATTTACACCTACTATTAAAGCTCTTTCTTTTTTATCATTCATATTATCACCTAAACAGATTATAACATACAAAATAAAAAAAATAAATAAAAAAATCTCGATGTACAAACTTCGAGATTTATTTATATTTTGGATACCAAATATCTATTTTTTCATCATTAACTACATGATTTGGATTTTCAATTAAAATCTTTTCAAATCTTTCTTCATCATTAACTAATTTCTTTATTTTTTTCATACATTTTTCGTATATTTCATACACAGATGTAGTATGTGAATCTGTACCTAAAAAATGTACCATATTACGTTTTAACATTTTCTTTAAGTTTTTTTTAGCTTGACTTCCATATTTTCCACTTATACTAGCGATGTTAGCTTGTAGTAAAACCCCTGATTCAATAAGTGTAACAAGAGTTTCTATATTTTCGGTTACAAAATCGTATCTTTCTGGATGTGCAAGTACAGGAATGTATCCTGCATCTTGTAATTTATTAAATTCATCATATACATTCATAGGGATTATTTTATTGAATAATGGTAACTCTATTAATACATATCTTGAATTAGCTAAAGTACAAACTTTTTTATTTTGTATAAGTTCAACAATATCATTAGTAAAAAAGACTTCATTGGCAGGATATACCTTTAAATCTATTTTTTCTATTTCATACAATTCATTTAATTTATCTATATTAGAAACAAATTCTCTATTTACTAACTCATTGTCATGAACAATATAATGAGAAGTTGCAAGAATAGATTTATATCCTAAACTTTCAGCTTTTCTTCCCATCTCTATTGATGTTTGTGTATCTTTTGCACCATCATCTGTATATGGTACTATATGACAATGCATATCTATCATTTACAACTCCTCCTTTCAAAAAAATAAAGTAAATATTGCTATTTACTTTATTAAAATTTTATTACTATTTTTCAATAACATATTTTTGATATGATTTTGAATATTCTTTTCTTCTTTCAGTAGATATTTCATTTAAGATAATACCTGGTATTTTTCCGCCTACAGATTCTATAGCTTTCTTAGTACTTAAAAGTAGTTCTTTTTTAGTTTTTCTTGAAGATGCAACTATAAACATATAATCTACTTTTGTAGCAAATAATAGAGCATCTGTTATTATAGAAGCTGGTGGAGTATCTATTATTATTAAATCAAATTCTTTCTTTAAAAGATTTAATAAGAATTCGATATTGGCAGTTCCTAATAATTCAGAAGGATTAAAAGGTACTGGACCAGAAGTTAATAGATATACATTATTAATTTCTGTATCTTGAATTTTTACTGTAAGTTCTTCTTCTATTTTTTGAACTTCATCTTCTTTTACAGTTCCTCTAAGATTTTTTAATAAATCTGATAAACCTGTTCTATTAGATTTTTTAAATATTCTATGTTGTCTACCCTTTCTTAAGTCAGCATCAATTATTAATACTTTTTTACCATATTGAGCACAAGAAATTGCAAGGTTGGCTGTAACCCAACTTTTACCTTCACTAGCATTAGAACTAGTTAAACATATTGTTTTACTTTCTTCATTATCAAATAAATAAAATAAGTTTGTTCTAAATAATCTAAAAGATTCTGATACAGGTGAACGTGGGAAATCATTAACAATTATTTCACTTTTTTCCATTTAAAAAATCCTCCTTCATCATTATCTTCTAATTTAGGTATAGAAGCAATAACTGGTATATTAAGTAAAGCTTCAATATCTTTTTCATCTTTGATAGTATCATCAAAATAAACAATTAAGAATATTACACCACAAGATAAAACAAGTCCAACCATTGCAAATAGAACTATATTTTTTACAGTTCCTATATTGTATGGCTCAATTGCTTCTTCTGCAATATCTATAATTGATAAGTTATCTATTTTATATACTTCATAAACTTTTTCTCTAAATACTTCTGCTAAAGAATTTGCTATGTCTGCAGCAATTTTTCCGTTTTCATTTGATACAGTTATCTCTATTAATTCTGTGTCGTCCTTTGAAGTAACTGTAACATTTGATTTGAACTCTTCTACAGTCATATCTAATCCTAAAGAATTTATAACTTCTTTAGCAATTGTTTTACTTTTAATTATTTCACTATATGTAGATACAAGTTTTGAGTTTAAAGTTATATCATTTTGTGTTATAGCTTCGCTACTTGCATTTTCTACTTGAACATTATTTTCAGTTGATTTTGAAAGAACAAATGTAGTGCTTGATTTGTACATAGGTGTTACTAAAAATTTAGAATATACTAACCCAATTATTGCAAATACAACTACAGCTATTACTATATATTTTATTCTTTTCTTTAGAGCATATAATAGTTCGATTATATCTAACTCTTCCATTTTTTCCTCCCCATAAAACACGTAATTTAATTATAGCACACATTACATAATTTTGCAACTTTATCGATATATTTTATCAAAAAAATATTATCTTAACAAGTTAAGATAACACTTTTTCTACTTTTTTAAAGTTACTACAACTATTTCTGGTCTATTAAAAAGCCTAATAGGTAAAGTTGCTTTACCCATACCAGAACTAGTAATTATTGTTGTATTTTCTTCTGTCGTTTTCCCATATGAATATTTAGGGAAAAATGTTCTTCTAGGTGATAATAAGCAAATTTTTCCAATTCTTATTAAACCACCATGAACATGTCCTGAAAATACCAAGTCAACACCAAGTTTTTTATACATCTTAAAATTTTCAGGATCGTGAGCTATTAAGATATTGAAATCATTTGTATTTAGATTTCTTAATTTATTTCTCATATAGCTAACAAATTCTTCTTCTTTTTCTCTAGTTAAAACCTTTGGTTGCATATTTTCTCTAAACTTTAAAGCGTTTATTGCAATGTGATTATCATTCTTAATTAATTTTTCGCTGCCGTTAATAATAACATGAACTCCACAACTTTGCAACATTTTCAGATATTTCTTATATTTTTTCCATCCTAAATTTCTTTCATGATTTCCAATTGAATAATATGTAGGATATTTTTCATATATTGTTTTATACATAGAAACAAATTTTTCCATATCTTTTTCACGTTTGTCTATTATATCTCCGCTCATAATAACTATATCTGGATTTATTTTTAATACTCTATTTACTATACCACTATTATTTTCACCAAATATTTTACTATGAACATCACTTATATGAACAATTTTTAATCCATCAAATTCTTTAGGTAATTTAGAATTATTGACAGTGTATCTTTTTATTTTTATTATATTTGTACTTATATATACCAAAATAATAAACACTATAAAAAGTGCTATTATAGAAATTCCAATTATTTCTAACATTTATTTTCACCTATTCAAATTATAATATATTAGCGTAAATAAGACAAGAAAAATGCAGATTACTCTGCACTTTTTTAGTCTTTAATTATAGTTTTAGCAAATTCTTCACCAATATTTCTTATTTGTTCTAAGTCGTATTCTGAAGGATTCAATTTTATTCTTATTGGTTCAAATGGAATATTAAATCTTAGCATTCTAAAACATTGATTAATATTAATTGCCGCCTCTCCACTCCAAGCATAAGACCCGAAAGATAAAGCTGACATCCCTTTATTTATAATAGGATTTAAAGCTGTCATTACTTGATATACTTCTGGTAACGAATCAGATAATATTGTAGGTGATCCAAGTATTATTCCCTCAGAAGTTGCTAAATCTTTTTTAGCCTCCTCAATATCATCTATTTGTAAGTCATATTCTTTTACTACCACATCACATCTATTTAATCCTTCAATTAATGCTTTAGCAATCTTTTTGGTATAACCATAAGAAGACATATAACATATAGTTATTTTATTTTGACAAAATTCTTCTTCTTCACACCATTTTTTATATTGTTCAATATGTTTTTCAGGATTTTTCCTAATAATTAGTCCATGTCCAGGACAAATATATTCTATTGGTATTAAAGAAATCTTTTTTAGTGCATTTTCTAAAAATGGTTTTTTAAATGGTCCTAGAATATTATCAAAATAATATTTATATTCATCTGCTATATCTTTTTCTAAATCATTATATAACTTTTCACTAGCATAATGTACACCAAATGAATCACATGTAAATAACATTTTATCTTCTTTTAAATAAGTATACATAGAATCTGGCCAATGCAACATTGGGAAAGCAAAGAATTTTAATTCTTTTTCCCCTAAATCTATACTATCGTTTGCGGTTAGTACACTTGATTTAAAGTCAAAATTTAGAATATTTCTAATAAAATCTATTGCCATTTTAGTGCCACATACTTCTATGTTTGGATTAATTTCTAACAATTTTTCTATACAACCTGCATGATCAGGTTCACTATGATTAACTATTAAGTAATTAACATCTTTTATATCTATATATTGCTCTATGTTTTTTATATACTGCTCAACAAATTCACTCTTTACAGTATCTACTATTGCTGTATATTTTTTTCCTTTAATTAAATAAGAATTGTATGAAGTACCATATTTTAGTTTCATTACAACATCAAATACTTTTAAATCCTTATCTAAAACACCAACATAATATACATTGTTTTTTATTTCCATAGATTATATTCCTTCCTTATTTTAATTTTATTCTTATTTTTACCGGATGATGATCACTATATGAGAAATTATTTTCTATAGTTTCTACAGATTTGCATTCTATATTTGGAGATATTATATATCCATCAACCACATATAATTGTGTATTTTCATAATTACCACTATATTCTTCATTTAATAATCTTGTAGTAGGACTATCTACATCTACCGCAAATTTCCATCCTTCTGGTAAGTAATCTTCCGGTAATTGATTAGGAACGTAATTTTCAGTGCTAATAATAGGGAATTTTTCTGTATCTACACCTGGAAATGTTTGGTTAAAATCTCCACCTGCAATAACATAATTTCCTTTTTCATATTCTTCTTGCATAATAGCCACTAATTTATCCAGTTGCTCTGTCTTACCTTCTTCTTTTCCATAAGCATCTAAATGAATATTGTACACTACTAATTCTTTTTCATTTTCTCTTATATTTATTCTATGTTCTACTAGGCAATTTTTATACATAACAGCTCTCATAGGCCAACTATATGCACTAGGTAATGCAATTCTTGTTGATTCAATAGTGTCTAATTTACTAAGAGTAGCAAGACCACTTTCTACATGTCCAACACTATCAAATATTGGATATGGAATATATAGTGAATTAAACATATATGCAAAAGTTGTTGTACCTTCAAATTCTTCTGTTAGTCCTTTATATTCATTAATTTCATATGATCTCTTAGCATTTATATCTACTTCTTGGAATAGATACATATCTGCATCTTGATTTTGCATAAAATTTTTAACTGCTGCTAAGTTTTTAGTAACATTTGAAGCTGTTTTAGGTCTAACACTTTTTCCTCCATCCATAAAGAAATCTTGTGTATTATCTAAAGATAAATACCCTAAATTGTACGTAATAATATCTATTTCATCGCCTGCTTTTATCTCTTTTACAGAACTTCCTTCAACTGTTAATGTTTCTTCTTCCTCAGGGAAATATTCAGATAAAACTAATGTTGCAAACCCTATAAATAATATAGTAGCAATAACTGCGACAATAGCTATTACAACTTTATACCACGTTTTCGGCATAAACATCATCCTCCAAGACAAATTATATAATATAAAACTTTTAAAAACAACATTTTTTGCACAATTTATATAATATAATGTTATCTTCCAGTTACTGGTAATTTTTTAGGAATATCCACATTGTTATTTAATATTTCAATGTTTGTTATATCATCATTTTCTATAATTTCAGCTTCTATTAGTTCATCTAATAGTTGATAATGTTCATTTGTTTTATACTCTTTTATATAATACTTACCAACAGGAATTCTTTTAGTAATTGCACAACCAAATTCATCCGTTGTAACATCATCTATTAAATTCATATTTTGATCATAAATATAAAAAGAAACATTTTGTAGAGGCATATTTTCTTTTAAGCCAGTTAACTCATTGTACTCTTTTGTCTTTTTAATTATTTTTATATTCCCCGTCTTTTTTACATTATATAATTCAAAAATATTTTCAAATGTAGTATTTAAACTGAAATTATATGTGTTGTTATCTAAAACATACTCATCCGCTGCTTCTATTTCTTTTACAAAAATATTTTTTGTATTTAATACTTCTAATTCAATTTTACCATTATCATCTGTTTTATACTCACCTATTACTTTATGGTTTTCGTCTCGAATTTCATATTTTATCCCTTCTATTGCAGTATTTGTGTCCTTATCCTTCTTTACTATTGTAACTTTACTTTTCATATTTTCAAAAGGAATAATATATGTTTCTCTTAAAGCTACTTCTTCTTTTACAGTAATTATTACATCTTGAAATCCTTCTTTTGTAGATTCCCCATATAGTGCAACCTTATTCGCAAATTCAATATCTATATCTATTTGATAACCTTCATCCACAGTATCAACAGGTACACATATTTTATATCCATCTTTATTTTTTATTATGCTAGAACTTTCTTGAGGGGCTATTACTTTCATGTAATCCATATAATATTTATCTGTTGGCTCAATTTCTCTAATATAAAAACTCTCGCCATTTATATTTTCAATTCTTTGTTCACTTACAGTTAAATTAAATATTCTGTTATTACTATTCATACCAAAATAATATATATTTTTTATTGCTTCTACAACATTTTTATATTCAGGATACATTGGTTCTAAAAGTTCAGGATTTAAATTTGCAGTATATATCCAAATTGCAAATTGAGAAGCAAATTTTGCTTGTTCAATAGTGTCTACTCCTAGTTTTTCTAGTGATTGGTACGGATAGCATTGAAAAATAATTTCTTTTAATTTTTCATCTGCAATGCTATTTTTTACATTTACCACATATCCATCTTTTTCTGCTTCTGCACCTTTCATTCCAAGATTTACACAATATATCGGTAATTCTCTATTATCTATATTATAATAATACTCATAATTAGGTTGCGGATTGCCAGCATATTTTACGTATACTTTATCATCTATTCTGCAAAATACTCTACATTCTTTTTCATCTATAGCATATATTGGATTTATTACTGAAATGATTATACCTAGTAGCATTATATATACTTTAATTCTTCTAATTTGGCTTCTTCTAATTATTGCATTAATTTTTCTATTATTTCTTTGTATTGTTTCCAAAACTATATTGGTATATTTATATATTTTTCCCATTTTTTCACTCCTTACTAATAGCTTGAATACAAAGCCTTTCATGAGGTGAGTTATCTATACATGTTATTAAAGTTAATTTTTGGTTGTTATCTTCTTCTAAAGAAAGGAAATCTTTTTCATCGATTATGTATTTATCTTTTACAATATAAATTTTTTCTATATTAAAATAATGGTAATATATTTCATCGCCGACTTCTAACATATTAATATTTTTAAAATAATTATTTTTATAACCATTATTATGAGCTGCTAAACAAACATTACCTTCTAAAAAGGAACTAAAAGGGAAATGTCCTATATAGTTTTCTAATATATCATTTTCTATACCATCTTTTATTGGGATATTATTTAGATTGACTTTTGGTATTGTTAAATACCATTCATCTTCATTATGAATAAAAACTTTTTCTGATTTATACAAATTAAAATTATTTTGATTTAAATTGATTGGAGAAATATCATCAACTTCTTTTATATAAAATAAGTTAAGAAATACGATGATAAAAAGGAAATATTTTAACATGTATTTTATACTCACCTCCTTCAGGCAAGCCTATTATAATAAAAAAATTTTTGATAGTCAAATTATTTTATCCTCATTTTTATGTCGAAAAAAGAAGGAGATTTCTCCTTCTTAAAATATTATGGCAAGCAAAGCTAATATTAAGATTAATCCTACTAAAAACTTTCCTAATGCTCCTAGTACATCAATTAAAAATAAAAATATTTTTGCACACACGAATGCGACCGCTCCCATTATTAGCCCTGAAATGAATGAAGATAGTATAAGGAACAAGCTAAAAGCAGTAAATAATTGTACTACAGCATATATAACTCCAAAGGTTACACATGATTTAACAAATCCCATATCTTCTATGCATTTCATTAGTACCACGATAAAAATTAATTCTAATATCCAAATTAGCATATTATATCCCTCCTCAAAATTTTTTATGGTATTCTCTATCTTAAGCTGTAGAAAGATTATATCATTTTTCCTTTAAAAAAGCAACAGTTATTGACATAACTTAAAAACTACTATATAATTATTGCACATTAAATTTTTACACATATATTGATTATATATATGAAAGGAGTGGTCTTATGCTAAGAGCACAAAACTTTAAAATGAGTTCATTCTCACTTTTTACCTTAATTGGTAAAACACCTAAATTCACATTTAATTGTCAAAAATGTAACACAGAAAATTCAGGAAGAATTATGCTGGAAGATATAGAACTTGGAAAGAATTATTTTGAATGCAAACATTGCAAAGAAAAGAATCTTCTTCCAATCAGAAAACAATATTATGGTGGCTAAAAAAGAAAGTAGTATTTTTTAATACTACTTTTATTTTTATCATGTAAAAAACATAAAGCAAATCATTAAAGCTGCACATATTATTCCAAAAATAAAATTATTCATTTCCGCATAAAGAAAAGCTCCGTAATTCTGGCAAAGTAAAATCTTTAACAATCATCATATATGCTACATACACCAAAGATATAATTATAAACCAAGTATTGACTTCTACATCGTATTCATGCATTCTTTTAACTATCCTTGGCTGAAAAATTCTTTTTATTACTATCAACAAACAATATATCAAAATAGCAACTATTATAGTCATGACTATCCCCTCCTTAAAAATATTAATTTTTAATTATATAAATTTTATACAAAAAAATAGTAGCATATTTATTATTTAAAATCAATAAATATCGCTACTATCTTCAGTTTTTACTAAATCTCTTATTACATTATAATACTTTTCATCTTCATCCCAAAAAATATCATCACCAACAAGCATATATGCTCTTAATAAGAATTCTTTTGCTTGATTGTTATCTTCTGTTTCTACCAATGTTTGTCCTAGTCTAAATAGTACGTATGGATTACTTACACCGTTAGGACAATTCTTTGCTTCAAAGAAATAATCTCTTGCTTTATCATATTGGCCTTTTTTAAAATATAAATCACCAATAGATACAAATATCCAAGTAGCAGTTTCATATGCTGTCTTAGGCTCTGGAATAATATCTAATGCTTCTTTATACTTTCTATATGCCTCTTTAGTATTTCCTTCTACAACAAAATCATCAGCCGCTCTACATATTCTCTCGATATCTTCGGTAAAGCCTTTCATAAGTTGCATATTCTACCTCCAAAAAATAAATAAATGAGTTCAAATAAAATTATAACAAAAAAAAAATTATATGTATAGATTTTTTTACAAATTTCTTAAAAATATTTTTTTGACTTTACATTTACTATATGTTATAATTTTTCTATCAAGGAAGGTAATTGTTATGAATGAAGATATATTAGAAAAAGCACTTAAGCTAACAAGAACAAGAAAAAATGCAATTTGGACATATACCAATAGATATACATCTATTAATGCAGCAAGATGTGGATATTCTAGTATTGTATGTTATCCAGACGGAAAATTAACAAAAATCGCTGTTACTTTATCTAACTATACTAAATTAAGAAATCTTGCAAGAATAGAACCGAATTGCTTATTTATACAATCAAGAGTAGATATAGAAGGAACTACTGTAGAAATTTTTGAAACATTAAAAATTGATATAGAAAACGAAAAAGTTATTCTAAAAAAAGTAGCTACATATAAAGATGGTAAATGGGATAATAAAGAATATCTTAATACTTGTAAAAGAGCTATTACATCAGTAAAATCAAGAGCAAAAAAATACTATTATTTAAGAGACGTAAAATAAAAGTGACCTAAGTCACTTTTATTTTTTATCACTTTATATTTATTCATTTATAATTGTTAAATAATCTGATACTTTTTTAGAATTTCCAAAAGAAATTTTCATTGTGTTATATTCAATATATTTAGATTCTGTATTACTTCTTAAAGTGTAATATCTATATTTGTATCCAGTTTCAGATTTTGAACTTTCGTATTTTAATCTTAAAAATACATAGTATTCACCTTTTTCTATTGCATCTAAGTCTATCTCGCTAATTTCACTTCCTTCTTTTATAGAAGAAAATTCTACTTTATCTGTTGAGATATAATAATCTGTGTCATACTCATATTTATCTCCATCTTTATTTTTTAGAACTATTTGAATTCCTTTAAGTTTGCTTAATATAGAGTTATCTAGTTGATTTTGCAATGCACCTTCAAGAATTAATCTATTTTCATTAATTTCAAATTTATCTATATCACAAATATCCTTTTCAAGCATTGACACCATTTGATCTATTGAAGTTATTCCCTCGTTTTCTTTGTCTTCTTTTGCCTTATTTAAAAGAGTTATTCCTCCAATAATTACAAGTACTATTGTTAAAATAATGAAGAAAATTATAATACCTCTATTTTCATCATGTCTTCCTAAATAATTATTAGTCTTCAAGAGTAATTCCTCCTTGTTTAATTTTATTAATTAATACATTTTTCTCTTCTGCAGTAATAAAAGCTGCATTTACAGAATTAATGTTCATTTCTACTAAATCTTCATATTTTAAATCTGTACTTTCAATAAGACTAGTATATTCTTTTTCTAAAGTAGTATTAGAAACAGTCATGTTATCTGTATTTATAGTAGTTTTTACACCTGCTTTATACAACTTAACTATTGGATGTGATGCATAGTCATTACAAATACAAGTTTGAATATTACTAGTAGGACAAACTTCTAAAGTTATGCCTTTTTTTATTATTTTTTCCACTAGTCCTTCATCTTCTATCGCTCTTACACCATGTCCAATACGCTTAGTACCAAAAGAAATTGCACTTTTTATACTTTCTGGTCCATCTGCTTCACCTGCATGTATTGTAAATGGTATCTCTTCTTCTTTTACATATTCAAATATTTCTTCATATTCTTTTGTTTTAAATATTGCTTCGGCACCTGCAAGATCTACTGCACAAACACCACGTCCAAGATATTTTTTAGCAACTCTTACAGTTTCATAATTTTCATTATTGTTATTTTCTCCACGCATTAAACATAATATAAAATTACATTTAATATCTACTTTCTTTGCAGCATTTACAACAAAATTTACTACCTCGTCTTGTGTTAGTCCTCTTCTAGTATGAAATTGAGGTGCAAATCTAATCTCAACATAAATAACATTTTGAGATTTTAAATATGTTAATAATGCTATTACTATATTTTGTATAGAATCTTTTGTTTGCATAATTGATATAGGATAATCGAATTTTTTTAGATAATCATTTAAATCTTTACACTTTTCATCTGCAATCATCTTATCCTTAATTTGTTCATTTGTTAATCCATATTTAGTTTGAATATCCTTGGTATTTAATGATCCATCTAAATGTAGATGTAATTCTACTTTAGGCATATTTTTTATCTTGTTTAATAATTTTTCATTCATTTTTCTACCTCTTTTTTCCTTGTATATTTTAGCATACAGTACACATAATTACAATTATTTTTTACAAAATATATCAAAAAAAGAGCATAATGAAATTTACACTCCTTTTAGTTCTTTTATTCTTTTATATTCTTCTTTAACATTTTTTGTACTTTAGTTTCTATCCTAGATACATATGAACGCGATATTCCGAGTTCATCTGCAAGTTCTTGCTGTGTTTTAGATTTTTTTCCATCTAAACCATATCTTCTATTCATAATGTACTTTTCCCTTTTATTTAAATTATTATTAATAAATTCCAACACTTGATTTAATATCGTTTTATCATAAATGTCCTCTATTGTATCTTTTTCTTGTAAAACTAAAGTATCTATTAATTCCATATCATTTCCGTCTTTATCTGTTCCTATAACTTGATGCATGGATACTTCTGCCTTTTGTTTTTTAGAGCTTCTTATATGCATTAATATTTCGTTTTCAATACATCTTGAAGCATATGTACTTATTTTAAATCCTTTATTATCTTTAAAACTATCTATAGCTTTTATTAATCCTATAGTTCCTATTGAAGTGTAATCTTCTAATTCTTGCTCGTTAGCAGTATATTTTTTAGCAATATGCACTACCAATCTTAAGTTATGTTCTATCAATACATCACGTGCATTTTTATCTCCTTCAAAGTATTTTCTTAAATAATATTCTTCTTCTGTTTTACTAAGTGGCTCTGGATAAAGCTTATCATTAGATATATATCCAAAAAGTCCAAAAAACTTTGATATTATTTCTATTATAAAAGAAAAAAACATAAATATACCTCCTAATGTATATTTATGTTTTTATTTGTCAAATATTATTCCCACATATCCTTTACAAGATTATTTATATATTCTTCTCTTGATTGTGTCTCCTCTTCATTTTTCTTTACTGAAATCACTTTATCATCTTGCATAATTAGTTCCACTACATCGCCCTCTTTTAAAGTTCCATCTGTAATGTTTATATCTACATTATACATTTTTTCATTTGCTTCAATTACTATTATATTTCCTTCAAATCTATCTACAATGCCTTTCATAAAAATCACCTACTCATTCATATATGCATAAGTTCCAGGTTCAACATTAAATGTAATATTTAAACCATCACTTATACATTCTATTGTTCCTTGTTCATCTGTTCTATACACAGGTACTTCCATATCTTCCAATTTGTTCATTGTTGTTTTAGTTGGATGTTTGTATGAGTTATCTTTACCAACAGATATTACAGCATATTTTGGAGATACCGCTTCTAAAAAATTCATAGATGTAGAAGTAGTTGAGCCATGATGTCCAAGTTTTAAAACATCTGCTGAAACATCTATATTTTTATCTAACATTTCTGATTCGGATAACGATTCTGCATCACCTGTGAATAAGAAAGTATTTTTTCCATAAGTTAATTTTATAACTATAGAATAATCATTTGTAGAAGTATATTTACTACTATTAGGTGCTAAAATTTCAAATTTTGCTTCACCTAAAGAATACTCTGTTCCAACTACTGGTGTAGTAAATTTTTTCTCTTTATTTTGTACTGCTAAAACTAAATTTTCAAAAGTTTTTGTTGTTGATGTTACTTTAGGAAAAAGTATAGTGTCAAAATCATAAGAATTTACAACATCATCTAAACTTCCTATATGATCTTCATGTGGATGTGTACCAATAATGTATTCAAATTTATCTACTTTTTCTGCTTCTAAAAAATCTAATAAATCATCTTTACATTCGCTTGTTCCACCATCAATTAGCATTGTCGCTTCTCCTTGACGAATTAATATGCTATCTCCTTGTCCAACATCTATATAATCTATTATTAAATTTCCATTTACTGAAGTTGTAGTTTGTTTATCTGTATTATCCACATTTTCAACCTTTTCTAGTGAATCTACTTCAGTTGCTTGTTTTAATGATTCCAGTAAATCTAAATCATGATTATTTCCAATTATCATAATAAAGATAAAAGCTATTATCCCTATTATTACTTGTACTGTTGAATTGTTTTTAATTTTTTTCCTTCTTGCCATATAACCACCTCTAATTACAAACACATTATACCATAATGTAAAAATTTAAAGAATATTTTTTTAAAATTTTAATAAAATATTGTAGATGGCTTTTTTCTTACGTAAACTAATTTCATCTCTAAAAACTTGCTTTTTCAAAAACGTTATGTTATAATATTCGTTGATGGTGCATTATTCTAGTTGCGCTAACTTTTATGAGGGTGGGGCTAAAAATCCACTAAAAGGCATACCGATGAAGTTTCTTGTCAATGCGCGAAACGCCCAGTCTTGCGTGTTTTCAGGGAGTAAAGAATTTAGGAATGATTATAACGGCATATAATTACTTCTCCTATTTTCGTGGAGGCTAACTGATTCTAAATATAATGCTAGAGTCTTTTAGTATAACCTACATTGCGTGCCAAGACACAATATGTAGTGTAGCCTGTCTTGAGTGAGGATATTGGGATTTACCCGTTAAAAAGATGAAAAATGTGTATGGCCATATGTATTTTTTATCTGGTAATGAAATTATCGTTGCAAAAGAGACTAATAATTGTACAAGTGCACACCAAAGGAAAACTTCTAGAATGTTTATTCTAATTGAGGAATGAGATTTTTTAAGGATTAAAGTATGGACTTAAGTGGCGATCTAGTTCTCTTACAGGCGACTGTGGAGTGTTTTCTTTAAACGGAAACGGCTAAATAGTAATATTTAGTAGAAAATAGAGAAATTCTACTAGACCTAAACCATAGTATTTACTTAAAAAATCACCATCTTTATTATATTGTTTAATAAAGTGAGGGAATTAAAAATAATGAAATCGAAAGATTCAAAAAGTAATGATAAAGAAAAAGACTCGTCGAGTAAATGGGTGATAACAGTTTCTCTGTTATCTTTTTCACTCTCAATAATCTTTACTTTCATTACTACATTAACTGTTAATAGTCTACCAATTCCTATTGCTATACTAATACTACTTTTAGTTATAGCTATGGGTATTATTTTTGATATGATATCTATGGCAGTTACAGTTGCAGAGGAAAAGGATTTCCATGCAAAAGCAAGTAGAAAACTTGATGGTGCTAAAACATCAATAAAATTAATACGTAATGCTCCTAAAGTATCAAGTATATGTGCCGACGTTATTGGTGACGTATGTGGTATTCTTAGTGGTGGTATTGGTGCAATAGTAGCTATGAAAATAACAACATATTATAACTTAAATTTTGATTTACAAGTTATAATTAGTGCTATAATCGCAGCTCTTACAATTGGTGGTAAAGCCAACTTCAAGGTGACAGCACAAAAATATAGTACACAAATAGTAGATAAATTCACAGGAATTTTAAATATATTTACTATTAAGAAAAATAAAAAAAGTGATAAAAAGTAAAAAACAAAAAGCTATTAGAAAATTTATTCTAATAGCTTTTTTATACTACTGTCATATTAACAAAATATCGTATAAAGTAATTTATATATTCTAAAACTTCTAGATTTTGAACCGCTAATTCTTCATCTACATAATTTTTTCCATTTCCTTTAAATTCTAAAAATTTTTCATATTCTAGTGTTACATATAATACATTATCATAAACAGAAAAACTAATAACATTATCTAGTTTTCTATTTATTTCTAGTATTCTTGCTAGTACTCCTGGAGATAAACTCCTTTTTAAAGATACAGGCTCCATTGAAAAAATATCATAATTCATGTCAAATTCTAAATTATTCATTTTTAATTGCTCTGTACTACTTTTATCTACATTTATATTTCCATAATCTTTAATGTTTTTTATAGCTTTAAAATTTACATTAAATTTATTAGGTAGTTTAACGCGCGCAAATACCCCTGAAAAATTTTGTTCTAAATTTTTGTCTATTACTCCATCATTTTCTTCAACATCTAATTTATTTGTTACAACTTTGCAAATTTCAACAAAATATTTATCCTCTATTAATCTAAAATAATTACTACATTCTATTTTATCGCATTCTGGTGCAAGTCTAGAGTTTATAAATTCTTCTTTTAAAGATACATCAGATTTTACATACTCTACATTATCAAATTTTTCTTCAAGTACATATGGAATTATAACATTCTCATATATTTTGTTTTTTCTACTTGAAGCATATACACTAATTACTAAAAATGCAATTATAAATAGTACACTTATTGTAACTATTAAAATAGATTCTAAATAAATTCCTAATATAGCTGTTACAATTGGTAAGATGATTATGTTTTTCAACAATTTAAACTTACCATCGTCACGCTCAAATTCATTTTTTTGCTCTGCTGTAAGCTTTTTCTCTATCACCTTGTTAAGTTCCATATTCTCCCCCTAAAATATGATTACTTTTGTAAAGATTATACTATAAAAAATAACGAAATTCTACTTTTTTTAACAATTATTTTATAAAATTTGACAAACCCAAAAAAAATCTATATACTTAATACTGTTAAAGGAGTGACGTTTATGATTTCACAGCCTAAAATATCTGAATCCTTGGATATTTTGTATCGTTTATATGACTTTTTAGAATTTAACGATAGTATCAAAGGATGTCAAATACACGATGATATATTAAAAAATTTTACATTAGATGAGCTAATAATATCTAACTCAAAATTAAAGAATGTAACTTTTGAAGGTTCAACTCTTCCAAAAGCATATTTTAATGATGCAATATTTGAAAATTGTGATTTTACTTCTGTAAATTTTGAAAAGTCTACTTTAAAAAGAGTTAAATTTATTGATTGTAAATTTGCAGGTACTATGCTTAACAATACTTACTTTGAAAATGTTACTTTTGATAATTGCTTTATATTTGGAGCTATTTTCAATGATAGTAGTTTTTCAAATATTGCTTTTAAAAATTCAAATTTAAAAGAATCATCATTTTCTAATCTTGTACTTAAAAATACAGATTTTGAGTATTGTAATTTGTGTGAAACTAATTTTACTAACACTTCTTTAAGTGGAATTGACTTGAGAACTTGTGATATTTCTGGAATTATAACATATGCTAATGATATAAGGGGAGTTATTCTTACTAGAGATCAAAGCTTAGCTTTTATTAAGTTATTAGGAATAACAATTATAGATTAATGGGAAACGATATCACTTATCTTGGAATAACAAATGAACCAGAAATTAGCTCCAAAGAAAACAAGCCAAAAAAGAAAAAATTCAAAACACGAAAACACAATATAGACGTTTCAAAATTTATATCAAATACAAAGAATAGTTTATTAAATAAAAAAGTTATTTTATTTATATTAGTTATTTGCTTGCTATACATTTTAAAACCAATAACATTTTTAAGAAATAAATTAGATGAAAAAAGAGAATATTATGCTCAAAATTATTCTAGCCCTACTTTTTCTAGTGATTTAGGAATTGTAGATTCAATAATTTATATGACTGGTATAAATTATTATAAAAACTGTAAAGATACATTAATTACACCCGCAAATGGAGATATTACTTATCGTTATGATTTATCTCATCAAGGAATAGATATAGCATGCTACACTTATCAAGATAGTGTTTTAGCTGCAGCTGATGGCTATGTATGTTATATAGGACATAGTGAAAAATATGACAACGAAATTATGATAAAACATGAAATTAATGGAATGATACTTTATACTTTCTATGGAAACTTATCTGTAGTTAATGTTACTAATAATCAATATGTAACTCAAGGTCAAAACATAGCACTTGAAGGTGGTAATCCAGAAAAAGCTGCTTCTCTTATGGAACCAGATGGTCATCACGTACATTTTGAAGTTAGAAAAGAAATGAAAAATAATAGTACTCTTAATCCAGTTCTATTAATCAAATAAAAAAACAAAGATGCATCGAAAGATGCATCTTTTCCGTAGAGGTTGTTTATTTTTTAAAAATTTATGTCGTTCTTATACACCAGTATTATACAATATTTTTTACTAAAAATCAATAAATTTATATAAATTATCTTCTTTTATTAGTTATTTGCATTTTCTACCTAAAATATGTTATTATAAATTTTAGGAGGTTTAGCTCATGTTAATAAAGATTTTAATACTTTTATTACTCATAATTTTAAACGGAATTTTTTCTGCTTCTGAAATGGCTTTTGTATCAATAAACAAGCTAGAACTAGAAGATAATATAAAAAAAGAAAATAAGAAAGCTAAAAGAATAAAGAAATTGTTAGATAATTCTAGTGGTTTTCTTGCAACGATTCAAATTTGTATAACTTTAGCAGGATTTTTATCTAGTGCTTTTGCAGCTGAAACTATCGCTGAAGATATAGTAACGGTAATTTCACCATACATAACAATTTCAGCATCTATACTAGAAACAGTAACAATAATTTTAGTAACACTTGTACTATCATTTTTCACACTAGTACTAGGTGAACTATTACCCAAAAGAATAGCTTTAGCTTATCCCGAAAAAATCTCATACCTAGTAGTAAATATAATCTATATACTTGAAAAAATATTATATCCATTTGTATGGCTACTTACAAAATCTACAAGTTTTATTTGTAAAATATTCAAGATTCAAATAGATAATGAAGAAAAACTAACAGAAAAAGAAATTATTTCAATTATCTCAAAAGGAAAAGAAGAAGGAATAATTGACAGTACGGAAAAAACAATGTTACTAAATATATTTAAGTTTGATGATACCACTGCCGAAAAAGTAATGACTATTCGAGAAAAAATGATTGCTGTTGATACATATATAAGTGAAAAAGCACTATTAAATGTAATTAAAACATGTAAATATTCTAGAATACCAGTATATAAAGATAAATTAGATAATATTGTTGGTATACTAGTAGTTAAAGATTTAATAATGCAATATTCTAGAGAATCTAAATTTGATATCAAAAAACTTGTTCGTGAAGCATATTTCGTAAATCACGATGATAAAGTAGATGAAGTATTTAAAGAAATGCAACAATCTAAACATGCAATGGCTATTGTAAAAAATGGAAACAGAACGGTTGGACTTATTACTTTAGAGGATGCAATAGAAGAAATACTAGGTAATATATCAGATGAATATAACTAAAAAAGATAGTTCTTAGAACTATCTTTTTTATATTTTTAGTTTTATTTCTTTATATTAATTATTGTTGTTGCTCATTTTTAACTGCAAGTAATTTTTCTTTAAGTTCATGTTCAATTTTTTGTAATTCAATTTCAGCTGCAGAACGTTTTTTAGTTCCTTCATCATGTATTTGAATTAAAGCATCTAATGTTGCAATTAAATCACTATTTGTTTTTTGAAGTGTCTCAACATCAACAATAGCTTTTTCAGATTCAGCTGCAATTTCTATTGTTCCTTGTTTTAAATTTTCACTATTTTTCTTTAACATTTCGTTAGTTATTTCACTTACAGCTTGTTGTGTATTTAAAGCACTTTTAGCATTTGCAAGACCTAAAGCAATAACTACTTGGTTTTTCCATAAAGGAATTGTATTAATAATAGAAGATTGGATTTTTTCTACTAATTCACTATCATTATTTTGAATCATTCTAATTTGTGGAGCCATTTGGATAGATATAATTCTAGTAGTTTTTAAATCATAGATTTTCTTTTCAAATCTAGAAATAACTGCCATTAAATCATTTACTTTTTGAGCATCAAGTTGTTCTCCACTCTCTTGAGCAAGTTGTTGTAGTTTTGGTAATTCTACTTCTTTTAATTCTTTTATTTTTTTATCTCCAGCGATAATGTATAAAGATATATTTTTAAATGAATCCATATTTTTTTCATACATTTCATCAAATATTGCAATATCTTTTAACATTTGCATTTTATGATTTTCAAGTCTTTTTTCTATTTTATCTATGTTATTATTTACTTTATCATATTTAGATAATAATTTTTGAACTCTTTTCTTTAATGATGTAAACATTGCAAAGAATCCTTTTGGTTCATTAACATTTGTTGCACTATCAAAATCTTTTATTTCTACAACTAAATCTGTAAGAAGTTCTCCAACATCTCCAGCATTTTTAGTTCTAACATTTTGTAATACATCATCTGAAAATTTTGCAATTTCTTGTTGTGCACTAGCACCATAAGATAAGATATTTGTAGTGTCTGTAAGATCTAATTTTACTAAAAAATTATCTATAGCTTCTTTTTCTGCTGTTGATAATTTATCATAATTTAAAGAATCCTCTATTTTTTCTTCAGTTACCACTTTATTTTCAATAAGTTCATTTTCTATCTCTTTAGTTGAGATTTCAGGTTTTACTTCTAAAACTAAATTTTCTTTTTCCATATTTTTACCTCCAAAAATTTTACTCGCTTAAATATTCTATTAATCTATTATAGATATTTATTCTAAGTCCAGATACTGTAGTATCTATTGTTTGTGGAATTCCAGTTACACCAACTTTAGTAACGTCGTAACTTCCACCAGTTATACCAGTTCTGAATCCATATTTAGACCAAGCTAATTGTTGTATTTCTTGATCATTGAATGCTTCATAATATTTATTTCCATCTTCTGTTAGTGTTGCTATACAGTGTGAATTCCATATTGTTGGAACAGGATATAATATTCTCATTTTATCTTTTACTTGAGCATATCCATCAGGGTTAGAGTTTGCAAAGTCTATTATACTTTTTTCGTAGTCTACAATCATTGGTTGTGCTCCAACACCAGTTTTTAAATATATGTCAAATAAATCGGCAGGTGTATTATTCATATATCCAGATTTTTCATAGAACTCTTTTAATTTTGGTAAATTTTGTTCTATATTAGCTTCTGTTACTTCTCCACCGCATAATATAGATAATAATAGTCCATAATATGTTGCACCTGGTGATGAAGTAACTGGGTCAGTTGAATTTATATTTATTTTTCCGTATAAGTTTTCAACACCTATTTCTTTCCATGTTTTTCCTTCTAAAATATATTGTAACAGTTTATCCATATCTGTTATATAATAAACACCATCTTTCAATGTTACTATATTTTCATTAATCAATGCATCTACAACAGTATCCCAACTGTATATTACAATAGGAGTATTTAAAGTTAGGTTACCTTTTAAAACTCTTTCTCTTTCAGCTTCACCTTTGGTAGGATCTGCTGCTAATTTATAATAATCATAGAATCTTTGATCTGAGAAGAATATAAAATCATATCCGTCACCATTTTCTCTTACTACAGGATTTACGACTAATTTACCGTTACTCCAAGAATCATTAACAACATTAATTCCATATCTTTCATTTAAGATACTTTTAAACTGTTCGTCGTCTAGTAGATTTTCTTTTCCTCCACCTACTGCTCCATAAATTTGAGTAGCATCTTTATTTGCAGCACCATTTGAATTTCTTAGTGCTACTACAACACAAACTAATATTACTAAAAATATTAATATTAGAACACCTATCACTCTTTGATTAGGCTTTTTTCTAGTTTCATCAACAATTACTCCAGACAAATTATTCACCCACTTTCTTTTCTACTTTAATATTCATATTATCATCTACTAATCCATCAGTTTTTAACATTGTCTCAAAAACTTTTATATCTGCATTAGTATTTAATAAATCTGTTTCATACATGTTATTTAATTGTACTTCGCATGCCTCTTTAACTCTTTTAATCATAGTTTCAACTTTATACATAAATTCTTTGCTTTCATATGATGTTAATTCTTGATCTTCAATTTTATTATATTGAGTTAAAATATTTAAAGTAAATGGTAAATAATAATCTATAAACTTTCTTACTTGTCCTGTCTTTTTATGATTTTCTTTTAAGCTTGTTAAAATTTTGTCTGATATATCGCAAACATCTGTAATGTCTGCTCTTAAACTTACATTTTCTATTTTTTCTTTTAATAATTCTAATCTTCTTATATTAGCTCTAGCATCTGTTATTAATTTTTCATACTGAACTAAATCTTGATTAATTTCTAGTTGGTATTCGCTCTTTTCCTTAAATATCATAGTTGCAGCATAATATGCTACTAACGATACAACAATACTAAATATAATATTTAAATCCAGTCCTAAATATAGCAGGCAAAAAGATGAAATACCAACAATTATTGATAATAAATACGATAATTTCATTCCCTCACCTCCTAATTATATCCTCTAACAGATTTAAATGCTTCTAGTAAATTTGTTTTTCCATCAAATACTTTTCCGCTTGTTAAACTTGCTATATCTTGCAATTGTTCATCATCTGCTGATCCAAACATTATTGAATATACAGGTATTTTATTTTCAGCATTATTAATTGTACTTACCATTTCTCTATAACTTCCGTTATTTCCTACACCATCTGTCATAAGAACGATTGACACGTTATATGTGTCCATATCTTCTGAATCTAAATACTCAATAGCTTCAGAAACTGTGTCATATATATTAGTACCACCTCTAGGTATTCCTTCATTTATTGTTTCTAATAATTCTTCTGTATCAAGTCCATTTTCAACAGTTATTGGTTCAGAGACTATACTATTAAATGCTATTATACTTATTTTATCTTTTTCAGAAAATTGTAAATAATTTTCTGCTGCTTTTTCTTCTGTCAATATATAATCCATTGCAGCTGTTAATTCTTCTATTCCTTCACCACTCATACTTCCAGAATAATCTAGTGCAAATAGAATATGTGTTGGTTTTCTAAGTTCAGATTGATATAATCCTAAAGCTTTTTTCACTATATCTGTTGAAGGGAATTTAATTGGTGTAATATATTTTGTTGTATCTATTCCCCATTCAGGATTAAATATTGTTTTATCTACATCTTCTTTTATTCCACCATACCATACTCTTCTACCTGTTTTCATTAATTCTTGTTGTCCTTCATCAGATAGTAAATATGATTGTAGTTTTAAGAATGCATCCTCTTTTAAAGTATTAGTTTTACCTAAATATGCAAATACAGAATCACTCATAGATACACCATCTTCTGTATATATTGCATAAATTGTATCATCTTCATCATCAATATTTTGATTTATATTTATTATTGATGTTTCATATGTAACTATTGCATCACATTCACCATCAATATACATCTCTTCTAAAAATTCTTCACTACCAGATGTTCTCTTTACACCTTTAAAAAGATTTATTAGATTAGTCTTTGTATCTTCATTTTGCAAATGTTCTTCTGTTAATATTTCAGGATTTCCAGAAAGTGTTGTTAAAAATCCTAAATATGCACAAGCTCCTGTATTAGTTTGAGTAGCAGATGTCATTGCAAATTTTAGCTTTCCTTCATTAATAGCATTTAGAATATCTTGTAATTTTACTGATTTATCTACAAATCCCAACTCTTCTGCTTTTGACTTACGAATACCAAATACAACAGGATTCATATTGATAATTTTAGAATCTGATTTTTTTATAGAGCTATCTAACATATATAACCACATAGAGTTAGAAGCCCATACTGCATCGTATTCTTCACCGGCATTTAATCTTTCCATTATTTCAAGAGTTCCAGCATAGTCTATGACTACATTAATATCATTTTCTTCACCATACTTTACAAGTACTCTCTCTAAATCTTGGTTATCTGTACTTGATATTATTTTTATAGTTTGTACACTAAGTTCCCCGTTTATATTATTTACTGCAGCAACTAGCACTATAAAAAATGCTATTATCAAGGATACAAATAATGTTATTCCAACCTTCTTACTTTTCAAAATACCACCTCATTTTCAATTATCTTTTTCTTCTTATTATTGTTCCAGGTACTAAATCATAAGGAATCTTAATTTTAACTTGTTGTCCTTTAATACCAGGATTAATAGTATCAATACTTTGACCATTTTTAATATCATATAGCTCTTCAATATTAAAACTACATTCTTCTATAGAATTTGGTAATAATATTTCAAGTCTATCACCTAAAGATAATTTATTTTTTATTTCTGCTACATAGATGTTATCTTCTAATTTTTCAACAACTCTTGCACCATATTCATATTCAAGATTTTCACTTTTACCATCAAAATCATGAATATCTTGATTTTTAGTATCTGAAAAATAGAATTCAGATAATCCTCTTGTTTTAACTTTTTCAAGTTCTACTAGGTATTTAGAAGCATCATATTCACTTTCTCTGCCTTCAGCTTTTAATTTTTCATAATCATCTATAGCATTTCTATATGCTCTAACAACTGTTGCAAGATAATAATCTGTTTTTAATCTTCCTTCAATTTTTAAGCTTTCTACTCCCATATCTAATATAGTAGGGATTTGACGAATTAAGCACATATCTTTTGATGAAAATAAATATGTTCCTTTTTCATCAAAATCTATATTTATTTTGCTATCTGGATTATTTACTTCTGATGCAGTTACATTGTATTGCCATCTGCATGGTTGTGCACAATCTCCTTGGTTAGCACATCTATTAGCTAGATATTTGCTTAAGTAACATCTTCCAGAATAAGCATAGCAAATAGCTCCATGAATAAACATTTCAACTTCTAAATCTTTTGGTTTATTCTTCATAATGTATTCTATTCTTTCTTTACTTAATTCACGAGATATAACTACTCTTTTTGCACCAAAGCTTCTCCAAAATTCAGCAGCATGTAAACTTACAGTATTAGCTTGTGTACTAATATGTATATCTATTTCTGGTGCTATTTCTTTTATCTTCATAATTACACCAGGATCACTTGCAATAATTCCATCTGCTTTTACATCTTTTAATATTTTAACTTGTTTTTCTATTTCTTCATAATCTGTATCATTTGCATATATATTTAAAGCAACATATACTTTTTTACCAATACTATGTGCATATTTAATTGTATCTTCTAGAGAATCATCATTTAATTCTGCTCTAGATCTTAAAGATAGTTTTGCAGTACCAGCATATACAGCATCTGCTCCATACATAAATGCAATTTTTGCTTTTTCTAAGCTCCCTGCTGGAGCTAATAATTCAGTCTTACTCATAATTTTTACCTTCCATTTCTAAATATATATCCTTCATCATCTTTGAATCAACATCTTGTGTTCCAGCTGACTCACAAATAATTCTCGGTTCTAATTTTAAATCTATTAAAGCTCTACATACATTATTAAAATCCGGTCCATAACCTTCATCTGAAAATTTAACATGATTTTTTTCTCCACCATTTGGAGTATATTCCATATGTGAAAAATGTGCATGAAAATTTTTCATTCTGTCATAGCCTAATTCTTCTATATACATACTTAGCTCCTTCATCCATAGTTCATATGTGTTTAAAGTACCAATACTTCTTGCATATAAATGCCCAAAATCTATAGTCGGTATTAGTCTTTTATCTACTTTGCACATTTGAATTATTTCTTTACTATCACCTAGTTGATTAATTTTACCCATAGTTTCAGGACATATTATTATATCTCCAAGTCCTTTCTCATCTGCTTCTTGAATTACTTCTTTTAAAATTTTACAAGCAGATTCTACTGCAAAACTTCTCTCAAGTCCAAGTAAAGCACCTGCATGAACTACAATTCTATCTGCTCCCATCTTTTTAGCAACTGTCATAGTATCAAGTATATACTTTTTAGTCTTAATCTTTTTATCTTGTTCTTGTGTAGATAAAGATATGTAATATGGTGCATGTATACTAAGTTTAATATTATGTTTTATAGCTTCATCTTTTATTCTTTCTGCAAGCTCATCTGATACCTTTACACCTCTTGAGCATTGATATTCATATGCATCAAGTCCGAATTTCTTTAAATATTCAGGCATTTGATATGAATTTTTATACTCATTTCGAAAGTCATCTGTTCCACCTGCCACACCAAATTTAATCATAATTTCACCTATACAGATTATACACTAATTAGCCTTAAAAGTAAACATTTATTATGTTACAAATAAATGAAGAAAGTAGTAATATACCTTAAATTTTGGCACATTACTACTTTTATTAAATTTATGTTATATAAGCTTATCTATTAAACTATCCACAAGATAAACATATGAATTAATTATTCTAGCTCCTGGAACTATAAAAATAATTAGTGTACTAATTACTATAAATGGTCCAAAAGGTAGATATTCTTTCTTTACTTTTCTTAAATAATTTATTATTAAAAATATTATGCTAAATGCAGCAGATAAAAATATACTCATTATTATAATTACAAATACATCTTTATATCCTAAAAATAAACCAATACTTGCTAATAGCTTTATATCTCCAAATCCAAATCCTACCTTTTTAGTAAAAAATTCAAAGATTATATTGATTATATAGAAAAACAGTCCTCCAACTAGTAATCCTATTATTGAATTAATACAATTATCTATTGAGAAATTCATTATCAATTTTAAAATAGCAGATATAACAATTATTATACTAGAAGTATCTGGAATAATCATATACTTTATATCTAAGCAAAAAGCTAGAATCAAAGCAAGTACTACTGGAATATAAAATATTAAATTTGGCATAGGTACAAATTTTAATAATACCTCAAATAAAATAACAAATATAAATACATACTTTATATCTATATTCTTTATCTTAAAGTTTTTTATATAATCTTTAATTTTAAAATCATTCCCTTTATTATTCTTTGCTAGCTCTAAAAAATTAGATAGGATAGCACTAAATATTAATGCTATCCCTAAAAATATAATTAAACTTTGCATTTTTCAACATTTTCCTCTTTTTTATAATAGTGATTTAGAATTATTCTCTCAACAGGTCTTTTTATTTTGCTAACTATAACTTCTTTTTTATTAATTCTTTTAACAAGTAAAGTTCTAATTCCAAATCTATTTCCACCCCAAATATCTGTAAATAACTGATCACCAATCATAAGTATTTCACATTTATTTATCTCTGGAAAATTATCACATACTTTTCTAAATCCTTTTCTTGATGGTTTAGATGCTTTATAAAAATACTGAACTCCAAGTTCTTTAGATATTCTTTTTACAGTTTTTTCTGAAAAAGAATTACTTAATATATAAAATTTTATTCCTTTTGCTTTTGCATTTTTTATCCATTTTCTTAAATCCTTTGAATAATTTCCTTTACAATCAATTAAAGTATTATCCATATCCATAAGTACTAATTTAATTCCTTCCTTATGTAATAGTTCTAAAGGTATATCTTCTACCTTTTCAAAAGTATATTCAGGATAAAAGTTTTTAAGTATAGATTTCTTCACTTTCTTCTTTTCTCCAATTATTTCATTATTTCCTTTGTTTTCCATATCAATTGCCCCCAACATTATAGCTATATATTACTATATTTATGTCCATTTTGCAATAAAATTATTTTTTTTACTAAAAATTTGACTTATTGTTTATTTTAATACTTTAAATTTAATTTTAAATATGGTATACTAGATGACATATTGAGAAAAATAAAGGTGGGATATTAATGGAAAAAGAAATGACTGTTTATGAAGACTTACAATGGAGAGGCTTAATAAAAGATATTAGTAGTGAAGATTTAATTGAAAAACTTAATAATGGAAAGATAACATTCTATCTTGGAACTGATCCAACTGCAGATAGCTTACATATAGGACATTATTCTACATTCCTAGTTGCTAAAAGACTACAAAAAGCAGGACACAATCCTATACTTCTTGTTGGTGGAGCTACTGGTCTTGTAGGTGATCCTAGAGGAACTGGAGAAAGAGAAAAAGCTGATGCTAAAGTTATTGAAAGTAACTATACTAAATTAAAAGCACAAGTTGAAAGATTATTTGATATCAAATGTGTAAATAACTATGATTGGTTCAAAGATGTTAATTATATAGATTTCTTAAGAGACTATGGTAAATACATAAATGTAAATTACATGATTAACAAAGATTTAGTAAGAAGACAACTTGAAATTGGTATATCTTATGCTGAATTTTCATACATGTTAATTCAAGGCGTTGACTTCAAACATCTACATGATACTTATGGTGTTACATTACAAATTGGTGGTTCTGACCAATGGGGTAACTTAACAACTGGTATTGAAATAATACGTAAATTAACTGGTGAAGAAGTTTATGCATTCTCTATACCTCTAGCTACAGATTCTCAAGGTAAGAAAATGGGAAAATCCGAAGGAAATGCTGTATGGTTAGATATAGATAAAACTTCTGCTTATGAATTATATCAATATTTATTCAATTTAGAAGATTCAATGATGGAAGCATACTTAAAAAGATTTACTTTCTTATCTAAATCAGAAATTGAAGAAATAATGAAACAACACTTAGAAGCACCAGAAAAAAGAATTGCTCAAGAAGCTTTAGCTCATGAAGTTATTCGTGATATCCATGGTGAAGAAGAATACCAAAAAGCAGTTGAAATTAGTAGAGCACTATTTAGTGGAGATATCAAAAAAATACCAACAAACTTAATTGGTAAAATATTTGCAAATGTTGACCACATTGTAGTATCTACTGAAGAAAATATTGTAGATTTCCTTGCTAACAACAAAATTTGCTCTAGTAAAAGAGAAGCTAGAGAATTCCTAAACAACGGAAGTATTTATATCAATGGTGAAAAAGTTACAGATCTCGAACTTGTTATAAACAAAGATGTAGCTTTAGAAGATAAATATGTTGTAGTTCGTAAAGGAAAGAAAAAATATTTCCTAGGTGAATTTATTAATGGCTAAAGAAAAAATGAAAAAACTATATACTTTAGGTGAAGAAATAACCAATTCTATTACACATGGAATTGGTTCTTTACTATCAATAGCAGCTTTAGTAATAATGGTAGTGGTAGCTGCTATGCATCATAATACAATAGGTGTTGTTACATCTACAATATTTGGTGCAAGTTTAATAATACTTTACACAATGTCAACACTATATCATGCTATTACAAATAAGAAAGCAAAGAAAATACTTAGACTATTTGATCATTGCACAATTTATCTACTTATTGCAGGTACTTATACACCTTATACACTTGTAGCACTAAGGAGTATCGACCCTACAAAGGCATGGATAATATTTGGAATTGTTTGGGGTATTGCAATATTGGGAACTATATTCTATTTAGTATTTAAAAATAAGTTTAAAATTTTAAATGTAGTTTCATATATAGTTATGGGATGGGTTGTACTAATTGCATTACCAGAAGTAATTAGCTACTTTGAAATAAATAATGCTATGCCTGGTCTGTATTTACTTGTAGCTGGTGGTATAGCATATACAGTTGGAGTAATATTTTATGCTCTACACAATTTAAACTTAAGATACTTCCACTCAATTTGGCATTTATTTGTTTTAGGTGGTTCTATATGTCACTTCTTATCTGTGACATTATACATAATATAATAAATTTTAATTTTTAGGAGTAAAAAACTTTACTCCTAAAATTATTTATGCTATAATACTAACTGTGATGGCCCCTTGGTCAAGCGGTTAAGACGCGACCCTCTCAAGGTCGAATCATGGGTTCGATTCCCGTAGGGGTCACCAGCTGGGAGCAGACAAATATGTCTGCTTATTTTTATATTAAGGGGAGGTTTTATGGGAATATTTACATGTACAGAAAAAGTAACACTTTTAGATATTGGAGAAAATTTTTTACTTTCAAACAAAGGAATCTTACGTATTTTACAGGAAGTAGCGAATAATGCTAGTAGCCAAGTAGGTCATGGTGTTAGTGATATAGAATCAACTGGTACAACATGGGTATTATTATATTGGAGACTTCAAGTTTATGATAGGGTTCCATATAATGGTGAACTAAGCATTAAAACTTGGGCTTCATTCTCTAAAAAAATCTATTCTAATAGATGCTTTGAAGTATACTATGAAGATAAACTTATTGCCAAAGCAGATTCAAAATGGGTATATGTAGATGCTAAAAATCATTCAATTTTAAAATTATCTGATGAGTTAATTGCTCTTTATGAAAATGTTGAAAATAATGTTTTTGAAACTCCTTTTAACGATAGAATTAAGCTCCCAGATAATTTAGAAAAAACATTAAGTTATACAATAATGAAAAGAGATTTAGATGCAAATCATCATGCAAATAATAATGTATTTCTTGAAATTGCTACAGAAGTATTACCAGAAGATATTATTGGTACTAAATTCAATAATCTATCTATAATATATAAAAAAGAATTAAACTACAAAGATGAAGTTAGTTGTTATTATGAATTTAAAGATAATAAACACATTGTATATTTATACAATGATACAACTGATACATTTAGTAGTGCAGTAATATTTGAATAAAATTAAACCTCTTAGGAAATTCCTAAGAGGTTCTTCTTTGCCCAATCAATTATTTCAAAATCTATATTCTCACTTAATTTTAAATCTACTTTTTCAAGGTATTCTCCGTTATAATATACCTCTACTTCCCCTACTTTACTGTCTTTTATCATAAGATTTGACATATCATTTGTTCTAATATATTTAAAATCTAATTTAGATTTATCAATACTACTTGTATATCTTGTTATACTTTTATCTACATAGAAACTCATTGTATCTTCACATGCTGTATTTGTTAAGTTTAATACGTTTTCGCCTTGTGAAACTATATCCCTTTTATCATAATTACTTTTTATATACTCATATAAATTTTCTGTGTCTATTATATTATGTGGTTTTGTAGAATACATTGATGCCCCTGCCACAACAGAGATGAGTTCAACACCATCATCATTTGAGTAACTAGCAAGACATATTCCTGCATCTCCTGTTGTTCCTGTTTTACCACCAAGGATATGAGTTATATTAATCCCATTTCTATTTGCAGTTTTATTTATTGTATGTGAAACAGTTATATTTCCATCTGATGTAGTATAAGTAGACATACTCATAATCTCTTTTAAAGTATCATTTTCAAGTGCATAATCTAATAATTTAGCTACATCACTAATTGTAGAGTAATTATTATTTGAATCTAGCCCAACCGGATTATCAAAATGAGTATTTTCAAGCCCTAGCTCATAAGCTTTATCATTCATTTTAGTAATAAAAGTACTATAATCATTAAATACAGTATAAGCTAAATATAATGCACTATCCGCACCAGAAGGAATTAAAGTTGTAGCTACTAAATCATAGTATGTTAAAGTTTGTCCATTCTCTATTCCACATACTGCTAAATCGCTATCTAAATTACTAGCAATAATATCATAATCTATTGTTATTTTCTCATTTAAATCTGGTATATTTTCTACACTAATAATAGCTGTCATAATTTTTGTCATACTTGCAATCTGAATAGTTTGATCTTGATTCTTACCATATAATAATTCCATATTTTCTGCATTATATATCCCTACATATTTTGACTGCAAGTCCAAACTATTTACAGCATAAGCTCTAGTAAAAAATATACTAAAAAACATTAAACATATACATATAATTTTCTTTATCTTATTCATACTAATATATATACCTCAAAAAAAAAATTATTACAAGTGAATAAATAACTATTTTTTACTAAAAATACTTATAGGTGATTATTATGATTAGATTAACACACAGATATGAAATACGTGATGGAATTCCACAAATAGTAATTTATGCATATACTCCTGTTGAATATGAATTTGCAATGGATTTTGATACAATTAGAAGAAATGCTGTAAATACTGTTGGTAAAATCCGTGAATATGCTCAAGAAAAATTTTCAAATGTTAACAATTCAACAGTGATGTTAATAGTAAATGGAGTTATAATTGGAAGTGTTGCACTTACTAACTTGCTAGCAAAATAGTTAATTTGCTAAGTAATATAAAAATATGGTATAATAATAGTTAGAGGTGTTCTATGAGATTAGAAGATAAAAAAGAAATATATAAAATACTTTCAGATAATACCATATCAACTTATGATAATGAATATAATGAATTTGTAGCAGATATATTAAACAATCCTGTTGTAACATCAATGAAAGAATATATACAACATGGAAATACAACATGTTACGATCATTGTGTAAGTGTTTCTTATACAAGCTATAAAATAGCTAAATATTTAAAATTGGATGCAAAATCTACAGCTAGAGCTGCCCTACTTCATGACCTTTTCTTATATGATTGGCATAAAGTCATGGAAAAAAAGCCACTATTTGAAAAACACGGATTTACTCATCCACAAACAGCATTAGATAATGCAATAAAATATTTTGACTTAAACGATATAGAAAAAGATATAATTGTAAAACACATGTGGCCACTTACTTTTAGAAAAGTTCCTAAGTATAGAGAAAGTCTTGTAGTTACATTTGTAGATAAATATTGTTCTACTAATGAAACATTTGAGCCACTCACTTCCAAGATAGCAAAATCGAATTTTTTATCAAAGAAGCAATATTTGTAAAAAAAGGTATTGACATTTAACAATAAAGGTGTTAAAATAAATACTGTTCAAGCGGGAGTGTGGCGGAACTGGCAGACGCACAGGACTTAAAATCCTGCGAGGGTTAAACCTCGTATCGGTTCGATTCCGATCATTCCCACCAAGAATAATTACGTTGCACTGTAAAGTGTGACGTTTTTTTTATATCATTTCTAATTTAAGCTAATCTTGACGTATTAAATTAGAAATGATATTATATTTAAAAATAATGGCTAAAAATATAGGAGTTACAATATGATAATTTTAGATGTTAATAAATTAGAAAAAAATTTTGGATATGGTCAACTTTTTGAAGATGTTTCATTTTCACTAAACGAAGGTGAATCTATCTCTATAGTTGGGCCAAATGGTTGCGGAAAATCTACATTATTAAAAATGATTGCTGGACTCGAAAAAATAGATACAGGTTCAGTTAGTATAAAAAAAGGTGCTAAAGTAGCATATTTAGATCAAACAGGATCAAGTATAATAGATGAAAGACCAGTGTATAGTGTATTAAAAGATGCTTTTGGTGAACTTAACGAAATGGAAAAGCGTCTAAATAATCTACAAGAAAAAATGAATTCAAACTTAAATGAAACTGAATATAATACAGTACTAGAAAAATATTGCAATTTAATGGAAAGATTTTCACTAGCAGGTGGATATGATATAGAAGTAAATATTAGTACCGTTGTTGAAGGATTAAAAATTAATAAAGAACTACTAACACAAAGTTACAATGATTTGAGCGGTGGCGAAAAAACTTTGGTACAACTAGCTAAAGCACTTCTTATCAAACCCGAATTAATTTTACTTGACGAACCCACAAACCACTTAGATATAGATAGAATTGAATGGCTTGAAGGATATATTAAATCTTTTAGAGGTGCTTCTGTTATAGTATCTCACGATAGATATTTTTTAGATAAAATGTCTAATAAAATTCTTGCCTTAGATAATGGAATAGGTAAAGTTTATTCAACTAATTATTCTGGGTATTTAATAGAAAAACAACGTGATTTTGAAAAGCAAATGGCAGATTATAAAGAACAACAAGCTACAATAAAAAGACTTGAAGAACAGAAAAAATATTTTGCTGAACGTGGTATGGCAACTAATAGTTCTACTCTTTGTGATAGAGCTCATGCTTTACAAACACAAATAGATAAATTAAAGAAAATATCTATAGCACGACCAAAAGAACAAAAGAAATTAAATGTTGAATTTTCAGAAGAACGTAAGTCTAGTAAAAAAGTAATAGTTGCAGAAAATTTAACTGTAACTACTCCAGAAGGAAGAAAAATTTTAGATAATATTAGCTTAGATATTTGTGCAAGAGAACGTGTTGCATTTATTGGTGCAAATGGAAGTGGTAAATCTACTTTTATAAAGACAATTTTAAATGAACAAGAACTAACTGTAAAAGGTGATGTAATGATTGGACCAAGTGTTATAATAGGTTATTTACCTCAAATTATTACTTTTCCTGATGGAAATCAACAACTACTTGAATACTTTAAAAATGCAGTTGGAATAAATGAACAACGTGCAAGACAAATACTATCTAATTTCCAATTTTACAAAGAAGACGTTAATAAAAGAGTAATGAACTTATCAGGTGGTGAAAGAATGCGTATTAAACTAGCAGAACTTTTACAACTTAAAATAAACACATTAATATTTGATGAACCTACCAACCACATAGACATTCCTACAAAAGAAGTTTTAGAAGAAGCTTTAGAAGATTTTGATGGAACATTAATCTTTGTAAGTCATGATAGATATTTTATCAATAAATTTGCAGATAAAACTGTCGAATTTAAAGATGGTAAAGTTTCAACATATGTAGGAAATTATGATGATTATAAAGAATATAAAAATAGATTAAAATAACTTTCTAGAAGTATACTTATGTATACTTCTTTTTTGGCATTTTTACTCTTTCTCTTTTATTTTCAAAATTTATATGTTATAATTATGCCTACAATACGTATCATCAACTTTACGATTAATATTTAAAAGGAGGTACATTATTATGTTTGATTTTTATTTTTTAAATAGTAAAAAAGGAGAACGGAATTAATATTGAAAACATGAAAAATAGTGATTTAGCTAAATTTCAAAAGTATTATAATAGCTTAAATCTTGAAGAACAAGAAAAAGTTCTCAAAGAATTAAAAAGAAAAGCAGTTAATAGCTTAACCGGAAATAAAGGTTCTGTAACAGGAATAATTTCACAATGTTGTTCTTGCATTGATAAGGGAAAACTTATATACTGCTTTAACCTACAAGATAGTAAAAAACTATTCATTTACTATATTAAGTCAGAAGACGAAGAAGAAATATTTAAGATTGGGAATATTATTTCTGCAGATGTATTTAAAAAAGAAAATTCTTACCATGTAGAAAATATTGTTCTAAAAGCTAAATTTGAAAATTAACTCAAAAAATACACATGCAAGTCATGTGTATTTTTTTGTTATTTATTATTCATATCTTTAGCAATAAGTGCTGCCCCTAGTACTCCAGGTTCTTCAAGTTCAGCTACTTTAATTTCCATATCCTTGGCAAAACTATGAACTTTTTCTTTAAACATACTATTTACATCTTCTAAAAAATATTTTTTAGATTTCATTACTCCTCCACCTAGTACAACAACATGTGGATTTATCGTTATAGAAATATTTAGTAATAGATTGGTTAAATTTCTTTTAAATTCTTTAACAATTTCAACAGCTATGTTATTGCTAGATTCAAATATTTCAGCTGCACATGTTATATTCTCTAATCCTTTATCCTGTACTTTATTAATTAACGAAGTACCACTAATAACATGTTCACTCATATTTTCACCATCTAGTATCATTCTTGAAAAATATCCACCTACTCCATTTGCACCATAATATATATGTTTATTTATAGCTATTCCTCCACCAAGTCCAGTACTTATTGTAACGTAACATACAATTTCACTTTTTTTACCTGCTCCTTTTACCGCTTCTGCAAGTGTAGCTACTTTTGCATCATTTTCAATATAGACTTTTTTATTAAATTCGGCTTCCAATCTTTCAACTAATGGAAAATTAAGTAATAATGGTAAATTCCTGGATGTCATTATTTCTTTTAAGTTTTTTATTGCCCCAGGTATTCCAATACCAATTGCTTTAGCTTCTTCATAATGTGGAACCTTCTTTATTAATTCTTTTATTTTATTATATAAGTCTTCACTAGTTAATACATTTTCTAAAGTAGATTCTTTATGTACTAAATACATCTTTTCATTTTCATCTATATATCCTACTCTAATATTTGTACCACCAATATCTACGCCAATATATTCAATCATAACTATCACTTAACCTCTCAAATATATTATATACTATAATTATACATTTTTCATTAAAGTAAAAAAAAAGAATCCAGTTAAACTGAATTCTTCTTGATTGAATTTTTATCTTCCTGTAGGACGAGCATAAGTTGCACCTAAAGTTGATGTAGTGTATCCAGTAGAAGCTAATACAGGTGCAATTAATATTTTACCTGTTCCTCTATATACATTAACAAAACCTTCAGCTGAAACTGCTGATCCTAACAAGCTTTTACCTGATCTTTCAACAGTAAATTCTAAAGTATCTGACCAAGCTACAGCAAAGTTACCATCTATTTTTAAAGTATCATTTTTTATTTCAATTTCAATTAATTCCTCTCTAGGTACTGGACTTTCTAAAACAGCTAATCCTGAACCTGATAGTTTTAAACTAAATAATCCTTGATTACCTAATACAGCAGATGATAAATTTGAACGCATTACAACGTCATATTTAACATTAGCATCACATGCTAAGAACATTCCATCATCTAGTACCATACCTGAACCCCAAGTTGAAACATCCTCAATTAATAAATGTTTATATGTTGGTTCAAGCATTAATAATCCAGTTCCTTGATATTTAGGCTTAACAGTTGATTCTTTTGTTACTGAACCTTTAAGTGCTTTTCCTAAGAAATCTCCAACACCTTTAACATCTGTTGTAGCTTGAACATTTCCTAAAGTCCATTGCATTGCACCAGCACTTGTAACCCAAGAGCTATTATTTAGCTCAATAAGTGCTTGTTTTTTTCTAACATTCATTTGTGCAGCATAGTATTGTGTAATACAAGTAGAAGGATTTACACTTAAATCTTTTGTATACTCTATAATTCTAACACTGCCTTTTTGTTGAGCCACTCTTACATCGTCATTATCTAAAAAATTTCTAACTTCATACATCTTTCATTACCCCCTAAAAATAGTATATCTTTTAAAAGTTTAATTGTCAACAAAAAAAATTATAGTTATTTTGATTTATAACTTGACATAGAAATTGTAAAGTGATAAAATAACAACCATCGGGAGTGTGGCGGAACTGGCAGACGCACAGGACTTAAAATCCTGCGAGGGTTAAACCTCGTATCGGTTCGATTCCGATCATTCCCACCAATAGAAATCAACCATAACGGTTGATTTTTTTGTTGCTAAAATGCAGCTTGCCTTTTTTATTGCATATATGATATATTTGTTAATAAATAAAATTAATGGAGGTATTTATGAAAAAGAAAAAAATAGCTATACTTATATTAGAAATAATCCTAATAATCTCTATAATTATCTTCTTTATTATTGGTATAAAAAAATTAGTATACACTATTTCATATAATAACAAGGTTAATGATATTATGGCTGATTCTTTAGAAATAGAAAAGAAATGGCTAATAGATAAAGAAAATATTCCTTATGATTTATTTAAAGCAGAAGTTTTATATATAGAACAAACATATATAAGTTTTTCTCCTGAAATAAGGGTAAGAAAAATTAATAATGGTGAAGATTACACTTTTGCTGTAAAGACTAATATGACTTCTGATGGTATGATAAGAGATGAACTAGAAAATCAGATTACTGAAGAAGAATACAATAATTTAATTACAAAAAAAGAGGGAAATACAATATATAAAACTAGATATCAACTTTTCGATGGCAATAATTTATTAGCAATAGATATATTTTCAAATGATTTAGAGGGGTTAGCTTATTTAGAAATAGAATTTGAAAATGAAGAGCAAGCTAATAACTTTGAAACACCAGATTGGGTAATTAAAGATGTTACAAATGATATAGAATATAAAAATGGATATCTTGCAAGATTTGGTATTCCATCTACTTTTTTCGAATACCTAAAATAAAATACCAAAACTCATTTTATAATTGAGAAAAAATATTAAATGTGCTATACTAATTGCGAGGTGAAATATATGGATAAAAAGAAGATATTAATAATAGCTGGTATTGTTTTAGCTATAGTAATAATTATTAGTATTATTTTAATTAATACTAAGCATGAATTCAATTTAGATACTGATATGAAGTTTTTAGTTACTACAGATGAAAAAACTTATACTTATGCAGATGATGGTGGTTCTCATATAAACTCTTATTACGAAATTGATTTAGAAAAAAAGACTGTTTCTAAACGTGAAGATAAATATGTAGGACTTAAAGGATATAAATACCAAGGAAAACTACTTTATACAAAGAAATTAACTGATGAAGAATGCACTCAACTACAAAACTTACTAAATGATGTAATTAGTGCGGGGCCTGCAACAGAAGCAGACATTATAACATACGGAGTTACTTATACACTTGATACTAAAAATGGAACTAATTTTGTATTACATGATGGAACATTAGTTAAATTTATAGAATTAGTAAAAGAATAATACTTAATGATATTAATAGAGTAATTAGAATTTTATCTAATTACTCTATTTTTTGCTTATTTTCTCGATATTTAAATTATTTTTACTTTTTTAACTCGTTTTTTAATATTTATTTAAGATTATGTAAAATTAATTATCTATATTCTTTTATTTTCATACTTTTTATGTTATAATAATAAAGCAGATTTAATTTACACCTTGAAATTAATATTAAAAGGAGGTCTTTACTATGTGTAGAGGAAGAATGGCTTATATAAAAAGAGCCCAAGAAAAGAGCTATCCAGCTCAATATAACACAATATCTACTGTGTGTGGCACAATATCTAAAATTTATACCAGTAATGAGAAAGGAAAAACTGTAGTAAGATTTTCGCTACAAGGATATAAGGATACATTCATTTATATCACTACTAATGAAGAAGAAGTTAAACTCTTTAATGTACAAAAAGAAATAACTTTTGATGCATATGTAACAGAAAATCTAAGTATCGTAACAGATATTAGCTAATATGATAAAAAGTAATTAGAAAATTTCTAATTACTTTTATTTTATCTTTCTTTTGATATTTAAAACTATTTACTAGAATTAAGTTTTAGGATATAATAGTTATATATGTTTGAATGAGGTGTAAAATATGAAAGAAGAAAAGGATAACATTCAAAAAATAGTAGATTCAGTAAAAACTGATTCTAAAAGAGTAAAAAATCCTATGGATTTTGTTATAGGTGCACTACTTTTAATAGTAGGTATATTTTTCTTAAGTAGAAAAGTAGTAGTTACAACTGGATTTGCCGCTTTTAGCTTTTTTGGCTATAATCTAACTTCTGGCTTATTAGTATTTCCATTAATATTTGGCCTTATTTGGATTTTTTATAATCCAAAATCTATTGGTGCAAAAATACTAACTGCTGTTGGAGCTATATTTATAGTTGCAGGAATTATAATGAATACTTCAATTCATCTACTTAGAATGACATTATTTGATTACATTGTCATAATAGGTACAATTGCTGCGGGAATTGGTATATTACTTAGATACTATTTTAAACGTAGTGAATAAAATAATCTTAAAAGGACATAGTAAAATTATGTCTTTTTTTGTTGAAAAAAAATTATGAATATTTTATACTATATTGTAAGGTGTTTAATATGGAAAAAGAAAAAACTAAAAATGAAAATAAAGAAAAATCATTTGCCGAAGGTCTTAATTTATATAAATTGTTCTGGATATTCTATATAGGATGTTTTATAGGAGTAGTAATTGAGATTATTTGGTGTATATGTAAAAATGGATATTTTGAATATAGAACAGCAATGATACTCGAGCCATTAAATCCAGTTTATGGTGTAGGTGCAGTTTTACTAACATTATGCTTTTCAAAATTAACAGGACTGACTAATATCCTCTTATTTATTAGTTCTTTTGTGATAGGTGGACTATTTGAAGTTGCTTGCAGCTTATTTCAAGAATTTGTTTTTGGTACTGTATCATGGAACTACAGCGAAAAAGCTTTGGGTATTTTAGGTAATAGAACTAGCTTAATTTATTGTTTATTCTGGGGAATATTAGGAGTTGTATGGGTAAGATTTCTTTATCCATTCTTATCTAAATTAATTGAAAAAATACCTAATACAATAGGAAAAAATCTTACATTAGTGTTACTTTGCATCGTATGCTTTGATATGGTATTTTCTTCTGGAGCTGTTTTAAGACAAAGAGAAAGAAGAAACAACATTCCTGCAAATAGTGCGATTGATGTATTTTATGATACACATTTTGACGATGAAACTTTAAGTTTCTTTTACAATAACATAACCATAAGAGACTAAATTATACAAATTTCTTATTAATATTATATAAAAAAAGAATATAGATATCTATATTCTTTTTTTCGTCTTATTTATGATATATCTGCTACTTCTCACTCTCCTTTATTATTTTCTTTTATTATCCGACTTAAAAATAATTGCTTTGCTTTATTGGATAGACTATTATTTATTTAGTTTTCATATTTATTATTTTTAAGTCAATTAAATACATGGCTATTATACAACTTTTTTCGAGAAAATTTAGATAATCGATTTTATTCCACTTTTTTAGTCTTTATTTTATATTTTTAAACATTTATTACTCTTTAATATACATTTTGTTATCACAATTTTTAATATATTTCATAACATATAGCAAGGAGGAAATAAGAAAATGAATGAAAATAGAAATAATATGCCAATGATAGGTTCTATAGCTCCAAGATTTGTTGCTAATTCGACATTTGGACCTTTAAAAATCACAGATTACATAGGGAAATGGGTTATTTTATTTAGCCATCCCGCAAGTTTTACCTCAGTATGTACAACTGAGATAATTTCATTTTCAAAATTTAACGAAGAATTTAAAAAAAGAAATTGTGAACTATTAGGTTTATCTGTAGATAGTTCTCCTTCACATTTAGCCTGGGTTAAAGATATAGAAAAAAATTCTGGAATACATGTACCTTTCCCAATAATTTCTGATTCAGATAGAAATGTATCTAATATGTATGGTATGATACCCGAAAATTCTGAAGGAACTCAAACAGTTAGAAATGTATTTGTTATTGATCCTAACCAAATGATAAGATGCATTCTTATCTATCCTATGGAAAATGGTAGAAATATATCTGAAATTTTAAGAATGGTAGATGCCCTACAAATGACTGACAATGAAAATGTATCTACACCTGCAAATTGGGTTCCTGGTATGGCTACTATTGTTCCTTCACCCCAAAATTATAATGACTTAATGGATAGTATTAAAATGAATAATAACAAAAATTGTATGGATTGGTATTTATGTTTTAACAAAGAAAATAATGAATTAAGGAGATGGTAATATGAATGAATGTTGCTGTTGGAATAATCAAAATAATAATTCAAATAATTGCCTAACTAATCTATTTTGCAATGGCAATTTAATACTAGTTTTACTTTTAGTATTATTTTTCTTTTTATTTTGTTGCAACAACTAAAAAAAGAATATAGATTAATCTATATTCTTTTTTCTTGTTCAGCTTTTTTTATAATATTTTTGATATACTCATTCTTTCCTTCTGTATATTTAGGTCTATCATCTTTGTATTTTTTTAGCAACTCTACTTTTAGTTCTTCATATTTTTTAGCTTCTTCTGGATAATTATTTAAAAAATCTCTAAATAAGATATAGTCTTTTGCTACTTTACTATCATCAAGAACAACATGTATAAAAGCTTTTACTTTTCCATCCTCTTCTTTTCTAATTAAAAAGTCTTGAGCTCCTTCTTGTAATTCTTTTAAAGTATAAGTTTCACTTTCTACATTTTCCTTTACAAACTTTTGAAACTCTAGTAAATCTTTACACGTAACAAGTATGTCTATGATAGGTTTAGACTTAATATTTTTAATTGCTGTACTTCCTACATGCTCAATTCTTATATACTTATCTTTTAATAATCTTTCCAAGTTTTTCTTCTCTTCAAGATATATTCTAGTATAATCGTTATCATAATCGAAAAGTTCTACAATCCCCTTTCTTAAGCCTAAATTATCCACACTATTCACCTATCTTCCTTCATAAATTTTTCTTATATTATTATATACCTCTAGTGTTATTTCACAGTCTCTTAAAGATCTATGTGCCCCACTATAATCTATATCAAAATAATTTGCAAGTGTTCCTAATTTATAGTTTGGAACGTCTTTTACAATTGCTCTAGATAAAGCTAATGTATCTAATGTATTAGTTGGTGCACCTTTTCCAATATTTTTTCTCATATACGTATCTAAAAATCCCATATCAAATTTAGCATTGTGAGCCATAAGTCTCATACCACTTGAAAACTCATCAAAAACTTTTAAAGCTTGTCTAATATTTAACCCCTCATCTACCATTTCATTAGTAATACCAGTAAGTCTAGTTGTAAATGGAGATAATGGTTTTGATGGTCTTACAAATACATCCATTGCATCTACCACCTTATTATCTACTACTTTTATAGCACCAATTTCTATTATTTCACTATTTTGTGGACTCAATCCTGTTGTTTCTAAATCCACTATAACAAAACTATCTTCAAACATATTAACTCTCCTGTCTTTAGCATATAAATTATATATTATTTCATCTTTTTTTTCAAGTGAATATTGACTTATATCTACTCACGTGCTAGAATAGTGGTACATTAAAATATATCTTATCCAGAGTGACTGAGGGACAGGCCCTATGAAGTCCAGCAACCTGCTTTATGGTAAGGTGCTAATTCCTGCGGCATAACCGGAAGATAAGTATTTATTGACTAGCTTGCCGTAGCTAGTCATTTTTTATGCCGATATTTTAATACTATGTTAGGGGGAATTTTTATGACAAATTATTTATTCACTTCTGAATCAGTTACAAGTGGTCACCCAGACAAAGTATGTGATTTTATATCTGATTCAATTTTAGATGCTGCTTTAAAAGAAGATAAAAACTCAAGAGTAGCATGCGAAACATCTATTTCTAAAGATACATTATTTATCTTTGGAGAAATAACATCTAATGCTAATTTAGATTATGAAAAAATAGCTAAAAACGCTTTAAGAGAAATTGGTTACTCTACAAAAGGAAGTGGCTTTGACGTTGAAAATTGTAAAGTAATTATTGGAATTCAAAAACAATCAAGCGATATAGCTATGGGAGTTAACTCTTCTTATGATAATGAAGAAACTCTAGGAGCAGGCGATCAGGGGATTATGTTTGGATATGCATGTGATGAAACTAAAGAGCTTATGCCTCTTGCAATTTCACTTGCACACAAATTAGCAAAGAAATTAGAGGAAGTTAGAAAAGCTGGAACATTAAATTATTTAATGCCAGATGGAAAAACTCAAGTAACAATTGAGTATGAAAATGAAATGCCAAAAAGAATAGATGCAATCGTTGTATCTACTCAACATAAAGATACTGTTGATATTAAAACTTTAAGAGAAGATGTATACAATACTATAATTTTACCAACTGTGCCAAATAATTTATTAGATGAAAATACTAAAATTTATATTAATCCAACAGGTAGATTTGTAATTGGTGGACCTGAAAGTGATAGCGGTCTTACAGGTAGAAAAATAATTGTAGATACTTATGGTGGATATGCTCGTCATGGTGGCGGTGCATTTAGTGGAAAAGATCCTACTAAAGTTGATAGAAGTGCTGCTTATATGGCTAGATATGCTGCTAAAAACATTGTTAAAGCAGGCCTTGCTAAAAAATGTGAAATACAGCTATCTTATGCAATAGGTGTTTCAAAACCAGTATCTATTTATCTTAATACTTTTGAAACTAATATTGTAGATAATGATATTATACTAAAAGCTGTAAACGAAGTTTTTGATTTTACACCACAAGGTATAATTTCTACTTTAAATTTAAGAACACCAATCTACAGTGAACTTGCACACTATGGACATTTAGGACGTGAAGAACTTAATGTGTCTTTTGAAAAAACAGATAAAGTTGATGAGCTTCTTGAAATTGTCGAAAGATTAAAATAATTTATTTAAAATTAGCTATAAAAAAAGACAGAGTTACCTCTGTCTTTTTTATGGATTTTTATAAGTTACTATTTAAACGTGATAGAATAGTCACATTCAAATTCTTCTCCTACTTCCAGTCTTATATTATCTTTTTTTGCTTCAAACACTTGATTAGAATCAGTGTAATCTGCGGTCGTAAGCCATGGCTCTATACAAACAAAAGGTGCATTCCTTTTTGACCATAAAGCCAGATACTTAAAGCCAGAAAAATCAAATTCTAACTTATCCTTATTATTTTCAATCAACCTTAATTTTTTAGAATTCAACCCACTCATTATGATCGCATCGTGCGAAAATGTATCTTTTCTTATTTCAATACATTTTTTATTAGAAAGCAAAGACTCATTTACATAGTTATTCTTATAGGAAACAAGTCCAGCATCTAACTGATAAAACCTTATATTTTCCTCTAAATTTTCAAACTCAACTCTGTATTTATTATTTTTTAAATCAATAATAAATGCAGGATGACCGCCAATCCCGAAAAACATTTCTTTTTTATCCAAATTTTTCACTTTATATTTAATTGTAAGTTTATTATTATCAATTAAGTAACTAATATAAAGTTCAAATTTAAACGGATACATTTTCAATGTTTCTTCATTATATTTTAATACGTATGTATGTTCCCTTTCTGATATATTCACGATGTCAAACTTCATGTCGCGCGCAAATCCATGTTGTGACATTTCATATTTTTTACCATTTATAATAGTTGTGTTATTTTTCAAACTTCCTACTATTGGAAAAAGAATAGGTGCATGTCTTTTCCAGTATACTTTTCCTTCTTTGTCTAATACTTTATCACCTTGATGTAAAAATTCTTTCGAATTATACTTTATACTAGTAAGTTCAGCTCCGCTAGGTGTTGTTATTATCTCTAAATTCACCCTAATGCCTCCTATCAAAAAGGAGATTATTATATCACAGTAAATATAGATTTACAAGTTTTTTTCGATATTTTTTTAATAATTGTTGAAAATTGTTTTATTTTTAATTTTCGTTGTCATATTCATCTAAAAAATTATATTCTTTTCCATCTTTTTTCCATCCAAGCATAGAATTTAAATTAACATTAGACATACTATGAAAGATGCTCTTATCTATATATTCACTTTCCTGTCTAAATTTAGCTATTAAATTTTTCATAGCTTTTCTTTTAGATGCTTTCTCATCTTCTTGCTTAATTTTTTGAGTTACTTTACAAGCACAATCTAAAAATTCTAACTTATTATAATCTCTCCAAGAAATTATATCTGGCTCTTTTACTAGATATAATGGACGAATTAGTTCTAGGTTGAAATTATCGCTATGGATTTTAGGCATCATTGTTTTGACTTCACCTGCATAAAAAATATTAAGTAACATTGTTTCTAATACATCATCATAGTGATGTCCAAGTGCTATTTTATTACAGCCTAAATCTTCAGCTATATTATATAAGCATCCTCTTCTCATTTTTGCACATAAAAAACAAGGTGAACCCCAAGTTTGTTTATCTACTACATCAAATATATTTTTATTTATTATTTTAATTGGTATATTTAAAATATTAGCATTTTCTTCTATCTTTTTTCTATTAGCTTCACTATATCCTGGATCCATTGCTATAAACTCTAATTTAAATTTCTTATCTCCATGTCTTTGATATTCTTGTAGACATTTAGCAAGTAACATAGAATCTTTTCCACCAGATATACAAACACATATTTTGTCTCCTTCATTTATAAGGTTATATTCATCTATAGAGTTTCTAAATCTCTTATATATACTATTTCTATATTTGGTTATTATACTTTTTTCAATTTCTTGATATCTTTCCATTTTAATCTCACTTTCATTTTAAATATATCTAAAAAGCTCATATTAGCTTTTATTTTAGTTTTTATATTCTTTTTAATAAATTACTTTATCTATTTTTAAATCTTTTTATTTTGTCATTTAAATCATTTATATTATATCACAGTATTTAAAAAGAAAAAACAGGATATTATCCTGTTTTCATATATCTACTTCCAGTCCAAATCTATATTTCTTAATTGAGCTATAGATTGCGAATGTTCTAGAAATTTTTCAACATCTGTTAACACATCTGCAGCATATCTTCTTATTCTAAAAGTTTGAACTTTTTGTGATTGATAATTTGCAAATTTAACTGCTATTGTTTTAAATAATCTGTTTGGATGTTCTTCCTCACATATTTCATAGATTCTTGTTTTATTGTGTAAATGTAATTGTTTTCTTTTTGCATATGTGATTTTACCATCCTCTAATTTTCTTGAAGCCTTAGCTATAACGTTAATTCTTAATGTTCTTCTCTCCTCTTGCCAGTCGCTAATCTTATCCTTTACAACTGGAACCTCCTGTCTTCTACTTAATGAATTGATTCTTATGTTATTACACATAATCTTTCCTCCTTTAAAATAATTATTTTTTTCTTCTGTTTTAATATAATGTTTACATAACTATTATAACACTTTTGACGTATTATGTCAAACGTTATTTTATATTTAGTTTATTAATGCATAAAAAAGAAGCAGATATAATCTACTTCTTTAAAATCTATGCTGCTCTTCTTGAAACTTGAAGTTCAACACCTATAATATCTTCAACGATATCTGCTGGTATTGAAACTCTACGATTAGCACCTTGTTCGAATACTAAATTTGTTCCAACTAAATACTTGTCAAAAGAATTTGACATGTAAGCTTTTTGGACAGCCTTTTCAAACTTTCTAGAACCGTAGCTCTCATTTCTTAATGTTTCTAATAAATCTTCATTTCCTTTTCTAAATATTTTTTTCATACGTTAACCTCTTTCTTTCTTTTGTATACCTTAGATTTATATATTAAAAATAAAAACTCAGAAAATACTAGAATTGCAGCACTAAATGCTCCAAAATTTCTTTGCATTATCTAAAGTTATCTTATAACTTTTCAATATATATAATATACACTTATATTATACCACATTTTCAGCATTTTTTCAACTTCATTAATTACATAAAAAAAAGACCAGGATATTATTCCTGGTTTTATATTATTCGTCGTCTTCTTGTATAGCTTCAATATCTTCTTCACTATTACAATTTAGTAATCTTTGTTCGATTTCATCCAAAGACAAGCATGTGAAAATCTCTATACTGTATAGAACTTCATTCTTTTTGTCATATAAAGATTTTTCTTTCTCATCTTCTTCTGATTCTGAATTATTTTCAAATTCAATTCTTACTTTACGATACTCATTTTCTGAATAAGATACCTCTTCTTCATCCATTACATCGTCATAGTGATTGAATTCTCTGTTTATTAATTCTTCCAAAGAAAACTCTTCATCCTCATCATCAGTATTAAAATCTTTATATTTTAATTCTATATCTTCATTACTATTTCTTTCTAACTCTAATAAATGCTCTCTCTCTTTTTCAAATATTCTTAAAATTTTACTTTTTTCACTTATAACAAGTGGTGCTTTTGGATCATACTCTATATATCCAACTCCTTTTGTAGCATATTGTAATGCCACTTCATTTTGTCCTTCTTTAGACAAATTTTCTAATAATTTTTTTTCCATCCTTACGGACCTCCTTTAAACTGATATTTGCATTTATATAGAAAAACAATCTATCCAGAATATTAATTTCTGAACATTAAATATATAACATGCGCTATTATTATACCACAGTATACATAATATGTCAACTGTTTTTAATTTTAGCTCAAAAAAGAGAAGTATTTCTACTTCTCCTGGTTATCATTATTATTATCTTTTTTATCTTCAACTTCAATCTCTTCTTCAAATCCTGGGATATCATATTCTCTTTCTTCAATTTGTTCTTCTTGAACTTTATCTCTTTCTTCAAAGTCATGAAGTGAAATATCTATATTGTTTTGTGGAAGATTTATAACTTTATCTGTTTGAACCTCTTTTTTCTGTTTAGCTTTTTGTTGAACTTTCCAAAGAGTTCTTCTAAACATACGAGTAATCTTTTCTACCACATTAGTTTCTTCTGGTACAACCATAAGCATGTTTTTTAACATCTTATCTTCTTCTTTATCTTTCTTTGAGCCTCTATATGCCAATAGCTCTTCTTTCCAAACATGGAAATCATTTTTTCTAATACTCTCTTCTAATTCAAATATTCTTCTAGTAATTTCATTTAGTTGATCGTAATCTACAATTCCACCATTTCTAAATCTATAAAATACACTTTTATATGATATACATTTATTTATTATATATTTTAGCTCTTTTTCAGATAATTCATCTTTATGCTGTTCTATTTTCTCTTCTAGGCCATCTACTAATTCATCTGCTTTAGCTATATTCGTTATCTTCTCTAATATGTCATTTTGAAGTTCTTTATCCATGTTAGGGTCACTCTCAATAGTTTCAAAGATTTCTCTTATTTCCATATACTCCCTCCAACCTAATTAAATTATTAATACATTTATTATATAATCTTTTTTTACAAAAAACAATAAATTTTAAAAAGAATTATTTCATTTGTTTTACTTTATCTATAATCTTGCTATAAACAGGTTTCATATGTGGCTCTGTAGATAATTCCACAGCTTTTTCTATATCTTGCCATGCCACATTGCTATTTTCATCTTCCTTGATTTTAATTTCATCATTTTCATCTGCTTCAAATACATATGCAACAGATAAATGTATATGTGCATCAACGTATTTTCCTCTTTTAACATGTCCTGCAACAGGTAATGTATCTATTGCTACTATTTCCCTATTATTTAATACTTTTATGTTTTTTACAGATGTTTCTTCTTCTACTTCTCTAATTGCAACTGAAAGTAAATCTTCTTCACCATCAGCATGTCCACCTGTCCATCCCCATGAGTTATATATATTATGATATATCATTAAAACTTTGTCTCTATTTTTATTTACAACAAAAGCTGAAGATGTAAAATGTAGATATTCATTTTCTCTAGTTAATACATCACCAAAATCTTCAAATGTTTTTAACATGAATTCTTTATCTTTTTTCTCTTGTTCATTTACTGGTATATATTTTTCAATTTGTTCCTTTAACATTTTTATCTCTCCTTAAATTCACATATATTATACACTATATATTTTATTTGCTCAAGTAAGTAAAATAAAATGATAGAAACCTATCATTTTGTATATAATTTTCCTTCATATACAAATTCTGCTGTTCCTATCATACTAAGCTCATTATTCATTTCATTATATACTATTTCTAGTTCACCACCACGAAGTTTTACTTTACAAATATTCTCTGTAACTCCAGTCAAAAATCCTGCTATTACAGAAGCTGTAGCTCCTGTACCGCAAGCAAGCGTCTCTCCAACTCCTCTTTCCCATACACGTACCTTTATATTTTCCCTATCTATTATTTCAACAAATTCAACATTTGTCCTATCTTTAAATATACTCATATTCTCTATACTTTTTCCATATTTTTCTATATCTATGTTATTCACATTATCTACAAACAATACCGTATGAATATTACCTACGTATAAGCAGGTTAAATACAGTCTAGCATCTTCTATATCAAAAGGTTCATTAATTAATACATCTTTTGGATAGTCTATATCTAACATTTTAGTTGAAAATATAGGTACTCCCATATTTACCTTAACATTTTTTACCACACCATCTTCTACATAAAGCTCAACATTCTTTATTCCAGATTTTGTATTTATAGTCATTCTTTTCTTTTTAACAATATCTTTTTCATATACATATTTAGCTACACATCTTATCCCATTTCCACACATTGAAGCTTCACTTCCATCTGGATTAAATATTCTAAATGCAACATCTGCATTATCATCTTTAAAGATAAAAATACAACCATCCGAGCCAATACAAAAATTTCTACTAGATACAAACTTAGTAAATCCCGACATATCTTGTATTCTTTCTATATCATTATTTATATATACATAGTCATTACCGCAACCTTGCATTTTTGTAAAAAGTATCAAAAAAACATCACCTCATATTACACTATATGAAGTGATGTATAAATTATACTAAATATTAGATAAATCAAAGTTAGGAACATATTCTTCTTCATGTTCTCCAATCTCTTGTATATATCCATTTTCCATCTCTAATTCATTAAGACAATTTTCTACTTCTTGCAGTTCTTCTGCTATTATTTTTCTGTTTATTTCAGGATATTTATTAGCATCACCAGAAGGAAAATATTGTGCCATAACACTTATTAATGTTTTTTCCTTAAATTCTTCTTTTATTTTCTTTAACACCATTTTAGTATTTAAAACATTATTTGGTAATATCATATGACGTATAATAACACCTTTAGTCATTATGCCTTTATCATTAAATACTGGAGTTCCTACTTGTTTTATCATTTCATGAATTGCAGGCACTACAGATTCAACATAATTATTTACACCAGAATATTTTAAAGATAATCTGTTAGTTGCATATTTAAAATCTGGTAAATATACATCTATATATCCTTCTAATTTCTTTATGGTATCAGCTTTTTCATAACCACTTGAATTATATACAATAGGGATAGTCAATCCGTTCTTTTTAGCTATTTTAATTGCTTCTATTATACTATCTACATACATAGTAGGTGTAACAAGATTTATGTTGTTTACTCCTCTACTTTGTTGTTCAAGAAAAATTTCTGCAAGTCTTTCAATAGTTATTTCTTTTCCAAATCCATCACGTGATATTTCAAAATTTTGGCAATATACACATCTTAAATTACAGTTTGAAAAAAATACAGTCCCAGATCCTTCATCCCCACTTATACAAGGTTCTTCAAAGTTATGAATAGATGCTAAAGCAACTTTAACCTTATTGGTTGCCTTGCAAGCACCTACTACTTTAGTTCTATCAATTCCACATTCACGTGGACACAATTTACAATTCTTATATTCACACATTTTTAACACCTTAATTAATTATACCATATTATTCAATACCACTTGAATTTTAATCTTTTAAATGTTATAATAATAGTGTAGTAAGCTCAAAGGAAGAGCTCGTCTTAGACGGTGAGTCGGTTCGAATCCGATCTACTTAGCTTAAATCTACACTCCTGTAGATTTAGGTAATCCTTTTTAATAATTTTTTTTCAGCCACCCTTTTGGGTGGCCTTTTTTTATATAAAAAAGGCAAAAAAAAGAAACTATAAGAATTTCTCTTTTAGTTCCATATAAAATATAAGTGGGCATTCGAACCGCGACATATAAAACTTTAGCTAAAATATACTAAGCCAATGTCAAAATTTGAAATCTAAATAGTAATTTATTCAGGCCTTAATTTCAAATTAGGTTCAAAATACAAATTAACAATTAATTTTACTCATAAACTCTATCTCTCGATATACCATAAGGTACATTCTCTAGATAAACTTACGAATTTAAACCCCCTTATTTATTAATTGTATCCATACTTCTCATTTGGATTGCATATTAAAATTTACATTTTAATACTTAGCAATTCAAATGCTCCACCATAACATCCTATGGTACTAAAATTATAATAGAATTTTAGTATTAACTATTTATAATTAACCAACAATACCATTTACAGTAATGTCAAAGTTAACCATACTTGTAGAATTAGAAACATATACTGTTAATACAGTAGCTTCTTCTCCTAAGTTAATAGTTAATATACCATTGTTTAAAGAATATTCTATACCGTCAAGTCCACTAACAACTGGGTTGTCTCCTTTAACTCTAAATTGAATTTGTGAGTTGATATATGCAGAATATCCATCAACAGCTTCAACTGTTATAGGTTGTTCAGCAACTTGTTCTTCAACTTTATTTTCAATTACTGGTTTTTCTTCAACAACTGGTTCTTCTATTTTTTCTTGTGTAGCTTCATCATTTTTAGCATCTTCAATTTTTTCGATAATTTCTTCTGTTGCTTGTACTTTTTCAATTGTGATGCTTGATGTAGCTTTTTCTTCTACTTTTTCGATATCTTTAACTGTTACTGTTGTATCAACAGGTGCTACAACTTCTTTTTCAGTTTTAACAACTAAATCTTGTAATTTGTCGTCTGTTACTGGTTCAACTTTAGTTGTTTCTTTTGTTTCGATAATAGTAGAATTTTCTTTTTTGTCTTCTGTGTTGTTTTCTTTTTCTTCCTTTTCATCTTTTACTGATGATTTAACTTCTTCAGCTTCAGAATCGATTTCAACTTTTGTAGCTTCATTTTTAGGTTGTTCTTTTTCAGCTTTTTCTTCTGTTTTTTCCTCAGTAGTATTTGCTGCTGAAATAGTTCCTCCTAAATGTTCTACATTGTCTTTACCTTCTTCTTTAGCTTTATCAGCATTTTCCTCAATTGCATTTTTTATTTCTTCTTCTGTTGGCTCTGTAGCTTGTGGTTTAGAAATAAAATTTGATTCTCCGTTTCCTTCGAATTTTTCTTTTCCTGTCTCTGCTGCTTGTGAAGAACTTTTTGTAGCTTGAGTGTCGATGCACTCTTTTCTTTTCTCTGCTGTTAAACGATTGTTAGCTGGTTTTTTTGCTACAATAGTTTCATCCTCAGTTTTTGTTTCTTCTTCAACAGGAGTTTGAGGTTCTTCCTCTTTTACATCCTCTTTGATTTCAGAAACTTCTTGTGGTACTTCTACCACATTTTTATGACAAGCTAGTTTATGGTATACACCATAGCTCATCATAGCAAAAATAGCTATGATAATTGTAACTACTGCTGTCTTTTTAAATTTTGGACTAAACATTTTGCTTTTTGGTATTCTAAATGCAACTAATGCACATATCATACTAGCTATAAATGTTATAACTAATGCCCAACAACCTAATTGTGCTAACGCAAGCACTCCGACAGTAGTTAATACTCCTGCCATAAATGGTGCAGCTTCTGCTGCTAAACTTTTTAATAATCTTCTCATTTTTTTTCCTCTTTCCTTTAATTTATTAGTATTATTTTAAGGCCAACACTCATGCCTGCTAAAATGATGCAGAAGTTCAAAACAATCACATTCGTATAGATACAAATGCAAAATATTCTAGTAAAATAACTAGAATTTTTTTATATTTCTTAATAATCCTCCTTTCAAATAAATTTATTTGAAATTCCACACATTTTATTACTTATATTATACCATATTTTTTTGCAAGTTTCAACTTATGTAATTTTATTATGGTAATACCACAATATTTACGAAGTAAACTGCATTAAATTAATATAATACAAGTGCTATGTCTATATTATACCATTATTTTACATAAAAATCAATTTGTATCTTTATTTTACATAATATTTTGTAAAAATAGGCAAAAAAAAACACCCTCACAATCGTGACATGGTATTTTGCTCTTACATTAGAAGCCTAATGCACTGAAATCTACGTTTCCGTTAATTTCATTAGAAGCATTTGAATTTGTTGAAGTTTGTGCTTCAGTAGTATTTTCTACTACTGGAGTTTCTGTTGTTTGTGTTGTTGTATCTTCTACTACTGGTGCTGAAGTGATTTCTTCTGCTTCAGGTTCGATTTCTACTCTTGTAGATTCGTCCTTTTTAACAGTTTCTTCTTCTTCAACTACTTTTGTAGTAGCTGCAGCTGTAATAGTTGTTCCTTCCATATTTTCAACTGTATCTTTACCTTCTTCTTCAGCTTTTTTTGCATTTTCTTGATGTGCTTCTTCTGAAGTTTGAGGTACAGTTGATTGGAAATCAGATACTTCATTTCCTTCGAAATTTTGGTATCCTTCTTCAGCTGCTTGAGATGAAGATTTTGTTACTTGTGTATCAACACAAGCTGCTCTTTCTTCATCATCTAAATAGTCTCTAACAACTACATTTTTTTCTTCTTCAACATTCTCAACTTCTACTTTTTCTTCTACTACTGTTTCTGTTTTAACAGCCTCTTCTGGTGTATAAACTGGAGCTTGTGGCTCTTGATTCATACCTCCTACAAATAATACTGCTAAAACTACAGCAGCCATAGTCATTCCTAAAAAGAATTTTTTCATTAAATTTTCCACCCTTCTAATAATTATTTTTTCTTTAGCAAGTCTGTTATTAAACTTACCTTTATAATAAATTTTTATGAAGTACACCCCTTGTGGGATAATACTTTATACTTATATTATACCATATCGTTTTTTAAAAATCAAATTTATGTAAATTATATATAGGCAAAAAAATAAACCTCTTTCGAGGTTTTATTCTTATCTTCCAGTATTAGGATTTTCTATCCAGTCATCTGGCTTATCTTTTGTGTCATTATCTATTACTTTGAACATTTTTGTTTTAACTCCGTCTTTTACACTATTTCCTGCTTTATCTTTAGCTGTGTTTCCAGCTATTTTAACATATTTTAATCCACCTAAATGACCTTGAACATTAGAAAGAGTTACTTTTCTTGTATTACCTTCTCCCGATATTTTTATATCTGCTTTAAAGCCATATAATGTGATATCCTTTTCTTCTAAAGTTATTTCTCCTATTTCCGTATCATCTTTGTATGTTATTTCAAAAGAAATACTGTTACCTAGCTCTATGCTTTCTTTATTATATTCTCCTACTTCCATAGTTGGAGCTATTTCATCTTTTTTCTCCTCTTCTTGAGGTTGTTCAGGAGTACTATTGTTATTATTATATTCTCCATTAGCTAAATGTGGTGGTAATATACTAGAACCATTATCTCCTGATTGTTCTGGCCCTGGATCATTATTTACAGTTGCTACTATTGTAAATGAAGAAGAAGTTCCTTCAAAGGCTTTTGAACCACCAGCTTCATTAGTAGCAACACCAGGTGCTATATATGATATATATACATTTGAGCCCACACTACCTTGTATGTTACTCAATACAATTACTCTTTGCTCTGTTCCACTACCTTCTATACTGATATTTGCAGTTCCACCATTAATTCTAACATCACTAGCTTTCAAAGTAACATTAGTAGCAGAATTTCTTATATTAACTGTATATCTAACAGTTCCTCCAACTTCAACTGTTTTAACGTCTGGAGCTGCTATAGCTACTCTAGGAATAACTACTATTGCTTCTATAATATTGCTACAAGCACAAAACAGTATAGTTGTTATTATCATAAAAACATATAATACTTTCTTCATAATTTTTTCTCCTTAATACATCTAAAATTATATCACACTGCTACAAAGTAGTCAACGAAGCAACATAAAAGATAGTAGTTAATTCTACTATCCTTTATATTTATTTTATATTATTTTAACTCTTTTAATCTACTTTCAATTTTTTCTAATAAATCTGTATATTTTTGAGCTTTTTCTTTTTCAGCAGTTATTAAAGCTTCTGGTGCTTTACTTACAAATTTTTCATTATTTAGCATTCCTTGTGCTCTTTTTAATTCAGATGTTGCTGTTTGTTTTTCTTTTTCAAGTTTCTCAATTTCTGCATCTATATCTATAGCATCTGACATATTTAAGAATACATTTATTTTTTCATCGTGTAAAGCTACATATTTAGTATTAGCAGATTCTGCATTAGCTATATATTCTATATCTTCAATATATGCAAGCTTTTTGAAGTATTCTATAGATTCTTTAAATATTGCTTCAAATTTTTCATCGTCTATAGCGATTTGTGCAGAAGTTTTCTTAGAACTTGTTATATCCATGTTAGCTCTTGTATTACGTATTTGTCTAATCATGTTATTTACACTATCTATTACATTCTTTTCTTCTTCAAAGTTATATTTTGCTTCAGGCCATAACTCTAACATTATTGAATCTTTATCTTTCTTTAAGTTTAGATATACTTCTTCAGTAATAAATGGCATATATGGATGTAACATTTTAGCTGCAGCTATTAATGTATAGTTTAAAGTCCATATAGCTGTTTTGTATGATTTATTTTCTTTATTATATAATCTTGGTTTAATCATTTCGATATACCAGTCACAAATATCGTTCCAAATAAAATCATAAATTAATTGAACTGCTACACCAATTTCAAATTTATCTATATTTTGTTCCACTTCTTTAATTGTATTAGATAATTTTGTTAATATCCATTTATCTTCTGGCATTAAGCATTCTGGCTCTGTAATATCTAAATCTGGTAAATATATATTAGCAAATTTAGCTGCATTCCATAATTTGTTTACAAAGTTTCTTGAAGCTTCAACTTTTTCTGGAATATATCTTACATCATTACCAGGTGTTATATTTTGAATTAAAGATAATCTTAAAGCATCTGTACCAAAATCTCTAATTACATCTAGTGGATCAACACCATTACCTAAAGATTTAGACATTTTTCTACCTTTAGCATCTCTAACAAGTCCATTAATAAATACATGTTTAAATGGAACTTCTCCCATATATTCTATTCCTGAAAATATCATTTTTGATACCCAGAAAGTAATGATATCATAACCTGTAACTAACATTGAGTTTGGATAGAAATATTCAAGCTCTTTAGTTTTATTTGGCCAACCTAAAATTGAGAATGGCCATAATGCAGATGAGAACCAAGTATCTAAAGTATCTTCATCTTGTGTTAAGTGTCCACCACATTCACATGTATCAATGTGTGTTTTAGAAACTGTAATTTTATCACATTTATCACAATAGTATGCAGGTATTCTATGTCCCCACCATAATTGACGAGATATGCACCAGTCTTCTATATTTTCCATCCAGTTGAAATATGTTTTTTCAAATCTTTTTGGAACAAACATTGTTTCATCTTTTCTAACTGCCTCAATAGCTGGAGCAACTAATTCTTTCATGTGTACAAACCATTGATTTGAAATATATGGTTCAATTGTAGTATGACATCTGTAACAACTTCCAACATTATGTGTATATGGTTCAATTTTTACTAAATATCCTGTTTCTTTTAGTTCTTCAACTATTTTTTCTCTAGCTTCTAAAGTAGTCATTCCTTGATATTTACCAGCATTTTCATTTAATGTAGCATCATCATTTAAGATGTTTATTATTTCAAGGTTGTGTCTTTCGCCAACTTTATAATCGTTAGGATCATGTCCTGGAGTCATTTTAACAACACCAGTACCAAATTCTTTTTCTACATATCTATCTGCTATAATTGGAATATATTTTCCAACGATTGGTAAATAAACATTTTTACCAACGTATTTTGTATATCTTTCATCATCTGGAGCAACAGCTACTGCTGTATCTCCAAGCATAGTTTCAGGTCTTGTTGTAGCAACGATTAAATATTCATCTGTTCCTTCAATTGGATATTTAATATGCCATAAAGATGATGGTTTTTCTTCATATTCTACTTCTGTATCTGAAATAGGTGTTTTACAACAAGGGCACCAGTTAACTATTCTTTTTCCTTTATAAATTAATCCTTTATTATATAGTCTTTCAAATACTTCTAAAACAGCTTCTGAGCATCCTTCATCCATTGTGAATCTCTCTTTTGACCAATCACAAGAACATCCTAATTTTCTTATTTGTTGTGTTATTTCTCCGCCGTATTTTTCTTTCCATGCCCAAGCTTCTTTTAAGAATCCTTCTCTTCCAAGATCAGCTTTAGATTTACCCTCTTTTTTTAGTTTTTCAACTACTTTAACTTCTGTTGCAATACTTGCATGGTCTGTACCAGGTATCCATAAAGTAGGTTCACCTTTTAATCTATGATAACGTATAAATACGTCTTGTATAGTATTAACAAGTGCATGTCCTATATGTAATTTTGCTGTTACGTTTGGAGGTGGTATTGAAATTGTAAAAGGTTTTACTCCTTCTTTAATTTCACATTTAAAATATCCACTTTCTTCCCAATTTTTATATATTTCTTGTTCTCTTTTTGAGTAATTAAAATTATTTTCCATTATTTATTCTCCCCTTTTCTATTTAATTAAAATAGCTAATATGTATAAAGATAATATGCTCACAAGTGTTGAGACGACCTTTATTTTACCAACCATTTTATTTTCTAAATCTTTACTGTTATCCATACAGTGTATTATCCATCTTGCATTAAGTACTACTATTATTGATAGAAGCAGACAGACGAGTGCTATAAATATCCCAAAATCTCTAAGCATAATACTTTTCTCTCCTTTCTTTTTGGTATAAAAAAACAGTCATTAATCCTTAATTATTTAAGGACGAATGACTGTGATTCGCGGTACCACCTTAATTCATACAATACTTATTACTGTATGCACTTACTTACAGATTTACCGACTGTTCCGGAGTATACTTACACATGCTCACACTTCAGTATACCAGCTCCCAAGCTACCTTCAAATATGTTTTTCTAAAAGACCTTTCAGCCGCTGAGTCTTTCTCTCTACAGATAACCTCTATTCTACTCCTCTTGTTCATTGCTTTTAATTCAAATATGTAACTAGTATAACATAATAATTTTTAAATTTCAAGTGGTAACTTATTTAATTTCTATCTTTATACTAAATTTATCTGTAGGTCTTCTACATTCAGTTTGATTAATATATTCGTATATATTATCTTCTAATTCTTCACTGCTATAATCATTTTTAAACTTTAATTTTCCTTTCATATTGTTAACATTAGATAATCTTTGTTTTACAATAGCAGGTAGTTCTTCTGATATTACAGTTAGCTGTTTTAGAAAAAATATTGGAAAGCCAGTACTTCTTGCAATTTCTATATTCTCTCTACAAACATTTGATACGTAGAAATTTTCCATTTTTTCTATGGTTAAAACTTTTACATTATCCCATAACAGTTCAATTACCATATCTATATTTCCTCCATTTCATATTCATAATATTTATTATCCATTATTTTGTAATAATCTAAATTTAAGCTCTGACATATATTTCTAAGTCTAGTATCAAAAGCAGTTCTTACAAATTCTTTATATTCTTCTGGAATTTTAGTATTTATTCTTCTTTCAACTTTTGTTATAGCATCATCTATGTTTAATTTCTTTGCACATTCTTCAGCAAAATCTAGATTTTTTTCATCTTCATCCACAAAGTAATATAATGAATCTTCCCAATAAGGATAATCATAATCTCTTTTATATTCTGGAATACCTGCATCAAAATAGCAAAGATTTATTCTTTCTGACATCATATCATAGTCATCTAACATTTCTATTATTTCATCTTTACTGAAATTTGATCCTAAAGCATAAGTATTATGACAAAGTGGTGCTAACACTAAATCTTCTTCATCTTTTTTATCTATTCCAGCTATAAAATCAAAATCTGTTGCTTTTCGGTCAGTAGAAAGTAAAAATATATCTGCTATACATACTTTTTGTATATCACTTATACATTTTTCTTCTACATCTTCTTCTAAATATTCAGCATTGCAATATTCATGTATAGAATCAAATAAATCTTCTATATTATACTCATCTTCGGTTCTATAAGTTTTACTTGCTAAAAGTTCAGAACCATTAATAATAAATTGGTTATTACTATATTCATTTAACATATTTTCAGATATAGTAGCCATAGAACCGTCATATTGGGCCATATCAAAACTTACATTCTTTATCCCGACTTGTTTCATTAGTTCTTCATATAAAAGCTCTGAATAGACGTTATATTCGTTATTTAAATAATCTTTTTCTCTTGGCTTAACGTAGATAAACTTTTCTTTATCTTTACTTGCAACTTTAGTCCAAAAATTCTTTTCATCATATCCATCAATATAATATGGATATGTAAATCCTTCTGGATTATTAATTAAGTATTCATCTAAATTGATGTAACCATTTTTTCTATAATCTTCAATATTTTCTTTCATTTAATCACCCCGCTTATATATATAACATAGATTTGAGAAAACAGGGTAATAAAAAAGTACCTATTTTTCTAGCAGTTTTTGCGATTACTTTTTTAGAATTTTTGCAACAAAAAAAGAAGTACTTAGTACTCCTATTTTCGCTCGATTATTGAAAAATAATCTGTAACTAATTTATGGTCATATTGCGAATTTATTTTTAGTCTACTAGCAATAAATGGTGGTAATACTTTACTCCATTCTCTTTGTGGTCTCATTACAAATAATGCAGGCATTCCTTCACGACAAGCCAATCTACAATTTTCCAAATCTGGTTCATAGATGTATTCTTCTTTTTCATTAGTATAAACACGACCTACTATGTAATCTTTCCAATCTACCAAATAAATAAGCCTTTTCATCATAACTACCTCCCTTTAATATTAATTTAAGAGAAAAATAATCACATTCGTGATTATCTTGCTAAAGATTCTATGAACATCTTTATGCATTCTATTATATCTGAATAGAAATTATAATCTAAGATAAGTCCCCAGATTTCTAATCCTATCCAAACAACTAATAAAGCTGCACAAGCAAATCCATATTTTATTTTTTCTTTCATTCAAATTCCTCTTTCCTATCGAAAATTTTTTCAATAATTTAAAAACAATTTTCATACTTATATTATACTATTTTCTGTGTTTTATGTCAAATTATCATTACTTTAATCCTTATTTTAAATACAAAAAAGTAGAGGATTATTCCTCTACTTCTATACTTATATAATCTGTTATTCTTCTACATTTTGTATCATTTATATATTTGCCTATAGCTTTTTCAATATCTTTTGTATCATATCCTTTTTCATTAAGATAATTTACATCTGGCAATCTATTACTAACTATTTTAGGTAATTCTTTATCTACTTCTTTTATATCATTAATAAAAGTCTTTGGATATCCGAGTTCAGCTACTTTATCTACATTTTCAGTAATTATTTCAGAATGATACATATCATTTATTTTTTCTATTTCTAAAAATTTTATTTCTTTCCAATATACTTTATACTTCATTTTTTACCTCATGTGTATTTATATAAAAAAAGATAGCTTATAGCTATCTTAATATTATTCTTGTTCGGGTGCTCCCATTGGGCAAACTGCTGCACAAGATCCACATTCAATACATGTATCTTTATCTATTACATAGATACCTTCATCTCCCATAGATATAGCTCCAACTGGGCAGTTCATTTCGCAAGCTCCACAAGCTACACATTTATCTGATATTCTGTATGCCATTTTAAAATTCACCTCCTAAAAATGTTACTCGACAATATTCTCATCGTTATCTTCATGATTTTCATCATTGTTATTTTTTTCTTCTTTTTTATTTTGTTTTGGTGTCCATTTAAGTTCTTCTACTGGATAAGTTTCATATCTCTCTTCTTCTTCATTATCTATCCCAAATTTAACTTTAACATTTAAATTTAGTATATCTACTGATGTTACTTTAGCTCTTTCTTTTTCACCTTTTACTTTAACTATTTCTCCTACTTTAGGTAATTTCTTTAAGTTTTCTTTATATAGTTCTTCTTCATATCTTAAGCAGCACATTAATTTTCCACATGCTCCAGATAATTTAGACATATTAATTTGTAATCCTTGTTCTTTAGCCATTTTGATAGTTACGGGATCAAAGTTTTGTAAATGTGTTCTACAGCAAACTTCTTTTCCACACATTCCAAGTGTAGGATATTCTCTAACTTCATCTCTTGGTCCTATTTGTCTTAATTCTATTCTGGCTCTATATTTAGCAGCTATTATTTTAACAAGTTCTCTAAAGTCTACTCTATCTTCTGATACAAAGTATATAGTAAGTTTTGTACCATCTAATGTATATTCAGCAGATAGCACTTTCATATCTAATTCTAATTTTTTAGCTTCTTCTTTACAGAATTTCAAAGCTTCTTTAGCTTTTTCATCCATATTTCTTTGGTTTTCAAAATCTTTTTCTGTTGCCATTCTTTTGACTTTTTCTAGTTCTTCATTTTCTTCTAATTCTAAAACTTTAGCAACAACACCAATTTCTTCACCTTTATCTGTATCAACTACAACACTATCTGATAGTTTAATGTCGTCATTTTCTGATATATAATACGAAAGCTTTCCTGTCTTCTTAAATCTTATTCCTACTTTCTTCATTTATACCTCCTTAATGTTATCTATTAATTTTAATAACATGCTGTCTATTATTATATCATAATTTCCATTTGATTTTAATCTGTTTTTAGCATTTTCTATTATTTTTATACAATTAAATTTGTTATTCTTGTATAAAACAAACTCTAAATAGTCTAATAATTCGTTTTTATCAAATTCAATGTTATTAGATATTTTCATTGCTTCTATTGTATTTTTAGCATTTATATACTCATAGAATTTATCTACTTCATCAAACTTGTCTAATAATTTGTTATTAATTATATCAATAGCTTTACCTATCGACCCATCAATATATTCTAGTATGTTATCCTTAAAATTAATATTATATTTTTCTATCATGTACTCTTTTAATTGTGAATTTGAAATTCCTTCAAAAGGTACTTGATTTACTCTAGATAAAATTGTAGTTAAAAATGCACTTAGATTAGAAGCTACTAAAATAATTGTTATATATTTTGGTGGCTCTTCTAAAGTTTTTAATAGTGTATTTTGTGATGCAGTATTTAAATATTGTGCATCATTTATTATATATACTTTTCTATCTCCAGCAGCAGGAACTATATACACACTATCTATTAGTTCTTCTCTAATTTGCTCAACTATAATATCTTTTTTATCTTCTCTTTTAGATATTACTTTAAAGTCCGGATGATTATCTAAATTATCTGTCTTTAAAATTTCTTTAGCAAATTCACGTGCAAGTGTATATTTTCCTATTCCATTATTGCCAAAAAATAGATATGCATGTGAGATATTGCCATTTTCTATACTTTTGCTTAAAATTTCTTTTTGCTTTTCGTGTCCAACAATATTTCCAAACATATCTATTCTCCTTTTAATTTCATATATTATTTATCTATAGCTCCTAATTTATTTAGTGGCCATAATCTACAAACTACTTTACCATTAACTCTATCATATGGTATACATCCAAATGTTCTAGAATCCATACTTGAGCCTCTATTATCTCCCATTACATATACTGTATCTTCTGGTACAACAACATCTGAATACTCTTCTTGTTGATCTTCTGTTAAAGGTTCTCTTATATATGGTTCGTTTAACATTTCGCCATTTCTATATACATTACCATCTTTTATTTCAATATGATCACCAGGTAATCCTATTACTCTTTTTATATATGTTGTTTTATTTACATCTAAAAATTTATATAAGAATAATGTTAATCCTGTATAATTTTCATATTGAGCTGTTGGAAATGCTTCAGCTGAATCTAAGTAAAGTTTATTATCTATTGGTGCTTCAAATGTAACTATATCTCCATACTCAAAATCTCCTGCAAGCCATGGTCTTATTACAAGTACTCTTTCTCCACTCATTACTGTTGGATACATTGACTCTTGTCTAACACCAGGTGCTGATATTAAGAAATAATTAATATTTAAATATATTACATAAGCTATTACAAAGCAAATTACCCAATCTATAGCTTCTCTTAATACACTTCTAGTTTTTTCTTTAACTTTTTCAGTTTCTTCCTTTTGTTGATAGTTTATATCATCATAGTATTCTTCACTATCTTTTTCTGGCTCATCTTCTTTAGGTTCTTCAACATTAACGTTGTTTTCAACTTCTTCAACATTTTCAGTTTCTTGAAGCTTTTTCTCTAATTCAACCTTGTTTTCTTCATTCATATCTTTTGTTTACCTCCTATAACTTATCTACACATACAATATTAATGTATGTTAGCACCATTTTCTAGTGTACCATTGTTGTTATCTAACACTAATAATTTTACCACATCATAGTCCCCTGCTGCAAGTAGCATTCCATTAGATTCTATGCCACATAGTTTTGCAGGTTTTAAATTAGTTACGACAACAACTTGTTTTCCAGACAATTCTTCTTCAGTATAGTATGGTACAAGACCAGATACAATTGTTCTTAGTTCTTTTTCTCCAACGTCAACTTGTAATTTGTATAGTTTTTTTGCTTTTGCTACTTTTTCTACTGTTTTTATTTGTCCAACTTTAAGTTCAACTTTATCTAGTTCATCTATAGTTATTATTCCTTTTCTTTCTTCTTCAACAACTTCTTCCTTTTCTTCTTCAACTTTGAAAAGTTCTTCAGTCATTTCTACTCTTGGGAATAATAATTCACCTTTAGTAACTTTTGTTCCATCTTTAAGAACACCAAATTCTTTTGCACTATCCCAAGTTGTTTCATCTTTAGATACTCCAATTTGATTGAATATTTTTTCTGGTGTATCTACAAAACAAATTTGTAATGGTATAGCTATTATTCTTATACATTCAACTAAATTGTATAGTACTTGATTTAGTCTATCTTTGTTTTCTTGTTTTGCAAGTACCCATGGTGTACTTAAATCTATATATTTATTTGCTTTAGATACCAATTTCCAAATTTCAGTTATAGCTTCATTTGTTTTTAAATCGTCCATGTATTTTTCCACATTTTCAACAACAGATTTAGCTACTGAAATTAAGTCTTCATCTATATCTTCAACTGGTAGATTATCATTTTTAACTATGATACCATTATTATATTTTTCTACCATTGCAGTTACTCTACTTACTAAGTTTCCAAGGTCGTTAGATAAATCTGCATTTGTTTTTTCAACAAATAGATTTTCTGAGAAGTTTCCATCTTCTCCAAATGCAATTTCTTTCATTAAGTAATATCTAACTGCATCTACACTTGTTGCATTAATATATACTCTTGGATCTTTATAGTTTCCAAATGATTTACTTATTTTATTTCCATTTATTACTAGCCAACCATGTCCAAATACTTTTTTAGGTAATGGTAAATCTAATGCCATTAATATTGCTGGCCAAATAATTGAGTGGAATCTGAATATTTCTTTACCAACTAAATGTAAATCTGCTGGCCAGAATTTTTTCATTAATTCATCATTATCTGTTGTATATCCAAGTGCTGTTATATAGTTTGTTAATGCATCTAACCAAACATATACTGTATGTTTAGTATCAAAAGGAATTCTAATTCCCCAATCTATAGTTGTTCTTGAAATACATAAGTCATCTAAACCTTTATTAAAGAAATTGTTTATCATTTCATTTTTTCTTTTTTCAGGTTCTAAAAACTCTGGATGTTCTTCATAATATTTTAATAATCTATCTTGATATTTAGAAAGTCTGAAGAAATAACTTTCTTCTTCAACTTCTTTTACTTCTCTTCCACAGTCTGGGCATTTTCCATCTACAAGTTGTGTTTCTGTCCAGAAAGATTCACAAGGTGTACAATATAGTCCTTTATATGAACCTTTGTATATATCCCCTTGGTCATATAGTTTTTGACAAATTCTTTGAACTGATTCAACATGATAATCATCTGTAGTTCTCATATATTTATCATAACTAATTTTTAAAACTTCCCATAAATCTTTTGCTTTAGCTACGATTTCATCTACGTATTCTTTTGGAGTTACTCCTTTAGCTTTAGCTTTTTCTTCTATTTTTTGACCATGCTCATCTGTGCCTGTCATAAAAAATACATCATAACCTCTTAATCTTTTATATCTTGCTAGTGCATCTGCCATTAAAGTACAATAACATGTTCCTATGTGAAAATCCCCACTTGGATAATATATAGGGGTTGTTATGTAGTATTTCTTATTTTCTTCCATTAATTTCACTCCTTTTCTATATTTACAACAGCCATTGCGACTGCACATTCTTTAACATGCGAAATACTTAAATCTATTTTAATATCGTATTTATTAAAAATATCTTGTAAAGTTACATCTAAAACTTTTACATACGGTCTTCTTCTATAATCTAAATCATTAATAATCTCAACTGATAGAAAAGATGGCGAAAGCTTTTCTTTAACTAATACCTCAGACAATGCTTTATATATAGCTTCTTTTGCCGCAAATCTTCCTGCATATCTTTGATATTTAACATCTTCATTTGAGCTTTTTTCTATATCTTCAATTTCAGATTCAGAAAAAATATTTGTTTTAAATTTACTATTTTCAAGAATAGCATTTTTTATTCTTGATACTTCAATTATATCTGTTCCACAATAGATGCTCATTTTACTTCCTTTCAGTTAATTTTATATGTAATGTATTGTTATTTTAAATCCGATCATTTAAATAGATTATTACACAATATATATTATACTTTTTTGCTTATAAAGTCAATATTTTCGGGGAAATTAAGGGAAAACAATTGTAACATAAAAACGAATTCAAAAATTTTAATCAAGAAATACACTTTTAATGCATAAAATACAATATGTAAAAAAATGTAATAATTTTTAAAGAAAACTATTGATTTTTAGAATAACAAGTGTTATAATAATTTGCGTACACAGTTCGGGGTGTAGCTCAGTTGGTAGAGCGCGTGGTTTGGGACCATGAGGTCGCAGGTTCGGGTCCTGTCACTCCGACCATATTTAGAGAGATTTAAAGAATCTCTCTTTTTTTGTATATATAGGCAAATCCTTGTAATATTAAGTCTTACAAGGATTTGCTTGAGTGCATTTTAACTGCCATTACAATATGATATTTTTGATTTATGAATACATTGTACATTCAATTTTTAAAAGCAATATAGCAGAATTATTTGTAAAAAATCCAAAAATTTTATATAATGATTCATGTAAACAATAATTTGAATTTTTAAGGATACTTATAACTGTTTAAAGAAAAATATTTTATGATAGTACAGACAGTATAAAACTATGTGGTTTACTTTTAAATCTCCATTTAAGTAAAAAATAGCAGATATTAAACCATTAATACCTGCATACTATAATTTAATTTCAATATTGCACATTTCTATCACCTTCAAAAATAAAAAAAGCGATAATTATAAAATTACCACTTTTTAAGTATGTATATTATTTTTTATATCTTGTAACATATTTGGTATTACATAGATATTTCATATTGTACAGTTTTTAAAATTCAAAGAGCAGTTTTTTACGCTCTAATTTTCTCTTCTCATTTTATGCTCTTTTTTATAGTCATTTTTATTTGATTCTATAATTTGAATTTTTCATTACTATAAAAATAAATATTTCACGAATACTTACTTTTTACCTCGTGTAATTTCAATACCGGGTATTTCTTTAGCATCTTTCAAAAATTCAATATATGTTTCATAGCTAAATCCTAACATTGTAAATCCAGTACCATCTTTTATTTTAGTAATATCTTCACATTGAATAAAGCGAGGATTTTCTACTTTATATTTTTCAAATAATTTGCATAGTTCTTTATCAATTACTTGAACATCTTCGCAGAAATACTTTATAAAACCTAAATATATTGCTTCAATAATTGGACTAACTTGTTGTATACACTCGTATATTGGTACATTTTCAGAAAAATTCAAAATAAATTTTTTGTTTTTTTCATTCCAATCATTATATGCCATTAAATGACTTTTGGTACACTTAATTTCAATTTTATTTAAATCCACACTTATACTATTGAATACCATACTATAATGTATAGCAAAATTTCGTAATTTATAAACAAAAGCATATTCAGGATTTTCATCATAAAATTTATTCATAATATCTCTTACATATTCTTTACCTAAAATCATATGTTCAGAAGTTTTTTGTATTTTATCAACAAAAGTTCTAAATGATGCTAAATAATTAAATAATAATTTATTACATTTTAGAGTTTCTTTTTTTATAGTATTTGTATCAATGTAAGGTAATTTTTCTTTAAAAAATTTCATTGTATTAGAATAATCTTTAAAAAAATCTGTTGTATTTTCTATCCATATTTCATGTAATCCTTTTATAAAAGAATAGTAATTTAATTTTTGTATAGTATTATTACACTGTTCTATAAAACTATATTCTACTTCATCAAGTATGTTTATTTCTTTATTTTTAAAATCACAAATATAATATTGCATATCTTTCTTCTTTCTATATTAATTTTTATTTGGAATAATATCATAAATATATTTAATTATCAATATAAATTTATTGACTTTGTATTTATATTTTTATAAATCGTGTACATTCAAAAAACATTCAAACAAATTAAAATTATTAAAAAATTAATATATTTAGAATCATCTCAACCAAATTAAAGCAGGCTGTTAAACCTGTTTTTTATTTTTCTTTAAAGCTTCATGTTTTTGAATATTTATTCGTTTCAAAAGTTTTTCATATTACTTCTCAATTAACAAAGTTGACTATTTATGTTATACATGTTATTATCTAAATATATGAAGGAGGTAAATTTATGATTTACATTCATGAAAGTAACTTAATAAATAAAATAAATAGTAATTATAATAACGCAGGAAAAGACATAAAAATTTTTTATGATACTATTTACAGAAAATATAAATCTAAATTAATTTCATTAGACTACTCTTCCAAAAACTTAAAAGTTTTTGAGGAAGCTGCTAATCTAATTGATCTATATTTAAAGGAAATTGACGAATTTTCAACGAAGCATTCTATAACATCTCAATCAAAGTTTCGATCTACTTTTATTGAAGAAATAAGTGTCTATCTTTTCAAAGAATTAAGTCTTATAAAAGATAAAACATTTGGAATTTTCAATAAAAATATTTTTGCTGGATTAAAAATTAATAACCATATGCATTTAGACGTTATTACAAAAGATGTTGATTTTTGCATAGGAAAAAAAATAAATATAACAATAGATGAGTCACAAATTTTAGAATTAATCATCCCTATTGCTTGTGTAGAAGTAAAAACATATTTAGATGCAACAATGTTTGGAGAAGTTCAGTATTCAAGTAAGCAAATCAAAAATGCTTCTCCTAATTCTAAAACTTATGTTTTAATGGAATATAATGATGTTTCAAAAGAAAAGCTTTTATCTGCCAGATATGATAATATTATGAATGAACTTTTTGTATTGCGAAGTGGAACTAGAAAAGATACTGAATTATCTCCACTATCCGCTAATGTATTACTTCAATATTACATAGAAATATCAAACGTAGTACATAATACATCTTTGGAAGAAGTTATCAAGACTCCTGGAAGAATAATAAATCCATAAAAAAGAACAGGTTACTCCTGTTCTTTTTTTAAATAATTATTTAAATTATCTGCGATAGCTTTTGATAGTAAAGGTGGAACAGCATTTCCAATCTGTTGATATTGAGATAAGTTTTTTTCCCATGACATTGTAGTTCTTTTCCCACAGAAAAAATAAGAATCAGGAAAAGATTGTAACCTTGCTCCTTCTCTAGCTGTGTAATTTCTATTATAAAATGGATGTATAAAATTACTTTGAAAACTTGCTGGTATTGTTGGTGATGGTTTATTCGGATAAGGTCTCATATTGTTTTGAGAATATACTTTTCCGCTTATCTTACTAGCATCCCCTCTTTTTCTTTGTTGATAATTTTCATCAACATCTGCAACAGATTGTCCATATTTTATCTGTTCAAATCTTTCAATAAGTCTTTTGGTATGTCGCATAGCAGTGTGATTTTCTATTTTCTCATTTTCACCTCTAACCCACTTTTGATAGTCATTTTGAGGAGGTGTATAATATTCTTTTCCATCTCCGCTTTCAGAAGCTTCAATTCTAGGCAAATCCATAATAGCCTGTTCTATAGTTATTTGATTATCACCAAATAATAGTGGATCTGGTGCTAATTTTTCTGGAATAAATTTTATATCATTTCTCATTCCTACAAAAAATACTCTCATTCTACTTTGAGGTACTCCATATTCAGCAGCATTAAGAACTTTAATATCTAAATTGTATCCTATTTTTTTATATTCATCTATAATTACATTTTTTACTAATTTTCCTTCTTTAGTTTCCATTGATAAAATTCCCGTAACATTTTCCATTACAAAAAATTTTGGTTGAAAAATCTTTACAAACCTAACAAACTCCATAAATAAACTATTTCGTGGATCTTTCGGATCTCTATCACCACTTAAAGAAAAACCTTGACATGGTGGACCACCAATAATACCATCTATTTGTATATCTTTATCAAGTAGTTTTTTAGGATCAACAATTTCTCTAATATCTTCTGTTACTACTTTAGTATTTTTATGATTAAATTTATATGTTTCAGATGCCCATTCGTCTTTTTCAATAGCCAAAGGAATATTAAATCCAGCCATCTCAAATCCCAAACTTAAACCTCCACATCCTGCAAACAAATCAATCACATTCATCTATATCATTCCTTTCGTTATTATCGCAAACATAGTTTCTTTTCAAAATCCATGTAAAATTTATTATACAACAAAAAAAACAATTACTCAATTATTTTACAATTATTTTATCTTTTTGTTACTTACTATACATTCCTTCTATTATTGTATTGTATATCTTCTAGTAACACTCTATTAGCATATAAAATATTTGAATTTATCATAAATAAATATGAAATAACCGATATTAAAAACATAACTGCACACCAAATCATAGCACACATACTTTGAGTAAATAAATATATTATTCCTATTATAGCAGATATAATAAAAAATATAGTTCCTAATGTAAAAAATGTTTTCATTGGCATGTATATAAAAAATGCTTTTAAAACATTAATCATAGATTTTAAAATATACTCTAAACTATTTTTAAATAACCTAGATTTTCTAGTTGTTATATTAGAACGTATTTTAACATTTTCTATTCTTTGGTTACATCTTCCCATTTGTACTATAGTTTCTAGAGTATATGTAAAATTATTATATATATTTAGTTTCATTGCACATTCTCTAGTATATGCTCTAAATCCACTTGGTGCATCTTTTACATCTGTATGAGATATTTTTCTTACTACAAAACTCCCTAATCTTTGTAGTACTCTTTTTATGAAAGAAAACTTTTCAATTTGTCTTTCACCTATTACCATATCTGCTTTATTATCTAATATTGGTTTTACTAATTTAGCTATATCAGCACCACAATATTGATTATCTCCATCTATATTTACAATAATATCTGCTCCAAGTGATAAAGCTTCTTTTATTCCAGACATAAATGTTTTAGCCAGTCCTCTATTTACTTTAAAGTCTAAAATATGATGAACCCCATTTTTCTTAGCTATTTCAACAGATTTATCTGTACTTCCATCACTTATTAATAAATATTCGATTTCGTCTATTCCCTTAATTTTCTTAGGTAAATTATTTATTGTTTTTGCTAGATTTTCTTCCTCGTTGTAACAAGGAATTTGAATAATTAACTTCATATTTTTCACCAATTCTTTCTATATTTTTTATCACAAATAATGTTACTAGGCTGCAACCTAATACTATAAAAAATCTAATTATTGAGTATTCTTCTATTTTAGATGTTAACTGTAAAAAAGGTATATGTATAAAATATAAATACAAACTATTTTTACTTATATAACTTATAATTGAGCTTGTCCTTAATTTATTATTAATTATATATTTAAAGAAATAATATAGCAATAAAGATATCCCAATCCCATAAGTTAAATAATATAAACTAGGAGGATATTTGAACGATTTCATTCCTTCAATCGTATTAACTTTAAGTATAACTTCTAAAATTATATATACAGCTATATTAATTAACGATATAACCAGTAATTTATTCTTTTTAATATCACTTGTATACAACCCTAAAGAAAAAATTATACATACATATGGAACAATATAGTTAAATCCTAAATTAATAACTTGTATGTTATTAAACACATTTAGTTTTAATAGTATACTATACAACAAATAAAGACCTAGCATTATGCTCCAATATATTTTATAATTCATTTTTTTCTTCATGTTGCATAGTAATGGAGTAAATAATGCTGTAAAAGTAAATACTCGTATAATCCAAGTATACCTTATTCCATCATTTGTAAATATGAAACTATCTATGATGTCTTTTACACTAATTTCAATACCTAGATTCCAAAAATTAGCAAAATAATTACCAGTAAATAATATTAGTAAAAATATCCAAGTCGGAAATATTATTTTAAAAAATCTTTTTTTATAATATTCCAATACTTCTTTTTTACTATCAAACTGTTTATTACTAACTAAAATTCCAGATATCATTATTAGTAAAATAACATCAAAATTTCTAAATTTATATACTATTACATTATTACATACATGTGCTAGTATAATCATTATAATTCCTATTACTTTTAAATAATCTAATTCTACTTTTCTTTCCAATTTATTCTCCATAACTTATTTTTATATTTATTTCACACGATTTTACATTTTCACAATATACTGCTAATTTATAATTGTCTTTATCTTCTATATTACACTCATTATATTCATTTACATCATTTCTAATTGAAATTTTTGGCATTTTTATTAACTTAGCACCATCACATTCTAATTGAATATTAACCTTTTGACCATCTTTAGATAACACTGCATTTTTATCATCAATAAGATTTATCTCAATACCATTTGATATATTAAGAAAACTATACACATCTACATTTTCATCTAAATTAACTGTATCCTTTATATTTATAATTTTCTTATCTTTTTCTATAGTGAATTCTCTTACTACTTGATTATCAGATTTAAAATATGCATTAGACATATCTATTGTAACTTTTGAAATATTAGAGCTTGTCTCCAATTTTTCAAATTTACAACTTGCTAATATATTTTGATCTTCTACTTTTTCATTATCCTCGATTATATTTAAAGTTGAATGTGATTCTGCTCTTTTTTTATAATACATCCATCTTTCTTTATTTACTTTCCAATAGTTTGGTACATTATAGTCTTCTGGTCCATAGTCCTCTATCCATCTTATATTATTTATATCTAACACAAACGAACCTACGTCTAAATCTTGATGTGTCATTTTCTGAAAATTTCCCGCTTTAATTCCCAAATATAATTCTTGTTCTTCAAAGCCATCTGTAATTATTGCAAGTTCTGTATTAGTATATATTTTATCTTGAGGTATTCCTAAACCTTCTAATTCTTCATCTGTATATGAAGCAATATCGTATTCATTATCATAAAGAAGTAATTGATAAATATTATCTATATTTTCTTCTTTACTTTCATACCATCTTATTGCTTTTAATAAATTTTCATTACTTTTATCTAAAGCATAATATTCTTTTGCTAAATATATTGATGGATATAAATCTAATTTTTCATCTTCACCATCATAATAACTAAATGTCTTATCCGAATTTCCTGTAATATACATAGGATATAAAATTGTTTCTTTCAACCAAGTATTTTCTTCTAGTAATTTAACGTATGAACTTCTATCATATTTTTTTAAAGCATTTAAGAAATATGTAGTATATGTATTAGCATATTCCCAATATGTTGTACCTTCACTATAAGCTCCGTCAGGAGTCATTTGAATTAATCCTTCCGGAAGATTTCTTATAGTTCTTCTTATAATTGCATCACATAGTTCTCCTGATGTTATTTTCTCTTTAGCTGGCAAATAACTAAAAATTTGCGTATCTGTAATTCTACTTTTATCAATTACAATATCTGAATTTCTCATCACTAATGCCGCCATTCCCATTGCACTATTACATACTTGATTCCAATTTGTTTTTGCCATACTAAATACATAAGAATAGTTTTCTTTGCAAGATAGAGCAAGACCCTTATCTATAAGTGCTTGTTCAATTGCAATTCTTTGTTCACCATTAAGTTCATCGTATAAAAAATCATATCCAAATGCTACTGCATATGTCATTTCAGCAGTATCTAAAAAGTGAATCGGATGCCAATTAGGGTATTCAGTACATACATACATTAAGTACTCTTTTACTTTTTCTTTATATAGATTTGATTTACCAACATCTAGATTATTTGCCTCTAAATACTTGGCACTAAAGCATAAAACTTCTATTCTATGTTTTACTTCTTTAGCAGTATCTAGCATTCTTCCACCTTCGTCTATATAGTATTCACACATATCTAAAGTTAAAATTGTATCAGCTTCCTTTACAAATTTGTCAATGCTTTCTGATATAACAGAACTAGAGTTTGAATATTCATATAGATTTTTATATCGACCTTCATCTGTAATATAATTTTTATATCCAAACTGATTAAATAAGAAGCTTATTATTAAAAATAAAGCCATCAAAAAAAATATTAAGTATATATTTTTTTTATTTTTTATTTGTTTTTTCATGTTTATCTTCCTCTTTAAATATATTAAATACTGATTCAAAAATCATAGCTATAAGATATAAAAATGGAACCATAGCACACACATAATATCTCGAATGATATCCACCTGTATATCCACTTACGAATCTGAATTCATACCAAGCTTTATAAAATTGAATTCCTATCGCAGCCAAAACAGCAAAGTATACAGCATAATATACAATATTTATTTTCTTCTTCTCCATAATTTCAAAAATTAAATATATTATTGGTAAAATAAAAATTATAACAGGAAGTTTTGCTTCATTAACATCCGAATATATTCCACCTATATTTTTATCTACTCCGCCCCAATATCTAACAAAATTGGTCCAATACATTTTTGCATAATAATCAAAAGGTATTTTATCTAAATAAATTTGTCCACCGTATAATTCAGTAGTTTTGAAATATTCTGGTGCAATATTAGGTAAAGAAGGATTTATAGTCCCATATCTGCTTATTATTATAAGATAATAAGCTAATATAATCAGGTATACTGGAATAGTAGCAAAAAACTCTTTACATATTAAAGGCTTTATACTTTTTTCCTTAATCATTGTATATATAAATATAATTAAAAAGCTTATTATTACAAATAATCCAGCAGTTAATTTATTTAACATACATATAAAGCATCCAAGTGCTATTATAAAATATGTTAAATAATCTCTTTTCTTTTCTTCTTCATTTTTAACAAATCTTAACATACCTAATATATATATATTCATTCCTAAAAAAGATAAAGCATCATTTTGTACAGCACCCGAAACATATGAAAACAGTGGAACTGTAACTAATCCAAATGCAAAAATTATTGTTCCTATAATACTTTTAATATTTTTATATCCAATATAAAATCCTACAAAAAGTGCAATGTTGCTTATTATTTGAGTAATTAACCTCAAAGCAAATAAGCTGTATGTAACGTTATTACCATCTACTTTTACAATATTAAAAAGCTTTAAAATATGATAATACAATGGAGCATGTCCTAAATAATTTACCGAACCTTCTTCATAATTATTTTCTTCAACAAACGATGGATGCTCAAGTGTAGGAATATCTTTAAATTCTGGAATAATCTTACCCGTTTCTTCTAAATATGCCACATAAGCTATGTGAACTCTTTCATCTGCGAATTCATTAATCACACTTTGAGTATCAAAAATCCTCAAATTAAATACTATAGCCGCTAAAATATAAACTATTACTATAACTATTTTTTGACTTTTTTCTCTATTTTTTGTAATAAAAAAATCTAATATTTTTCTCATATCTTTCCCTCTTTATTCAAACATAGTTTATCATACTAGCTCTGTTTTATCAAGTAATAACATTTCATCTCATAAATAAGAAAAAAAAAGAAGAATTAAACTTTGTATTAATTCTTCTTAATTAACTTTATTTGATATTTTAACAAATAGAATTTGTCTTCCATCAGTTACATTATTCTTACAAGTAGATAATGCTATTATTTTATCTTCTTCTAAAAATTCTACTTCACGATAATGGATAGCATTTTCTTTTATATATTCTACTTTATCAAATATACTCTTTTCATTGCTACTCTTAATACCATATACATTAGAGTCAAATGCATCAGTTTCTAAAAAAGCAAAAATTTGTAATTCAAATATTCCGTTTTTTGTATATATCATACCAGTTGTATGTGTATCAAAAAATTCCTGTTCAGCAAATTTTTTTATATCTGAAAACATTACATCATTTTTCATATTATGACCAAATACAACCGAATATTTATCTAGCCATTCTCTTGAATTTCTATAATCTAAAAAAATACTTCCATATACAGCATAATTACCATACACATCTCTAGTTAAATATTTAGAATTATCTTCTCCTATTAAAATCGGATAATCAATATTAGTACCATCAATAGTTATCCAGCCGCAAATGTCCGGATTTATATTATTTAATCTATCTATTTTATTTTCAATAGGTTCTTCAACTGTAGGTTTTAATATAGCAATTTTTCCACTTGAAGATGCACCATTATATACAGTAAATATATCAAATAAAGCATATAAGCAGAAAATTATAGCAATAATAAAAAATAGACTAATTATCTTATTTATAATATTATCAATAAATTTTGCCACTTTATATGCTTTACTCAATTTTATTCCTCCAAATTATATTTGTTCTTCTTTCTTTTTATTTTTTATAATTACAAATGCAATTGTAAATGTAGCTACACCTATAACATAAGGTAACGCACTTAATGCTATACCAGTAGGAACACTAACTTCTTTTGTATTTGTAAATACTACTTCTTCTCCAGTTAAAACTCCATCTGTGAATCCGTTATCTGATAAAGTACCAGTTGCTGTTAAATTTACACCTGCTTCAGCACTTTCTGTTTTACCTGTACCACCATCTGTTATAGTATATTCACCAACATATGTTGGAGCTTGTTTTTCAACAATTGTATATGTTGTACCAGATGGTAAACCAGAAATTGTTATATTTTGAGTATGAGCTAATTTTACAGTAATTGGTGTTCCTGAAGTAATTCCAGCTTCTTCCATAGCTCTAACTTCAGACCATGAATAATCAAGATATTCTTCATAATCAAATACTATGTCATAATTTGCTGGTGTTGCAGCATTTAGACCATCATCAATTGTAATTTCGAATTCAAATTGTTTATTAAGATCTGAATAATTACCATTTATATTTTTTTGCAATTTTAAACTTGTAGTTGTAGCATATGAGTTATCAAAAGGATATGTTACTTCATTAGTTCCAATAGCAAATTTACCATCATCAGCTGAATCTGTACTTACTAACTCGCCTGTCCAATCACTTTGTAGTCTTTGTAATTGTTCTTCAGTCATATTAGTTCCTTGCCAAGCTGTTACAGATTGAATTGTTGTTGGAAGTAACTCATCATAAGAGTATCCATATCCATCTGGATTTTCAACAGGCACATTATTTTCATCAACTTGTTGAACAAGATAAATATTTACATAGTATGTTTCAGGATCATAAGATACTGTTGTATCAGTTGGTGCTATTTCTGTTAATTTATATGTATAAACACCTGCACGTTTATATACATTTGCACCACCACTGCAACTAACATATTCATTTTCCCAATATTTAAATTCTAAGTCTGTTGATGCAGAACCTATTTTTGCAGTTAAAGGATCATTATCGTGATCTTCAACTTTTACATCAATAGTTGTTCCTGCTGGCATATAAGTTGCATCTGGATCAGCTACTACAACACCATCAGAAGCTAAAGTATAGCTTACAGGTTCAAGTTTAAATTGGAAAGTATCTGTTTCAGGATAAAATCCACCAGCACTAGGTTCCAATTTTTTGTTGATATTAATTGTAGCTGTGTTAACTGTTGTTTCAGGCACATTTGCTGCGATTACTGAAAAAACAGTAGTTATCATCATAGCAAATACAACTAATACCGTAACTAGTTTTTTGTTTTTCATTTTTTTCTCCCCCTTAAAAAATATATATAAAATATACAAAAACGTATATTTTAAACTATGTTATAAAATTATAGATTTCTTTTTCTGTAGAAATTAAATACTTCTCCATCGATTTCATCTTTATATACAGTTCCAAATATTCTACTATCTACAGATTCTGTTCTATAATCTCCTAATACAAAGTACGAATCTTCTTCAACTTGATAAGGATATGTTCTATCTTCTCCTATTTTATATGTATCAAAGAAAATTTCTTCTTGCTGTACATTACCATTTATAATAAGCTCACCATTTTCACTAATGTCTACTACATCTCCAGGCATTGCTACAATTCTTGAAGTATAACTTTTTCCTTCTTTATTAAAAATTATAATATCGCCACTATTTAAATCTAATCCTACTCTTAAATATAAAAGAATATCTCCCTCTCTTATACTAGGAAACATATCTTGATTTTTTTGAACTTTTATTCCATATATAACAAAGAAAATTATCCATATAACTAAACAAATTTCAATAATCTTTATGAAAAGTTTTTTAATTTCTCTCTTTTCAAAAGCTTTTACTTTTCTAGCAATTATTATATCTTGTGTTGTTTCAACCTTACTTACTTGCTTTTTCATTTTCTCTATTCTCTAAATATTTAATTTTTATTTCTTGTTCTTCATATACTTTTCTATACATAGAATCAATTACCTCTATTTTTTTCCACAAGTCTACTTCATCTATATATCCTAATATATTTTTCTTAAACTTTAATTGCTTTAAGTATTTAGTTATATCTTCTAGATTTGGCATCTTTTTCCTCTTTTCTTTATATACACTTGATATAATTATCAATTCTAGATTATCATATAAAAAAACTTATTTCAACAAATAACTTATTTTTTATAAAAAAATCAAAACTATACTATTATTTCTAATACCAAAATATTTATTAGTTAATTATTGACTTTTACGAAATTATGAGATATAAGCATATTTGAACATACTACATCTGTTATTAATATTACTTTAATAACAAAAAAAGGAGGTAAATGTGAAAATAGCAATTGCTGGAATGGGATATGTAGGATTGTCTATAGCTACTTTATTAAGTCAAAAAAATGAAGTAGTTGCTTTTGATATACTTCCCGAAAAAGTGAATATGATAAACAACCGAATATCACCTATTAGAGATAATGAAATCGAAGAATATTTAAAAAACGAAGAACTAAATTTAAGAGCTACTTTAGATTATACAGATGCTTTTAAAAATGCAGAATATATTATAATAAGTACTCCAACTAATTACGATGATATAACTAACCAATTTGATACATCTTCTGTTGAAGACGTCATTCAAAAAATTATCGCTATGAAATTAGATACAACTATAGTAATAAAATCTACAATTCCAGTTGGATTTATTAATTATATAAAAAACAAATATGATATAAATAATATTTTCTTTTCTCCAGAATTTTTAAGAGAAGGAAAAGCTCTTTATGATAATTTATATCCATCTAGAATAATAGTTGGTGAAAAAAGTGAGAAAGCTGAAATCTTTGCAAATTTACTTAAAGAAAGTGCATTAAAAGAGGATATTTCTATTAAATATATGAATAGTACTGAGGCTGAAGCTGTAAAGCTTTTCTCAAATACATATTTAGCATTAAGAATATCTTACTTTAACGAACTTGATACATATGCAGAAATTAATAATCTAAATTCAAAAGATATAATAGAAGGTGTTGGACTTGATCCAAGAATAGGTAATTTTTACAATAATCCTTCTTTTGGATATGGTGGATACTGTCTTCCAAAAGACACAAAACAACTACTTGCCAACTATTCTAAAGTACCTCAAAATTTAATTGGAGCTATTGTACAATCTAATGATACTAGAAAAAATCATATATCTAACATGATTTTGCAAAAGCAGCCAAAATCTGTCGGTATATACAGACTTGCTATGAAAAAAGATTCAGATAATTTCAGATTTAGTGCTATTCAAGGAATAATAGAAAGATTAAAAGATAATAATATTGATGTATACATATATGAGCCAATTTTAAATAAACATACATTTAATGATTGTAAAGTTATATCAGATTTAGCCGAATTTAAAAATACATCTGATATTGTATTAGTTAATAGAATGGATGACTCTTTATCTGATATACAGGATAAAATATATACTAGAGATTTGTTTAATAGAGATTAATAAATTTCTTTATTACTATATTTATTTTTTATACTTTAAATTATATACAAAAAAGAAAGTAAACACGAAACATTGTGTTTACTTTCTTTTTTGTCACTTCAACTTAAATTCTGTCTTTTTACTATTTCACCATATCATCTGTTTGAATTTCTTGTGACTGCTTTACTTTAGCATCTTCTATATTTTGTTCTTGATTAATTTCAGCTCTTTCTTCTAATTGTTCTTGTGTAAGTTCTTCTTCTTGAACAACACCTTCTTGAAGTTCTGCTTTAAATTCTTCATGTTCAGTAGCTTTATCTGTAATTGTGGTCTCATGTTCTCCAACAGTTACCACTGGTTGTTCCATTTCATCAATTCGCTCTTGTTGAATAGTACTTTGAATTTTTTCAACAATTGGAGCAATAATGTCTTGTCCCTCTGGTAACATTTGTCCGTTATTAACAAAATAATTTAAATTAAGTCCAGCACCTACTCCAACTAAAGCTAAGTTAAAGCCTACTACAAATTTTCTTTTATTTCTATCAAAAAAATTCTTGGCTTTTTGCACAAAACTGGCTTCCATATTATATTCCATGCTTTGAGCTTCTCTAGCTTCTTCTTGTTCTTTACCTAATTGATCCCAACTCATTTTTAATGATTTTACAATGGTAGTTAAAGGTAATTTTCTTAGTTCATGTGGCCTATAACTGCCAAATGGTCTAACATCTTTACCTGTATATAAGTCTATATCTTTCTTCACATCATCTTTAATAGAATTTACAATATCTTCAAACATTACTTACTCTCCTTTTCGATAAGTTTATCTAATTTTTCATTTGCTTTATTTAGCTTTTCAATTCTTTTTAACGATTTTTCTTTTTCCTTTTGTGCTTTTTTAGTTTCTTTTTCTATTTCTTTACTTTCTTTTTCTATAAAGTCCATAACTAATTTTTTCTCTTCTTCTGTCATATCATCATCAGTTATTTCATTTAATAAAATTTTACTAACTAGCTCCTTAATATCTCTCATATATATCCTCCACTTACATTTTATATTCTCTAATTTCAATATAACATAAAACTATAAAAATTATCAACAAAGTACAAAAAATAAGCCATTATTTATATAATGACTTATTCTTAATTTAACAATATTTTTTGTAGTTATTATTATATTTTGTTCCAATAAGTTACTGTAACAGATGTACTCGTTGAATCATTACAAGTAACCATAGCTAAATCATAACCTGAAAAATAGATATTTATTCCATTTTCATCATATACATATCCACTTTTTACACAGTTATAATATTTAGCAACACATATATACGTTGTAACTGAGCCATCAGTTTCATAGATATATGCAAATGTTGAACCTGGAACAGAATTCTTCATATTAGCAAATCCTTGGTAATAATGGTCTCCTATATATGTTGTATATCCGTTATATCCAATATAACAAGCTGAATCATATGCATCAACTACTATTTGTGCATATGCTGTATCTACTAAACCATTATTTAGTGCAGCAGAATATCCGACTGTTGGTATTTCTAATCTTCCTATATTTCCTAAATTTCTGCTTACTGTTGTAGTTCTACTAACATTATCAACTACATCATTGTTATTTACACTGTTTTGAGCATTACTAGAAACCTCAGCTTTAACAGTTATAGGTTCTTCGTAATATACTGCTTTTATTTCTTCTAATTCTACTATTTGTAACTTTATTTCATATTCGCTTACTCTATATTCCGGCAAAGTTAGTGTGATCATATCACTTTCTGTTACTATCACTGGAGATATACAACAAGTAAAAATAAATAATGTAACTACTAGTAATATTGCCACATTTAACTTCTTCATTTTTTACCACCTTTATTACTACATCTTCTCTAAACGTGCTCTCGTATTATACCACTTATTTTACATAATGTAAATGCTTTTATTACATTTCTGTTATATTTTTATGTAATTATATTATATATATTTAAATTAATTTAACATTTATTATTTTTTTACATAGTATATTATATGAATTAAAGTAGGTGATAATATGAGTTTCTCAGATAGAGAGTTACTAGCAAGGATAGTAATGTGTGAAGCAGGTGGCGAAGGGGATAACGGGATGAAAGCAGTAGCTTCTGTAATAATGAATAGAGTTAATGTAAGTGTCGGTGAATATTTTAGAATATCTCAAGGTGGTAATATACGTAATATTATATTTCAACAAGGACAGTTTAACTGTGCTACAGATACTTTAGGTGGAAAATATAATCCTCAGAATTTATATAATATGAATCCAGATGAACTACACTATTCAATTGCAGATTGGGCTTTAAGTGGAAATCTCCTAAGTGAAACAGTATCCTGTCTATGGTTTATGAACCCATTTAGACCCAAGTGTCCTGAAGAATTTCCATATAATGGCTCTGGTGAACTTCATACAAGAATAATAAATCACTGTTTCTATTCACCTACCGAACTATATAAAGATACATAGTGAAAGGAGCATATAATATGTATAATAATTCAGATAATCGTCAAGAAACGCAATTAAATAACAATACTACTACTCCAACAAACTTACCAGAAAATTTAACTAATTCAATCTATACACCAGCATTTTTAAGAAATTACATAGGTAAGTTATTAAAAGTAGAGTTTTTAATAGGTACATCTAGTCTACAAGATAGAATTGGTGTATTGCTAGAAGTTGGTGCAAGTTATATTGTATTACGTTCAGTACAAGATAACAATTTGTTGTATTGTGATATCTTCTCTATTAAATTTGTAACTATTTCTAACAACTCTTTTATTTTTAATAATAACTATCAATATGGAATTTAAACATAAAAAAAGCACCTTGTTTGGTGCTTTTTTATTTTATAAATACGTATCTCTATAAAATTCAAGTTTTGAAATCGTTTCTTTCTTATTAGGGTATCTCTTTATAAAAGAATTGATTATATCTATGATTTCTTCATCTTTTAGATATAATTTAGAATAATTCAAATATTCATTTAATTCTTCATAATCATAATAAGCAGATGCCACTTTCATTTTAGATATCATAGCATTTTTATATAAAGTGTATGCTTTTCTACGATTTATTTCTAGTAATTTAGTCATACATTTACTTATTTCATATATGTTATGTTTTTTTAGATATTCAAATGCTTCATCATTCATATTCTCATCTAATAAAATGTTTACGTATGTATGTGGCGTTTCGTTCATACAATCTATATAACTAAACTTAACTTTTTCCCACTCATCTAAAGAATATACTTTTTTTATATCTAAATATGTTGAATAAGTAGACTCTTTAATTAATAATGCTTTTGCTATTTTTTTATACTCTTCTATATCTCCACTTTTGAAATATATACCTGCAAGGTCTCTTACGTAGAGATAAGGAGTATATTCTTTATTTAATTGATAAATCATTTCTAATACTTGTCTATACTCTTGTATATCATTTTTTACTAGTCTAATTAAAGCATCACGTAAATGATTTAAATATAAATTTTTCTTCAAATATTCAATTGTTTTTTCAGAATCTATATATTTAAAGCTTAATTCTATAATTTTAACCTCATAGTCTTCGAAGTTATTATCTTTTTTTATTAATTTCTTTAATAACCCTATTATTATTTTAGCCATATCTTTATTTTTTACACGATATACTAATATATTTATTTCTTTTGAGAACAAATAATCAAAAGTTTCTATTTTTTCTAATTCATTACAGTAGGCTTGCAAATACTCTGTATTTTCTAAAATATCTCTAAAATCTTTAAATATATTTTGATATAAAGCTGATTGGTATGGCTCTTGCTCCATTTCGAATTCCAATTCATCTTCCCAGTCATAATAATCTTCTTCATCTTTAAGATTATAGATATATAAAATATTATCTTTAATAGTTCTAATCCAATTTAAAATTTTAATAAAGTAAATAAATTTCATATTATTATCTTGTAAATTTAGTATTACTTTTATATATTTTTTTAATATTAAATATATTTCTTCCTCTGTAACCCACTCGCAAAAATTTTGAGTTTTAAAATCTTCTAGTTCAATATTTAGTGTATTTTCTAATTCTTGTTCATTTTTAAAACTATGGACTTTAGAAGAAATACTAGATTTTATTCCTTCTAATTTTATTTTATATAAAGCGGCAGCTTCATGCTTACAACTATATTCATATGGACAATTACATTTCATTTGAATGTAATCTTTATCTTCTAAAGATATTTTTACTTTATATGTATTACTTCCTTGTACATTGGCAATTATATCTTTTTTTATTTTATTAATAGATATAACTTTTCCTTCTTTATAATACTTATATCCTCTTTTTAAAATTCTCTCTTCAAAATACCTTGATATATTATTAATTTTCATATTCGTTCTCCTATATAAAAAAACACCTAAACTTTTTATTTTAAGTCTAAGTGTTTTGCTTTTTTATTATTCTTCCACAGGTCTATTCTCTAAATCTTGACTAAATCTTAAAACAAAACCATTAGGATCTTGTACTAAAAATTCTCTACAACCCATTAGTACATTATCTTTTCTATACCAATGATCTTCCATTTCTACAAATATTTTATATTTTTCTGCTTTTAATCTATTATATATTTCATCTATATTTGTAACATCTATTTGGAAATTAATTCCTATTCCTAGTGGATATTTTAATTCTCCTGTTCCCCATTTATTATTTTCTTTATCTATTTCTTGAACCATTATTTGAACTTTTTCAAATTGAAGAAAAGCAAATCTATCTTCTGGTCTATCATATTCAACATGGAAACCAATTAAATCTACATAGAAATGTAGTGTTTCTTCTAGATTAAAAACATCAAATTCTGGTAACATTTGATTCCATTCCATAGTGTATTCCTCCTTGTTTTTTACTACATATATTATACACTATCTTGTCTAGTATTTAAAGTATAAAAAATAGTACCTTTTTTAAGGTACTACTTTCCTAATTACTCTTTTGTATAGAATTCATATATATCTATATCATTTATTTGTTTCGTTGTTGTTACTTCTCTTTCTACACCTTTTCTTGCTTTTCTCCAAGGTTCTTCTGAACAAGCCATTGCCTCAAGATTCTTTCCTGAATATTTCCCATAAGTGTTGTATATTACATTTAGGAAATTCATCTTATATTCAGATAAATGTGACTTATAACTATCATCCATTGGTAGTTTATAGTCATTATTTTTCATTTCTCTGTATAATGTATAAAATACAGGTCCATGAAGCCATGCTTCTGGTGCTTCTTTAAAAAGCTTCCTTTTTATACTACTCTTTCTTCTGTTATGCTTAGCAATATACCAAACATATGAATAGTATACGAGTTTTTGTAATTGTTTCTCTGTTAAATTTGGATCGATACTTAAAAAGTATCTTGCGACATCTAAAACATCACACATTTTAAAATCCCTCCTTTTTAATAATTAGTTAGTTATTAAATATTCTGCTTTTTAATTAAATACAGTAAAATATATTTCTGTACGCTTAGATTATACTATTTTATGTTAATTTTGTCAATGTAAAGCGTCGTTTTTCTTTACATAACATTTGTTTTATGCTATAATTCTAACATAATTTAAATTTAAAAGGAGTGGTGCTAATGATGCCTTCAGAAATTTTGAGAGAGATTATCTCAAAAAGAATCGGTATTGATTTAAATCAATATGCATGGAAGGAAAACTTAAAGAATCTGGTTTTAGATATAAAGCTTGATGAAATGTATGAAGACTATGTTTTTTCAATGTTTGACGTTTATGAATATGGTTTTAATATTGGGCATTGTGGATTGACTTCAAGATATCTAGTACAAAACATTGAAGATTCTGATTTAGTTTATGGAAAATTTTCTGGATTAATAGGTACCAAAAGAGCTGAAAAAGGTGGACACGCGTGGGTCGTTAAAAACGGACTAGTAATTGATACTACTTTAATGATTATGCTTCCAATTGAAAAAGCTAAAGAAATCGGTTACGAGTTTGAAAAACAAATAGCAAGAAGTAGCGCAAAAACATTATCTGAGTATGAATTATTTTCTCATGAATACAAACATTTTAAAGAGAACTATCCTGAGTATTCAACAGGATTATATAGAATAACTGAACGGTCAATAAAATGTTAATAAGCACAACGTATGTTGTGCTTATTTTTTGTTTTCTTTTTTCTTTTATTTAATTTTATTGTCCTTTTGTTTTTCCTTTTATTTTTAATTTATCATATTACTAAGTTCTTCCCACTCAGTCATTCTCTCTTCTATTTCATTTTCTAGTTTTTGAACTTTTTCTTGTAATTCTGCAAGTTTAGTATAACTTGTACAAACTTCATCACTCATCATTTCTTGTTGAAGCTGAGCTATCTTTTCTTCTCTTTTAGCAATCTCATTTTCTAATTTATTTATCTTATTTTTAATTCTATTTTTTTCTTTATTTTCGAGATACTGACTATTTTCTTTTTTCTCTTTCTTTTCTGTATTTACTACTTGTTCTTCTATTTGAGGTTTAGTATCCAAATACTCTTGGTAAGTACCTTTAAAATATGTTACTTTTCCATTTTCAAATATTAATAATGAATCTGCTATTTTATTTACAAAATATCTATCATGAGACACAACAAGAACTGTTCCTTTATATGCTTTTAGTAAATTTTCTAAACTCTCTTTTCCTACTATATCCATATGGTTTGTAGGTTCATCTAATAACAATAAGTTTGGTCCATTTTTTAATATTTTACAAAGTGCAAGTCTTACTTTTTCTCCACCAGATAATAATTTTATTTGTCTTTCTATATCATCTTGGTAAAACATAAATGCAGCAAGCGAACTTCTAGTTTCAGTTATTGTAAGATTAGGAAAAGATTCACTAAATTCTTCAAGTACCGTCTTTTCTTTATCTACAAAGTCCATTTGTTGATCAAAATATGCTTGGTCTACATGATAACCATATTCAAATTCACCACTTAGTTGTGGTATTTGATTAATTAATGTCTTAAGTAATGTAGATTTTCCCATACCATTAGCACCAATAATAGCTAGCTTTTGTCCTTTAAATAAATCAAAAGATACTTGTGCTAATTCTTTATCATAACCTATTTTTAAGTCTTTTACTTTTAATACAAGCTTTCCACTTTCTCTATCAATGCTAAAATTAGTGTGAAATGACTTTAAATCGTATTTATTAGGTTCTTCTACTATTATCATTCTCTCTATTTGTTTAAGCTTAGAAAGTGCCATTTTGGCTTTTGTAGGCTTATATCTAAACCTATCTGCAATAGCTTGTAAACGTTTTATCTCTTTTTGTTGATATTCATAATCTTTAAGTTGTTTTTCATAGTTCATTCTCTTTTGAATTTCATATGACGTAAAGTTTCCTGTATATTCTGTCATTGCGGCGTATTCTATTTCATATACTTTATTTACTATTTTATCTAAGAACATTCTATCGTGTGATACTATAACAACCGCTTTAGGATAATTTTTAAGATATGACTCTAACCATTCTATAGTTGTAATATCTAAATGGTTAGTAGGCTCATCTAAAAGTAATATATCCGGTTTACTAAGTAATAGTTTTATTAATGCAATTTTTGTTTTTTGTCCACCAGAAAATTCATTAACATTTTTATTCATATCTTCTTTAGTAAAACCAAATTTATATATTGCAGTTTCATACTCTTTTTTGTATGTATAGCCATCCATTATTTCATATCTTTCTAATGCACTAGTATAATCTTTTATTATTTTATCATTAGAATTAGTATTCAATTCTTCTTGAAGTCTAGCTATTTTTTGTTCAAGCTCAATTAATGGTTTATATACTTTAAGTATTTCCCCAAGTAAAGTTTCATTAGAGTCTTCAAATTGAATTTGTTCTAAATATCCAATTTGAGGTGAACCTTGTTTATATATACCAAATTTACTCTCACCTATTCCTGCCTCTAGCATATCATTATCTATTATTGCTTTAAGTAATGTAGATTTACCACAACCATTTCTTCCAACAATAGCTATTTTTTCTTTCTCTTTAATTTCAAAATTTATTTCTTCTAAAATGGTTTCTGCACCATAAGATACGGCACCATTTACTATTTTATAATTCATAATTACTCCTACTTTTTCAGATGTTGTATATTATACCATATTTTGAACGTAAAAAAAAGGAGTCCGTTCAAATGAACGGAACTCCTCTTTATGATTATTTTATTACGATTTCGAGCGGCATTTCATGGCTCAAAAACCATAATGTCGAAGCACTAAAACAATAGGCTCCGGATTGCGTCAATACAACAATATCTCCGATTCTCGCGTGTTCGATAGGCTCATTCCATGATATCTTGTCCTCTGTCATACACAGCGGACCTTCAATATCTACTGTCTCATTAGAGACTTCGATTTGTCCTTCATAGAGATTAGGTACACCCATCTCAATGATATACACGGGATGTTTTCTATCAGTTGCGATAGGCAGTCTCATGTGATTTACACCACCAGCAGTTACGATATGCTTCATACCCTTACAGTCTTTAATATCGACTATCTGAGTGACATAGTAACCTGCACTGCCAACAATGAACTTTCCAAGCTCAAGGATAATTTCCTTACCCTCGAAAGAGTACTTCTTCAAAGTTTTTCCAAGTTCTTCAAAGTATGTCTTGGTATCGAAATGTCTACCAGCTTTGGTATAATCAATTCCAAAACCGCCACCGAAGTCGATGACATCTACATTACCGACAACCTTTTCAGCTTCTTGTACAAACTTGAATACTTCGTCTGCATATCTGATCAAGATCTCATAGTCCAGCACGCCATCTGCTGCAAAAACATGGAATCCACAAATATTAATATGCTCAAGTTCAGAAATAATCTTGTAGTCATCATAAAATCTCGATTGATCAATGCCCATCTTAGTAGACATACCAGCCATGTATTCAGATGCTCCATCAAGATAATAGTTGATATTAACTCTAAGGAGAATGTTTACTTTGGCGATATTAAGTCTTTTAGCAATTTCGTTGATACGAATCGCTTCAACTACAGATTCAACATTGATAAATCTAATTTTACTTCTTACTGCCTCTTCAAGCTCTTTAGGTGTTTTACCAGGACCGGTAAAGAGTACTCTAGAGTCTTCTTTAAGACCAGCCTTTCTCACCTTTTCAAGCTCACCGATCGATGCAATTTCAATTCCTGCAATCTCGTCATGTGCTAACACATGCTCAAGTACAGTTAAGTTAGGATTTGCTTTCATTGCATAATAGAGTGATACATTAGCAAGCTTATACCTTTGAATCTCTCTAATTCTCTCAGAAATTTCAGCCAAGTCGTAAATATAACAAGTAGGATTAGCCATCACTTCCGGGTCATTAGAAAAGAGTTCGCGGATATATCTTTGAACTTTTTCATTCATAGCTATAACCTCCTTTTTCTCGTCAGCCAAATGGAAAAGTTAGGAGTAGCACAAAGCTACAAGTAGTCTATGCTACTCCTTTGGCTTAATTTCTCTTCAAGACTTTCCTGGGGCCAGAATCATCAGGTTTCACAGAACTGGGAGGAGCGGACTTACGTTCCTGATAGTAGTCATAGTCACCTAAGTAACTAGTAAACTCACCATCTTCAAGCTCCACCACTCTGTTGGCAACCTTGTTGATAAAGTAACGGTCATGAGAAACAAACAAAACGGTTCCACCAAAATCGTTCAATGCTTCTTCCAGAATCTCACGATTCCTTACATCCAAATGGTTAGTAGGTTCATCCAAGATAAGGAAGTTTACATCGTTTTGAACAAGCTCTGCAAACTTAAGTCTTACCTTTTCTCCTCCAGAAAGAGAAGAAATGCGCTTATGAACATCCTCACCAAAGAAGTGGAATGCTGCGAGAGTGGAATATGCCTGAGTAAGAGAACCTTGGAAATGTCTCTGGAACTCTTCTAAGATAGTTCTGCGCTCATCCTCAAAAGCAACATGCTGAGGAAGGTAACCAATTTTTACATTGCTACCGATTGCAACAGTACCATCATAGCCACCAAGCATACCAAGAACGATTTTAAGTACGGTCGATTTGCCACAACCATTCTTTCCGATAAGGCAAACTTTGTGTCCATACTCAAGATCAAGATTAGCTCCGCAAAGGAGAATGTCATCTCCATAAGAGAAGTAAAGATCTTCAATATGCAAAACATCGTTACCAGATCTGGATTCCTGGTTGAAGCTAAGTGCGATATCTCTTTGGGTTTTAGGTCTTTCTACCTTGTCCATCTCCTCGATACGTCTTTCGAGCTGCTTAGCAACTCTATAAGCTTTCTCGGAGCTCTGTGCACCCCATGCTCTATTCTTACGAATAGTATCTTCCATACCAGCAATTTTCTTCTGCTGAGTAACGTAAGCCTGTTCCTGAAGTTCACGTTCAGCCGCTAAAGCTTCAGTGTACTGAGTGTAGTTTCCAAAGTAGGTTTTGATTTTACCATCAGAGATAGCAAACACCTTACTGATAGTCTTATCCAAGAAGTATCTGTCATGCGATACTAATACAACAGATCCGCGATAGTTCTTGATGAAGTCCTCAAGCCATCCCAAAGTAGGAATGTCCAAATGATTGGTAGGTTCATCAAGAAGAAGAATATCCGGGTGCTGCAAAAGCATACGCGCAAGACAAGCAATTGTTTTCTGTCCACCGCTAAGCGAATTGTATTCCTGATCAAGAAAATCAGTAATCTTAAGGTTAGCAGCCATCTTTTCGATATTTGCTTCCACCTCATATCCGCCAGCGTTCATGAACATATCCTGTGCCTTACCATAAGCAGCCATAGCTTTATCCAAAGCTTCAGGAGAAGTTTCGGGATTACCCATAACTGCTTCTAATTCAGCCATCTTTGTCTGAAGTTGTGCAAGTTCTGCGTAGGCGGTTCTCAAGAACTCCCTTACAGTTTGGTTAGCAGGAGCATCCGGTGCAATCTGGGTTAAGAAACCAACAGTTGCCTCTTTTCTCTTACTAACAGTACCGCTAGAAGGTCTTTCGATACCTGCGATAAGATTGAAAATCGAAGTTTTTCCAGTTCCATTATCACCAACAATAGCAACTTTGTCACCACTGTTAACCTGGAAAGTAGCGTCTGTTAAGACGCTCTTGCTAAAGCCGTAATTTAATGCGACTTTACTAAGTTCTACATCTAACATAGTTCTTTCCTCCGTTTCTATAAGTTAAGAAGTAGTGTTTGATTTAATGAAGTGCATGCACTCCATAATCAAATTTACGATTGTGATACCTGTAACACTAGCACCTTCACAAGTCGGATTGTACTCAACAAAATCTAAACCTACAATTTCGCCAGAGGCTTCAATAATAGATTTAAGATAGTCAAGTGTTTCCTCGTAGAAAGGACCACCAGGTTCAGGACAGTTTGTCGCAGGAGCGATAGCAGGATTCATAAAATCCGTATCAAAGGTAATGTATACCTTTTTACCAGCAAGACTATTCAAAACTTCTGTAAGTTTATCTTTAATCTCGTAGTAAGGTACTACCATGTTGCCTTCGCTTCTGCTTTGATCAATAGCTGGTTGACAATTAAGATTTCCTCTGATTCCAAAATGAATAATTCTTTCAACCTTTTCAAGTTTACTCGTTTCCTTCATAACAGAACCATGAGGATATTCAGAATACTCATCAATGTAATCACTATGAGCATCGAATTGTACTACAACAATGCTGTCGTAATCATCAGAAACTTTTTTTACAAGCTCATAAGTGACACTATGATCTCCACCCACAAAAACTGGAATGCATCCAGTCTGAAGATTAACTTTTTCGAGTTCACGTCCAAGTTCTTCAAGACTAGATGCAGATACATTTCCGTAGTCACAGGCAGTTACATCCTTCAAGATGTATCCTCTTTCAGGGCTATAGACTTTAAGCGGGAGAGCCGTTCCATCAGCATTTGCATATCTGAAAGATAACTCTCTTACTTTGTCTGCCCCTTTCTCAACACCTAAAAGGTAGTCTGCACTGCAGCAATTAATGCCCATGTAGCAAAAATCATAATGTCCGTCTGTCAGGCTGTTAAGTTCAAGAAATGTATTTCTCATCTTATCATTCCTCCTTAAACAGTTCAACAATACGTCTGAGTCCATCCATAAACTGATCATATCCTCTAGAGATAGTAACTCTAAAACTCAAGTCCTCCAAAGGAAGTCCGAAGACATTACCAGGAGTAACGAGGATATTCTCGTTTTCAAGGATGTGTACGAAGAGTTCGTGAGATGTCATAACACCCTTTCTGTTGCATGCATCTTTTCTCAAAGTTACATACATAATGTTACCCGCATCAGGGTATACAACATTCTCAACAACGTCTGTCTGAGTAAGAAGATACTTATATGCATCATTAAACAAAGTGATTACCTGTCCATGATACTGATCTTTTTCTCTTACATACTCAAGAGTCTCAGGTGACTTATCCCCTTTATCCACATTAACTCTCTGCGTCATCTCAACAATTCCCAGTGCTTCCAGGAAAGTAGAGTTAGAATAGTTTACTGCTTCTCCCAACTCCAACAAGGAATTGATAAAGTTAGGATCTTTGCAGATAGTCCATCCACAACGCAAATCGCTAAGCTGAGGAATATCCTTACTGAAGCCTTTGATTTTGATAAGCTTCTTGTAGTCACGAGCCATCTTAAAAATCTGCACACGTCTGTTGTTAAACATAGGTGCTTCTTCAAAGATTGCATCGTAAACAATGTAGATATTCTTGCTGATGCAAAAATCTACAATTTTCTGAAGTTCATCTTCATCAATAAACTTACAGGAAGGATTTGCAGGATTAGTAATAAGAAGTGCGATTGTTTTAGGCGTATAAGCCTTAACCACATCTTCCAAGCGCATTTTGTAATCGTTGTCCTTATCCATAAGTACCACTTTAGGTACAAGTCCATAAAAAGTCAAGCTCTTCATAAGACCTGCATAAGCGGGTACGGGATAGATAATTTCAACGTCCTGAGCAAAATGATTCTCTCTGGCAAGAATTTGTGCGACAAAGTTAAGCGTACCGGTTGTACCATTTCCACCTACAATTACTTCTTCAGGTGTAATTTCTTCACCTTCGATATAGGTTTCATGCTGTGCAATCAGTTCTCTTAGTCTGTTCTTGCCACCAGGGTAAGAATAACCCCAGTCCATATCTTCATCCGGATCTTCAAGGGTCCTGTAAATTTCCTTTCTAATACAAGAAAAGAGAGGAAACGTGAACCAATCCAGATTAGATGCGTCCATCAAGAGCGCATGTCTTTCAAGGCCAATGTCAAAATACTGTGACATTGTGAGTTTTTCTTTATGATCACTCATCAAGATTACCTCCTATTCTATTTTTGCATGTAAGGACAGTTACAACTGTCTCTTTTGGTCTCGCAACTGCAAGATATTTTTCCAGTGCCGCCATCGCAGAAATCGAGGTATAGTCGTAGTTTGCTTCATAGTCAGGATGCTTCTGAATAAAATAATCAATTTCAGCATCGCTAACAGATAAGAAAAAAGCTTCACCACGAGTTACCATATCATAGATTTTCTTGTAATTGAAACAAGTATCATTTGAAAGAATAGTCTTGGATTCGACAGGTTCATCGATAACATAGAGCATACGATTCATACCTTTGAAAAATCCTTGCTCAATAGGATTACCTCCTTTAAGCTCGACTATTGCAATCTTTGGAATCTTAGATATTATTCCTGCTTGATACATTTCTCTAAATGCAAGATTCTGTGCTAAAATATCCATTCCACTACCGCAAGGGATGATTACAACGTCCGGAGTTTTCCTCAAATCCCTAACAATTTCATAAGCCATAGTCCTAAGACCAAGCATGTACGAAATATTGGTATTCAAGAATCCCCAGAACACATCCTCTTGATGTGAAAGTGAATACTTCATAAAGTCTTCATAGCTGTGAATAAAAGTATCACTGTAGAAAACTTCATCTGCATCAGAGATGAGCCTTATGCTAGACTCGTCAACGTCCTTGTGAATAAAAGCTAAAGATTTAATACCATATTCCTTGGCATATCTGATAATAGAAATTGCACCGCTTCCGCAGGAAACAACAGCAATTTTACTTTTACCATGCCTAAGAACTTCATTCATGATATTCTCCATGCCTCTATCCTTAAAACTTCCAGTTGGATTGACAGATTCGTCTTTTAAGTAGACGCCTTCCCTGTACTTGATAAGCGGCGTATTGCCTGCTTTAAGATTAGACTGTTTCCCAACAGTGGGAAGGATTAACTCTCCGTCTTCAGAAAACTTAATTTCAAATTCAGGAAAGTAATCCTTGATTTCCCAAAAGTTAGGGGGAACCAAATCCAATTCAAGTTCAGGATGTCTATGACTTATCTGTTCAATCGGGTATTCGTATTCGTGCTTACACACTCCACAGATAACCTTCATTGAATAAGTCACTCCCTTCCAAGAATGTCTTCAATGCGTTCGATGATGCTACGAGAATCCTTAATGCTTTTTGTTTCTTCCCACAATTTATAGCAATAAGGACAAGGTTCTACCTTATCTAAGTCTCTTACATCATAGCTCATATTGAACTGTTTAATAGCTTCCACAAATTCATTAGTGCAATGACCGCAATTACTTGAAGTCATATGAGGAAAAATTTCGTTGCGACCTTCAAAGCCTGCACCCTGACTACCGCTTAATACTTCTTCATCAAAGTATCCACCAAGACGGATGTCGAGTTTATCTTCACCCAACTCATCGTAGATACCATGAATGATATCTCTCAAGCTCCAAAGCCAAGGTACTCTGTAAAGACCAAGGTCATACAGATGGTTTGCAAGCGAATTTTCCTGCAAAGATGTAGGCTCAACAGATACTGCATCAAATCCAAACTGCTTGAAGCAGTCAACAGAAGTTTGAATAGCATCGTCGATAGCCTCTTTCTCGGTAAGAAATACGGGTTTGAAATTGACATACGCCAAAGCTTTCATACCGTACTTATGCAAGGTTTCAACTGCTCTTGTGATAATGCTTGTATCATCAATAGCTTTATGATGGCAAAGTTCGCGAACAGTGCGATTAGTAGATTCGACACCGATGCCAACCTCTACGATACCATCATAGGCACTCTTGATAACCTCAAGAATTTCATCTGTTACATACTCAGCACGAGACTCAATAATAACTTTCTTAACACCTTTGTACTCATTAAGAGTTCTAAAGATATATTCGACAGTCTCTTTTTGAATCTCTTCTGGGTTCAACAGACTTCCAAGGTTGTATACACATACCACAGGATAATCATTAAGATTGAACTCACCACTTGCACACTCAATAAAACTTCCATCGAGAACGGAATTCCACTGAGTCACATAATTGTGATGGGTAATCTTTTCAGTAAGCGGTGCACCATTCAAGTGCGCACACATAGAACATCCACCGTTAGTCTTGTAATGCTGACAACCGTTAGATCTCAAAACGATCATGACTCTGTCAACAGTCTCGCCTTCATAGAAGAATTTGTTAATCTCCACTTCAGCGAGCTTAGTCTTTTCAAAGGGCAAATTAGGAGTATTAGCTCTCAATGCCTTGATTTTAGCCTCAACTAAAAATGCTGCATGATTGAAAGCCTTCTCTCTAATTGCATGTTTAGCTTCTGCTAAAAATCTACCACTTTCACTCATATAGTTTACCTCCCAACTAAACTAATAACAGGTCTATACTTTGTTCCTTGATCGTAAGGTAACTTATCCACTTTATACACATTAAGTTGTGTTGTACGCGGAATTAAAGTATAGATGGTTTCTTTGATAGCATCAAGTTGTAAGGAATACTCTCCCTCAATGATATAAAGGTCAAGTTTTCCAACTTCTGGTTGTACAAATTGGTACTTAAGTCCGTGAACAGGAATGTCATATACTAAAAACCAGTTATATGCGATATCCATAAAGCAAGATGCCGGGATACGTTCACCAGTATCAGTAATAACACAATCCATGTTACGTCCTTTAACCCCTTCGATTATTCTTCCGTTGTTACCACACTCGCAATTTTCTTCGGTAGTGATTTTTGCCAAATCTCCTTGAATATAACGAATGATTGGTGTTGCTGTGTTTAGTAGGTTTGTGCCTACCACGATTCCTAGCTGTCCATCAGGAAGTTTATTGCCGTCTTTATCTATGATTTCAATAAAGCAAGCATCTTCTTCCAGATGATAATGATGATTTGGACACTCAAGAGCAATTCTTGTTAGCTCTTCACTGCTGTACTCATCAAGAACTTCTACATTAAGTGCCTTTGCAAGCATTTTGCGCTGCTTTTTGTCTGACTGTTCAGAATGCACAATTACAAGTTCAACTCCGTAATCCGAAAGCTTAACACCAGTCGATGCAATCTTTTCAAGATAGGTAGGATAGGTTGAAATGTAACGTGGTCTTGTTGCCTTTATACGCTCAATGGCGTCTTCCACTTTGGTAGTGGTAGGTAAAAAGTCTTGTACAAACTTCCCTTTAATCTGACTTACCCACCAAGGACAAGTATAGATAAAAAGAATTGTGTCATCTGCACAGTACTTTCCGCCAGATTGCATATAGAATTGTCGAATGGTTTGTAATGTATCTTTGTAGATAGCTTCCTGAGAAACTGCAATAGTTACAAACTTACCACTCGAACCAGAGCTACGGGTTGAAAGCATGAAATCATCAATGTCTTTTACGATTTCGCCAGGGAATCCCTCGATTAATTCTTCTTTACGAAGATAAGGCAGCCTATAAAAGTCAGCCCAAGTTTTTATGCTTCCTTTCTTATACCCCACTTCAGAGTATTTCTTATGATAAAGCGGAATGTTGTCGAAAGCATAGTCAACAAGATAGCTTAAACGATTAAGTTGCCAATCTCGGATGTCCTCTGGAGATTGATGTAAAAAGACACTAAGATTTTCCCATGTACTGTCGTACTCACTCTGAAGATTCTCATCATGAACAGGCAATTCCATGTAGCTTTGTCCCTTTTTCCTTAAAGCGACATACTCGGTCTTAGAAATTCTTCTCATAGTAACCTCCTTCTTTTAAAGTTCATCACTAAATATTGTTTTGACTATTAGTTTCTGCAATGTAATTACATTTGCATATACATCTGCTAAAATCATCAAAAGCAGATTTGAAATTAACAATCCCCAATATTATAATATCGAAAGGCCTTAAAGTCAACCATAATATTGCAAATCACTTGCGTTTTTGGTCAAAAAAGTGGCATTTTTTCAAAAAAACGCCTAATAATTAGATAATTATCTAATTATTACTACTTTTTCTTATTTTTAGCATATTTCAAGTTTTTTTATTTTTTTATATAAAAAAACAAGAGCAAAATTTTTGCTCTTGTTTCTATTCAGCATCCATTATAGCATCGACTATACATGTTAAAAATACAACTTCATACATAGCCACATCAGAGTCTTCCTTTTTTGTAATTACATACGAATCCGTTAAAATATTAAAATTCTTTTCAACCTTATAAATCTGAATATCTTTAATATTATATACTTCAAACTCATATAGTAACGATAGAACTTTTTCTTTTGTATATGCATATTCATTTTTCTTTTTGTCATAAAAATGGAACTTATATTTGCTTATAGAAAATAGATCTTTAATAACATCTTCTCCTATATAACTTACTGCCTCTCCCTTTTCATTTCTGACTTCTGCCAGCCTATTTAGTCTAATCCCCCATCTTTTAATTTGTTTTTCTGAAGCTAAAGTGTTTCCATACTTATCTTTTAATGTAAAAACATCTCCTGTAACATTTACATACTTTCCAGATACAGTAGCAATTTCTTCATTATCTACATAAATTAGATATTCCTTGTTCATAGTAATTATCTTTTCTCGAATCTCTACTTTTTCCACATTGTTTAATTGCTCTATTACATCGTTTTGAGTCTCATAATTACTACTATTTGCCACAGTTGTATCATTTGTATCTTTGGGCATAGTAGAGAATACACTAAAGCCTATTAGTAAAATAATAAGAACTATAACTAATAGTACTCCAATACCATTTATTCTTTTCATAACAACCCCTCCTTATAATTATTCAAAGGTGTAAAATTTTTAAAGCTTGATTATTATATCACACCTAATACAAGAATAAAAGAGAAAATAAAAAAGATGAGTATTAAACTCATCTTCTACTTCTATCTTTTTACAGCAACTATTCCATATAGTACTCTCTTTAAAAGAATTCCTTTTTCTGTAGTATTCTTTTTTATGTACTCGTCTAAAATATTCATTTCTATTGACTTTTTACCATAGTTGTTTTCTTCTATTTCAGAAAAGTCATCAAGTATTGGTGTTTTTAAAAGTAATGCTAATAAATCCTCTTTTGTTTCAAAGTATTCGTTTTCTAGCACTTCTTTTTTTTCTACTATTTCGAATCCAGCATTTACTAATTGTTCATAATCTAGTTGTGATATAGCAACTTTGTCTTTGTATGCTTGTCCTCTTTTAAACATTTCTTTTAGTTCTTGACAGTCTAATTTTTCCACTCCTTGAATAACAACAATTCCACCTTTTCTTAAAGATTTGTATAATTGCTTTGCATCTATCACTGTATGTCTTGCAGAAATTAAATCTAGTAGCTCATCTGGTAGAGTTATTTGTAAGTTGTCCATTTTAGCAAATCTTACATCTTTCCTTCCACTTTTTTCTAAATTTATTTTAGCACCTCTTAACATTGCATCTGAATAGTCTGTTCCTATAACTAATCTTACATTTGGATATTTTGCCAAAAGCTTTTCTCCTGCACCTGTTCCTAAATCTAAACATACAGAATTTTTATCTGTGTACTTTTTTATTCTTTCATAAAAATCCCAATCTGTTAGTTTTTCAGTTTCGTATTTAATTTGACTGAAATCCCAATTTCCTATTTCTTCATAAAAATCTAATTCTTTCATATTATATTCTCCTTTATATTTTATTTGGTTGTATATAACAAAAAAACCTCCCTTCATGCACAGCAAAACCAACCATAATTTAGCCATGGTTTAAATTTTGCCATTCATAAAGAAAGATTTTCAACATTCTCTATTATTCAAATTACTATTTGTAATTATCTGTTTCTTCGGTAGCATCACGCGAATGGTCGAATTGAAATGCTACACTTATATTATACCACATATTGTAATAAATGTAAAATTTTATAATTTAGTAATTAATTTATCCACATTTTCCTCAGTTGTAGCCCACGATGTACAAATTCTTATTGCAATATTATTTTTATCTATATCTTTAACTTTAAAAAATGTGAATTCTTTATTTAATTCTTTTAATTTATTATTAGGAACAATCACAAATTGTTGATTAGTATATGAATCATATAACAACTTATATCCTTTTTCTAGCAAAGCCTCTTTTATTTTCATTGCAAGATTTACTGCATGTCTAGATAACGTGAAATATAACTCATTATTCATTAAAGTATCAAATTGTATTCCAAGAAGTCTACCTTTAGCTAGCATCGCTCCTTTTTGTTTTATATTATACCTAAAGTCTTTTTTTAGCTCATCATTTACTATTACAACAGCTTCACCAAATAAAGCACCTTGTTTTGTACCACCTATATAAAAGACATCGCAAAGATTTGGGATATCTTCTATTTTTAAATCTGTATCTTTTGCTACAAGTCCATAGCCAAGACGTGCTCCATCAATATACAGATACATATTATTTTCTCTACAAGTTTTGTATATATCTTCTAACTCTTTTTTAGTGTAGTTAGTTCCACATTCAGTTGGTAAAGATATAAATACAAGTTTAGGCATTACCATATGCATAGACATATCACTATCATTATGATTTTTAGCTATCATTTCTATTTGTTCTGCAGTTATTTTTCCATCTTCACTTTTTACCGTTAGGATTTTGTGTCCACAAGATTCAATTGCACCAGTTTCATGGACATTTATATGTCCAGTTTCCACACAAAGTACTGCTTGATATGGTCTTAATATACTAGATATTACAGTTAAATTAGTTTGTGTTCCTCCAACTAGTATATGTACATCTATATCTTCATTTTTACACATTCTTTTAATTTTAGCTACTGCATATTTAGTATATTCATCATTGCTATATCCTGGTGTTTGTTCAAAATTACTTTCAACTATTCTCTTTAAAATTTTAGGATGAGCTCCTTCTAAATAATCACAATCAAATCTTATCATATATCTTTTGTACTCCTCTATATAAAAATATTATAGTATATAAAAAATAATTATACAAGAAGTCAAAAATTATATATAACATTATTTTCTTGAAAGATTAGTTATATTATGATATATTACTCTCAAGGAGTTGATTATATGGCACAGTTTTTATTAATCCGACACGGTGAACCAGATTATACAGAAATAGATAAAAGAAAATATAAAGGATTTGGTAATGATTTAGCACCTTTAACTGAAAAAGGAATTGAACAAGTTATTGCTACATCTAAAGATCCTATTATTTCTGATGTTGATTTAATTATTACATCACCTTATACAAGAACTATGCACACTGCATCTATTCTATCTAAAGAACTTAATATAGACTTTAAAGTAGAACTAGACTTAATGGAATGGATACCAGATAAAACATACTCATATGATGACTATGCAGAAGTTGTAAAATGGAGAGAACTCTTTGATAGCAATGATGGTAAACATATTTCATCTTCGGATAATTGGGAAGAAAGAGATGAAATATTAACTAGAGTTCAAAAAGTATTAAAAAAATATGACCATTATTCAAAAGTTATAGTAGTTACTCACGGAATGATTATTACAACTCTAACAGGAGTATATAAACCACATTGTGCTCAAATAGTAAAATATGATTTAAAAAAATAAAATTCTATGCTATAATATATAACATATTGAAAGGAGATTAATTATGGCAAATCCAATAGTAACAATAGAAATGGAAAATGGTGGTATCATTAAAGCAGAACTATATCCTGCAATAGCACCTAATACAGTTAATAACTTTATATCTTTAATAAATCACGGATTCTATGATGGAATTATATTCCACAGAGTAATTGAAGGATTTATGATTCAAGGTGGAGATCCTCAAGGTATAGGTGTAGGTGGTCCTGGATACTCAATTAAAGGTGAATTTGCAAGAAACGGATTCAAAAACGATTTAAGACATGAAAGAGGAGTATTATCTATGGCTAGATCAATGCTACCAAATTCAGCAGGTTCTCAATTCTTTATAATGCACCAAGATTCACCACATCTTGATGGACAATATGCAGCTTTTGGTAAAGTAATTGAAGGAATGGATGTTGTAGATGCAATAGCTACTACTGCAACTGATGCTAGTGATAGACCACTTGATGACCAAGTTATGAAAAAAGTTACTGTAGATACTCACGGAGTTAAATTCCCTGAGCCAATACATTATAAATAATATAAATTATTAATTAGAATATTATCTAATAATCTTAAAGAATCCTTTTATATTCGATATAAGAGGATTTTTTATTTTATCCTTTTAATTTTTATTTTTTACTTTAAATTTTGTGAATTTTTATTATTTTATTGTCATATATATACCTATAAGGAGGTATATAATGAACCCATTTGATTTTGATACTCCAGTCTCTGGACAAAATTACTATGACTGGAAGAATATTTATCCTACTGCTTATGATAAAGCAAATACAAGTCCTTATACAAAAGCTAGAGTTATACTAATGAACGGCTGTGAAACTGAACAAGTTTTCTTTTTACATCAATTTCAAAGGAATTGTACAGATAATAATTTAAGAAGAGAAATTGCTAAAATTAGAAGAATCGAACAGCAACAACAAAAGAAAATTCAATGTCTAAAACCTATAAATGAAAATATACTTGAGATGACTCTTATTTATGAAATGCTTGCTGTAGATTTAACAGCACGTCTTGCACAATGTGAGCCAGATGCATATGTAAAGCAAGCTTTAGATTTTGCTCTTTTAGAAGACTTTGATCATTTATATAGATATTCTAACCTAATGAAATTAGAATATGGTAAAAGTGCAGAATATCTTGTTGGAAAATATGTAGAAATTATGCCAGCAAGACCTACAATTTCTCATCATAGACATCCATCAGACACTGTTAGAAGATTTATAGATAGTGATGCATGCACTATGACAAAGCTTAACTGTAATATAATAACTGCAGCTGAACAGCAAACTATGAATTTTTATATGAACGTTTGCAACCTTTATCCATCAGATATGGGTAGAAGATTATACCAAGAGATTGGAATGGTAGAAGAAGATCATGTTACACATTACGGAAGTCTTTTAAACTCATCTATGACGTTCTTAGAGAATTTAGTATTACATTTATATACATCTTGTTACTTATATTATTCTTGTTTACAAGATGAATGTAATCCATATGTTAAATGTGTATGGAAAGAATGTTTTTACCAAGAAGTAGCATGTCTTCAAAAAGCAGCTAAACTTCTTGAAGAATATGAATGCAAACACTGGTCAAGTATAATACCAGACGGAACATTTCCTAAGCTTCTTGAACTTGGACCAAACGTTGAATATGTACGTGATGTATTAAAAAATACGGTTACTTGTACAACTTTAAAAGAAGATTATTGTCCTGTTAATCTAATGCCTTTAGATAGTGACTTTTTCTGTTATCAGTCAATTGTAAATAATGATATTGATTGTGTACCGAGCCACAATGTAATTAACAAGACAATAAATAAACTAGGTATGGATTACAGATATGAAAAATGCCAAAATCCAATTCCAGATTTACAAATAAGAAATAGTGATAATGTAACTTTAGGGAGAATGCCTTGTGAAGATTAAAAAAGTAGAGCTACTGCTCTACTTTTCCATTTTTTTCAGCTTCATCTATCATTTCTTTCATCATTCTATATATTTCGTTAATTTCAGTTTTTAGTTTTTCTATTTCAACATTTTTTTTGTCTATTTCCGCATTATATAATATATTTATAATTTCATAATCTTTAGGATTAATCATATCTGTACTTATTAAGCCTTTATCATAATCGCTTTTTACTTTTAATACTCTTTGCAACTCTGCTAAATCAATATTTTTCATTTTTTATCCTCCATATACTAAGCCTTCATTTTCAATATTCTTTTTATTAAGCATATTTTCTCTATATGACAATATATAATCCTTTTTAGGTTCTAGTTTTAAATATTGTTTTGTTTGACTTTGTATTCTCTCATCTTTAGCTTTTAATATGTTTCTGTTAGCTTCTAGTTCTTTTTCAGCAATTTTATCTGCACTGCTTAAAAATTTCCTTAACCCTATTTCATCTGATTGCTTTACTTTAACATTAAATAATGAAGCATTATCTTTTAAATGGTATTCAATAGAATTATATTTAAAATTACAAAAAGCTAAAACTTCATCTAAATCTTTTCTTGAATATTTAACTTCATTTTCATAAGCATATCTAATAGTCTTTTTATCATTTTCTCTTTGATCATCTATTCTATATTTAGCTATACTAACTAGTTCTTCCCTCATCTGATCATCATAAGCATTCTCTAAAAAATGTGCAAATGTATCATCTGTTTCATAATTCGACATTTCTAATATCATATCACCACATATATCAGCTTCTTCTTTATATGCTGATTCAAGGCTCACTGAAATATCTGATAATACTTTTCTAATATCTATATTTGCACTTAATGCTTTTTCTCTTAAAGCAATAATATTTTGTTCAGACATATTGTTGAAACTCTTTTTAACATCACCTGATTTTAAACAAGGAGCTAAATATTCTTTTAAATTTTTATAGTACATAATATTAATATTAGCTGCATCTAAATCTTTTTTCTTGCCTAAATATGGCATCACATGTCCTCTAATTTCAGCTATTTTGTCCAATTCTACATCTATTTTATCATCAATAGCTTCTTCAATTTTGTTTGAAATTATCTTATTTTCACCCTTAAAAGCATATTCTTTCTTTCCACAATAATTAACATATGCATTGTATATAGGTGAAAACTTAATGTTTTCTCTTGCTTTTTCTACATCTCTATTTAGCTCTAATAATATTTTAGAAGAAATCTCTCCATCCGAATGTTTTAAAAACTCTTCTTTTTCTTCATCTGTTAATTTTTTATATACATCATATACGTTTTGATTATATGTTTTATCATATTCCCTTATCTTGTTATCTAGTTTTTCTTGTTCTTCTTTTCCTCTTTTTTGTACTTCTTCAACAAACCCCTGATATTCATCTCCAAACATATTTCTTATATCTTCTGAAATATTATCTGGTAATATGTCTATTCTTTTATATAAATCTGGTAAATCTAATTTATCTCCTATTATTTCTGCTATTTCAGGATATTTTCTATTTAAGAATTTTTTAACAGCTGTATCTGGATCCATTTTAGATAATTCATCTAATGTACTTTGCTGATTTTCAAAAAATTCTTTAACTTTAGACGATATATTTTCTGGTATTTCTTCTGACGATTTTTCATTTACTATACTTTTAGCATATTCATTTTCTAAATATAATTTATTAAATTCTTTTTGTGCTTCTTCTATTTCACTAAAATCTACATTATCATAATCTAGGTCTTTTTCTCCTACTAAAGCTTCAAAAATATATTTTTCATCTTCATCAATTTCATCAAATTTAGTATATTCACTTTTTTTACCTACATTACTGTCGATTTTTTCCATTTTTCTTTGAATTTCTTGAGTTTTTGTTTTTAAAAATTCAAGTGCATCTTCTCTATCAATTCCAAGTTTTTCACAAAAATTTTCTATTTGTTTTTTGTAATCATCTATGAAGATTTCTATCTCATCAAATGAACCTTTAACTTCCATAATATCACCTAAAATACCTATTATATAAAATTATATTATATAACAAAACTTTGTTCAATAGAAAAAGGCAGGAATAAATACTATCCCTGTCTTAATTATTATATTTCAGATAAGCAATCATCTAATCTTTTGATTATATCTTCCTTATCCATATCTTTTCCAATAAATACTATTTTATTCATTCTATCTCCACAAGCTTCATCCCAGACTTTTCTAACTGCTGGGCTATACGCTAATATTCTCTCAATTTCTGATTTAGGAGCCGCTGCAATCCATTGACCAGATTCAGATATTGTTCTTTGTTTTCCAGCTTGCTCAAAGCAATATGACATATAATCATCATCAGCAAGCCAAATTAATCCTTTAGCTCTTATTACTGTATTAGGAAATTCATCTAAGAATGCTTCAAATTTCTTAACCCTAAATGGTTTTCTTCTATAGTATACAAATGAGCTTATACCATATTCTTCTGTTTCGCCTTCATGATGGTGATGATGATGGCAATGTTCGTCACATACATGATTGTGATCGTGTTCATGATCATGGTCATCTTCGTCTCCGTCATTATTTTCAAGTTCTTCTATCCATCCTGCACTAACAGAAGCTTTTCTAAAATCAAAAAGATTAGTGTTTAATATTTTTTCTGGTTCAACTTTAGCAAAATTCGTTTCAATAATATTTGCATTAGGTTGCAATTTTTTTATTATAGCTTTAGCTTTCTCAAGTTCTATTTTAGATACTTCATCTATTTTATTTAAAACTATAGTATTACAAAATTCTATTTGTTGAATTAATAGATTTTCTATATCTTCATCTTCAATATCTTCTTTTACTAAATTTTCACCGCAATCAAATTCACTTGCAAGTCTTAAAGCATCAACTACTGTTACTACATTATCTAGTCTACAAATTCTTGGAAGTCCATATTGTAATGTTGAATCAGATAAAACTGTAATTGATTGAGCAATTGGTATAGGTTCACAAATACCACTAGCTTCTATTAGAATGTAATCAAATTGCTTAGTTTTTATTAAATCTACAATTTGTTGCATTAAATCTACTTTTAAAGTACAACAAATACATCCATTAGTAAGAGGTACTAAGCTATCATCTGTTTGATTTACTACTCCACCTTTTGCTATTAATTCGGCATCTATATTTACTTCTCCGATGTCATTTACTATAACGGCTACTTTATATCCTTGTTGATTTGTTAATATATGATTAATTAATGTTGTCTTACCAGAACCTAAATATCCAGTAAGTAATGTTATTGGTACTATTTTATTTTCCATTTTAATATTTCTCCTTCACTTTTAACTTTTTGTATTATACACCTAATAGTCAAAAAAATAAAGACTACCTCTAAAGGTAGCCTATATTTTAATCTTTTAAGAATTTTCTTAATACTAACTTAGATAAATCTACAAATATGAAAGCAAATATATTTATTAAGATAATTATTCCTACTTGTGCCATTGAAAGTGGAGCAATTTTAAATATTGATCCAATTGGTGTTGTAAATACTAATATTTGCATAAGTGTAAGTACTATCATACCAATATTCATAGCTTTATTTGAGAAGAATCCTTGTTTAATTGTAAGCTCTTTCATATTTCTACAATTAATTGCATATACCATTTCTTGAACAACCATACATAAGAATGCCATTGTTTGCGCAACATCTGCTCCAACATAAGGTTTTGAAATAAAGTATGTTAAAAGAACAGATAGTGCTTCAAATATTGAAGATGTTGCAAGGGAACCAATAACAAATGGTGTAAAGAATGGTCTGTTAACTGGTTTTGGTTTTCTCTTCATAATTCCTTTAGCAGCTTTTTCAAATGCTAAACAAATTGAAGGAATAGTGTCTGTAGCTAAGTCTATGTATAAAATGTGTAATGGTAAGAAAATTTCAACATTACATAGTAATCCTAAAATAACAACTATTAATTCTGAGAAGTTACTAGATAGAGAATATATAATATCATTTCTAATATTATCATAAATTCTTCTACCTTCACCAACTGCATCAACTATTGTGCTAAAACTATCATCTACTAGTATAACATCTGCAACACTCTTAGTTACTTCAGTACCAGTTTTACCCATACCAATACCAACGTGTGCAAGTTTTATTGCAGGAGCATCATTAACACCATCACCTGTCATAGCAACAACTTTTTCATTTGCTTGCCATGCTTTTACGATTCTAACTTTATGTTCAGGTTGTACTCTAGCATAAACACTATATTTTTTAACTTCTTTAATTAATTGCTCATCACTAAATTTATCTAATTCTTTTCCTTCAATAGCTTCAGAATCTTCTTCAAATATTCCTATTTCTTTAGCTATTGCAACAGCTGTACTTAAACTATCTCCTGTAATCATGATTGGCTTAATTCCAGCTTCTTTACAAGTTTTAATAGATTCTTTAACTGTTTCTCTTGGTGGATCCATCATACCAACAAGACCAATAAATGTTAAATCATTTTCAAGATTTTTTATCTCATCTTGTGTATCTGGAACAGATGAAATTATTTTATATGAGAAAGCTAAATTTCTTAATGATTTAGCTGCCATGTCTTTTTCAAGTTTTAAGATTTTATTTTTTTGTGCAGCTGTCATTTCTTTTATTTGTCCATTCTCATAATATGATGTACATTTTTCAATTATTGAATCAAGACTACCTTTTGTACAAACAACAATTTTATCTCCAATTTGGTTAACTGTTGTCATCATCTTTCTATCCGAATCAAAAGGAACTTCGGCAACTCTTTTATTTTCATTAACCATATTTTGTGGATTATATCCTAAATCCATAGCATACTTAAATAATGCAGTCTCTGTAGGATCTCCTATTAATTCTTCAGGATTTTCCGGATCAATTTTACTATCGTTACATAGTACCATTGTATTAATTAAAAGTTCACTATTTTCAATTGGCTCTTTTAACATACTATAGCTTTTACTATTAAATACAACTTCTTTAACAGTCATTTTATTTTGTGTAATTGTACCAGTTTTATCTGAACAAATTACATCAAGAGAACCTAAAGTCTCTACTGCTGACATTTTTCTTACTATAGTATTCTTCTTTGCCATAGTAGTAGTACCTATAGAAAGTGTTATAGTAATAACTGCAGGTAACCCTTCTGGTATAGCAGCAACAGCTAGTGAAATGCATAGCATTATTGTTTCTAATAATTGATTTCCTACCCATATGCTATATACAAGTACAATACCAATAATTACAGCTATAATCATTGATAAAGCTTTACTAATTTTATTAATTTTAATTTGTAGTGGAGATAATACTTCTTTATCTCTTTGAACAGATGAAGCAATTTTTCCAAGTTCTGTATTCATTCCAGTTTCAACTACTACAGCATTTACTTTTCCGTAAACTACGTTACAACCAGAATAAATCATATTTACTCTTTCGTTAATTTGAGCATCGCTTTTTACAATGCCTACATCTTTTTGTATTGGTTCGCTTTCTCCTGTAAGCATAGATTCGTCTATACTTGAAGATACCTCCCAGATAACTCTAGCATCTGCAGGTACTCTATCTCCTGCTTCTAAAGTTATTATATCTCCTGGTACAATTTCCTCGGAAGAACACACTGTAACTTTACCATCTCTAATTACTTTTGCATTAGGAGTTGTCATCTTCTTTAAACTTGCTACAGCAGCTTCTGCTTTCATTTCTTGAGCAAATCCCATAATTGCATTAATTAATATAACTGCAACTATTACTATTGTTTCAGTATATGATTCATTATTTAAATATGCACTAATTCCAGAGAATATAGCTGCGATAATTAATATAATAATCATCATATCTTTAAATTGATCTAAGAATTTAGATAATTTACTTTTCTTGTTTGTCTCTTTTAATCTATTATATCCATATCTATTAAGACGTGCCTTAGCTTCTTGTGCTGAAAGTCCGTTTTCACTACTTTGCAAATGACTAATGACAGCATCTACTTCTTCATCATAGTATTTCATTAAATCGACCTCCAATGTGATTATATCATAAAGATAAAAATTTATCTCTATTTTTACAAAAAAGTATTTATTTCGAAAAAAAAACTATAGCAAAGCTATAGTTTAATAATTTACACTAAAATATTTGTATGTATTTTTTAATAATTCTATCTCATTTAAAAAACTTAAATCTTTATTTACTATTCCTCTTCTTAACATCTCCATATGATTAGTTAAATGAGGATATTCTTCTATAATTTTAGTTGTATAACAATAAAAATCTTTAGTTTTAGGTTCTTCTATATTTTTCTTTTTTAGCATTTTATCAAATAAGTCAACATATTTATCTGTCATTAAATCAATTGCATCTTCATATCTTTCTTCGTTTAATAGTTCATTTATTTTTGTATCTTCCATTTTGCTTGCCTCCCATTTTAAGCACAATAATATTATACCATAAAACAGAGCAAAAGTAAACTTATGTAACCTTTTATTTCGTTAAAAGTAAAAATAAATAGAGTGAATATTTTTTCACTCTATTTATTTGGTATATTATTTTGAATTTTATGATTTAGATAAAAAGTATCGTTATCTATTAAGAAGTATTTGTATGAAACTTCTTCTTCTGTTAAATCATAATCCCATGTTATATCCATATTTAGCCATGCATCGTCTACTTTCACCATGTTCCATACATGTGATTTCATCGGTTCTTCTTCATTTATATTTTCTACGGATATTGCTTTAATACCTAAATTGTCCATAATAAATTTGAAACCTTGTGCAAATCCAGCACAAACAGTATCTCCAGTTTCAAATATTGATACCATTGATTGGTATTTTCCTTCTTCGTCAGCAGAATATCCTTTGTATGCATATTCTCCTATTCGAATTAGTTCATCATGAACAAATTTAATTTTTTCATAATCTGTACTATACTTATTTGCTTCTTGTATAATACGATTATACTCTGGTTCTATTTTTTCTTTTACTTTTATGGCTTCTGCTTCGCTATAATGATATTTTAGCAATATTAATTTGTTAGTATTAACATTCTCTAAAATATTTATAGTTGCTGCATATGAATCTATCCAAAATATTTCCGGATGATCTAGCACAACTGCCGTAAAAGCTCTTTTGAGTTCCGCTCGGGATAGTTTACTCACCTGAGTAGAAAGCTCTGTTTTAAATTGCAAATATGACTCTTTAATTTCGTCATATACAATTTTTTCTGTGTCGCTCAATGTTGTTCGATAATACTCATATACATCTTTTCCGGTATATACTTCGTACATCGTCTCATCCACATAAGCACTTACTGGTTGTGTGTTAGCTCTATTGTGTATAAAAAACACATAAATAAAAGCCACACCAATTATAATTATTAGTAGTGCTTGAAATAATTTTGAATTTTTCATTCAACCGCTCCTTTCAATCCATTAATTAATTTCATGTTGCTTATTTAAACATCTACTAAAATTATACCACTTTTTATAATTTATGTCAACTTTTTAAAATTTTGTAGAAAAATAATTGAATAGTATTTTAGTGTGTGTTATAATCTACTGTATTAAAGGAGGGTTTATTATGAGAATTAATACTCTTATAGGTGAAGAAAATATTAAATCACGTGTAAAAGAACTTGCAGATGAAATCCAAAAAGATTCTAATGGTGAAGAAGTTGTTCTTATAGCAATTCTTAAAGGTTCTGTATTTTTTGCTACAGAACTTGCAAAACAGATGTCTTCTCCAGTTATAATGGATTTTATTAAAGTTTCAAGTTACAGCGGAACACAAAGCACAGGAAAAATATCTTTCAAACTAGATTTAAGTGAAAATGTTGAAAACAAAAACGTTATAATAGTTGAAGATATTGTAGATACAGGTAGAACTTTAACTTACTTGAAGGACTATATTTTAATAAATAAGCATCCAAAATCTTTAAAGATTTGTACACTACTTGATAAAAAAGAACGTAGAGAATTCGAACTTAATCCAGACTATGTAGGATTCGACATACCAGATAAGTTTGTAATAGGATACGGACTTGATTACGATGAAAAATATCGTAACTTACCTTATATAGGTTATATAGAGCAATAGGAATATTGCTCTTTTTTTTGTACATAATATTTATGGTGATATAATGCAACTTTTTTACTATCATAAGAAAATTATATCTTTAATTTTAATTATTACAATAATAGCATTATTTATACATACTATTACTTGTCTTGATATAAAAAAATTTAAAAGATCTGTAAGTCATGTTACTAAAAATTACAATCTTTTTATTTATATTTATCCTATTATATATATAATTTTAGGAATTGGTGTATATAGATTTTGCTTTGCCTTTGAAAATTCTAAAAATATCTATATTATACTTATGATGTATTTAATTATTCTAGCTTTAACTCTACTATCCTCTATCTTAACGTTAAGGTATGCAAATTTTATTTTTAGTTTCTGGTGCATGGTAATTTCTACAATACTAGATGTAATACTTGCTTATTTATTATCTTCTAATTCGTTCAAAATAGTCTATTTAAACGGTATTCATGTTACTTTATATTCGTATCTTAGTATAGTAATATTTTGGCTTTATTTCCAAAATATATAGAAAAAAGAGTAAGACTTGGTTCTTACTCTTTTATATTGAAAAATTCAAGCGAATTTCGGTATACAATTTCTGATAGTTCTTCAACATCCATATTTTTATACTCAGCTAATTTCTCCAAAATTATTGGTAAGTTTTTAGATGTATTCACTGTTCCTCTTAATGGAACTGGTGGTAAATATGGTGAATCTGTTTCTATAACTATTTTTTCAACTGGTAGCATATCCATATATTTTTTAAATGATGCTGCTCTGTTGTATGTTATATTTCCACCAAAAGCAACTTTATATGTATCATTTTCAAGTGCAAGTCTTACTAAGTCTTCAGTTGGTGAAAAACAATGTAGTAATGTACCATATTTAGCAGGATTCTCTTTTAATACATTATATGTATCTAAAGATGCATCTCTTGTATGAACAACAATTGGTAATTTCAACTTATTTGCAAGTGCTATTTGCTCTTTAAATAATTCAATTTGAGCTTCTTTGTTATCTTTTACCCAATAATAATCTAAGCCAATTTCTCCAATTGCTACAATTTTACTGTTTTCATATTTATTATATATTTCTTCTATTTGGTCTACTGCACAAAGCCCTACATCACTTGGATGGATACCTATAACAGCATACATCTTATTATATAAATTAGATAGTTCAATTGCTTTAATTGAACTATCTACATTATATCCGATATTTATTATATGTTCTACTCCTGCATCTCTGCATTCTTTTATTACTTCATCCACATTATCTTTAAATTTTTCATCATTATAATGTGCATGTGTTTCAAAATATCTCATTTTATCTCCTATTCTTTTGTAGTAGGGAATGTCATTGTTACCTCTGTTCCCTCATTTAATTTACTTTCGATATTAATAGTACCGTTATTTCCATCTACCATTTCTTTAACAATAGATAGTCCAAGGCCTGTACCACCCATTTTTCTCGATCTAGCTTTATCTACTCTATAAAATCTTTCAAATATTCTTTCTAAATCTTTTTGTGGAATTCCAATACCATTATCTATAACTTTAATATATACTCTATTTTCTACAGGACCAGCATAGATTCTAATTAAGCCACCATCTGGTGTATATTTTATACTATTTGTTAGTATATTAATTAAAATTTGCTCAATCGAACTCTTGTCCACATAAATAGATGGTACTTTTCCTGCAGCTATAACTTCAATTTTATGCGATTTTTGTTCGGCTTCATATTTAACTTTTTCACAAACTTTATTTATTACATCTACTGTATTTAAAGTAGCTTTATTCCAAACTTGCTTATTATAATCCATTCTGGAAATCTGTAATAAGTCTGATACTAATTTACTCATTCTATTTGCTTCTTGATTTATTACTTTAGAAAATCTCATTATTTCTTGATAAGTAAGATCTCCATTCATAATAGTCTCTGAATATCCTCTAATAGATGTAAGTGGTGTTTTTAGTTCATGAGATACATTTGCTATAAACTCTTTTCTTACATTATCTGTTTTTACACTATCAGTAATATTTCTTACTATCATTATTATTCCCATTGGATTTAATTCATCACTGAAAAATGGTGCAAATACTATACTTAAAGCAATTTCGCCCATTTCAGCTTTTATTTCAATACTTTGGTAATTCGGTAAATACATTACTTTATCAAAAGCTACGTTAAGATTAAGTTTTTCGCAAATTTTATCGTATGTATCTTCACTCTCCGTTAGATTTAACATTCTCATTGCAGCTTTATTCATATGAACTACTTGTTTACTAGTAGAAAATGCAATCATACCATCCGCCATATGCTCTAGTATTATTTCTGTTTTACTTTGTTGACTGTTTAAATCAAATGTATTTTTCTTTACAACTTTTAACATAGATGCATATGCTTCTATTAATTCATGATATTCTTCAAAGTCTTCATGTTCTTTCATTCTAGTAATATCTGGTAATTTTCCTTCACTTACAAGCTTCATTCCTTTTTCTATTCTTTTTAAAGGAGCAGTAAACTTATTTGAAATAATTACAGATACTATGTATGAAATTAAAATTAGTACCACTAGTATTATTATATTATTTTTTGAAAATATATTATCTGTATCAATAACTGAACTAGATAAAATTATGGTAGTTATATATACTATAACTACCATAATTATACTCATAGCTCTAACAATTTTTTTCATAGAAACTTTCATTTATTTCCCACTTTCTATTATTAAACTGAAACGTAATATCCCATTCCTCTCTTAGTTTGAACATATTGTGGTTCAGCAGAGTTTTTCTCTATTTTTTCTCTTAATCTTCTAACAGTAACGTCAACTGTTCTTGCGTCACCATAGAAATCATATCCCCAAACACCTCTTAGTATTTGTTCTCTTGTAAATACTTGATTTGGATTTGTTGATAATAATTTTAAAAGTTCGAATTCTTTGATTGTAAGATCAATTGTTTTTCCGCTAACTATTGCTATATATCTTTCAGGATCAATAATCATATCCTTAATTTTAATTTTATTTTTAGATGAATTTTTATCTTCTTCACTATCTGGTAAAACGTGTTTTCTTAAGTTTGCTTTTACTCTAGCAATAACTTCTCTAATGCTAAATGGTTTTGTCATATAGTCATCTGCACCTAGTTCTAGACCTATAATTTTATCTACAACTTCTTCTTTAGCAGTTAGCATAATTATTGGACAAACTAAACTTTTTCTTAATTTTTTACAAACATTAAATCCATCAATTTTTGGTAGCATTAAATCTAATAATATCAAATCTGGATTAACAGATAATGCTAGTTTAATAGCTTCTTCACCATCGTAAGCTACAGTAGTAGTAAATCCTTCTTTTTCAAGATTGAATTTTAAGATATCTACTATTGCTTTGTCATCGTCTACTATTAAAATTTTTTTATCATTCATATATATACACCTCATTAACTTTACTCAAGCTGTTCTAATTATATCACGTAATTTTTTTTTTCGCTACAATTTAGTGAAATTTTTTTGTAATTTTATTGTAATTTATATTCAAATTTTAAATTGTGTTCATTTAGTATCTGTTTTGCTCTAATTTCAAAGGCTTCACTCTCTTTAGTAGTGATTACTTTTATTACGTTTTTATTAACAACTTCATCTTCTTTTTTCAAAATATTGATATAATTCATTAAATTTTTTGATATTCCTTTTGCTCCATCAACAATATCGATATTTGCCTCAGGACAAATTTCATTTATAACATTTTTAAAATTTTGTACAAAAAGTGGAAAATGTGTACAACCTAAAACAATATGACTATATTCTTTTAAATCATATTCTTTTAAAATATCTTTTATATATTCTTCTACTTCTTGTCCTCTTTCATTACAATCTATACTTTCAGCAAATCTTACTAACTTATCTGCTGCTACTAAATCTACTTCATTTTTAATGTGTAGATTTTCTACTAAATTTAATAATTTTTCTTGCCTTACTGTTATACTAGTTGCAAGTACAAGTATTCTTTTATTCATATGTGCATCAGCAGCTACTTTAACAGCAGGCTCTGTACCAATAATAACTATATCTTTATATTTCTCTCTTAATTCATTTACAGATAAACATGTAGCTGTATTACAAGCAATAACTATTGGATTACATCCTATATCTACTAAATACTTTATATTATCTTCAATTACTTCTTTTACAAAAGATTCTTCTTTTGTCCCATACGGAGTGTTTTTTGTATCACCTAAATAATATATTTCTTCATTTAATCCTTCATTTTCTATTGCTTCTTTTAAAACAGTTAATCCACCTAAACCAGAATCAAAAAAACCTATCTTCATTTTTTATCTCCTTTGTATATATTTTTATGAAATACAAATAATATTTCTAACTACAATGTAGTTTTTTAATATAAAAATAGGTGGTATTTTAATATCACCTATTTTATTACATTTCTCTTCTACCCTCTAGTGCTTTTATAAGTGTTATCTCATCTGTATATTCTAAGTCTCCTCCAACAGGAATTCCATGTGCTATACGAGTAACACTTATTCCTAAAGGTTTTATTAATCTTGAAATATACATAGCAGTTGCTTCTCCTTCAACTGTAGGATTAGTCGCTAGTATAACTTCTTTTATTTTATCATCTGCAAGTCTTTGTAAAAGTTCTTTAATTTTAATATCCCCAGCAGTTATATTATTCATTGGAGATATAGAACCATGTAATACATGATAAGTTCCTCTATATTCATGAGTTTTTTCCATAGCAATTACATCTTTTACATTTTCAACTACACAAATTACTGATTCATCTCTTTTTTTATCTGAACAAATTTCACAAGGATCTTTTTCAGTTAAATTAAAACATGTAGAACAGAATTTTACATTTTGTTTTGCTTCAACTAAAACTTTAGACATTTCCTCTGCCACTTGAGGTGGAGATTCTAAAATGTAAAAAGCTAGTCTTACCGCAGTTTTGTGTCCAATTCCTGGTAATCTTTCGAATTGATTAATTAATTTAGTAACTGTATCTGAATACATATCTATCACCTAGAAAAGTCCAGGGATATTGAACCCGCCTAATTCTTGTTCCATCATTGAATCTGCTTTTTTTAGAGCTTCATTAACTGCTGTTAATACTAAGTCTTGTAGCATTTCAACGTCATCTGGATCTACTACATCTTTCTTTATTATTATTTCTTTTATTACTTTATCTCCTGTAGCTTTAACTACTACAGCACCGCCACCAGCTGAAGTTTCAATCTCTTTAGCTGCAACAGCTTCTTGTTTCTTTTGCATATCTGCTTGCATTTTTTGTGCTTGTCTTAATAAGTTTTGCATATTTCCCATGCCACCGCCTGGAAATCCACCGTATTTGTTTCCCATTATATATCCATCCTTTCACAAAAACTATTATAATATAGTTTATTTTCAATTTCAAGTCTAATCTAAATTAGTATATTCAATATTATTATCTTTTAATACTTTCTCGATTTTAGAAATAGATTCATCATTTGCTCCTCTTAATTCTAAAACCATATTTTTATTTACTTTATATTTCTCATATAAAGTCATTGCAATAGCATCAACACTTTCATCTGTTTTTAAAATGTTATATGCAAAAGCATTTTTAGTTATTATTCTTACAACATCATCTATATAAATTTTAGCACCAGCAAGTGCAGAGAAAACTTTAATTTTTCCTTTTTCTACAATAGCTTTTTTAAGTTCTTCTGTATTAGGAAATTCTGTAAGTTTTTCTACATCTACATCAGGCTTACTTCCAGTTGAAGTTGTTCTAGTTACATTAATGTTTGGTACATCTGCAGGTTTTGCTGACTCACCACTTACTTTATTATTTTTAACAAATTCTTGTAATTCATTTATTCTATTTTCTAAAGCTTGTATTTTCTTTACATATGCTTCATCTAAAGCAGCCCCTGATGAAGCTGTTGAAGTTGCTTCTTTCAAATTACATAGCTGAACTATACATGCTTTTAGTACAATTTCCTTTCTAGTCGTAGATTTTAAATCATTATCTAAGCTAGAAAGTCTATCTATAATCTTAGCATATCTATCTGTATTTTTATCTTGTGAATCTACAAGTCTGTTTAAAAATTCATTTGTAAGTTCAAAAGTAAATTGTCTTAAATCTTTTCCTTTTTTAATTACTTGATCTATAGCCTCAAGTGCTTTTAAATAGTCATAGTCTAACATACTATCCGCCACTTGATTAATTATCTTTTTATCTATCGCTCCTACTATATTTTGTACATCTTCATATTTTAAAATACCATCTGTTTCAGATATACATCTATCCAGTATACTTAAAGCATCACGAGCTGCACCATCAGCAAGAGTTGCTATATATTTGCATGCTTCATCTTCGTACTCTACATTTTCACTTTCAAGTACAAATTTTATTCTTTTATATAAATCTACCTCAGATAATCTATTAAATTCAAATTTTAAACATCTGGATAAAATAGTTACCGGTATTTTGTGTTGCTCTGTTGTAGCAAGTATAAATACAACATTTGCAGGTGGCTCTTCTAAAGTTTTTAGTAATGCATTAAATGCACTAGTTGTCAACATGTGAACCTCATCTATGATGTATACTCTATATTTAACATCTACTGTAGCATATACAACTTCTTGTCTAATTTGACGTATGTTTTCTACACTGTTGTTTGATGCGGCATCCATTTCTATGACATCTGTTATATTTCCATTTAGTATACCTTTACATACATCACATTCATTACATGGTTCACCATCTTTAGGATTTAAACAGTTAATCGCTCTTGCAAAAACTTTTGCAGCACTTGTCTTACCTGTTCCTCTAGTTCCACTAAAAAGATAAGCATGAGATATCTTTTCATTCTTAATTTGATTTTTTAGTATTTTAGTTACATTTTCTTGACCAATTATACTACTAAATGTATTTGGTCTATATTTTCTATATAATGCTATATATCCCACTTTTCCACCTCACACACATAAAAAAACCAAGCACATAGAGTATATTGCTTATTGCTGCTTCCTTCCGGATCTGACAAGGTTCACAGTACTCTATCGCTTGGCATAGGACTATTATACAATATATTCTACTCATTTTCAATAGCTATTTTTTATTTTTTTAATTTTCTATAATAGTAAAAATGTATTTTGATACATCTTGTTTCAATATTGACATTCCTTCTGTTAAAGTTTCATCTGTTGGCATATTCAACATTATTGTAGTTCTAACAGTTTTTCCTGTTACATCTACAATATTTAAATCAAAAGAAACATTAAATTTCAATGTAGAAACATCAACATTTAAATATCTAAAAATAGATGCATCATATACTATTTCTTCTATATCATCACTTACACTTTTATCTGTAATAACATCATCATTATCTATACACAGATTAATTCTATATTTATCGTTTTCTTTTTCAAGCTCTAAGTCAATACGTTTAAGTTCAGCAGTTATATCATATTTTTTATAATCTCTTTGGCAAATGTTCATATTTCCTTTAAGAACAGGATTGCTAACTGTTAAGTTATCTATGTACATTTGTGTGGCTTCAATATTTGAATCTATTAATATTGAAACTTCATTTGTTTGAGATATATCATAAACAAAATCTGATAATTTTTTCATATCTACAGTTTCATTATCCTGTACTTCTACAAGTTCCGCTGTAGACATTACTACTATATCACTAATTCTAAAATTTCCTTGATTAACTTCACCAGTTGTATCAAGTAATTTATTAGCAACAATAATTGTAACAATTACAGATGCAATAGCTGTAATAATTATTGTAATTCCTTTAACTTTATCCATATATTCCTCCACTTATACATAGATTATACTATATATATACTTAAATTACAATAAATTAACATACAAAAAAGACTTAAGAAAATTCTTAAGTCTTTAATATTTTAAAAGTCGTCATTATTCTTTTTTCCAGGTTTTCCAAATAGCTTATCGAATTTAGATTCTAATTCACTTTGTAAATCAAATTCGTCGTTTTTATCTGATTTTTTAGAAACATGAGCTATTGGAGAATTATCATTATTTTCATATAAATCATTATATGAAACACTTTCCATACCTTCTGCTAAAGGGCTATTATCTATTTCTGGACCTCTATCCACTTTATATGGATCATAAGGTTTTGCACTTTTGCCCATATCTATTTGAATATCTGGTTCTTTGCCAGCAGTAGGTTGAGCTTTTGAAGTACTAGCATTTAGTGATGAAGAATCTATATCTACATCTTTAGATCTAGCTTTTAATATCTCTTGAGCTCTTCTTTTTCTGTTAGCTAAATATTGTTGAACATCAAAATATCTGTATGGAACCGGTTTTGGTACTGGCATATCTGTAATACTTCCAATTTTTAATGGTTCTATTATATTACGTTTTGGATGACATTCAAAGTACCATGCCTTTTCTGCAAGAATTGGTTTTAATCCTCTAACCATTATGATTTCTTTATTATTATCTAATCTTCTGATTTCATCAACAGTCATAAGATCTCTTGCTTGTCTTTGTGTACTAATAGATACACCTTGTTTTTGTTGTTCAGATTTATCTTTACTAATAGATTTTTGCTCTATTTTTATAGTAGTTTGACCTAAACTCTTTGAGAAATACTCGGCAGTTTTTTGAGAGTTTGTACCAAGTAATAACTGAGTATCACAGTTACCTAAAATATTCTCATATGAATCTTTATATAAAGACTCTAATTGGTCAAGAGATTGTACAATTATAGAAATACTTATACCTAAACTTCTTGTTGTACTTAATTTCTTTTGGAAGTCTGGTATTTGTCCCACGTTTGCAAACTCATCAAGTAAGAAATATACTTGATTTGGTAATCTTGAACCATAATCGTCTGCTTGTTTATATAGTATTGAGAACATTTGGCTAAAGAACATTGTTGATACAAAATCATATGTGCTTTCAGCTGCAGATGTTATAACGTATATAGCAGTTTTCTTTTTAGCAACATTTCTAAAATCTATACTATTTGAAGAAGTAATTCTTTGAATAGCAGGCATATCAAATACACGCATTTTAGAAATAGAAGATATTACTATACTTTGCATAGTTTTATCTGCTGCAGTTTTAAATGATTCGTATTGTATTCTACCAGGGTGTTCTGGTTTTAAATCATCGATAAATAATTTTTCAAATATAGATGAATCCGCACCACCTTGACGAATTATATTCAAACAACTTCCTATATTTTGCTCTTCAAGTGGTAATACAGATAGTACATAGTATATTGTAGCACTAATTAACATTTTAGCAGTGTTATCCCAGAAAGGATCATCTCCGCCACCTTCTTTATTAGCACCAGTAACAAGAATATGTGCTAAAGTATCAACATCTTGATCTGAACATATATTAGCAATTGGATTATAGAAATCACTATATTTAGGATTAACTAAGTTAAATGCCTTAATTTCATATCCTTCTTGCTCTAAAAACTTAGAAGTTTCTTTATATAATTCACCTTTGGGGTCTGTTATTACATATGAACCAAGACATTGCATAATGTTTGGTTTAATATAACATGCAGTTTTACCAGCACCAGATCCACCGACAACTAATATATTTTTATTTATACCAACTTTTTTCAAGTCAGTTCCTAAATAGTGTCTTTTACTTAATATAAAGCCTTCTTTTCTATTTAAAATTTCTTTACCATTTGAAGCATGCATATAATCTTCTGATCCATTACTCCATGAACTAGAACCATTTTCTTTTCCTTCATATTCACTTTTACTATTTGATTGTATTTTAGTAAAAATGTATATGCCAAATACTGCAACAAAAATCCAAAATGTTATTTGCAAGAATAATATAAAATCACTAAACATTCCAGCAAAAAATCCCATATTAGTTATATTTCCTAAAAATGTCTGTATTACATCAAATAGTAACGAATCAGAACCAGCTTCTTTTGCATCGGTTATGGATTTCGTTAAAGCTCCTCCAAATACAACGGATGCTATTAATGCAAGCACTATAAGAACTGGTGCATTTTTTTTGAATTCTTCGAAAAATTTTCTCATTTTCCAACCTCACTAACTATTATATAATTAAATCGTCTTCGCCAGCTAGTTTTTCTTCTTTTTCTACTTCTTTATCTGTTTTTGTCTTACTTTTTTCTGCTCTTTTTTTCTCCGCATTTTTAAATTTTTCACGTTCAATATGAACATACATAGACTTTTTACCTTCTTCTATAACTTCTGCATCTTTTTGGTGTAGACCTTTTGTAACTTGATATCCAAGTTCTGATTTTTCTGTATCATTCATCGTTTATTCCTCCTCTAATATTTCCTTTTCTAATCTTACTTCTAAAACTATATAAGGTCTATGTGGCATAATTTTACATCTTCCTTTAACCTCACCAGTTTCAGGATCTCTATATAATGAAGGTTTTACTTCTTCACCTGTTTGAGAATCAATAATAGCAAAATTTCTTCTCATATCTGGTGTATAATTTACCTCCTTATATTCTACTCCATCAATATTGTATATTGAACCATAGTTTAATGGTATATTAGACTCTTCTGTTCTAAAGCCATTACTATCTAGTACTCCCATTGTTAAAAAAGCTTTTTTATCTGTAAGTGTTAACAATACAATATCATCTACTTCGTCATTATTTTGTACTAAAACGTTGAAAACTTTTTTTATTTGTCCATTTTCTTTAACTTCAACACTTCTTAGCATTTCTAATGATAGTAATGCATATCCTTGTGCATATGCATCATAGTCCTTTTCTACTAAAAAAGCTAATGTATTCATTCCAGGCATGTCAAGGACTTCAAACTTGTTCATCTGTAATAAACTCTCCATATTACAACCTCTCCTCTTAATATTTTAAGCTTTTCTTACTAAAACCATTGGTGTTAAAGTCTTAGTTTGACCAGCTGGATTATCTTTTATCATACCTTTTAATTCAGCATCATCATATTCAATACTATCTGCTTTACCTAGAATTTCTACATTGTAATCGTTAGCATCAACAATCATACATTTAACTCCAGTAGCTTCGTATATTTCATTACATACTCCTGTCGGATTATCTGGTATTCTTATACCAAATTCTGCGTAATCTGAGAATACATCTCCATAAAATCCATCAAGCCCACTTATTTCTTGACCTACGATTTCATAGAAAACACCTCTTTTTCCAAATAGTTTACATACTCCACCTGCGATTGCTGCCCATAAAACTTTTAGTCTACCATTTAAATCAATTGCAACTTGCATTTTGTATGGATTATCTACTCCAACACCGGCATCACTTCTCATCGCAAATTTAGATAAAAATTTTGCAAGTTTTGAAACTTTTACATCTTTTTTATATATTACATGTCTTTGACAGATACTTATTATCTTTTCGCTTATGGATACTATATCACCTTCCTCATAAATAGGAAGAGCATATTTTTTAATTACATCGACATAGCTTTCACCTAATTGAATATAGTGTGTTTGAATAGCATGTCTTTTATACTTATTGTCTCCTACTTGTATTTCTACGTTTTTACCTTCTAATGCTTTAAATTCCATAAAAAGACCCCCTCACTTTGTTGAATTTATGCTATTATAATTTTAGTATAAAAAAAAATAAATGTCAATAATATTGACATTTATTTATATTTTGTTTACAATTACTGTTTTTCTTCTTTTTTACATAATTCATATTTATTGTTATCATAAACAGTATCTTTTGAAATATTGTAGTGGTAAATCTGTTTAATACTCTTATTACTTAACAAAACTTCTGTATAGAGATTTTTAAACATTTCAACTACAATTTGCCTTATAGCTCTAGCACCAGTTTTTAATTCAACAGCTCGTTTAGCTATTGCATTAACTACTTCATCTCGGTTCATAACAATTTTAACACCTAATTTTTCTAATTCTTTAATGTATAAATTAAATATAGAAATTTCAGAATTATTAATTATTTGAGTGGCCATTTCTACATCCATTGGTTTAAATTCTTGTATAGTGTCTATTCTACCTATAAGCTCGCTTTTAAAGCCAGACTCAATAAGATCCTCTGGAATAAATCTTGGATTTGTAGCTTCTGATTTATCATTTTTTTCTAAAGTCGTAAATCCAATTTTTCCTTTATTCTTTAATCTCTTATCCCTCTTATTATATGTTTCTTCACAAGCACCAATCAGTATAAAAGTAATTCTTTCAGTATTAATTTTTCCTGCTTTAGTATGAAATGTTGTACCCTCTAGCATCTTTAACAGACTATCTTGTACACTAGTTGTAGATACACCACTTTGTTCACCATTACTTGTTTTTTTGTCTATCTCATCAAATATAATAATTCCACGTTCAGCTCTTGTTATATCTTCGCCGGCTTCAATTATTAATTTGTTAATTGCATTTTCTACACTTTCTCCAACATATCCTTCTTGAGTAAATTTTGAAGAATCTTCTAAAACATATGGTAAGCCTAACTCATTTGCAATTTGTTTAACAGTTTCAGATTTTCCATTTCCAGTTCCACCTATTAAAAATATATTACTTTTAGTATAGCAACTATCTGAAATACTATTTCTAATTATAGTAGATAGGATTGTCTTTACAGCGTCGTCTTGTCCAATTATTTTTTTAGTAATTTTATTATATATACTTCTCATATCTACTTTTTGCGATTTTTTAGATACTGGTAATTTTTTAGAACTTTCTTGGTAATTTCCAACTTTTTTGGGAATATAATCTGATTCATTTGTTAATTGTTCTGGTATAAATTCATAGCTTTCATCACCATACATGAAACTGTTAATCGTTTCGCTCATCTCTATAATTTTAGAAATATAAATACCTTCAATTTCACTTTGACATTCATCACATATTAGAGCATTTTTTAATATTAAAACTTTAGAGTTCCCGAGTGATAGATTTTCCACATAATCCACATTTGAAAATGTTACCCTTACTATTCATAACTTTTTTCCTCCTTTTAATTAAAATTTGGTCTTTACTTTTTTAGACAAATATATAATACCACTATTATTTAGCAGTGTCAAGAAAACATAAAAAAAGAAGCTCGTATTTTGACGAACTTCCTTTTTACTTTAGCATCTCATAAGCCGGATTCTGTATTAGATGATCATTTATCTAGAATATATATCGCTATATATTTCAAGCCACCAACTCAAAAGAAGGCGAGCAACCTTATACTTTTTGTCTGGTGTTGCACTAGGTGGGGTTTACACTGCATCTATGTCTCCATAGCTGCCCGTGAGCTCTTACCTCACGTTTTCACCCTTACTGTAAACAGCGGTTATTTTCTGTTGCACTTTCCTTAGGATTACTCCCACTAGACGTTATCTAGCACCCTGCTCTATAGTGTCCGGACTTTCCTCTCGTATAAAATACCAGCGATCATCTGAGATACTAAAGCAATTATTATTATACCACACTTTTTAAAGAAAATAAAGAAAGGCAAGTAAACTTGCCTTTAATTTTCAATTTTTTGTCTGTCTACATACTCTTTAATTAACTTGTACACAACAGATGCTATTGGAACACCTACTAACATTCCAATTACTCCTAAGCTGTTTCCACCAATTAATACTGCTAGCATAACCCATATTCCGGGTAATCCCACAGAATTTCCTACTATTCTTGGATATATTAAGTTTCCATCGATTTGTTGTAACACTATTATATATACAACAAACCATACTGCTTGCATTGGATTTACAGCAAGTATTAATATAGCACCAATAGCCGTACCAAAGAAAGCACCAAATACAGGAATTAATGCTGTAACACCAACAAGAACAGATATTGTTAATGCATATGGCATTGAGAATATTTTCATTCCTATAAAACATAGAATACCTAATAATATTGCTTCAATAAATTGTCCACCAAAGAACTTCTTAAATGTATCATTTGTAATTGAACCAACATGTAATACCTTTTCAATTTTATCTGCTGGTATATAAGCTCTTAATACTCTTTTAAATTGATGTATTAACCCTTCTTTTTGTACTAACATGTATATAGCAAAAACAAATGCCATAACAAAGTTAACTACACCAGAAAATAATCCAACTACAAAATCTATAGAAATTCCAATTATTCCTGTAGCAGCAGTTTTTATTATTGAAGTAAGATTTTCTTCAAGTGCAACCCAATCTGGTTTATATGATGTTATCTTTTCTGTAATTTCAGGATAATTACTCATCATTGTTTTTAACCATTCTTGAACGTTAGCAAAAGCTTCTGGAATATTTTCTTTAAATATACTAATTGTGTTTACAAATTCTGGTATAACCAAGAATAATGTTAGAAATATTATTCCAATAAAAATTAGTATAGAGAATGCTATTCCTGCAACTCTTAATTTAGTATTTTTCTTTTCAGGAACTTGTTTAGCAACTTTACTCTTTTTATCCTTCTTTTTGTTTTTAAACATACTTTCAAATTTACTTAAAGGTATATTTAAAACAAATGCTAAACAAAAGCCATATATAAATGGTTTTAATAAATTTAATATATAGCCAAGAACCTTAAATACCACATCTAAGTTCAATAATGCAAAACATAGTAGAACAGTATATGTTATTATTAGTAGAATCTTTTTTACATTCTTTGAATTTAATTCAAACATATAAATTCCTCCTCTTAAAAATATATTATAACATAATTATAATTATTTTTATATACATTATGTAAATTTTTATTGCTATTTAACAAATAAACTCATAATTACATTACGTATATATTTTACCATAAAACTTAAAAATAGCAAGAAAAAAGACATAGTATAAATATGATACTATGTCTTTTGATATTTATCTAATTATTCCTCTTCTGGTTCATCTTTTGGCACTTTAGCAATGTTAATTACTTTTCCACCATCTGATGTTCTCATTAATGTAACACCTTGAGTATTTCTTCCTAAGATACTAATATCTTTTACATTAATTCTAATTATTACTCCAGTATCTGTAATCATCATTACATCTTCATCTTCACCAACAATTTTAACACCAACGATGTTACCTGTTTTAGAAGTTACTTTATATGTAAGAACACCTTTACCTGCTCTACCTTGACATCTGTAATCTTCTATTTCAGATCTCTTACCAAATCCATTTTCAGTAATAGCTAGAACGTATCCATTTTCACCAGCTACTGGTTTAATTGGTTCCATTCCAATTACTATATCGTCTGATGCAAGATCAATACCTTTAACACCCATTGAAGTTCTACCTACAGCTCTTACATCTTCTTCTGTAAATCTAATAGATAAACCTTTTTGCGTTACCATTACTATATCGTTAGTTCCGTTAGTTAATCTAACATCTATAATTTCATCATTTTCTTTTAAAGTTATAGCTTGGATACCAGTTTTTCTAATATTAGCATATTCAGATAATTTAGTTTTCTTAATTAAACCATTTCTTGTTGCCATTAATACATATGATGAATCATCATTGAAATCTTCAACAGGCATTACAGCAGCAATTTTTTCTCCTTGAGAAAGTTGTAATAAGTTAACTATTGCAGTACCTTTAGCAGTTCTACTAGCTTCTGGTAATTCATAAGTTTTTAATCTAAATACTTTACCTGTATTTGTGAAGAACATTATGTTATTGTGTGTAGAAGTAACAAATATGTGTTCTACAAAATCTTCTTCACGAGTATTCATAGCAGTAAGTCCTTTACCACCACGTTTTTGACTCTTATATACATCTGCAGATATTCTCTTAATATATCCAAAATGAGTTAGAGTTATAACATTATTCTCCTCTTTTATTAAAGACTCAAAATCTATATCTCCAACACCATGAGTTATAGCTGTTTTTCTTTCATCACCATAAGCATCTCTTAATTGATATAATTCTTCTTTAATTATATCTAATACCATTTGCTCAGAAGCAAGGATTTCTCTACAATGATTAGCAAATGCTACAAGTTCATTATATTCATCTTCAATTTTGTCTCTTTGTAATCCTTGTAATCTTCTAAGTTGCATATCTAAGATAGCTTGTGCTTGAATTTCACTAAGTCCAAATGCTTCCATCAATTTTTGTGCAGCATTATCATAAGCAGCTCTAATGATTTTTACTATTTCATCAATATTATCTATAGCAATTCTTAATCCTTCTAAAATGTGAATTCTAGCTTCAGCTTTAGCCAAATCAAATTTAGTTCTTCTAACAACAACTTGTTGTCTGTGTTTGATATACTCAGCAAGAATTTCTCTTAAAGTTAATACTCTTGGTACACCATTTACTATAGCAAGCATTAACATACTTTGTGTGTTTTGTAATTGAGTATGTTTATATAACAAGTTTAATACAACGTTAGGATTTGCATCTCTTTTTAATTCAATTACAATACGTACACCAGATTCCCTATCTGATTCGTCTCTTAAATCTGAAATTCCTTCAATTGTTTTAGCTTGTACAAGTTTTGCTATATTTTCAACAAGTGCAGCTTTATTTACTTGATATGGAATTTCAGTAACTATTATTTTAAATCTTCCACGATTATCTTCTTCTATTTCAGCTTTAGCTCTTAGGCAAACTTTTCCACGTCCAGTTGTATAAGCATCTTTTATCCCATCTTTTCCAACTATTATACCAGCTGTTGGGAAATCTGGTCCTTTAATATATTGCATTAGCTCTTCATTTGTTATATCTGGATTGTCTATTTGTGCAATAGTACCATTAATAACTTCTGTTAAATTATGTGGTGGTATATTAGATGCCATACCAACAGCAATACCATATGCTCCGTTTATTAACAAGTTAGGTAATTTTGCTGGTAATACAGAAGGTTCTTTAAGTCTATCGTCATAGTTTGGTACAAAATCTACTGTATCTTTATCTATATCTCCTAACATTTCAAGTGCAATTTTTGCAAGTTTAGCCTCTGTGTATCTCATAGCAGCCGGTGGATCGTTATCTACAGAACCAAAGTTACCATGTCCATTAACTAGAGGATATCTAAGCGAAAAATCTTGAGCTAAACGAACTAAAGCATCATATATAGCAGCATCACCATGTGGATGGTAATTACCCATTGCGTCACCAACTATACTAGCAGATTTTCTGAATGGTTTTTCAGGCCATAAAGCCAAGTTATTCATTGTGTATAGTATTCTTCTGTGAACTGGTTTCATACCATCTCTAACGTCTGGTAAAGCACGAGAAACTATAACACTCATAGCATAGTCAATATATGATTTCTTCATTTCTTCTTCTATTTTTACAGGTACAATTTTTTGCGCCGATAAAAAATTTTCATCATTAATGTCCATTATATTCATACCTCCATTTGTGTTTTTACTCCCATATTATACTAAAAAAAAAATAAAAAAGCAAGTTAATATCCTTGAATTTTGTATTAAATATGATATAATAAAAATCAGTTAAACTATTAGTTTTTAAAGGGGTACTATATGAAATACAAAAACTATTATGCAATATTGGAAGTAAACAGAAAAAGTTCTGATCAAGATATAAAATTAAACTTCAGAAGGTTGGCTAAAGAATATCATCCAGATAAGAATAGACAACCCGGTGCTGAAGAAAAATTTAAAGATATAAACGAAGCTTATGCAGTATTAATGGATGCTGAAAAAAGAAGAAAATACGATAGACAAGTTGCTAAATATGGATATGGTTTTGCAAACATCGAAGAAGGCCTTAGAGATGTTAAAATAAAGCCTGGCACAAATGTATTTAATGATTTATTAAATCAAATTCTTGGATTTAAAAGAGAAGGAACTTCTCAAAGTGAAAATGAAGATATTGATAGTATTGAAAGAAAACAAAAACCTATTAAAGGTACAGATATAATTACTCATTTAGATGTTACTTTAGAAGAGGGATTCTTTGGTGCTGAAAAGAAAATAGCTATCAAAGCATATAAGACTGGTATGAAAACATTTTCAGTTAAAGTTCCTGTTGGAATAAAAAATGGAGATAAAATCCGTTTAGCAGCTCTTGGAAATCCTGGTAAAAACGGTGGCAAAAATGGTGATTTAATTATTCATGTTAAATTACTAGAAAATGAAGAATTTAAGTTATCTGGTGCAGATTTCATAAAAGAAATTGATATCACACCCGCAGTAGCTGCTCTTGGTGGCAAATACAAACTACAAGTAATGGATGAAAAGTTATTCGTATCATTACCTAAGCACTTAAGAGATGGTGAAATAGTTACTGTACCAAATAAAGGATATGTTAAAGAAGATGGTCAACGTGGAGATTTAAATCTTAAAGTTCATATAGATTTACCTGAAGATATATCTGAAAGAGAAGAAAAACTTTACGAACAACTACTAAAAATAGAAAGAAAACGTGAAGAATTTAATTATTAATAAAATAACAAAAAAGAATACATCTACTGACATGTATTCTTTTTTTATTTGAACATTTTGTAACTATCATCAATTTGTACAATCTTAACATTAGCTTTTTTAGGTATACTTTTCAAGTAATCACTATATTTAGCAAAAAACCTAATATGTGTAGCTAATATTTTTTTAATATTTAAGCTACTTATTTTTTGCAAAATTTCAGATGTTATACCATGATAGTTTCTAAACGAATGTAATAATTTATTAGGATATCCTGCATCTACTAAAACAGTGTCTGCTCCGTCTATAAATTTTTCTAATTCATCTGAAACTTTTGCTATATCAGAAGTATATACAAATGTATGATTTTTTAACTTAATCTTTGTTGCATACGACTCACCTTTATGTATTGTTTTACAAAAAGTAAATTCACAATTATCCACACTAAATGCAGTACTTTCATTTAAAGTTTCCACATCAAACACACTTTTTAAGGAACTTATAAACGTATATATTATACTTCGATGAGGTAATATTACATGTACCTTCTTCTTTTTCTCATGTCTCTTATTATAAAAATACAAATATATTACTAAAGATAGTAGTGAAAGATTATGATCAATATGATTATGAGAAATTATTATCATAACATTATTTAAATCAATTTCTTCTTTCTTTACTATTCTCAAGAATTTAAAGAATATACCTGCACCAAAATCTAAAAAGATTTCTTTGCTAAATCCCATCAACCTATAACATGTACTTTTATATTTTCCAAATGTACGTATATTAGGTGAATAATTACCAAGAACGTAAAAATTAAAATTATTCATTTTACCACTTCCTTATAAATTATTATTCATCTTTAATTCAAAAATACGCACATTATTATATCATTTTTTACAAAAATTGCAAGAAAAATAAAAAAATAGGTGCTACTTCAAGTAACACCTTAACTTTATTTTGACAATTTCTTTTTAAGTAATCTTATATCTTCTCCAACAAATCTACATATTAAAAAGTCACCTACAAATCTAGAAAAAATTCTTTCCTCGTATTCTCTTTTTATCTCTTGTGGAGTTAAATTTGTAGATATAAGTATTTTTTTATTTTTTAACAATCTTGTATTTAATATATTAAATAGTTCACTAAATTTTGCACTATTCATAGACTCTGTTCCTAAATCATCTATTATTAATAAGTCAACATCGAAAATCTTATCATATTCTTCTCTTTCAGATTCTGTTTTATTGAACTTAAACTTATAATCTACCATCTTATCTAATAGTATAGGAGCTGTTTGATAAATTACAGCTTTACCTTGTTTAATAGCCTCAGCAGCTATACAGTTTGCAAGGAAAGTTTTTCCAAGTCCAGTACTTCCTGTAAATAACAAGTTTTTTTGTGCAGGATCATCTAAGCTATGAGAAAATTTAAATGCAATTTTTCTAATACCATCTATATTTTCAAGCGGTGATTTATCTATTCCATACTTATCTTTATTATTTGTTGATGAATAATATCCAAAATCAAAAGTTTCAAAATTCTCCTCTTTGATTTTAGAAAGATTTGATTGTTTAAATGATTCATTAATCATTTCTTGATTAAAACAACTGCACATTTTATTATCTACAAACCCAGTATCATTACATTTAGGGCAATCATATTTAGGTTCAAAATCTTCTCTTGTTAGTCCAATTTGTTTTAACTTTTCATTATATTCTCTATTTAATTTTTCTAGTTTTACTTCTAATTTTTCTTGCTCTACTTGCCTACTTAAATCATCTGAAAAAATTCTTGACTTTGCAGACTTTAAAGCAACCATATTAATCTTAGTTTCTATTTCTTCTAAAGCGGGATTTTCATCATATACATTTTTCTTGAAATTCCTAGCATCACTTTGTGCATGCTGTCTTTTTACATTAAAATCTCTTTCTACTTTTCTAAAAACACTACTTTGCATACGATATCCCTCCTTATCTATACTTCATCATAAAAGTCATCATCCGAATCATATTCTCTTTGAGCATAATTTTGATAACTTTTCTTTTTATCTATTACTACTTTTTTTGTCTCAACAGGTTTTACTTCTACTTTTGGTTCTGCCTCTGCATCTAATATATCTTGTACAGTTTGATATCCTTTTTTAAACCAACTAGATATTATTGCATCTATATATTTTATAGAAGGATTTGTTGTTGATGTACTTCTACTTAATCCTTCTTCAATGACATCAAAATCATAACCATAATCTTCAAGCCATTTTTTTACATATACTTCTTCATATTTACTAAGTGGTCTACCAAAAGCTAAACTTTTAGAAATTTTTTGTTTAACTTTTGTAAATTTATCATAATTATCTAAAAAGCTTTCTAAATCCTCAAATGTTTTTACACCACCATTATACCATGTTTCAGCTACTGCATAAACATACTTTTTATTTAAAGCTTTTCTTTCCTTACAGTATTGAAATAATGCAATCATAACTTCTTCTGAAAAAGAATAAATATTAAACATATTGCCAATATCTGTATACCAATTTAGAGTCATTACACCATTAAAGAAACTTTCACTAATAGCATCAACTGCTGCTTTTCTTTTTTCTTCAACACCTGGTTGTACTCTTCTTGTTCTTCCATCGAATTTTGGTGTATAAGATTTATCTATTTCAAGTTCTTTTAAGTCTACTACAACATATCCACGTGAGCCTCTAGCAATTAGTCCTTCTGCTTGTAATACTTCGATTGATGTTCTCATTTCTTCTGCAGTCAAGTCTAGTTCTTTACAAATAACATCTGAATCTGCTTCAGCCCCTTTTTTTAGCATGAATAATAAATACATATACACTTTTATATCATTAGCTTGCAATGATTTCATATTATTTAAAATAAATAAATCTGGAACCGCTGTATCACCTAGCTCCATTTTGTTTTTCTGTATAAACTTCATAAATAAATCTCCCACAATTCTAGGTGATTATTATATCACTTTATCTTCGATTTTACAATATACTATTTTTCTACATTTTTTTGTAAATTTTGTTAAGTTTAGCATAATATTCAGATTTTATATAAATTTTTCTTTTTAGATAAAAAACAATTACAATTTTAAGTTTATCTATAACACATTCTTCATCTATATTTAATAGTATAAATATAATTACTGGAAGAATCAAAAACGATAAGATATAAACTTTATATAAATAGTATATATTAAATAACGAAACAAATTTGAATACAATATACACATATCCCATAAAAAAACAAAGAGATTTATAATCTACTATTCCAAGCCATTTATTTTTCCTATTATAAAAATTATATATTTCTTGACCATTTATTTTTTCCATATATCACCTATGTTTATTATCATTTTATTAAGTTTATATAAAACAATAAGAGAACCAATCAAAATTATTTCATATAACTCTTCTTTTTTAGATATAATAGGAACAAATATAATAACTTTATTTATGCTTTGAATTAATAAATTAAACATAAAGAACTCAAACAATTTAGAAAAATAATATTCTCCTTTATCAAATAAAATTAATGTTATAAGAAAAGGAAATAATATTATAAATAAAATCACAAAGACATATCTAATAGAAAACACTAATAGTATTGATATCATAAGAAAACAAGAAATAAATTTACTAGAATCTTTTATATTAATTTTATATTGATCATTTAGAAATTCTTCAATATTTGAAATTTGTTTTATTAACGAAGTATATTGTATTTCTTTGTCAGCTATTTGCGAAAAGAAACTATCTATTACTTCTGTAAACATATAATTTATATGTATTATTTCTTTAAGAATATAGTTGCTATTTAAACTAATAATTACTACCACAATAGTTTTTATTATTAAATAGTATAAACTAGTTATTTCTCCTTCATTATATAATGCAAAACTGTTCTTCCCAACCTTATACAAAATAATGCCAAATACTATAGATAAAATTATAACTTTTAAAATCGATATATTATCGTCGGTATAAAAGCTCTTTAAAGGATCAACTAAAAAAACATCTGTATTTATATCTGATATTTTTTCTATTAAACTTAAAGTTTCATTTTCTATTAAAGTATATGTAGACTTAAAATTTTTAATTATTTTGGATAGAAAATCATTCATTATTTAACAATAGCTTCAATAAACTTTATTATTAAATCTATAAGACGTATCGAAGCATATCCAACTATACTATTTATGATTATTTTTTTACCAACAATCATACGTTGTTCATCACCAAAACTCAACTTTCTAACTAAAACACCACTAATAATACAGACTCCAGCAATAGGTGTAGCAATTTTTTCTAAATAACCTTGTATTTTAGTAAATGCCGAATTTATTTTTGTAACTAGACTCGGAGTAGCAGATGCAGCATATACTCTACAAGTTATAAAAAAAGTTAAAGTTATCCACACAATACACAACAAGATTTTAATTTTCAAATTAATCACTCACCTTTCATAACAATTGTGATTCAAATAATAAAAAATAAAGCCTTACCAAGTTGCAAATGTATCTAGCAAAAATATTTAGTTTCTCCCATAACAAACAAAATCACAAAACAATACATTTAAGAATATAATTAATTAGAATAAACAAAAAGACAAAAAATTTTAGAAAAAAACTAAAAGAATAAATTATTTGAATCACGCATATAATATTAACACTCTAAATTTCTAAGTACAATATTTTAATGTAAAAGTACTAAAACTAGAGCTTTTTGATTTTATATTTTGTAGATAAATGGCACTCAAAAAACTTTTTTTGTATTTTTTTATTTTTTTTCAAAAAAAGTATTGACAACCCCTCAAAATTGTAGTATTATATATGCGCAGTCAGTTGTGAAACTGATTGCAATATACTTTGATGGGCCATTAGCTCAGTTGGCAGAGCACTTGACTTTTAATCAAGTTGTCCGCAGTTCGAATCTGCGATGGCTCACCACAAATGGGGCCCGTTGGTCAATCGGTTAAGACATCGCCCTTTCACGGCGGAGTGAGGAGTTCGACTCTCCTACGGGTCACCATTTAAAAGTATATTGCTGGAATAGCTCAGCTGGTAGAGCAACGGTCTTGTAAACCGTAGGTCCTCAGTTCAAATCTGAGTTTCAGCTCCATCTAAATAATGGTAAAGCAAGTAACTAAGTTACTTGCTTTTATTTTTTTATAAACACAATGAAAAAAGATGAAATTTAGAATATTATAGTAAAAATCATATTTTTTTAGCGTACCACTTTCGACTTTAATATTGATATTCTCTCTGATTTGTTGTAATATTTAACTATAGTTTATTATGGAGGAATTCTATGAAAAATAAAGCAATTTTGATTTGTTTAGAAAAATTTGGTGTGGGTGGTGTTGAGACATCCGTCGTTAACCAATCTCTAGCATTTAGAGAAAAAGGCTACGATGTTGTAATACTTGCACAAGAAGGTATCTACACTAAAAAAGTACAAGACAAAGGAATAACATTTATAAATTGTGAATTTGACCTTGGAAATGAAATAGACAAAGAAAAAACTTCAAAAATAATTGAAATAATACAAAAATATAACATTGGACAAGTTCACATTCATCAATATCCTTGTCTTTTAAGTGCACTTCCAGCATGTTTAATTACTAATACACCATATGTTGCTTTTGTTCATTCAAGATTAACAGATATATACGATTGGTATAAAAATTGTTTTAGCTTATATAAAAGACTTTTAAAAGTTTTCTTTGATAATGCATATAAAATAGTTACATTAAATTATAGCTCTATAGATTTAAATGCAAAATACTTTAATATAGATAAAGAAAAATATAGAGTATTAAAAAATAGTATCTATTTAGATGAATATGCAGCAAATACAGAAGTTACTGATGTAAAAAACTTTATAATTATTTCAAGAATTGCAGAAGAAAAACTTATATCAATCCAAAATGGTATAAACTTCTTTATAGAATATGCTAACTCTTGTGAGAACTTTGATGGAAAACTTGCTATATATGGAGATGGCAGTGAAGAAACTATTAATAAGGTAAAAAAATATATAGCTGAACACAATACTAATAATTACAACATCTCTTTAGCAGGAAGTACAAACGAAGTTGCTAAAGAAATGGAAAAATACGATGCTGTAATTGGTATGGGAAGATGTATAATAGAAGCACTTGCAACAAAAAGACTTTCAATTATAACTTCTCCAAACGAATTAAAATTCTTAATAGATAACTCTAATATATATAGTGCTATAGAGGCAAACTTTGCAAGTAATGATCTTAAAGCTCAAAGTATAAAAGATATGGTTGCTCAACTAAAAAAATTAAATAGCAAAAAGATTAAGAAAATTACAGATGAAAATTATAAAGTAGTTTCTAAAGAACTTAATATGATTAAAAATGTATATTGTATAGAAAATTCAAATACTAATGTAAATTACAGTAAAGAAGTACTTGAAATATTAGATATACAATTAGAAGATATAATAAATAAAAAAGATGCAATAATAGAAGAAAAATATCATATTATTGAAGATCAAGAAAAGAAAATCACTGAACTAACTAACGAACTAAACTCAATATATAATAGTAAAAGATTTCAAAGAGCAAATAAGATTGCAGATATGTTTAATAAATTTAAAAAATAAAATAATCACCAGTTTTATTTTAAAACTGGTGATTATTTTTTATTCTTTTAGTAATTCTATTGCACTTATATTTTTTATTTTCGCTCTTTTAATGAAAATCAAAATATAAGTTATAAAAAATAATACAATTATAAATATTGCAAATATCATTAATAGAATTTTTATATTTAGAATTATATTTTCACTTAACACATTGTTTAAAAGATTCACTATTATACCACTTACCCCCATAGAAATAATGTATGAAATAATAATTGAAATTCCTATTAACAGTAAAGTTCTATTTCTAATTATTTTTACAATATCTTTTACTCTATATCCTATTGCTTTTAATATAGCTATATATTGTCTTTCATCTTGTAGCATAGAATCAATTATTATACTGATTATAATCAAGTTGGATACCAGTGCTATACCTATTAATACTTTTATAATTAACACTGTAATCTGGTAAATATTAATATCATTTTTTCCAGTGGTATCATAAATATTACTATTATATCCAAGATTTTCCAGCATATTCATTATAGTATCCACATTTTTATATTCATCTACAATTAAAAAAGCATTTCTTTTGTTACAAACATTATTATTTATTTCTATTAATTTATTGTAAAGTTTAGAATTTATATAAAACATATTAGACAAATTTTTATTTTCAAATACACCCGAAACTAAAGCTTCAAATTCAATTTCTCCCGCACTTAATTTTATTTTTTCACCAGCTAATTCTTCCAAATTAATTATTGTTCTTTCTTTTCCAATTATTTTTTCTGGTAGAATAATTTTTTCACAATCATCATTTTCTGATAGTTGTTCACCATATTTTAATGTTGGAAGTTCTTCTACACTTTTATAATTGATAGTTAAATTAATACCATCATTTCCATCAACTCCAAAAGTAACAAATCTATAATATGCATTTTTCACATGTTCAATATCTAATATTTTATCCAAATCAATTTCTTCTTCACTTGAAACAGCCAACGTCCTATTAGAAACATTATTTTCAATTTTATAAGAATAATGGCTATCTATTAATAGACATATGTATATTAATAGAGAAAAAACAATTATATTAATAGAAAAAAACAAGAAATATATTTTTACTTTTTTATTATAAAAAAATCCCATCACAGATGGCAAGATTAAATTCATACTATCTCTCCTTATTCAATGTTATAGAATTTTTCTTTGTAATCTTTCCACTACAGATTATTCCAGATAATACAGGAACAACTAAAGCAATAATTAAAGATACCATAGATGTATTAAGATTAAGATCTAATCCGATTGATTTTAATGATATGTTATTACTAAATATTTTTTCTCTGACTAAAAGAATTGCAATTAAAGATATTATGATAGTAATTATAAAAGCAGCTATACCTATTATAATATTTTCAATTACTAAAATCCCTATTATATTTTTTCTATTGTATCCTATAGCTTTTAACATACCAATTTCATATCTTCTTTCTTCGATTGATTTAATACTAGAAATAGTTATATTTATAAAAGCTATTATCATTATAACAGATGACACGAAAATTGAAGTCAAATTTATTATTTTAATCAATTTTTCATTTACTACACTTCTAACAATCACTCTTAAATCCATACTTTCTAGTGTTTCTACAACTTGATTAACATTTAATGAAGAATCTACTATAGCAGTTACACCTTGAGTATCTATTCCTGAATAATTATTTCCTTCTAATCTAATATCCATTATATCAGATATATCACTAAAATTAATATAACATTCATTTACATTCATCATATTTTCATCTTGATCATAAACGCCTATTACTTTTAATGTTTTTGTATATTTATCTTTTTTAATAGGAGCAGAATTTTCAATATACTCATATGAATAATATGTAATTTCTATGCTTTTACCAATTAAGCTTTCACCATCAATCGATTTTTCTTTATCATATTTATTCATATCAAATAAATAGAATTCTTTTGGAACAATACAAACATTCTTTTCATCATCATAAAAACTTCGTCCAGCTATTATATTAGGATAAATTTCTTCATTTCCGCCATAAACTGTTATATTTCCACTAAAATTTTCATTATCAAGTGCAGAAACTTCTAAAGCTGTTTCATATTTCATTTGTGGTACAACTTTAATAACATGTTCAACACTACCAACCATATCAACCAATTCTTCTGTTTTAATGCTTTTATTACTCATTGCAGATATGCTTCGATACGAAATATTATTAATTAGAGCTCTATTCATTGCTTTAGATAAACTATTAGAAAAGCTCAAACAGCATATTAATATAAAAAGTGATATAGAAATTAATATAACATTAACTACAAAGCTTTTTCTTCTTCTTTTTAAGTTGACTGATGCTAAATAAATATAATCATTTATTTTCATAGGCCTTTCCTCAACTTTCCTGCTTCCATATAAAATATTTCATCTGCATATTGTTTTATATTTTCATTATGACTTACAATAACAACAGCTTTTCCTTCTTTAGTTAACTCTTTTAAAATTCTATAAACATTTTTTTCATTTTCAGAATCAAGATTTCCTGTAGGCTCATCCGCCAAAATATAATTAGGATTATTAGCTAAAGCTCTTGCTATAGCTATTCTTTGTTGTTCTCCTCCAGATAACTCTTTAGGATAATGTGTTTTTCTGTTTTCTAATCCAAGTTTTTCTAATAATTTTTCAGCAATTTCTCTTCTATCGCTACTTTTTATTTTCTCATTTATATACATAGGTAGCATAACATTTTCTAATGCTGTTAATTTTGGATTAAGATAGAAAGATTGAAAAACAAACCCTATCTCTTTTTTTCTTAACTCTGCTTTTTTATCTTCTGAAATATTTGATATTTCATCTCCATTTATATACAGTTTACCAGAAGTTAAACTATCTAAAAGTCCTAACATTTGTATTAGTGTACTTTTCCCAGAGCCGGAATGTCCCATAATAACATATAATTTTCCCATATCAATTTCTAAATTTACGTTATCCATAGCTGTAATTGTTTCATTTTTCAGCTTATACTTTTTCGTACCATTAGTCAAAACTAATTTTTTCTCCATAATATGCCACCTTTCTATATACTTTGCAGGAAGTATTTCTACTTCCTGCTTATTTTAATAATTTATTAGATAAACAGTGTCAGACATAATTCCTCCATCTAACCCGGTTTCAAAGTAATATGCTGCTCTATATGGTGCAAAACATCCCATATAATATTCATATGTTGTATTTAATATCTTCATAGTATCTGTTCGCCCTGCTAAAAATGTTTTTCCAATCAAATCTTTTTTATACAAATCTTTTGTAAGCGTACAACTTGATGCCCAATCATAAAAACTATATGGGTTTATACTAATAGCATAGTTAGATGCTGCATAATCTCTATACTCTCCTTCTAGAATTGTATTTACAGCCATATATAGCGAACTCAGCTCACTCATAGCAAAGACTTGTGAACATGCTCCCATAATTACTAAAGCTAAAACAAAAATAGCAATTTTAGTTTTTTTCATTCTTTTTCCCTCCTTAATTCCAGAATTTCCTCGAGAAAAATTCTACTATTATGTTAGCATTTAATTTACAAGTTTAGCAATAAAATAGCTAAAAAGTAGAAAAAAGTAGAGAAAAGTAGAAATTATATTTTTCGTAATATATCCGCTATTATAAATTTAGAAGTAGGCTTTTCTGATAATTGAATATCTAAATATTTTATAACTTGTTTAGTTTTAGTATGGTACAAATTATCAACAGCATAATTTATATTCCATTTTATTTTCCTATAATCCACATTACATTTCTGTGCTAAAAAAGGATAAATTTCCCTTTCTAAATTAAATTCATATTTTCGATTTATTTTAAGATATTTTATCGTTTCTACTAAATAATACTCTCCTTTATTTTTCATCTCAAATCCTATTTTCTTCATTTCATTTATAATTTTATTTTCAAATTGCTCATTATTAGACCCCTTTAAGACGTCATATAATATCTCATTGAAATCTTCTAAAAAAGATTCACAATCTAGTATCAAAATATTTTCATAGTTACTAATTTTACTAGACAATTCTAAATTATTAATTAAAATTATTTTTGGAAGATAAAAATTTTTCTTATTAATAAATTCAAATAAATTTAAAATTTGACTATATTTTATCTTTATATCAACTATTATTATATCAGGTTTAAAATAGATTATATTATCAATCGCCTCTTCATATGTAGAACTAATATTTATGATATTAACTCTTTCATTGTTTTTATTATAATTTATTTCATTATTAATTTTTTTGCAGAAATCGAAATTCTTACTTATAACAAATATATTTATCATATTTCCCCCTTTTAAAAAAAGCCTATATTAGTATAGAGTATTTTAATAGGGTATTTTGTTGCAAAAAAAAGTAAAAAAATCAAAAAAATGTCAATTTTTTTATTTTTTAAATGTTAATTTCATAAAAAGGAGTATTCACACTCTCAACTAAATAATATATATCGCCTGATTTTCTTAAAGAAATGACATATATCTTATCTGCTTCTGGGTATGGTAATTGTAAATAATCATCATTTGATACATATCTTGTAATAGGATTAGTATTGACATCTATTGACTCCTCTATCGATACAGTTATTTCTTTTTCTACATTTCCTTCATAAACTTCTACTACTTCAGCAACGAAAGTAGTATTAGGCACTCCTTGTTTTATCCCATTATCATTTATTTCTTTTACCTTAATTTTTACAATCGCATTTATTTCTTCATCACCAAAATAAAAAATTTCTGATTCATTATATATTTTTGTAATTTCATAAATACTTTTATTAGCTTCTTCATTTCCATTTGCCGTATAATTATCTGGAGTTTTATTATTTATAAGCAACAGTGCACTAGCACATATAAAAAAAACTATTAGAACAGCTGCTATCTTGCATATATTTTTTCTTCTTTTAACTTTATCTGCTCTTGCAATAATATACTCAATTTCTTTCATAGTACATTTTTCAACTGTATATTCTTTAGCCATTTTTGAAAGTAATTTATCTAATTCTTCATCTGTCATTTTTTCCGTCTCCTATCTTTAATTTGATTTTATTTCTCGCTCTCTTCATTTTACTTCTGATTGTGCTTTCATTCATTTGTAAAATTTCTGCTATTTCTCTTGTTGTATAGTCATCTCTATAATGCAGAGATAAAATAATTCTGTCTTCCTCTTCCAAAAAACTAATTAAATCCAAAAAATTCATATTTTTTTCTAGTCTTTCAAAAAAATTTTCTGATTTATCTAAATAACCACCTCTTATTTCTTCATAAGATAAAACTTTATTTTGAGTTCTCATTATTCTGTTACAATTATTTATTAATACTGTAACACACCATTTTTTTATTTTATTAACATCTTTTATATTATTTATATTTTCTAGCAAAGCAACAAATGTATCTTGCATTGCTTCACCAGCTTTATATTTGTTTTTTACCCTAGCTTTAGCAATAAAATATAAATCTTCCCACATGCTATTTACTAAATTTTCCAAAGCATATTTATCTCCAGCTAAGATTCTTTCTATTAATTCCTTCACTTCTCTCACCTAACTATATGTCACATTATATCACATATTTATTTAAAATCAAAAACATGTAAAATCACATAAAGTTTTGATACCATATCTTTTACTGCCTCTAATTCATTGAACAAGCAACATCATTTATTTTTTCAAAACTATTAGTTTCATTATTTTTTACTTGCATTGTTGTAGCATCATATTCTCTAAGTCCATACTCAAATCCGACTATATTGTATTTTTTATAATCATTCGTATATTTTAAAAACACTAAATATTCTTTTCCAGATTCAATCTCTACATCATCTGTATAAAACTCTTTCACAGTTTTACTATATAGTTGTTCTTGATTAAAAGTTGTGTATGTTGTTAAATTTTGTTCAATTTTATTTCTTTCATTTTCTGTTAATCCTTTTATATATTCGGAATAAGAAATTTCTCCGCCTAACCTTACATACTCAATAATATTGTTTTCACTCAATTCAACTCCTGAATTATTACTTAGTACTTCTTTTATAGTTAGTTCACCAGTTGTATATACTGGTACATATTCTTTATTAACAGAATTATAATTTTTTCCCATCTCATTATTAATTTCCACTATAGCTATAATTTCACTATCTCTTACTAAATTTTTAATATTTGAATAATCAACAGCAAGATCTGCATCTATACAATTTTCCAATATAACTTCGCTTTTTACATTATCATAGTTTTGTAATTCTAAATTAACATCATTTTCTTTTTTATAGTCTAAAAATATTACAACACTGGTAAATATTGATATCATTAATATAAATATACAAATTATTTTTTTCATTTCATACCTCCTAATTATTATACAATGTATTTATAGCATTATGAGATGTTTGGTCAACAGTTTGAACAACCCTGCCATTTCCAACTTGACACATTATACTATTTACATTATTGTTTTGATGATCTAATCCAAAAGCATGTCCTAATTCATGAGCTATAGTACCTTGTTGCACATAGGAACTATAATTACTGATTGTAGGAACATTTATTTCTATTTTAGCAAAAAACCAATTACTCGTACTTGGATTAACACTAGCTTCATTAATATTATAACAACTAGTTCTAGCTAAAATCCCCTCAGATATTTCATCACCATATCTAGCATAAAAATCCACATCTGTAGCATAATTCGATGACACGGGATTCATATAGATTGGATTCCAACCATATCCAGTATCTACCCAATTATTAACAGCCGCATTTATTAAGCTAGTATATCCATTGGCTGATGAATCTACATAATAATTCATATTACTCACCCCTCTTTCAAGTTTTCCGCCAATAAATAGACTACTTGCATATGTCTTTTTAAATGATATAAATATCATACAAACAAAAACACAGCACCATAAAAATTTAAATTTTTTCATAAGACCCCTCCTTCTATGTAAAACTATTTGTTTTACATCTATTAATTAGAGTATTTTAAGGGCATTTTTGTTGCATTTTTTTGAAATTTTTTTAATTTTTTTCAAAAATTGGCCTATAAACAAAAAAATACACTCAAAATTTGAGTGTATTTACATTATTACATCCTTAGGATTCATTACATTTTCAGTAACAAATCGTATTACCTTACCATTCTTTATCGTAGCCTCCGAAAATTTAGCTGATGGATAAGATGTATTTTCTTGAAGGACGCCTTTATCGTCAAAAATCATTCCTGATGTTGAGGTAATAATTATTCCTCCTAGTTTTTGTAAACAAGTAACATGATAGTGACCAAACTGAACAAAACCAATATTATAATTCCTTTTTTCAATTATAACGTTATCTGACATATTTTCAAATTGTTGCCACATTTCTTTCTCAATCTTGTATGATTTAGTATATGCAAGTCTTCCAGTACCATGCTGCATTCTCTTAACAACACCACGTATAACTAAATTTGCTACTGTTTCGTTTATGTGGTGGAATTCAATTCCCTTGTCTGTTAATTTTCTTTGAACTAACACCACAGGATTAATTGAATTATTCTTTTCAAAAGACAAGTCTCTTTCTCCATTGATACAGTAGTATTTAAATTCCGGATATTGTGAGAATAAATCTACAGCAAGATCTGCTTGTTCTTGTGCCGTTTTAGCAGTTAAATACAAATCCTGTTTTTTAAAACTAGGATGTCCTGCACATAGGTCCCCTGAAATATGGACATTTGTATATCCTTCCTTTTTAGCAAGGTCTAGTATATATTTCAGAGTATCCATTTCACAAAACGTACTACCAAGATATATGTCAGTTAACTCTAGCCACTTTTCAGTAACAACTTCTTTACTTGCAAAAGATATTATCTCATAGTTTCGTTCATTAAATTTGGTTATATAATATCTGTTAGTCACTTTATCATAACTAATATTACCTGTCGCAGAAATCAATTCATCAATTTCTTCTTTTGTAAGTTCCAGTTCCTCAAGTGTACATTCTTTTAAACGCATTTTAGAAAGTGCATTAGTTGCTTTTTGTGAGGTTAAAAATTCATCTTTCATAACTTATCCCTCCTTCTGCCAAGGATCATAGAATTCTATTTTTTCCTTGACTATTTTGTCGCCGACTATAGTAAGCTCTCTAAATATTCCACCTGTTTTCCCAGTAATACCCATACGTTTTTCTAAATCTCCATCGTGTTGGAAATTTCCGGGCATTATTATTGTTATACCACTCATAGATAATGAATATGTGGTATGAAAATGTCCTGCTTGAATACTTCTTAAGTTGTAACACTTACCAGCAATTTCTACATCATTAAGATTACTTTCGAATACCCTAGATAAGTATACTTGTACCTTATATGATGCTGCTCTTGCTGCTCCACCTTGTAAGTGTATTAATCTAAATACAATACCTGCATGAATAATATTCCCTTCATATGCATCAAGGTAAGTGAATCTTTTTCCAACTTTCGCCATTTTAGACTCTAGATACTTGATTGGATCAAGTCCACCTTTCATACAAAATGATTGATCATGATTACCCATACTAGCAATGTACCAAAAGTCATATTTTTCAAGTACTGACATAAGTTCATTAACTTGTTCAATAGCCTTGTTGTTCTTTAAGTTGTTTTCTTGTCCTCTATAGACACCGAAGCCATCAATTAAATCACCTGAGATGTGAACATACTCAACGCCTCTATTTTTTGCTTCCAGAAGAGTTTTGTCTAATCCTTGTTTATCGAAATTTTTACATCCCGCATGTAAGTCCGATATTTCAAGAAGTTTTAATTTAACTTCCTCACCTTTTTTGGCTACATCTGATATTTTGATATATGCCATATCTCCTGATGGGATTATATAATATGTGTAATCTTCAACTCTCGGATCATATTGATCCTTGATGTTATACCCCATATCTCTTAGACAAATTATATCTTCCATGGTTAATCTTAGTTGCTTTAACGTGAGCTGGTCTTTTTCCATCTTTTTAATTACTTTGCTATAATTTTTCATAAAAATCCCTCCTTAAATATTAATTTTTAGGAAACCAAGCAAATATTAATTAGCTCATCTACTTTAACAACTGCCCTCATTATATAGTATAAAATTGGTCGTGTCAAGCAAAATAAGATTATAATTTTTTTTGTAATTTTTTGTTAACAATATGATATCTTTATGTTATAATCATTTTGAAATTAGGAGGTTTATATGTCAAAATTATACTTTAGATATGGAGCAATGGGTAGCGGTAAAACTATAGATTTATTAAAAGTAGCATATAATTACAAAGAACGTGGACAGAAAGTTATAATTTTTACAGCTAAAATTGATAATAGATATGAAGTAGGTAAAATAACTACTAGAATTGGTATTCAAGCAGATGCACTTACTTTTGATAACGAAACTAACTTTTACAGACAAATTAAACAATTAGAAGAAAAACCAGATTGTATTTTAATAGATGAATCACAATTTTTAAATAGAAAGCAAGTATTACAATTAAGTGATGTAGTAGATTTTCTAGATGTACCTGTTATTTGTTATGGATTAAGATCTGATTTTCAAATGAAGTTTTTTACAGGTTCAGGACCTCTTATGGAGATGGCAGATAAAATTGAAGAGATAAAAACAATATGTGAATGTGGTAAAAAAGCTACTATTAATATGCGTATGATTGATGGTGTTCCAACAACTACAGGCTCACAAGTATTAATTGGTGGAAATGACTCATACAAATCTGTATGTAGAAAATGCTATAAAAAACTAACACATCATGTACCAGGGATATAGCAAATGAGGAGACAACTATAATATTGTCTCCTCATTTTCAAATATTACCATATCACAAACATCTTTTATTTTAAGATATTCTTCTTTACTTTTTACAATCCAAACTGCTACAGTTCTACCTTTTCTTTTTTGCTTATTATACATTTTACTATTCATATTAGTGTACTGATACGATATGAAATGTGGTTTTGTAAATATATTAAAGAACATTTTACCAAGTAGAAATTTCATAATTCTTCCTTTTACTTCTCTAATATTTTTAGCAGCCAATTGTCCTCTTGTTATATGTGGTGCATTTTTCTTTAGCCAGTATACAATTCTAGGATCAAAAGATTTAACTACATATTCTCCTTTGTATTTATCTAACATACTAATTAATTTAGGCATCAGCTCGTCAAATTTATCATTTCTCTTAATTTCTATCACAAGAGGTACTTTACCATCTACTAAAAGAAAAACATCTTCTAATGTTGGAATTCTATTTTCAGTACCCAATAGTTTAAGTTTTTTAATTTCATTTAAATTTAACTACGATACATCGTATTTTATCTCGGTCATTCTTTTTAAGTTAGCATCATGAAAAACAACTAGATAACCATCTTTAGTCATATTAACATCTAGTTCAATGGCATATCCTTTTTGTACACATAGTTCAAATGCTTTAATAGAATTTTCTGGAATATCTTCTTTATTAAATAATCCTCTATGTGCTACAAATTTATAACCTTCAAAATTCATATATCTCACCTATTTTTTATATATTATTTACTATATTAATAAAATCTTCAATTTCTAGTTCTTCCGCTCTAGTATTTGTAGATAAATTACATTTAGTAAATAATTCCTCGATTTCTTCTTTACTCATATTATTAAACTTAGTTGCCACTAGTGAATTAGTCATTTTCTTTCTTCTTTGAGCAAAAGCTTTATGTATTAACTCAAAAAATACCTTTTCATTTTTAATATCATAGTTACGTTTTTTCTCAAGTGAAATAACTGCAGAAGTTACTCCAGGTTCTGGAATAAAACTTGAATTTGGTACGATAATCTCAATATTAGCTTCAGAGAAATATTTAACCATTAAAGTAAGTATTCCAAAGTCTTTACTTTTAGGAGCAGCTACCATTCTTTCTGCTACTTCTTTTTGTACCATAACTGTTATATCTGAAATTATATTTTCATCTTCTAATAACTTAAATATGATAGGTGTAGTAATATAGTATGGAAGATTCGCAACAACTTTTACTTTTCTAAATTCAAGCCCTTTTTCTTCTTTTATTTTTTCTACCATTTCATCTATATTTACTTGTAATATATCATTATTTATTAATGTAAAGTTCTTTCTATCATTAAATCTATGATTTAAAACTTCTATCATCTTGGGGTCAATCTCTACCAATAATACATACTTTGCTCTATCTAGTAAATATTCAGTTAAATTTCCAAGTCCTGGTCCTATTTCTATAACTAAATCTTCATCTGTTACATTAGATGCATTTACTATATTTTCTAGAACGTTATCATCTATTAAAAAGTTTTGACCATATCTTTTGTTAGCTCGTATATCGAACTTATTCATTATACTTCTTGTTTTTGCTAATGTATTCATAAAATCTCCAATCTATAAAAATAAAAAAGAATAGCGTACAGCTATTCTTAAAATTTCTAGTTTATACGCCACCTGTTGAAATTAATCTTTCTCTTGTAGCAAGTACATTATTACTATATGCTCTATCGATTATACCTTGACTAAAGCAATTATTATAATATCCATTTTCACCCATGTTGTATGAGTTTAAAGCATATACAACTTTTGTTTGTTCATCTGAAACGTGTTGTGCTGCAATTGACATATATGTGCTAAGCATATATGCTCCAGCAGTCATGTTATCGTAAGGATCTAGCAAATCTGTTATTCCAAGTTTAGCATTTAAGTTTGAATAGTTTGTTATAGCTATTTGACATAGACCATAAGCATAGCTACCAGGTCCTACTGCACTAGCATTAAATCCACTTTCTCTAAACATTAAAGCTATAAATAACGGATAATCAAGTCCATATCTTTTACATAGATTATATGCATACTGTTGTTGTTCAACAGGTAATGCAATATTATATTGAACAAATCCCGAGTCCACTGGTTGTGAACCTATAGATGTTACTATACTACTTCTTGAAACTGTTACCTTAGTTCCGACCTCTACAACTCTATTTTGAGCCTCTGCAAGTATTTGTGTATCTACTTGATCTTTTTGTATTACTTTATCATTAGTTGATTTCACTATATAACTTATAGACTTAGATCCTTCAACTCCTTCTTGAAGAACTTGAGTTTTACCAGAATCTACTTCTTCATTATTTACCGTTTCCTCTTCAAATGGTATCGCTTCTATTTCTTGTTTAACAGATGCAACTATAGGAGAATATGATTCTCTTATACTTTCAACGTCAAACCCTTCTTCGTTTTGTGAAGAAATAGAAAGTGTCATTCCACTTGTTAATCTAGAACCTTTGGCAGGTTCTATAAGTGCGTTTTCTTCAGTATAAATTTTATTTTGCATTAAAAACGCATCAACAGAACTTGCTAATGTTTTTATACTTTTAACATTACCATAGTAATTAAATGTTATTGTCTTAAGTTGAGTTGTTATTGCAAGTAATCCAGCTGTAGCAAATATAAGAACTAAACTTACACCAGTAAGTATTTTTCTTAATATATAAGCTTTGTCTTCTTTCACAAAAATTCCTCCTAAGAATATTTAACACATTCATTATACTATATAATATATTCTTTGTCAAACTCGATATTACTCATATTTGTAACGAAAATATTATATATTTTATTAATAATATCTAAGTTTTTTTGTATTATTGCAATTATAAAAAAATAATGATAAAATACTTATATCACATTAAATAAGGAGGTATGTTTTATGTGGATAGTTTTATTGATTGTTCTAGCTGTAATTATCTTTGCAGTTATAGGAATGTATAACAATCTAGTAACTTTAAGAATGAGAGTTAAAAACGCATGGGCCCAAATAGACACTCAACTTAAAAGAAGATTTGACTTAATACCAAATCTTGTTGAAACCGTTAAAGGATATGCTGCACACGAAGAAACTACACTTGAAAAAGTAATTGCTGCAAGAAATGCATATGCTTCTGCTTCTACAGTTGATGAAAAAGCTCAAGCTAATAACCAATTAACTAATACTTTAAAAAGTATTTTTGCTTTATCTGAATCATATCCAGATTTAAAAGCAAATGAAAACTTTATGGCATTACAAACTGAACTTACTGGTACAGAAGATAAAATTGCTTATTCAAGACAATTTTACAATGACACAGTTCAAATGTACAATACTGCTATAATGAAATTCCCTGCAAACCTAATCGCTGGAATGTTCGGATTCAAAGAAGAAGCGTTCTTCAAAATCGACGAATCAGAAAAAGAAGCTGTAAAAGTTCAATTTTAATAGGTAGATTATATGATTTTAAAAGCTGTTAGAGATAATAAAATCCAATCATATGCTATAGTTTTAGGATTTTTAGTTATAGTAGCTCTAGTTATATACTTTGTATGCTACTATATGGATTTAGGTCCGATGTCTATAGTAATAGCTGTAGCATTCTCATCAATAAGTAGTATCATTGCATACTTTAATTGTGATAAAATGGTACTCGCTATGAATGGTGCAAGACCTGCTACCAAGGAACAAGATCAATTACTTAGTTCTTTGCTAGACGGGCTATGTATAGCTTCTGGTCTACCAAGACCAAAACTATACGTAATAAACGATCCTTCGCCAAATGCTTTTGCTACTGGTAGAAATCCACAAAATGCAGTAATTTGTGTTACTACTGGATTACTTGCCAAAATGGATAAGTATGAGCTTGAAGGTGTTTTAGCACACGAATTATCTCATATCAAAAACTATGATATTTTACTTTCTACAGTAATTTCTGTATTTGCAGGATTTGTTGTAATGATTTCTGATTTTGTACTTAGATATGGATTTAGAAGAAGACGTTCTGATGATGATGGAGATAGTAGTCCTATAGAAATTGTACTTCTAATTGTTGGACTTATCTTTATTGCTTTATCACCTATATTCACTAAGTTAATACAACTTGCAGTCTCTAGAAAAAGAGAATATTTAGCTGATGCTACTGCCGTTGAATTTACCAGAAACCCTAATGGTCTTGCCTCTGCTTTAAGAAAACTTCAAGAAGAGACAACTGGTATGAGAAACGTTAGTAAAGCGACAGCACATATGTATATAAGTGATCCAAGCAAAAAGAAAAAAGAAAAAACAGATATTTTTTCTACACATCCACCACTTTCTGAACGTATTGCTAGACTTGAAAATATAAATTAGTCTCTTATGAGGCTAATTTTTTTATATATAAACAAATGAAATATATAACAATTTTTAAAACTTTTTAACATGTTTTCCTTTAAAAAAACAACACTATATGATATACTTACTTTGGAATAAGGAAGGGGAAATTTTAAAATGAAAACAAGAGGCTTTGAAGTTGCAAAAGGATTTGAAGATAAAGGAATTAATCTTCCAATAAGAAAAACTAAATTTTCAGCAGGATATGATATAGAAGCTGCTGAAGACACATTAATACCTAGTATGAAAAATCTAGAAACAAAGGTACCAACATTAGTAAAAACTGGTCTTAAAGCTTACATGCAAGACGATGAAGTACTTCTACTATTTAACAGAAGTTCTAATCCTAAAAAGAAAGGACTTGTAATGGCTAATAGTGTTGGAGTTATAGATAAAGATTACTATGGAAATCCAGATAACGATGGACATTTCATGTTCTCATTCTTTAATGTTAAAGATGAAGACATTTTAATAAAAAAAGGAGAAGCTATAGGACAAGCTATTTTCCAAAAATATTTAATCACAGATGATGACGCTGCTGATGGTGTTAGAGTTGGTGGATTTGGAAGCACAACTAAATAGTTAGAATAATATCTAAAAAAGAAGCATTTGCTTCTTTTTTTTAGTATTTACGTAAATATATTAACTTTTCAATTTTTTTATGTTATAATAGTGTAGCTTAGGAGTGATAATTGTGCAAGATTTATACATATATGTAGATAAAAACAAACTAGATGATTGCTTAAAATATGGTATAAAATTATCCGAATTTGAAAATAGAGTTCTTAAGTTATCTAATGTAAGTAAACGTGGAATCCAAGCTTTTCTTTCACCTAAAGATTCAGAGTTATATTTAGATGAAAGTTATGGTTGCATTAGAGTAATATCTAAAAATTTAATAGCAATTGTATTCAATAAAATATGTGAGAATACAAGTTTAATAGATGATTTTATGTGTAATATAGAAGATTATAGAATAGGTAATTATGAATTACCTGAGGCTATTATTTGCTCTTCTATACTACCTGAAAACTTACAACTTTATAACAAGATACTGGATAAACCATTACTAGTACAGAATTCTCGTGAATTCTACTATGAAAAATGCATAAATGAAATAATGGAAACCGATATGTTTAGTAAATATGAGCTTTACCAAACATTACTAATACTTGGCGACCAAAAGAAACTATTTAATGTTTCAAAAGAAAATAATGTTAAGATGTATACAGACTCAATTAGCGGAAAAAAATATACAAAAAGAAGCAACTAAATGAAATTAAAATTCATTTTGTTGCTTTTATTTTTTATTCTATTACAAGTTCGTCATATAATTCTAGTTTAAATCTACTATCTAATCCCATTGCTTCTATTTCTTCTTTAGAATAGTTGTCTGCAATTACTATACTATCACTACTTGCTACAATTTTAATAGGTACTTTAACATATTCCGCACCATATACCATTAAAACATAGTCATAACCTTTTTCTGCATCTTTATATACAGCATTAGTTGGTACTGCCATACCACTTACAGTGTTCCATACCACTTCACAAGATAATTTTCTATAATCTATTAAGCTATCTATCTCATTAGTTATTTTAAACAAGCAGTAATTGTATTCATCATCTTGTAATTTGTTAATTAATGATGCATATATAGTTTTATTTTCAAAATCTGATATTCTTATTCTATATTTAGAATATTGCTTTATATATTGATCATTATCATCTCTAGCCGTTTTTGTTAAAAAGTATACATCATAATTATCTACTATTTTTATACCAAATTCACTATTTATAGTGCCATCATATTTTGCTATTATTTCGTTAAATTGATTTACATCATAGCTTTCTAAACTTGCATAGTGATATGCATCTTCTAATCCATCTGTTTTATATGTAACTATTCCTGATACAGGTGTAGAAATTGTATTAGATGATTCTTTACTTAATTTAACTAAATTTTCTCTTTGACTAATTAAATCTCTAATAGCAGAACTATCCGGTGTTGAGTTAGCTAAAACAGTTATTTTTTTATATGCTAGCTCATCAAGTTTAGCTTTATACTCTTGCATTTTTATATAAGAAGTAGCATTTTGGATTTCTACAGAATAATCTAGAATTTTATTTTCTATATTAGCAATATCTGCAGAATATGTTACTGGCAAATCTTTTACTAATGTTTGAATTTGTTTGTCTATCTCTCCCACTTGATTTAAGTATTCATCATAACTATCATTTTTATATGTTGCAATAGCTTCACCTTTTGCAGCTCTTTTGCCTTGATCTATTATAGCAGTAACTGGTAAGGTAGAATCGTATTCTATTAATGTTTCTTTCTTTAAAAGATATAAATTTGTTTCTTGAGATCTTTCAATCGTTCCACTTACTACTGTATAAGTAATTTTTTTCTTTAGTGAGTCTTTATTTAATGAATATACAAAAAAACATACAATAGCAATGATTAAAACAATGATTTTTATATTCGCTTTTAGAAAATCCATTACTTTATTCATATATCTCTCCTAATTAACTATTTATATATCTTAGAATCTCCTCAACTAATTCATCTTTTGGCTTACTTCCATCAAGTTTAATAGTATCTAGCTTGTTGTTAAACCAGGTCATTTGTCTTTTGGCATAATGTCTTGTTTCTTTCTTTAAAGTTTCAACACATTCTTCTAGGGTGCACTTGCCTTCAAAATATGGAAAGAATTCCTTATATCCGATTGCTTGCATACATGTGTTATCTTGTGGAAGTTTCATATCATATACTTTCTTTGCTTCTTCTACTATTCCATCTTTTAACATTAAATCTACTCTAAGATTTATTCTATTATATAAGTATTCTCTTTCTTGTTCTATACAAAATACAATAAAATCATACTTACTTTTTTCTGTTCCAATTCTTTCTTTTTCTTTTTGCATATGAACAGATTTTAAAGTATCAGTTTTTTTAGCAATCTCTATTGCCCTAATTACTCTTTTAACATTGTTCATATGTATTTGTTTAGCACTTTCAGCATCTAGTTCTATTAGCATATTATATAGATATTCTTTACCTTTAGTTTCTGCAATATTTTCAAGTTCTTTTCTGAACCCTTCATCTATTTCCTCTTCGGTAAAGTTCATATTATATACCACAGCATTAACATATAATCCTGTACCGCCTGCTATTATAACATTCTTGCCTCTTGAATGAATTTCTTCAATTTTATCATAGCACATCTGTTGAAAATCCGCAACGCTAAATTTATCCTCAACATTGCATACGTCAATTATATGGTGTGGTATACCTTGTGCCTCTTCTTCTGTAACTTTAGCTGTACCTACATCAAGTCCTTTATATATTTGCATTGAGTCTGCAGATATTATTTCCGCATTATATTTTTTGGCAAGTTCTATAGAAAGTCCTGTTTTACCAGATGCGGTAGGCCCAACTATACAAATAACTTTATTCACTACTATATTCCCTACTTTCTTAAAAATCTTCTTTCAATGTCATATTTAGATATCTCATATGCTGTAGGTCTTCCATGAGGACAAGTAAACGGATTATCTAATTTAACCATTTCATCTATTAAATTAATTTGTTCTTGTCTATCAAGTTTCATTCTACCTTTTACTGCAGCTTTACATGCAAGAGTAGCTAAAAATCTAAATTCTTTTTCACTCTTTTCAGTTTTATTTGCTCCTAAAAGTTCCTCAATTATATCTTTAAACATAGATTTATATTCTATGTCATAACCGATATTTGGAACACCAGATATTTTAATTGTTGTATCTCCAAATTCTTCTAGCATAAATCCGCTCTTTTCAAACATCTCCATATTATTTCTTACTATATCCATTTCTTTAGTAGATAAATCTACTAGAACTGGTATTAATAATAATTGAGTTTGTCTATCTTTTGAATAATATGCTTCTTTAATTTGTTCATATAATAATCTTTCATGTGCAGCATGTTGATCTATTATATACATTTTTTCTTTTATTTGAATTATTATGTATGTATCAAACACATTACCTATAAACTTATATAATAGTTCTTCTTTAACTTCTGGTATTATATTAGTTTCTTCATAACTTTCAACTTCAAATTTTGGAGTTTCAATTATTTCTTCTACTTGTTTTTCCTCTTCTATATCTTCAATTTTTTCTTCTATTACTGGTTCTTCAAAAACTTCTTCTTTTATACTACCAATTTTTTCATTTAAACTCGCAATTAAATCATTGCTATTTACTGCTTTTGGTTCAATTGGTTTTATAGTTTTTGGAGTAGCATTAAAATCGAAATGTTTTTCTTCTTTAGGTATAACTCCGTTATTAATTAAATCTTTAGATATTTGTTCTATTTGCTCAATTTGTTTTTCTTCTCTAACTATAGTAAACGGACTAGTTTCTCTATTATTTTTCTCTAAAGCACTTCTTATTGCATGATATACAACATCGAAAACTTTAGATTCATCTGCAAATTTAACTTCTAATTTTGCAGGGTGGACATTTACATCTATAGTTGCTGGATTCATAAAGATATTACATACAACAAATGGATGCTTGTTTATGGCGAATTTTTGCTCGCAAGCTTTATCTATTGCTGTAGATATTGTTTTATCCTTAATATATCTGTTATTAATAAAAGTAAATTGATGCATTCTAGTTGATCTAGAAATCGATGGCATTCCTATCATACCAATTACTTTCATGTCATTTATTTCATAATCTATAGGTATTACAGCATCATATATTTCTTTTCCAAATATATCATAAATAGTATCTCTAAGATTTCCTGTTCCAGATGTTTGAATTATTGTTTTACCATTATTAATATATCTAAAACTAATTTGTGGGTTAGATAATGCAATTCTTGTAATAACATCCTCTATATATCCTGCTTCTGTATAATCTTTTTTTAAGAATTTATATCTAGCAGGTACGTTGTAGAAAACATCTGAAATTTCTATTCTTGTTCCCGTAACTGTAGCATATTCTTCTTTAGAAATTATATTTCCACCTTCAACTCTTGTCTTAGTTCCTATTGGTTCATTAACATTTTTACTAATTAAAAGAACTTTTGAAATAGCAGCAACAGAAGCTAATGCTTCACCTCTAAACCCCATAGATGTTATTCTTGCCAAATCTTCTTCTTTTCTAATTTTACTTGTAGCATGTCTTTCAAAAGCCATCTCTACATCATCAGCTTTGAAACCTGTACCATTATCTATTATCTTAATTGAGCTAATTCCACCTTTTCTTATTTCTACTGTAATTGAAGTAGCTTTAGCATCAATTGAGTTTTCCACTAGTTCTTTAACAATTGAAGCAGGTCTGTCAACAACTTCCCCAGCTGCAATCTTATTTATTGTTTGTTCATCTAATAATACTATATCTCCCATAACAATCTCCTTTTTTTCACTCTAATTATACTATCTTTTTGTTGATTTTACAAGAAAAAGAAAAAAGCGCATAAAATTTGCGCTTAATCTAACTTTTCTTTTAATTTATATAACACTTCTAAAGCATCTTTTGGTGTTAATTCATCTAAGTCTATTTTCTCTAACATGCTAACTACACCAGCCATTTTGTAATTGAACATATCTACTTGTACTTCTTCAGTTGTTATTTTTTTCTTCTTTTGGTCAATTGTCTTTTTAGCTAAATCTATATTCTCTAGATATTTTAATATCTCTTTTGCTCTAGATATAACTGGTTTCTTAACCCCTGCAAGTTTAGCAACATATATACCATAAGATTCATCTGCTCCACCAGGTGTAATTTTTCTTAAGAAGATTACTTCATCTCCTTTTTCTTTTACATCTACAGAATAATTTTTAACACCACTAATCTTTTCTTCAAGTTCTATTAACTCATGATAATGTGTAGCAAATAATGTTTTAGCTCCTACTTTTTCTAAGTCAGCTATATACTCAACTGTAGCCCAAGCTATTGCAAGTCCATCATATGTAGAAGTTCCTCTACCTATTTCATCTAATATTAACAAGCTATTTTTAGTAGCATTTTCTAATATATTAGATAACTCTTGCATTTCAACCATAAATGTAGATTGTCCCATTGCAAGATCATCTGATGCACCAATTCTAGTAAATATTCTATCTACAATAGAAATCTTTGCACTATCTGCAGGTACAAAACATCCAAGTTGTGCCATATATGTAATTAATGCTACTTGTCTCATATATGTAGATTTACCAGCCATGTTAGGTCCAGTAATAATTAAAAATCTATCATCTGTATTACTTAAATATGAATCATTTGGTATAAATTGTTCATTTTTTAATGCTTTTTCTACTACAGCATGACGTCCATTTTTTATATCTATTACTCCATCTTCTGTAATTTCTGGTTTTACATAGTTGTTATTTATTGCAACTGTCGCAAATGAAGATAATACATCTAAAATAGATACTATCGCTGCTGTTTTTTGTATTCTAATTACTTGTAATGCAACTTCTTCTCTTATTTTACAGAATAAATCATATTCTATATCTACAAGTTTTTCCTTTGCACCAAGAATTTTTTCTTCTATTTCCTTTAACTCTTCTGTTACATATCTTTCAGCACCAGCAAGTGTTTGTTTACGAATATATCTATCTTCTGGTATTTGACTCTTATATGAGTTTGTTACTTCAATATAATATCCAAACACTCTGTTATATCCTATTCTTAACCATTTCCCTTTTATTCCAGTTAATTCTTTTTCTTTAGCTTCAAGTTCCATTAACCATTCTTGCCCTTTAGTTGAAGCCATTCTATATTCATCTACTTGTGTACTAAATCCATCTTTGATTATTCCACCTTCTTTAATTGTTATTCCAGCATCTTCTACAATTGCTTTATCTATTAAAGTATATACATCTTCAAGTGTATCTATGGTGTTATAGAATTCAGTAAAGTAAGTATCATTTGTTTTATCTACAATTTGTTTTAATAATACTTTTAGATTTGGTAATCTTTTTAAAGAATTTTTAAGTGATGTTAATTCTCTAGCATTTACACTACCACCTACTACTTTAGAGATTAATCTCTCAATATCATAAACAGATTTTAAAACTTCTTGTAGTTCATCTCTAAACATATTATTTTCTACAAGAACTCCAACTGCATCTTGTCTTTTAATAATTTCATTTTTATCTAATAATGGAGACTCTAACCAGTGTCTTAAAGCTCTACCACCCATTGCAGTTACAGTTTCATCTAGTACCCAAAGTAAGCTTCCTTTTTTAGTTTTTTCTCTGTTAGCTTCTAATATTTCGAGGTTCTTACGTGTTGTAGTATCTAATTGCATGTACTTTTCTATCTCGTATTTTTCTATATTATTAATTTGCTCTATTGAACTTTTTTGAGTATCTTCAATGTAGTTTAAAAGTAGTGTTGCTGCTTGTTCTTCTACATTGTTCAATTCTACGTTATGCTTATTAACTATTTTGTCTAGCATACTGTTTTTATCCATATTGTTATATGTACTAATATATATATCAAAAACACGATTAAATTCATTAAAGAATGCCAAGTTTTCTTTTGAAGAATCTGTTAGTATAATTTCAGATGGAGCAATTCTTGAAATCTCATTTAGTATTTTAGTATTTACATCTACTCCACCAATACTAGATATAAAGAACTCACCTGTTGAAATATCGCAAAATGATATTGCACATTGTTTCTTCTCAACAAATAATGAAGCAATATAATTATTACGCTTCTCATCTAGCATAGTAAGTTCAGTTATTGTTCCAGGAGTAACTATTTTCACAACATCTCTTTTTACTATCCCTTTAGCTTGTTTAGGATCTTCTAATTGTTCACAAATAGCTACTTTATATCCTTTTTCAACTAGTTTTGGTATATATGTATTTGCAGCATGATGAGGTATTCCACACATTGGAGCTCTTTCTTCTAGCCCACAATCTTTACCTGTTAAAGTAAGTTCTAGCTCTTTACTTACTGTTATTGCATCATCAAAAAACATTTCATAAAAGTCACCAAGTCTATAAAATAAAATACAGTCTTTGTATTTTTCTTTTGTATCCAAATAATTTTGCATCATTGGTGTTACTGTTGCCATTATATTTCCCCCTTAAAAAGCAGATTTATTATATCAAAAAAAGTAGAAAAAAGCAACATAATACGTAATTAAGAAAAATAAAAAAAGGATGATTTCTCATCCTCTTTTACTACTTGTTTTCTTGTGTATTTCTTGCTTTTTTAGCATCTCTACAAGCTTTACATCTGATTGGATCTGAAAATCCTTTTTCAGCATAGAATTCTTGCTCACCAGCAGTAAAAACAAATTCGTTATTGCAATCTTTGCATACGATTGTTTTATCTTCCATGTCTATTTACCTCCTTTAAGATTTGTTATTATACTTTTTTAAACTATTCTTTAGAATATGTATTTTTCTTAAAGGATTATTTAAAACTCTCTAATTAACATGAGCTAATTATATACTTATTTAGTTAAAAATTCAATAGGATTACATCTTTCTTTTGACTTTTTAGAATACGTATATATAATAATAGTAACTATAAATTTTCACTTATTTTAAATTTATTGTTATCTTTTTTTATTAACTTTCGTTATATTGAGTGTAAAGGCTTGAAAGGAGGAAAAATGAGCATTGAATATTTAATATCCAAATATACTAACCTAATATACAAAATATGTCTAGATATACTTTGCTCATCTCCTGATGCCCAAGATATATCTCAAGAAGTATTTTTAAGTTTCTATTTACACATAGATGACTATATTAATTTACCAGAAAATGAAATTAAAGATATACTATGTAGAATAGCTTTAAATAAATGTAAAGACTTTTTAAAGAGTAAATCATACAAATTAAAATTACTAACTAATGATAACGAAACAGAGTTAGAAAACTATGAACAAGACAACAACATATTAGAAGAGATAATAAAGAAAGATGAACAAAATTATATTCATAAAATATTAAATGAACTAAAGGAACCATATAAAGAAATTTTAACCTTATATTATATAGATAATCTTTCTTTAGATGAAATTTGTTATAAGTTAAATTGTTCTAAGCCTACTTTAAAAGTACAAATTTACAGAGGTAAAAAAATATTAAAAGAAATGATTCAAGAAAGTGATGGAGGTGATTTTATATCATGAAAAACAAAATAGAAATAATAGATACAATATTAAACAATTCAGATGCTTTTGATACATATATACAAAGTATTGAAAAAGAAAATATAAAAACACCAATAAGCTTGCAAGATAAAATATTAAGCTCAATATCTAAAGAGCCTAAAAAGAAGAAAAATTTAAAATTTGTGGATATTCTAAAAATAGCTGCTTGTACTATTCTTTCAGTTCTACTTTGGAATTCTATGAATAAAATACCTTTAACACCAAAAGAAGAAACAAATGAAGATAAATCATATATGCTAATTAATACTAGTGACTTATCTAAAAAAATCAATCAATTTATGTTTAAACCAATAGAAATAGAAAGGGGAGAAAAATAATGAAAAAAAATCTATTTTTTACTTTATGTTTTAGCTTTGTACCAGGAGCTGGTCAAATGTATCAAGGGTATATGAAACGTGGCATATCAATCTTAATATTATTTGCTGCTTTTTGTGCTATATTTGCAACTGTAGCAATGCCTATATTTGCTATACCTCTACCAGTATTATATATCTATAGTTTCTTTGATACTTTTAACATTAGAAATACTATAGATAAAGAAAATAAACAAGAGGATAAATATTTATGGGATACTAGTGATCTTGAAGAATTAAAAAATTCTTTCAATGTTCCTAGTGCAAAAAAATTAATAGGTATTTTATTAATATTTGTTGGTATATACATGATACTTTGCAATATCTTACCACAGATACTATACGATTTAGATCTAAATGAAGTAGCTAGATATTTAAGAGATTTAGGTTCGTATATTACACCTATTACTATTGCATTATTATCTATAGTATTTGGACTAAAATTAATTAATAAAAAATAAGGGGGATTTATATGGAAAATACAAAAAAGAAAAAACTAATAGGTCGAACAACCTTTGGCTTTGCTCTAATATTATTTGGTATATCACTTGTTATACAAACTTTATTTACATTGGATGTACTAAGATACATTTTAATGCTATGGCCATTAATTATAATTTCTATTGGTGCTGAAATTATATATTATTCAAATAAAGAAGATATTGAAACTAAATATGATATTTTAGGGATAATAATAATTGGAATAATCGTTTTCTTTGGTGTTTTATTTAGCTTTGTTAGTTATGGTGTAAATAAGATATTATATAGTGAAGAATTTAATGAGTATCTTCAAGAGCCAGAGCATGAATATATTGATTATTTTTTCGATTCAGATTTAAAATTAATAAACTTATCTGATAAAAATATTAAGTTAAAAATAATTGAAGACGCATTATATAACGATGTAAGAGTTATCATTAACTATACTAACACACCAGAAACAAATAATAATTTAATAAACTTATTTAATGATAACAGTTATAGCATGTATCAATTTACAGATATTTACGATACTGATACAGAATTAGCTAGATTAGAATTTCTTCCACTTCCAGATACAATCACAGATGTAGAAATAATAATAACTACTAACTCAAAAGATAGAATTTTAACTACAGGCATATTCGATAATTTCTAACTATAGAAAAAGAAGGGGTAACCCTTCTTTTTACATTATATAACTAGCAATTATAATTGTAGCTATTACAGCTGCAATATCCCCTATTAATCCACATATAACTACTATTTTCATATCCTTTATTTTAACTTTACTCGCTAAAACAGATATTACGTATAAAGTAGTTTCAGTTGATGCCATAAGTATTGATGCAACTAGACCTGTAAACGTATCTGGTCCTATATTTTTAAATATATCTATTACCATTGAAGTAGATGCACCACCAGATAATGGCTTCATAATTATAAGAGGTAATATTTTCCCGTCTAGTCCAAATATTGAAATACTATCCAAAATCTTGGTATCTTTTAAAAGCCCCGCAATTATTGTAATAGCAAAAATATATGGAAAGATATTATATGCTGCTTTTACACCTTCCTTTACTCCATCTATAAATAACGAATATACATTCTTCTTCTCTATTATTCCAACTAATATAATTAACAAAATAAATATTGGTACTATTAAATTACTCATAGTATCTCCATAATATTCTTAATGAACAAAGTGCTACTATTAGTGAGATTAAAGAAACACATATAACCGGAATAATTATTTTAGTTGGATCAGATGAACCATATAAAGTTCTTAAAGATATCATACTCGTTGGTATAACTTGAAGTGATGCCGTATTTAATACGATAAAAGTGGCCATAGATTTATTTAATTTTTCTTTGTTAGTATTACTTTTTTGTAATTCCTCTATTCCTTTTAAGCTATTAACTGTAGCTGCATTCCCTACTCCCATTATATTTGATGCTATATTTAAACTAATATACTCTTTGGATTTTTCTGTTACTTCAGATTTATTAAATAAAAACGAAACCAGTCCATATAATTTCTTAGATACCTTTCTTAATAACTTTGTATTAGACAATATATTAAACATACCACTCCAAAAAACTAACATACTTGCAATTACAAATATATTTTCGATCGCACTTTTAGAGCTGCTTGTTATTGATTCAAGTACAATATTTGGCTCTAAAAATATACATGAGAATATTATACATATAATAAATATACCACACCAAATTACAGACATACTACACCTCACTTAATTATATGAGATGTAACTTTTTTTATTCGACATATATCTTGTATATTTTTTTATTTATATGATACAATGATTTTGGTGAAATTATGAAAAAAATTTATTTTTCGACGTAGGAAGTACTTTACACTACCCTGTGACTAAAAATTGGTTTATAACCCCAAATTTCTTCAATATAGTGGGTACAATAAACAAACAAGTAATTGAAGATGCAATAAAAAACAATTTACATTTACTTGATGAAAGAAATATTTCTACAGAACTTGAAGAATATGAAATGTTTTGTAAATTTTATATGCATGTTTTACAATATATAAAATATCCTAATATAACTACAGATATAGTAAATAAATTAGCATACGATTGTGTATATAATGATGAAAAGGTTAAATTTTATAATGAAGTAAAAGAAGAATTACAAAAACTTTCAAAAAAATATACTTTATACATTATTTCAGATGCTTGGCCTTCTACTTATAGAGTTCTTAAAAACTATGGAATATATGATTTGTTTACAAAAGTATATATTTCTTCTGAACTTGGTTGTAAGAAAAGTGATAAAACATTATTTGAGATTGCTTTAGAAGATGTAGACAAAAATGATGAAAACTATTTTATAGATGATAGATATGATTTATTACGAATATCCGAACAATATGGCTTTATTCCGGTAATAATAGATAGAGATAAAAATCAAACAACAAATTATATTGAAGTTGAGACTTTAACTGATTTAAGAAGAATATTAGAATTATATGAAAAATAGCATACTCACGTATGCTATTTTCTATTCTTCTGGATAATCTATAAGTTCATATGTATATGCAACTTCTATCCTGTTATTATTTTCTCTTTTTTTACTTTCAATTCCGCCTGAACTTTTTAAGAACTTTTTCATCTTCTCATTTTTCTCATCACACCAAACAATTAAATTTCTAAATCCTTTTTCAAATAGTTCCTTTTTAGTATAAAATAAAACTTCTGAATTAACTATTTCTTTATCTTTAATATTTCTTGTATACATTCCATATATTTCCGAATCATAACTATCATCATCTATAGCATCCGAGCCAAAAAATGTTGCATTAACTATATTATTTGATTCATTCTCATATACATATAAATATTTTGCTCCATTTTTTAAATATTCTATTATTTCTTCTTTTGAAAAATCTATATTTGGTATTTTTGCTATTTCATCTACATCAGTTACATTTGCTCTTCTATACATATTCCACCTCTTCTAATATATTATCTCTTTGTTTTATATTATTAACATATCTGATTATTCGTTTTTAAGTCCATATTACATTTCCATTAGTAAAATTTTTGTATAAAATTTCACCAGTATTAGCGTCTATAAACATATACCCACCTGAGTTTAAAAATTCCATTCTCCAAGCTGTCTTTGAATTATATACGTACAACTCAATTATACAAGTTTCGTTTTTCGAATTAGCCAATTGATCATCAACTGTACCAAATGAAAGTCTTCCAGCTTTTATAACATTGAAGTCATTAGGATTTTCAATAAAATAATCTACCAAAATTTGTTCTGCTTTTTCTTGAGTTATCTTAATATTCTCTGTATTTGTTCCTTTTTTCCAAGAACTTCTACTTAAAAATATGAGTTCAATTTCATCATCATCTTTAAGATATATATTCATTTCTGCATTTTCTAATACTTGACCATTTACTATCTGCTTACATCTATACTCAGCCTTAACATTTTCAAAAGAACTTCCTAATTTTCTTAAATACACTATACTCTTACCAGGATGTTTTAATTTTAGTTTTCCTGCAATTATAGTCAAATTATTAATTTCCTCATCACTAATATCAGCATCTTTATCATAAAAAACAACATCATCTATTGATACATACGTTTTTCTTTTAAATATTATATAGTCTAAAATTTCATTTGATTTATACTCTAAATTTTCATTTGATTTATACTCTAAATTTTCATTTACTTTATTACTATGCAATTTACTTACAAAAAATATTCCTACTAATATTATTGAAATAACTATCAATAATATTATAACGATTCTTGTTCTCTTCATATTTAAATACCTCTACAAATACTAACTATAATTTAGCATAATTTTTAATTTTTTTCAACACATCGAATAATTGCTTTTATTTTATCTTATATTTTAAAATGAAAAAGACCGTTCTTTTAGAACGATCCAAAATACTTTTATAATTGCTTTGGTGCACCAGGAGGGACTCGAACCCCCAACCGTTCGGTTCGTAGCCGAATACTCTATCCAGTTGAGCTACTGGTGCTAACAAATATTATTATACACTAATATTGTTAACTTTTCAAGAGTTTAAATTATTTATTACGTAACTCTTTGAAAAAACGTGTTAATATTTCTGAACATTCTGTACTTTCGATATGTTTCACATTTTCTTCTAAAGGTTCATTATTTTTGTCGTCTAAAGCTCCAATATACACTTCATTTATTCTAGCTTGCTTTATTGCTCCCATGCACATTTGACATGGAGCTAAAGTTATATACATTTTACATCCTTCTAATCTCCACGTTCCTAATTTTTTACAAGCTTTGTTTATACAAATAATTTCTGCATGAGCTAGTGCATTATTTCTTGTTTCACGTAAATTATGTGCTCTTGCTATTATCTTATCTTCTTTTATTATAACAGCTCCTACTGGAACTTCTTTTTTCTTATATGCTTTTTGTGCTTCTTTTAAAGCTTCTTTTAAATATTTATCCACACTTTCCACCACAGATATTATATAATAGTTTCTGTAAAAAATAAAGAGTAGTTATACTTGAAAATCTATATAAAAATGATATAATAATTATATGCTTCTGTAGCTCAGTGGATAGAGCAGCAACCTCCTAAGTTGTTGGTCGGACGTTCGATTCGTCTCAGGAGCACCAAAAAAGCAGGAGTTCCCCTGCTTTTTTATTATTTTTCTCTTTTATTTTTTAACTTTCATTTTTTTATTAGTAACTTTAAACTTAGATAAATTTTCTTTAATCTTTAAATTATCTTTAGCAACTGTAATCATAAGTTTTATTCTGTTAATTTGGTTAGTTTGGCTAGCACCAGGATCATAATCTATAGGAGAAATGTTAGCTTGTGGGAACATTTTTCTTATAGTTTTAATTACACCTTTACCAACAACATGGTTTGGAAGACAAGCAAATGGTTGAACGCAAACAATATTTGGAATATCATTTTCAATATATTCAATCATTTCAGCAGTTAAGAACCAACCTTCACCAGTTTGGTTACCAATAGACAATACATCTTCAACTTTTTCTTCAAGATGCCATATATCACAAGGTGGCAAATATCCTTTTTTAGATTTTTCTAGTGCTGCTTTTGCATCTTTTTCAAAGCCATCCATAAGCTTAATAGCTAGTTTAGATATATCTGATACAAGTTTACTTTCTTTTAGTAATTTGTTTTTTGTAACACCATGTGTACCCATATATTTAACAAATCCCATAAAGTCTGGCATTACAACTTCTGCTCCTTCTTGTTCTAAAACATCTATTATATAGTTATTTCCAAATGGATGATATTTAATTAGGATTTCTCCTACTACACCAACTTTAGGCTTTTGTACTTTTCTATCTATTTGAATATTTTCAAAATCGTCTACCATTTGATAAATACCAGCTTTAAATTCTTTCATATCACCATTGGCAATAATCTCTTGTGCTTTAGCAAGCCATTTATCATAAACTTTTTGTGATTCACCTTTTTTAACTTCATATGCTCTATTTTTTAGAAGCATCTTTTGTAAAAGGTCGCCATATACAACAGCTTTTACTAATTTTATAATAAGTGATGGTGTTAATTTAAATCCATTAGATTTTTCCATCCCTTTAACATTAAATGAAATAATAGGTACATTTTCATATCCCGCATCTTTTAAAGCTTTTCTAATAAATCCAATATAGTTAGTTGCTCTACATCCGCCACCTGTTTGTGACATTATTAAAGCCGTTTTATTTAAATCATATTCACCACTATCTAACGCTTCAATAAATTGTCCTGTTGTTATGATTGATGGATAACAAGCATCGTTATTTACGTACTTCAATCCAGTTTCTATAGTTTTTTCTGTACACTCTCTTAAAAGTTTAGCATTATATCCTTCTGATCTTAATCCAGCCAACAACAATTCAAAATGTATAGGAGCCATTTGTGGAACTAATACTGTATATCCTTCTTCTTTCATGTCTTTAGTAAACATCTTTTTATCTATTTCATATTTACCTATATCCTTAGGCTTAGTTTCTTGATTTAGTCCTATTCCTTGTTCTTTTTTTAGTTGGATTCTTTTATTCATACTAGCAAGTAAAGATCTAATACGTATTCTAACTGCACCAAGATTATTAATTTCATCTATTTTAATTAAAGTGTACATATTATCGTAACTTGTTAGGATTTCTTCTACTTCATCAGTTGTAACAGCATCTACACCACATCCAAATGAATTTAATTGAATCATTTCTAAGAAATCATGTTTTCCAACATATTCAGCAGCTGCATATAATCTTGAGTGATATACCCATTGGTCTACAACTCTAATCGGTCTTCTTACCTCTGCTTTATCTGAAACAGAGTCTTCAGATAAAACACATAATCCTAAACTTGTTATTAATGTATCTATTCCATGATTTATTTCTGGATCAACATGATATGGTCTTCCTGCAAGAACAATTCCTCTTAGATTATTTTCTTTAATATAATCCACAATTTCTTGTCCTTTTTTATGAACATCATCTCTAAATCTTTGATATTCTTTTTCTGCTTCTTTAGCAGCTTTTAAAACTTCGTTCTTTTTAAAATTATATTCTGCAAATTCAGGAAGTTCCATAATTCTTTCTGTTAATTTTTTTGCATCAAAAGGTAAAAATGGATTTATATATTTTATATCTTTTAATTCTTCAACATTATTTCTTATAACTTCTGAATAAGATACAACAATTGGACAGTTATATGAGTTATCTGCCCCTTTAGATTCTTTACGTGAATTTGAAACACATGGATAGAATATAGTATTTATTCCTTGATTAATTAAGCTCATTATATGTCCATGTGCAAGTTTAGCAGGATAACATACTGATTCAGAAGGCATAGACTCCATACCTTTTTCATATGTTTTTCTATTACTCTTTTCTGAGATTATTACTCTAAATCCTAAATTTGTTAGGAATGTAAACCAGAAAGGATAATCTTCATACATATTTAAGACTCTAGGAATACCTATTGTACCTCTTGGAGCTTTATCTAGAGATAAAGGCTCATATGAGAATAATCTTTCATTTTTATACTTATACATATTTGGTAAGTCATTATTTGAAGTTACATTTCCTGCACCTTTTTCACATCTATTACCAGATACAAATAATTTTCCGTTTCCAAATTTATTTATAGTTAATCTGCAGTTATTTTCACACTTTCCACATCTAGCATGTGTAATCTTAATATCTAAATTATCTATCTCATCAATTTTTAGCATTTTAGATGTATAATAATCGTCTTCGTTTGCTATAAATTGCTCTTTTGCAAGAAGTGCTACACCATAAGCTCCCATTAGTCCAGCGATGTCAGGTCTTATTACTTCTTTACCTGTAATTTTTTCGAAGCTTCTTAAAACAGCATCATTATAGAAAGTACCACCTTGAACAACTATATTTTTACCTAGTTTTCTAACATCTCTTATCTTCATTACTTTTTGTATAGCATTTTTAACTACAGAATATGAAAGTCCACTAGATATATCTCCAACTGTAGCTCCTTCTTTTTGTGCTTGTTTAATTCTAGAATTCATAAATACTGTACATCTTGAACCTAAATCTACAGGTGCTTTAGCTTTTATAGCCTCTTGTACGAATTCTTCAATTGTTATATTTAAACTTTTAGCAAATGTTTCTATGAAAGAACCGCATCCAGATGAGCAAGCCTCGTTTAGCATAATGTTATCTATAGCATCATTTTTTAATCTGATATATTTCATATCTTGTCCGCCGATATCTATGATACTATTAACTTTAGGCATAAATTCTTTTGCAGCTGTATAGTGTGCTATTGTTTCTATTTCACTTAAATCTATATTTAAAGCTGTTTGTATTAGTTTTTCTCCATATCCTGTAACACCAACATGTCTTAATACCGCTTTAGGTGGCATATTCTCATAGAATTGTTTCACCATAGAAATAACACTAGTTAATGGATTACCGTTATTACTTCCATATAGTGAATATAATAGTGCTCCATCTTTATCTATAGCTACAAGTTTTGTAGTTGTAGAACCTGCATCTATTCCTACAAAGACATCTCCATTAACATCTTTTAATTCTGCTCTTTTTACTTTACTTTTATCATGACGTTTTTTAAATTCAGCATATTCTTGTTCGTCTTTGAATAAAGCATCTAAAGGCTTAGTTTCTGTATATTTTGCATCTTTAAATACATCTAATCTTTTTACTAATTCTCTTGTAGTAAAAGACTCTGTTTCAATTGATGCAAGAGAGGCACCTTTAGCAACTAATAAATGAGCTTCTTGTGGTATTATTATTTCTTCATCTTTTAATTTTAATGTTTCTATAAATCTATTTCTTAACTCTGGTAAATAATTTAATGGTCCGCCTAAGAAAGCAACTTTACCTTTTATTGGTCTTCCGCAAGCAAGCCCACTTATTGTTTGATTTACTACTGCTTGGAATATAGATGTAGCAATGTCTTCTTTTCTTGCTCCTTCATTAATTAATGGTTGTATATCTGTCTTTGCAAATACTCCACATCTTGAAGCAATAGGGTATATTATTTGATCGCCTTTAGATAGCTCATTTAATCCCGCTGTGTCTGTATTAAGTAAAGATGCCATTTGGTCTAAGAAAGCACCTGTACCACCAGCACATGTTCCGTTCATTCTTTGTTCGATAAATTTATCAAAATATATTATTTTAGCATCTTCTCCGCCAAGTTCTATTACAACATCTGTTTGAGGTATATATTTTTCTACCGCTTTTTTACAAGCTACCACTTCTTGTATAAATGGTACACCTAAAATTTTAGATATTTCTAAAGCTCCAGAACCTGTAAGAGCCATTGTATATGTACTATTAGGAAAATCTTTAGCTAATTTAGCTAACACGTTATAAATAGTGTTTTTAGTATCCGAATTATGCCTTGTATAGTTCGTATATAAACTTTCTAATTTATTATTCATTACTACAATTTTTACAGTTGTTGATCCAACATCTAATCCAACATGTAATATATTCTTCATATTTTTCCACCTCAATTATATCGTTTTTTCGACATTAATATTATATCTTAACTCTCAAAAATGTCAATAAACAATCCCCTATTAATTGTCACTTGTTGCTTTATAAAAAATGGTGTGCTATAATCATTTTGCAAAATAAATTTACATCTTTGAAATAATTTTGAAAGAGGTGGTTTTATGAAAAACGAAAACATATTAAAATTCTATTTACTAGCTACAAGTTTAAAAAATAAAATTAGACAAGGCTCTATTTACTGGAATGTGCAAGGACCAAGACGAGAAAGTGTTGCTGAACATATTTATGATACATGTATATTAGCTATTGCTATTGATTCTGAATACGATTTAAAAATAGATTTAAAACGTGTTTTAGAAATGCTAATCATCCATGAATTAGAAGAAATAGTAATCGGCGACATCACTCCTTTTGACAATGTAACAGAACAAGAGAAATTAGAAATTGGAAAAAATGCTGTTTTAGATATTTTATCTTCATTAACTAAAAAAGAAGACTATATTGCTTTAACAAACGAATTTAATGCTAGAGAAACTAAAGAAGCTAATTTTGCTCATTTATGCGATAAACTTGATTTTGATATACAAATGAAATTGTATACAGATAGAGGGTTAATATCTTTAGATGAAAATTATGATTCACCTGTATTTAAAAGCGGTAAGATAAAAGAAATACTTGCAAATGGTGCTAAAACACCTTCTGATGTATTTTACGAATATGATGTTAACAAATACAAGGATTCTAATGAGTTTAAAAGTTTACTAGATTATTCTTATAGTATTGACTTGTATGAAAGATTAGAATCATGTCTAAAAGACATAAAATAACTACAAATGTAGTTATTTTTGTTGTCTTTTACAGCCAAAAGTGATATAATTGCTCTCCAAGATGTTTTTTATACTTCTTAGATTAATATTAAAGGAGGTATGTTATATGATTAAAATTAAAGTTTGGGGAATTATTAACATGCAAACATCATCAATTTTTGAAACAGCAGTTTCAAGTCTTAAAGATGATAAGGAGCCATTACTGATAGTTATTAATTCGGTAGGGGGAACACTTAGTGATTCAATTGCAATAAGGAATCTTTTAGATTCATTAAAAAATCCAATTATTACTGTAGCTTTAGGAAATTGTTGTAGTGCAGCCGCAATGCTATTTGCATCTGGTAAACACAGATATATTGGTAAAAATATAAGCTATATGATTCATCAACCATATACACCAACAATAGATATGAATCAAAACTATCATAAAGCTACGATTAAACAAAAGAAATTAAAGCAATATACTACTATTTATAAAAATGGATTTAGAAGAGGTGCAAAAATCCCAAATGAAGTTCTAAAAGATTTTGAAAAAGGTGAAGATCTATACATTCTAGATAAAAAGTGTCTAGAATATAAAATAGCAACTCATATGTTTACTAATTGGAATGATTTATATAAAAATGAAAAAATAGACATTGAAAATGAAAGCGTGGTACTGTTTGAATCTATATTACTTGAAACAGAAGCTGAATAAAGTAAAAAGAAGAATTATAAAATAATTCTTCTTCTTTTTTTATTTAAAATACTCTTGTAAGCCGATGTATATTCCCCATGCAAGTTTCTCTTGATAAGCATCTTCTTGTAAAAGTCTTGCTTCTTCTTCGTTAGATAAAAAGCCACACTCAACAGTTACTGTTGTATTCTCAACATGATCCATTATATATATTCCTTTTAAAACAAGTGGCACTCTATTGTTAGGTTTAGATATAGAATTGTTTAAGCTATCCTGTATACATTTTGCTAATCTAACACTTTCTTCATTTCCTTGTTGGTAAAATGTTTGCCAACCACTATAAATACTGGATGGGTACTTGTTCAAATGTATAGAAACAAAAACATCTACATCTTCTCTATTTCCAATAACCACTCTATTTTTTACATCACTTACCTTTTTTTCTTTTATACTTTGTGCCTCTTTTGAATATATTCCATTCTCATCACTTCTTGTTAAATAAACAATACCACCACTTTGTTCTACTAATGCTTGTAACTTTAAAGCAATTTTTAAAGTTATTGCTTCTTCTGTTGTTCCGTAAATGCCCACAGCTCCTCTGTCAGGTTCACCATGTCCAGCATCTATTACAACTACTTTAGATGTTACAGCAGTAGAATTTGTCGTGATGGTATTTTCTTCTTTTTGATTTATAACAAAAATCCATGAAGATAATATTAATATTACTAATAAGATAAATAATATTACTTTTTTCATTAAATCACCTAATACATAATATGTTATTAGTTTATTTTAATGATTTATATATTACTGTAATATTCTTCTCCACATTCCTCTTTTATTTTCTTTCGCATTCTACTTATTTTACTTCTTATAGTATTTTCATTTATATTTAACATTTGACTTATTTCATTTGTAGTATATCCTTCTGAAAAATACATTATTAATATTTTTCTTTCCTCTTCTGGAAACATATTTACTACAGAGAATAAATCTACTGTATTATCGATAGCTAAAAAGTTATCTTCATAACTAACGTCATTTGTGATAACGTCATAAACTCCTGTCATTCTTTGTTGTGCTCTTAAAAGATTTGCACAATTATTTAGCATAATTTGTGTTATCCAGCCATTAAAACTATCTGCTCTTTTAATGTTTATTATATTCAAATATGCTTGTAATAGAGTATCTTGTATGGCATCTTTTATATCTTCTTCTTTGTCTACCCTGCTTTGGGCTATAACATATAGTTTTCTTTCATATTTATTTACTAAATCTGTGAATGCGTCTTTATCTCCGGATTTTGCCATGTTTACTAAAATTTCTTCCATATATATATTACCCCTAAAATCATTGGGGATTTGGAAAATCCAAATCCCTTGTCCTTATTTTTCTTGTTCATTACTAATATAAGTATTTATATAGTTTTCAAGTGATTCGAATTCTCCAGTTTCATTATTTTTAATTTTTAATGAACTTAAATTAAAGTTTTGAACGGCAGCTCTAGAAGTTTGTTGGGCAACATCTAGTTCTCTAAGACCATTTCCAAGTCCTATTATTTCATATCTTCCATTATTATTTTTTAAATATACTAAATAACTTTTTCCAGCTTCAATCTCGACATCTCCAGATATCATAAGATTTATATATGTATTATTTAGATCTATTTCTACATTGTTTTGTTCACGAAGATATTGTCTTTTTTGAGTAGCTGCCTCTGGTTGACTTTCTTCCCACTCAGACATTTTCATCATGCCACCAGGTTTAGAATAATTAATTACTTGTCCTTGTGATAAATTACCACTTAAGACATTATTTATTAGCATTGTTCCGTTAGTCATTCCTACCATACTCGCATCTGGATCAGCATTATCTAGTGTAAGTACTGTAGCTAAGGCAATCGCATCTGCATCATTACCTATCTTTTGTGGTGTGAACTCCTCTAATAAACATAGTTCTGCTGTGCAAACACCGGCTTCAGCTTTCATTTGTTCAGTTATGTATGAACTTACTTCATACATTTGTGTAGTGTTCTCGCTTGTTATATTGTCTTTGTACTTAAAAGAGACTAAAGCAATACAACAAATTAGCATAGCTATACTTGCTATAACTATTCCACTCTTTTTTCTCATAATAAAATTCCCCCTCATCATTCAAAAAATAATGTTAACCGCTGGATAAAAATTAACACCAAGAAGAGGTCCCTTGTTTTACCCCTTCTATATATATAGACGTTTGGGAAGGCCATTTTGTTTCACAAAAACAAAAAAAACTTAAAAATTTTGCAAATTTTTAAGTTTTTTGGTCATTTTTTATATAATTTTGTCATTTTTTATGATTAAATGCTCTAAATTTAAATTTTCAAAATTTAGTCTATTTTTTAAAAATTCTGGCTTAAAATTTTCTAATTTTTTTACATCTAACCATTTAAATTCTAGTCTAACTTTTTCTCCATTATCATTTTCTATTAAAGAATAATCTTCTTGATTTATTTCATTTTTAGTATTTAGTAAATAATAAAAACCAACTTCATGACATTCTTTTTTATTTGTGAAGAAATTTTCAGTTACATATAATAACTTTTCAACATAAGTACCAATACCAGTTTCTTCTTTAAATTCTCTGACAACAGCATCTTTGGTATTTTCCATAAGCTCTACATGTCCACCTGGTAAACAATAAAACTTATTATCATTAATTTTTACAGTTAATATTTTATCATTTTTTAATAAAATACCTGATACTCTATATTTAAATTTACTTTTTTCATTTTCAATACTAATATCTTGTTTCAAAATTCTTCTCCTATATTATTTGAGTTTGAACATATCTAGCAGGTTTTATATCAAAGTTTACTGGTTGAGATAATGCTTTTATAACATTCTCTCTTATATTACCATCTCTAAAGTCTACATCATCTTCTTCAGACATAAGACATTGTTTTAGGCTACCACAACTTGTAACTCTTAGATGCATTTTTTTACAAACATCACATTCTCTTATTCTGCAGTGAGAATGAAAAAATGTAACAGCTGTAAAATCATTATCCATACCATGCCATTCTTTGAAATTATCGTCAAATTTAGGTTCTAAATTAAAGTCATTAAGTATTCTTTCTTTCATTTTTAAATATTCTATATCTGTACTGTCAGCAATTTCATTTTTAACTTCTTCTAATATTTTAATTCTAATTCCATTTTCATGTGCCCAATTAACTAATTTACTTAAGTTATCATAGTCACCGTTATAAACTGTAGAAATTGTTACATTTACACCAGTTTCTTTTACTCTTAAAATATTTTCTAAAGCTTGCTTTGAACTAATACCAACAGGTGATTGTTTAGAGATAGGTGCATCAAAATAATCTAGTCCTACTACTACTCTATAAATCCAACCTTTTTCTATCATATACATTAATTTATCTATTTCAATTATGTTAGTATTAATTCCAACTTTTAAATGATATTTTTCTGCAAGCATTTGACAAATATCAAAAATTTCTTTGTGAATTAAAGGTTCACCACCTGTTAATCTTACTTGTTCTAATCCTAAATCATAAGAATTAACGATTAATGATTCAATATCATCTTTAGATAATTGATTAATTACTTTATTGCCTTCGTTATGGCAATAAACACATTTCATGTTGCACCCTGATGTTATAGAAATTCTATATTCATTCTTTGGTAATTGTAACATTTTTTACTTCCTCACTTTCAACATTTATTAATATCTTTTTTTACCCAAATCTATTCTAACGTCATCAAAATTAACTTTATATTTACTTGTTGCATATTCAAATAGTTTACTTACTCTTTTAACTTTTTCTTCTTTTGTTGTTCCTTCTTCGATAGTTTTCATATATAAATCTATAAAATCTCTTTCCGGAATCTTTTTATGTTGTGCTTGTTGTAATTTTTCATTTACGTACAATTTATATACTTTCGTTTGTGGTAAATTTGAAAAACCTTTTAATTTATGATAAAAATCTCTAATTCTTTCAACAGTTAAAAAATAAAAGTTCTCAAAATATGGATCATTTTGCACCCTTAATTCTTCTGTAGCAAGAACAGCTTTTTTTAATGATATCAGTTGATAAACAGCTTCATGCTTAGTATATCCAGGTAATGGACGTGAATATTTTTGTCTTACATATTCTACCAAGTCATTTACTTTTCCTCTTCTGTCAAATATTACTTCACCATATCCAATCATAGATAAAAGAGAATCTTCACATTTCATATAATCTGAATTTGCTCTTTCATATATCTTAGAAATAGTTCTTTCAAAATATTCAACTTGAATTCCATTTACAGTCTTATATCCTTTAATTTGATTTGCATCAGAGTCATCATTAAATAAAATCATAAGATCTATATCTGAAAATTCATTGTTTGTGCCAGTATGAAAACTGCCATAAAATACTATTCCTTCAACGTCATCATTTTTTAAATAATTCATATCATCAATAAATTTATTTAGGGCTTCTCTATAATTCATAACACACTCCGTTTTTTTACAAAAAAAATCCAATAGGAAATTTTTAGATTCCTACCGGATTTCATTATATCATATATTTTGTATTTTTTCAATACCAAAGCATCAATAATTTACATAAATTAATTTCATAATTATACAAGTTCAATAATAACTTTTTTATGAGCCAGATCCATTGTTTTAGTCTCGTAGCCCTTCATTTCTTCTGGTAAATCGTCTATATTTCCAGAATATATCAATTCACCATTTTTATATATTTCAACTTCATAATTTTTTATATCTCTTAACCACATATCTATCAACACCTTAGAATTTAATTAATTCTTCTATAGCTTCTCCCATTGCTTTTTGTAAATCAGCTAATATTACATTTATTCTCATTTCACATTCTAATATTTTTCTGCAATCTTCATTTTGTATTACAATAGAATATAAATTTTCCATTTCTGCTTGTTTTTCTTTGCTCATTTCTTGTCCATTTAAATAACTTATTTGAACTTCATTTTGTTTATCTTTAAAATCTTTTAACATTTTATAATTTTCTTCATTTGTTCTTAATTTTTCTTTTAAACTTAAGTATTCAGCATATTCAGGTGTTTTTTTGAATGCTGCTACTAAATTATTAATATTATCGTAAAAATTCATTGATATCATCCTTTCTTTTCGGATATTATTATATACCAATTTTTACTTTTTTTAAATATAATTTTTAAATTTCTTCTAAATTACTGCAAATATCTAATTGAGTTTTTGTTAATTTTTGTTTTCTTCTACTTACTAATTCAGTTATATTTTGAATTATAGTATTTTCGTTTATACATTCATTATCAAATGATACTTTCCCCTTTAATTTATTAAGCTGTCCTGCAATATTTCCTATTTCATTTAAATTGAATTTATCATATGCCTCGTACCAATCATTACACAATTCTTTGAATGTATCTACCTTGTTCATACATTTTTCTATATATGCATAAATTTTCTTTTTAAACTCCATACTTTGCACAAAACTTTTTAGATTATTGAAAAACTCCCCTATGTAATTATAAAAGATATTACCATATTGCTTAGCTCTACTTACTATATCTATTCCCATACTTATAGCACTAGTAAAACCACCTTTAAATGCAGTATCTATAACAGTTCCTATCTCTTTTAAATTACCTTCTGATATACCTATAGTATCCATGCCTTCTTTTAAGCTACTAGATAATGCAACTTTTAAAATATTATTAAAATCTTTTTCTTTAATAACCTTCTTTACATCCAATAGAATTTCTTTTATATGAGCATTTATTGGCATAGATTTAATTACATAGTTTGCTCCCTTATCTAAAACATTATTTACTATATTTACAACCTCATTCTTATTCTTTTCTATTTCTTCATTCATTATTATTCCTCCTCTAAATTTAATATTTTTTCTATTATTTTTAGTTTTAACTTTTCAAACTTTATAACACCTATTGCTTTTAACAGTCTATTTAAATTTATAACTTTATAATTTTTTCTTATTATTAGTTCAATAAAATAATATTTTTTAATCTTCACTATCACTTTTGATGGTAAGATTTTTTCTATTTCTTTTATAATTTCTTTGTTATTTTTACTGTTTGTTAATACAAACTTTGTTTTTTCTAAAGCCTTTTTATCTATATAACTTACATCTAGCTTGTACTCTCTTAATGATTTAATACTTTCTTCTAGCAAATATATAATTTGGCAATTTATAAGTTTTGAAATACTATATATCTTATTAATCATTAATGTAGATGTATCAACGATTATATAATCATAATGTTTCTTGAGTATATTTATCATAGCTACTAAAATTTCATCGTTTGGTATTCCAATACTTTTATTGTTTAAAATATATTTTAGATTTTTATATTTTAAGTTAGCACTCTCATAATTTTCCATTTTTTTAATATTTGAGCTTATCAAATCTTTTAAAAAATCTACAAGAGAATAGTTCTTTGAAAATTGTAAATACGTATCAAGAGACGGATATATAAAGTCTAAATCTATTGCTAATACTTTTTTATCTTTATTTTTAGCTATTGATTCAGCTAGCATTTTAGTAAGGACTGTTTTTCCAGAACATCTCGTCCCCGTTATAATAATTACTTTACTTTTTTTGCTAATTTTATCTTTTGACTTATATATTACGAGTTTAGGTACTTCAATATTTTCTATTAGTTCTTCAAATAAAAAACTGTTCCCTTCAATAATATTAAAAATCTCTTTAGCAAATAGTTTTTCTTTAAGTTCTTTAGTAAGCTTTTTTACAATAATTACTACTTTATTTTTAAGATTTCTTTCCTTTATAGTTATTATATAATCTAAAAAATCTACTTTTCCCCCTAAATCTTCTCTTGTTATTATTAAACTTTCTTCATTTAAATTTACAACATCTAAAACATCTTCCTTGCTACTTAAAACTATAATTTCATATATATTTTTATATTTTTCTATTAATTTTTGCTCTATTACAGGATTATTTATAGCTATTATCATCTTCATTGATAAGTTCACCTTCAAATCTATTTGATTTAATTTTAATAGGAATTTTATTCTTATTTATTACAAAATATGCTTCTCCTTTTTTTAATGTAGCTATTTTTTCATCATCTAAATTAATTACTTTATCAAATAGCTTTTCATCTTTATAATCTGTCTTAAAAATAACTTTAAAACAAGAATTATTTAATATACTTTTAGAATAAAAACCATCTTCATATTTAAAAATATCAGTTATATCTTGCGTAATAGTTACAATTGAACCATGTCTTTTTCTAATAGTCTTATACATATTTAAAACACTTTCTAGTAGCTTATTATCCATTGCATATTTCCACACTTCATCAATATAGATTATAGTTTCATTTTTATCTAAATATCTATTTAATATTTTGTCTAAAATAAACCACAAAATATCTTTATTATGCTCTAGTTTATCCACACAAATAACATATAAATCCTCATTTAAATTGTATGTACTTGTTTTGGAAAAGAATTTTAATTTTCCTTTCAAGTTTTCTATTAAAAAAGCTTTTAATTTTTGATCTTTAGTAGTGTTTTTTAAATCCGTCAGTGTAGGAAATTTTTCTTTAGATAAAATTTTACTATCTAAAAAGATGGTATCTTCTTTTTGATAGCATGTTACAGAACTAATATCATCTGTAATCCCATACGACTTATATAATGTTATAATTTCAGCTTTTAGTGTTTGAATATCCAAATTTTTTGTATCACAAAGTGTGTACATATATTCTGCTATTCTTTTAATTTTATTTTCTAAAAAATTCTTTTCTGATATATCTTTTTGAGTGATTTCCAGTAGATTAAAATATGTGTTTTCATTTATTATCTTTCCATTTAATTTTTTACATAGTGAGATATATTCACCTTCTATATCTAAAATAATTTGCTTTTTTCCTTGAAAAAAATTTCTACAAATAAAAAGCTTTGTAAAAAAAGATTTTCCACTACCACTACTTCCGAAGATACAAATATTAGAATTTTCATATTTATTTGAAAATATATCTACAAAACAAGGTACGTTGTTGTTTAAAGCATAGCCTATAATAATACCATTTTCATCCAATATAGTTTGAGTATAAAAAGGAAACATGTTAGCTAGTGCATCTGTAGTTATATAAATCTTATTTTGCACTTCTTTTTTTATATTTAAGGGTAAATTTGAAAGATAAAATTCTAAGTGTCTAAAATTGGTAATATCTGATTTAATCATTTTTGAATAAAATTTTGATTTAAAATTAGAAATAATTTTTTGTATTTGATTAAAATTGTCTGAATAAAAAGATAATATGACACTTATTTCATAAACTTCTTGATTTTCTAATTGAATTTTTCTTCTGAGATTTTGAGCATCTTGCGTAGCCCTACTTATAACATCTATATTCTTTTGATTAGGATTAATTGTACTAAGTTCACTTTTTAAAAGTGTTAAATTATATGTTATATCATTGAGCATTTTAGTTGTATCAATTTTAGAGCAATATATCGACATATCCCATTCTACATTTTTATCTATTAAGTTTATTACATCTAAAAAGTAGATTTTATCTGGTAATGATTTAATGCTTAACGAAACAACATATTTATTATCCAACTTTATATATCTAAAATTGGTAGCATCTATACAGTCTGGAAGCATTATATTGCCACCTCTTTGTTAATACTCTCGTATAATAACAATTCAAGTTTTCTTTTTGAAGATAATCTTTTAGTATTACAACCAATATTATCTAGTTTTTTAACTATATTATCTATGCTAGAAATTTCTATCTGTTCATTTCTTTCTAGTGATATAACCAAATAATATTTTGTGGTGTATATTGTTTCATCTTCTAGTTGTTCAGCTATACTAGCTATATAATTATTTACTATACTTGCATATTTTTTACTATCTTTTTTAGATATACTTTTTTCTATATTTTGGATATATTGTTGAATATTAATTTTTTTATTAGAAATATATATTTGAAATTCAAAATTTAATTCGCGAAGAAACTCGCTATAAAGATTTAAAATATTAGATTGAACATCTATTGAAAAATTTAAAAAAGTTACAGGTTCTATTTGATAAATATATACCTTTTTAATTTTATCTCTATCTTTGATAAGTATATATTTATCTGTTACGTCTATAAAATTAAATACTTTCTTTACATCATCATACTTTATTTTGCATCCCTCCTGTTCTTTATGTGTTAATCTTATACCATTTTTATACAAATAGGTCAATATTTTTCGTCAAGTTTTTCATCGCAAATTTCGACTAAAGTATATTAGAATTTATCACAAAGTAAAATTTAATGCATATAATTTAAATATATAGGAGATGATTTTATGAATGATAATAACGAATTAAATAAAAAATTGATGGGAATACTAGGCTCTTTAGATAAAGAAAAACTTGAGCAAGTAACAAGAGTTGTTCAGAATATGTCTTCTGACGATTTAAACAACATTGCTAAATTACTAGGTGTAAATAAGAAAAAATAGTATGAATGAAGAAAATAAAGATGCTTTAAATAATCTTATAAATAGTATTCAAGAAAAGATGAATTCTACTACTGAAGAAAGTAATGAATCACAAAATAATTCTACATCTTCATTTGATATATCTTCTTTGTTAAATGTTTTAAATAATAACAACAGTGCCAATAATAAAGAAGAATCAAAAGAAACGTTTGGATTTGATCCAACCCTTTTACTAAAATTTCAAAAAATAATGAGTGCTATGAATAGTAACAGTCCTCAAAAAGATTTATTACTTTCTCTAAAACCCTTTCTTAGAAAATCTCGACAAGATAAAATTAATGAATATTTAACTATTTTAAGTTTAATATCTATATTAGATTCTTTTAAAGATAAAGGTAGTGATTAAAATGTATTATACTAATTACAATCCGTTTTTTATGCCAAATAGAAATTATAACTATCAAAGAAATGCTTACATACATAACATAGCTGAAATTAATAAAAGCAGCAACATCCAAAAAAAAAATACTGTACCATCTAATGACGATACAATATCTTTTCAAAATTTTTATCCTAATAATGATTCAAATTCTAGCGAGAAACATGAAGAACCAACTTTAAAAAACAATCATAAAAGTAGGTTATTCTCTTTTGATTGCGATAAAATTAGCATACTAGGTTTCGACTTAGAAATTGATGATTTAATAATACTAGCTATAATAATTCTATTACTACGTGATTATAATGAAAATTATGCTTTAATAATTATATTAGGACTAATACTATTAAATGTAAATTTAAGTGATGTCTTTAACCTTTTCTAAATAGTATAAAGCTAATAGTTCATCTATTTCTTTACTTGTTTTTAAGATTTGTTCATATGGTAAATCTTGCTCAATTTCTTTATCTAATCTTTGTTTTAATTTTTCAATTTCTCCTATTATCATACACATCTCCTCTTTTTTTTACATATTTATACCATTTGTCTTTTGTATAGTCAAGATTTTCAAAGGTACATTTCGTCGCAAGTTTCGACATTTTAATTTACATATGTATAAAAATAGTGTATGTATAATGAGGTATTTTATTATTGCTAAACTTATTTTCGAACTATTTAGCTATTATTTTTGATGAAACTTGATTTTCATCATTTAACTGTGCTAAAAATTCTTGTAAATCTTCTGGAGTTATTGATTTTAGCATTTCCATATCTGTATATACATCTACATCATTTAAAATAGAATCAATTATTCTTCTATAGCTTATATTTAAACTATCTGATGCTAGTATCATTTCACCTATTTTCTTTCTTTTGATAATTTCGAATAGTTCTTTATCTATAGGCTCATTCTTTATTTTATTAATATATTCTAATATATCTTTTTCTACCTCATCAATATTTACTGCAGTAGTAGATATAATAACATGCGAAAAAGAATCGCTTCCTTCATATTGCATATCTATACTATCATTAACTTTTCCTTCATTATATTCTTTTTCAAAGAAATATGATAATTTTGAAAAATACATATCTGATAATATACTTACTATACATTCATTTTTTACTATGTTTTTTCCATCCGCTAAATCTAATTTATATCCAATGCAAAGTTGTGGTAAATATATATCCATTTTTTGTACTATTTCTTTTTGTGTTATTTCTTTAGGCTCTTCCTCCATAAATGTTGTTATTTCCGTGTTTGGTACATTGTTTCCATATTTTTTTATATTTTCTTCTATTATATCTATTGTTTTTTCAACATCAACATCACCAACAACTAAAAAGAACATATTTTGTGGGCTATAGAAAGTGTTATAACAAGTATAAAGCATTTCTTTAGTTATATGTGATATAGATTCTATTGTACCCGCTATATCTATTCTTACAGGATTTTTTTGGTACATCGCTCTTAATGCATTAAAGTACACCATGAAGTTTGGATTATCATCATACATACTAATTTCTTGACCAATTATGCCTTGTTCTTTTTGAACGTTTTCATCTGTAAAATATGGTTCTTTAATTAATTTAACAAGCATTGCTATTGACTCTTCAAATTTTTCTGAAGTTTCAAAAAAGTATACTGTTTGATCAAATGAAGTATATGCATTTGAAGATACTCCCATTTTAGAAAATAAATCTAAAGCATTAGCTCCTTCTTTTTCAAATAATTTATGCTCTAAAAAGTGAGCTATACCATCAGGTACTTTAGTTCTCTCTCCAGTTGTTATATCTATAAAATCATTTATAACAGAACCATATTTTGTACCAAACATCCCTATTTTTTTAGAGAAGTTCTTTTTCTTGCAAATAAAAACCTTTAATCCATTAGATAAAGTAGTACTAAATGTACTTTCATCTAATTCTTGTGAATGTTCTACAGTAATTTTATACATTATCTTCACCTCCAAGTATAAAGATTTTTTCCAGTTTTACTTTATTTGCTACTTTAATTACATCTTCTAAAGTAACATTTTGAATTTTTTCTCTCATCATATCTATAGTAATATTTTCATCTTTAAAAGCAATCAAATTAGATAATTTCATTTTTTCCATAGCTACTTTTGAGTCATTCCATTCTAATAAATCTGCAAGTAAACTATCTTTTGCACTGTTAAATTCAACATCTGTTATATTACCATTTTTCATATCTTCTAGTTGCTCTTTAATAACTGCAACAGCTTTTTCATAATTTTCTTTATTAATACCCGCAAAAATAACTAAAATATTTTTAAATCTATAATATCTAGATCTTACAGTATATGCTAGAGATTCTTTTTCTCTTACATTTTGGAATAATTTAGAAGAAGGTGTTACACCTAAAATAGCATTATATAGATTTAAAGCATAAAAATCTTGTTCATTGCAATCGTTAATTCTAAGTCCCATTGATAATACACTTTGTGTTGTATCTTGATATTCTTTTACTTCTTCATATTTAAATTCTTTTCCTGTATTATTGTTATATTGTAACTCTTGAACCTTAATATCATTTAAAATATGACTAGCAAATTTAGATTCTATTTTTTCTTCTATATCTGAATATTCATCTAAATTTCCAGATATAATAACAGTTACACAGTTTTTTATTAGTTCAGAATATGCAGTTTTTATATCTTCTAAAGCTATATTTTCTACTACTTCTTTTTCACCATATAAAAATGTTCCAAATGGTTCACCTTGGCATAGTAGTTCTTCTGCTCTTTGCACTCCATATTTTAATTTTTCATCTTTTCTTTCATTTATTCTCTCTAAAATAAATTGTTTTTCTCTATCAATATTATCTATTGTCCAATCTGCAGGATTATATATCATTTCTTCTAAGAAATTTAGAATTTTTTCTAATAGTTCTTCATTATTTGGTAAAAACTTTTTGTTTATAAATTCTATTCTAAATTCTAAATTATATAAATCTCCTAACTTTTCAATATTCACATCAAAACTAGCACCATATAGGGAATTTAAATACTTTTCTATTTCTTTTTGTGTAGCATATTTTTGAGAACTTTTTGCCATTAATGAAGCAAGTACAGCATAATATGAAAAATATTTTGTGTCATTAATATCTATAGTAAAATTATATGACATATATATGCTTTTAAATTTCTCGTTATTAATCTTATATATTTTCATTATATCTCTCCTTTACAATAAAGAAAGCCAAGACTTAACTTGGCTTAATTTCTACATATTAGCAAGCTTTTCTTTTACTATATCACTTACTAGTTTTCCATCAGCTTTACCAGCTGTTTTTGGTCTTAATATTGACATTACTTTTCCCATGTCTTTTGGTGATGTAGCACTAGATTCAGCTATAGCTTCTTCTACCATTTTAGCAATTTCTTCTTCAGATAATTGTTCTGGTAAGTATTTAGATAATATTTCTATTTCTCTTTTTAAGTTTGTTGCTATATCTTCTCTTCCTGCATCTTCATATTCTTTAACAGATTCTTTTCTCTTTTTTACTTCTTTAGCAACTATTGCTGACATTTCATCGTCATTTAATACTTTTTGTGAATCTTTTTCAACTTGAAGTATTGCTGCTCTTAACATAGTAATTGTATCTTTTTTAAGAATATCCTTTTCTTTCATAGCCTCTTTTAAATCTTGTAATAATTGTTCTTTCATTATATATTATCTCCCTTCATTTATATTATATGCCAATTCTAAGTATTTTTAACTTTAAAATTGCTACTTACTGTTTGATCTTTTGAATCTTTATTTTTTACCATACTAGCAATCCATAATACTATGAACATTGTAGCCATTCCGATTAGTAATGCAAGCTTCCATAAATCTTGAGTTATTAATGCAACTGCTATTATGCATAGTGTACTAGTAATTGTATAAAGAATTAATACTGCTTGTCTTTGTGTAAAGCCAGCTTTAATTAATCTATGATGTACATGCCCACCATCTGGAGCAAATAATGGTTTTCTCTTTATTGCTCTTCTTACCATAGCAAACACAGTATCAAAAATAGGTACTCCTAGTATTAATACTGGTGATAAATATTCAACAGCTGTATATCCTCTTGAGAATCCTAAAATGGTTACACATGCCATTGTAAATCCTAAAAAGTTAGAACTACAGTCGCCCATAAATGTTTTAGCCGGATTGAAGTTATATGGTAAAAATCCAATTCCAGCACCAACTATTGCTGCTGTTATTATAATTGCTTCTAAACTTGCAGAAGTAGATATAAACAACATTAATAACGACAATGCTGAAATTGATGTTATACCTGCTGCAAGTCCATCTAATCCATCAATTAAGTTCATTGCATTTAATACAGTAATTATCCATAAGAATGTTACTGGTAATGAAAAATATCCTAACTGTAAAGTACCAATATTTTCTATTCTTATTCCAAATGCAAAAACAATAAATATTGCTGCAAATTCAAATATTGCTTTAAATCTTGCTTTAAGTGTAAATATATCATCTATAATTCCCATTGTAAATATTAATATTGCACCTATCAAATATCCCCAAAACTGTGTATTAAATGCAATCGATGGAACATCTTTAGTTAAAAAATAATATGCTGCAAGCGCAACCATAGAAGCTGTAAATATTGCTATTCCACCACATCTAGGCATTGGCTTAGAGTGTACTCTTCTACTATCTTTAGGTACATCTACAAGACCTTTCTTCCTACACATAGATATTACAAACGGTGTTAAAATAAAGCAACAAGCAAAAGCTATAACCGTTACACTATATACTATCGCCATATATTACACCATCCTTTTCACATTTTTCAATTTTAGATATTTTATCTACTCTTCTTTGATGTCTTCCACCTGCAAAATCTGTTTTAATGAAAGTATCTACTATTTCAAGTGCATCAGTATTTCCAAGTCTCGCACCTAAACAAAGTATATTAGCATCGTTATCCATTCTTGTCATTTGTGCCATATATTTTTCTGTACAAACAGCAGCTCTTATTCCGTTTACTTTGTTGCATGCAATAGAAATACCAATTCCTGTACCACAAATTGCAATTCCAAGACAATTATTTTCTAAAACACTTTTGCTAATTATATATGCAATATCTGGATAATCATCTCCTGATTGGTCTTCAAAATTAGTTACATCTATAACATCTATATTATTTTCTTGTAAGTGCTTAATTATATTCTTTTTTAGTTCTATACCTGTGTGATCAGATCCTATTACTATCATACATCCACTTCCTTTATATTTTCTCTAGAAGTTTATCCACACAATTAACAATTTCATTAGAACATGAGTCATATATTTCTATACTATATCCCCATGGATCGTCTATATCTATATTTTTTACATCTTCTAAAACATATTCTTTTAGTGTGAAAACTTTGTCTTTTAATTTTGGAAAATATGTTAATATGTTGTTTTTGTGCTGACCAGTCATACAAAATATTAAGTCATAATTTTCTATGTCTATATCAAAAATATTTGTAGCTTTATGTAGTACCATATCAACATCATATTTTTTCATTACGTTTATTGCATTAGTAGTAGATCTTTCACCAGAAACAGCATTAGTTCCACATGATGAAACTTCAATTTCATTTTCTCTTTTTAAGTCATATAATCTCTTTTGCATATAATGATGAGCCATCGCACTTCTACAAATATTACCAGTGCATACAAACATAATTCTTTTCATAAAAACATCCTCCCATAATATCTCGAAAATATATTATCACATTTAACTTTTAAAGTCAACGATAGTGCTATATTAACACAATTTTATAAATTTAATTTTATATTTATTATATGCAAAAAAATAACTCTTAATTTAAATATTAAGAGTTACTTTTTAACATTTTTTCAAGTAAATTTCTACTATAGCTTTTATTATCCATATTTAGTTTATAAATATAGTCTTCATCTATTTCTACTTCTATTCTACAAATATCTTTTAAATCTATTTGTATATCTTGCCCATCAATTATTACATCTATATCATTTGTATCAGATAAAATTTCTATACTAAATTTATTTCCTATAAGCGAATTTAAGATATAATCTTCTGTTTTGCTATTTTGAATTGGAGCTATTAAAGTAGAACATATTGCATTTACACCTTGACAGAAAACTGGTCCACCTAAGCTTTTATTATATGCTGTTGAACCATAAGGAGTAGATAATATAATTCCAGACGATACAACTTTTTGTTTAAACTCTATACAGTCAGACAAATAAAACTGCATTTTATGATATTTTTTACCAGAAAGCTGTAGTTCATTTATAGCATTATCTATCTTTACAGAGCCATCTGCATAAAAATATTTAATTTTAGCAAGTGCCATTTTATTGATATTTTTGTCGTTTAGTTTAGTAGTATTTTTCTTTAAAAATGTAATTAATCTATCCACTTGTGCACATGATATATCTTGAAGATATCCAAGTGTTCCACTATTGATACACACATACACGGGATAGCGAGAATAATTAATTTCTCGTAATGCTCTTAAAAATGTACCGTCACCACCTATTATGAAAACAAAATCTGGATTTTCTTGTACAATTTTAAAACCATTTTCTACTAATTTATGTTTGATAATTCTAGCTTGTATTTTGCTATTATCATTACACACTATCTTTATATTCATGTGCATCACCTCCATTAATATTAATTAGTAGATTATATATTCTAAATATATGCGTATTTTATCACAGAATTGACACTTTTTCAATATTGATTATTTTAAACATATATGATAACATTTCACTAACTAGGAGGTATACAATATGATAGACAAAATAAAGAAATTTTCTAAGATGTCTATTGCTACATCTATACTACTTATAATATTTTCATTATTTTTAATATTTAAGCCTGAAGCTTCATTAAATTTCATGGTAAGAATTATAGGTGTTGCTTTAGCATTAACGGGTATAGTACACATGGTTTCATATTTTACTGCCAATAAAGAATTTAAGACTATAAGTACAGAGTTAATACAAGGTACAATATTTACAATAATTGGTTTAGTATTTATATTTAACCCATCAATATTAAATGAATTCCTTGGAATAATTATTGGAGCATGGTTAATACTTCAATTTATAGTAAAATTCCAATTTGCATTCAACTTAAAGTCTGCATCTTCACCAGCATGGTCAATAGTATTAATTAGTTCAATTTTACATTTAGTGTTTGGACTTATAATGTTCTTTAATCCATTTTCTTCAATTGCAGCATTAACAACTATTGC